>NZ_JAKRKC020000002.1:1269352-1904028 GCF_022664455.2 Actinomadura luzonensis
TGGTGGCCTACCCGATGCGGCCGCTCGGCCCGGCGTACGAGGAGCGGGTGACGATGGACCGGGCGGTGTCCGTGGGCGGGGCGTCACCGCTGTACGCCACCCCGCTGGTGCACCCGTTCTACTGGAGCGACCGGCGGGTGATCGAGCCGATCGCGCGCTCGCTGGCCGCCGGCTGGCGGGAGCTGAACCCCGCGTGAGGGCGCGTCGGCGGGAGTCATGCGCAAAGGGTCGCGGTTACTGCGCAGAAGGGGGTCGACACCGGGAGTGACGCCGCGTTAGCGTCCTGACATAAGGATCTATGTCCAGTCAGGAGGCTTCCATGAGTGTTCCCGGCTACACGGAGATCCGGGAACTCGGCCGCGGCGGGACGGGCCGCGTGATGCTCGCCGTGCGCGAGTCCGACGGCCTGGAGGTGGCGATCAAGCACCTGGCGCCGTCGTTGCGCGAGGACCCGGAGTTCGCCGCGCGCTTCCGGGACGAGGCCCGGCTCCTCGGCGAGATCGACAGCCCGCACGTCGCCCGCCTGCTGGACCACGACGAGCGGCCCGGCGCCGCCGTCATCGTGATGGAGCTGGTCAACGGCGTCACGCTGCGGCGGCTGCTGGAGCGCGAGGGCCGCACCGGCGCCGAGGCCGCGCTCGCGGTGCTCAAGGGCGCGCTGCTCGGCCTCGCCGAGGCTCACCGGCGCGGCGTCGTGCACCGCGACTTCAAGCCGGAGAACGTGCTCGTCACCCCGGACGGCGACAGCAAGCTCGTCGACTTCGGCGTGGCGGCCCGCTCGGGCGCGCAGGGCTCGTTGGCGGGGACGCCGCCGTACATGGCGCCCGAGCTGTGGGACGACGCCCCCGCCGGGCCCGCCGGCGACGTGTACGCCGCCACGCTGGTGTTCTTCGAGTGCCTGACCGGCCACCGCCCCTTCCGGGCGGGCAGCGCCGCCGCCCTCGCCTTCCAGCACCGGCACGCCGCGCTCCCGCTGGAGGACGTCGAGGAGCCGCTGCGCCCGCTCATCCGGCACGGCCTGGCCAAGGACCCCGCCGCCCGGCCCGCCTCGGCCGAGGCGTTCCTCGCCGAGCTGGAGGAGACCGCCGCGGCCGAGTACGGCGACGACTGGGAGGAGCGCGGGCGCGCCGGGCTCGGCATCCTCACCCTGCCGCTGGCCGCGCTGCTGCCGCGCGGGGCGCAGCCGCCCGGCACGACCACCGGTCTGGCCGACGGCGCGCTCACCCCCGGGCGCCGGCTCGCCGTGACCGGCGGGCTGGTGCTGGCCACGGCGGCGGCGGTGGCGTCGGCGTTCGTGTTGTTACGCGAGCCGCCCGGCCCCGGGGACGGCGCCGCCCTCCCGCCGGCCACCGCGGCGCCCGTACCGACCGGCACGCCGCCCGCGATCCCCACCCTGCCACCCCGACCGCCCCGGCGACGCCCGCCACCACCCAGCCCGCCACCACCCAGCCCGCCGCGCCGCGCCACCCCCGTGGTGGCGCTGCCCGCCGACCGCCGGACCGCACCGGCGACGCCCCGGGACGCACGCCCACCGCCACCGCCCCCGCCACCGTGCCGCCGCGCGACCCGTTCCGCAGGCCCCGCCCCACCGCGGCCCCACCACCACCGCGCCCCGCGCGACCGCCAAGGCCCCCGCCACCAAGGCCCCCGCCACCAAGGCCCCCGCCACCACCGGGCCCGCCGAACCGGCCCCCACCAAAGCCCCCACCAAAGCCCCTGCCGAAGCCCCCAGCAAGGAGCCGGTGAAGGCCCCGGTGACCACCGCCGCCGCGCCCGCCCGCGAGCCGGGCCCGCTGCTGTCGGTCTCGGTCGGGGTCTCGCTCGGCGTGCCGCTGCTCAAGGGCGGCGACAAACTGCTGGACGCCGACGTCGGCGTCGGCCTGGGCTCCAGCCTCCTCGGCCTGGTCGTGGTGCCGGGCTCGGTGCTCGCCGGACGGCAGATCGTGGTGCGCAGAACCCGCCGCTCCCGCGATAACGGCAACCCGAAACCGTCATAAGGTGCATACCGCCGTCCGTGATCGTCTACGATCGTGCGTCGTACACCCCGGTCCCGGACAAGGAGAAGTGTGGCGGCTCCCCCCACCGCTGCGCGGTCGCGCGCCGGACGCCCCTCAGCGCGGCGGCGGCCGGCCCTCGCCGCCCTCGCTGTCGCCCTCACCGCCGTCCTCACCGCCGTCCTCGCCGCCGTCCTGCCGGCCCCGGCGCACGCCGAGCCCAGACCCACGGTCGCCCAGCTCAAGAAGGAGCTGGCCGCCCTGCAGAAGGACTCCGACCGGCTGATCACCGACTACTACGGCAGCCGCATCGCCCACCAGAAGGCCGAGCAGGCCGAGAAGGCGGCCCGCGAGCGGCTGGCCGCCGCCCAGGAGGTCTTCGACCGGCACTCCACCGAGCTGCGCGCCCTGGCCGTCGCCCACTACACCGGCGCCGAGCCGAACCAGGCCACCCTGCTCGCCTCCGGCGGCGACCCAGGGGCGCTGCTCAACCGGCTGGCCCTCGTCCAGCACCTGGTGGCCCTCCAGGACGCCAAGCTCAAGGGCTTCGCCGCGGTCCGCGACGAGCGGCAGCGGGCGCAGGAGGAGGCCACGGCCCGCGCCGGGGAGCTCGGCCGCACCCTCGGCGAGCTGGAGAAACGCAAGGACAAGGCCGAGAAGCAGATCGAGCGCGTCAAGGACAAGATCGACCAGCTCTACCGGGCGCCCGGCCTGCGGCCCGACGGCACCTTCGTCCCGCAGCTCCCGCAGGGGCCGGACAACATCACGCCGCGCATGGCGCTGGTGAAGCAGCTCGTGAGGGAACGCTTCGAGGTGCCGTTCGGGATCGGCTGCTACCGCGCCATCCAGGATGGCGGCGAGCACCCGCTCGGCCGGGCCTGCGACTTCATGCTGAGCCGCGGCGGCGCGATGCCGTCGCCCGCCGAGCGCGCCCGCGGCGACCGCATCGCGGCCTGGGCCATCAAGAACGCCAGACGGCTCGGCATCATGTACATCATCTACCGCCAGCGCATCTGGCACGTCCGCACCGGCGCCTGGCGCGTCATGACCGACCGCGGCGGCACCACCGCCAACCACTACGACCACCCGCACATCTCCGTCTACTGAGCGGACCTGTGCCTCATGCCTGGTCGCCTCGTGACGTGGCCGACGCCCGACTGCGCTGCCCGATGAGGGAACTCGGGCTGAACGGCATTCGTTCCTGGACCGGGGGCCACATCGCTTACGGGCGGAGACGCGAGCGTGGCGAACGAAGGCTGCACATCTGGTTGTCTCAAGGGGTGCCTGACCGCTCTCGCTGTCACGATGGCGCCGGTGTCCATCGTGATCGGGATAATGCTCGGGGTCGTGGCCGTCCCAGGTCTGCAACTCGAACTACGAGCGGCGCGAGGCGAGGGGCGGTCCGGCGTTTTCGTCGCCGAACAACTCACGTGCGGGGTCCGCGGCGGTTGTCAGTGGCGAGGATCCTATCGATCCGACGACGGGAAGATCGAACGACGGAATGCCTGGATCTACGGCTATGGTGAGTTCGAATTGTCCGAGGGCGACCGCGTACCGGCCCTCGACGTCGGCCACGACGTCAAGCTCTACAAGCCCGGATCTCTGCCGCTCCCCGACATCATCGCTGTCTCCTTGGTCCTCCTTCTTGCGGCAGTTCTTGTGCTTTGGCCCTGCTGCCTGCTTCTCCGCCGCGTGCGGAACGAAGGCGGAGCCGGCTCCCGCGGTCTGCCCAGCGGAGGCGGGCGAAGTGAGTAGGGGGATACTCAGGCGCGCCCGGCGCCCGTGCGTCACGCTGTCGGCATGCTCGCCCTACGCGCCCCCCGCCTCTTCGACGGCCACGACCTGCACCACGACCGCGTGGTGCTCACCGCGAACGGCCGCGTCACCGCCGTCGTGTCCGGCGACCCGGAGGACGCGCCCCGCGTCCCCGGCGAACCCCTCACCGTCGTGGACCTGGGGGAGGACGCCACGCTGCTGCCCGGCCTCATCGACTGCCACGTGCACCTCGCGTTCGACGCGAGCCCCGACGTCGTGGCCGCGCTGGAGCGGCCGGGGCTGGCCGGGCGGATGCGCGAGGCCGCGCGGGCGCACCTCGCGGCCGGCGTCACCACCGTCCGCGACCTCGGCGACCGCGGCCACCTCGCGCTGGAGCTCGGGCTGGGGCTGGACGGGCCGGAGATCCTCGCCGCCGGGCCGCCCATCACCACGCCCCGCGGCCACTGCTGGTTCCTCGGCGGCGAGGCGGCCGGCGAGCAGGGCGTCCGCGAGGCGGTGCGGGAGCGGGCCGCCCGCGGCGCGCACGTGGTCAAGATGATGGTGACCGGCGGCGAGATGACGCCCGGCAGCCACTCCCACCTGCTGCAGTACGGCCCCGCCGAGCTGAAGGCGGCCGTGGACGAGGCCCACGCGCACGGCCTGCCGATCACTGCGCACGCCCACTGCGCCGAGGGCGTCGCGCACGCCCTGGACGCCGGGTTCGACTCGATCGAGCACTGCTCGTTCTTCACCGAGGACGGCTACGAGGTGGACCACGCGCTGATCCGGCGGCTGGCCTCCTCCGGCGTCGTCGTCTCCCTCACCGCGGGCCTGGTGCCGTCGGCCGTCCCGCCGCCGCCGCGCATCCGGGCCAGGATGGCCGGGATCAGCGAGGCGGTACGCGCCTTCTACGCCGCCGGGGTGCGCTTCGTCATCGGCACGGACGCCGGGATCGGGCCGCCCAAGCCGCACGGCGTGCTGCCGTACGGGGCCGAGATGCTGGTCGAGCACGGGTACGCGCCCGTGGACGTGCTGCGCGCGATCACCTCGGTCGCGGCCGGCGCCTGCCGCGTGGCGGGCCGCAAGGGCGCGATCGCCCCCGGCCACGACGCCGACCTGCTGGTCGTCTCCGGCGACCCGCTCACCGACATCACGGCCCTGCGCCGCCCCCTCGCCGTGTACCGGATGGGCCGCTTCGTGACCTGACGCTCGGTCGCCACGTACGGCGGCGAGTGGCACGCGGCCGGCGCGGCCGGCCGCCAGGCCGCCGGCTGGACGGCCCCGCCCGCGCGGCTCAGCGGACCCGCCCGCGCGGCTTGAGCCGGATGGCGGGCAGGACGGGCGCGGGGAGCGGATCTCCGTCGAACCCCTCGACGACGCCGAACCCCTCGCCCTCGGCCCACTCCTTCCTGAAGGCCGCGATCTCGTCGTGCGTGCGGCCCACGAAGTTCCACCACATGACGATCTCCTCCTCGAACGGCGCGCCGCCGATGAGCAGCACCCGCCCGCGCCCCGACAGCCGGACCCCCGGCCGTCCCGGCGGCAGGTACGCCAGCGGCCCCGGCTCCAGCCCCTCGACCTCGCCGTCGAGCAGCAGCAGCCCGTGCTCGAACCCGGGGTCGAGCGGCACCTCGCCCGCGCCGTCCACCGCGATCTCCGCCCCGACGAGCGGGGTGCGGGCGGTGGCGGGGGAGACCGCCCCGCCGAGCGTCCCCATGAGCACGGTGGCGGCGAAGCCCGGGCCGTCCAGCACCGGCAGCGCCTCGTGGTGCTCGAAGGCGGGCGCGTCGTGGCGGTGCGCCGCGGGCAGCGCCACCCAGAGCTGCACGCCGTGCAGCACCTCCACGGCCGACTCCTCGGAGTGGGAGATGCCGCGGCCGGCGGTCATGAGGTTGAGCTGCCCGGGGCGTACCCGCTGGAGGCTGCCCAGGCTGTCGCGGTGCAGCACCTCGCCCGCGAGCAGCCACGTCACGGTCTGCAGGCCGGTGTGCGGGTGGGGCGGCACGCGCATGGCCGTGCGCTCGGGGCCGTAGGCGTCCAGGAAGCACCAGGCGCCGATCATGCGCCGGTGCACGCCGGGGAGGGTCCTGCTCACCGCCATGGCGCGCGGGCCGCCCAGCGGGACCGCGCGGCCGGCCAGCAGCTCGCCGGCCGCGCCCTGCTCCGCGCCGCAGCGGATCTCCTGCGGCGCACGCTCCAGGTTGCTCACCCTGGCACTGTACGGCCCCGCGCGGGCCGGCCGTCAGCCGAGGGCCGGTCCCCGCGCGGGCCGGCCGTCAGCCCAGGGTCTCCCACCAGCCGTCGGGCGCCGGGGCCGCCGCGGCGTCCACGGCCTCGCCCGGCCGCGGCACCACGATGTCCACCTCGCGCGCCTTGGCCTCCCGCCACAGCCGGTCCACCGGCTCCGCCCACGGGTGCAGCGCCAGCGTGAACGTCGCCCAGTGCACCGGCAGCAGCAGCTTCCCGCCGAGGTCGAGGTGGGCGTTGACGGCCTCCTCGGGGTTCATGTGGATGTCCGGCCAGGCGGGGCTGTAGGCGCCGATGGGCATGAGCGTCAGGTCGAACGGCCCGTGCGCCGCCCCGATGCCGCGGTACCCCTCGAAGTAGCCCGAGTCGCCCGCGTAGAAGACCCGCTTGGCCGCGCCCGCGACCACCCACGAGCCCCACAGCGTGTCGTTGCGGCGCAGGGACCGTCCGGAGAAGTGCCGCGCCGCGGTGGCGACGAAGCGCAGCCCGGCGACCTCGGCCTCCTCCTCCCAGTCCAGCTCGATGATCCGGTACGCCGGCACGCCCCACCGCTCCAGGTGCGCCCCGATGCCCA
Organism: Actinomadura luzonensis; assembly: GCF_022664455.2. Taxonomy (NCBI): domain Bacteria; kingdom Bacillati; phylum Actinomycetota; class Actinomycetes; order Streptosporangiales; family Thermomonosporaceae; genus Actinomadura; species Actinomadura luzonensis. The sequence goes on from NZ_JAKRKC020000002.1 coordinate 1,275,923, forward strand.
GCGGCACCAGGAACGGCGCCTTCTGCGTCCGGACCAGCGCGCGCACGGTCGCGAGGTCGAGGTGGTCGTAGTGGTCGTGGGAGATCGCGACGGCGTCCACCGGCGGCAGCTCGCTGATCGCGACCGGCAGCGGGTGGTGCCGCTTGGGCCCGACGAGCTGCGACGGCGAGACCCGCTCGCTCCACACCGGGTCGAACAGCACCCGCCTGCCCTCGATCTCCACCAGCGTCGAGGCGTGGCCGTACCAGACGGCGCGCAGCCCGTCGGCGGGCGCGGGGCCCGCGGGCGGCACGCGCATCGGCACGGGGCCGGCCGGGCGGCGCTGCTCCTTGTTGCGCGCCAGCTCGCCGAGCAGGCTCACCGGCGGCGTGTTCATCACATGGGTCGGCTCGGGCATCGAGTTGTAGAAGGAGCCGTCCTTGAACTGGCTGGAGCGGCGCACCCGCGCGGCCCGCTCCGGGCCCGAGTCCAGCGGCCGCGCCCCCAGCTCCGCCGGCACGTCGCGCAACGCCCAGCCGGCCGCGGCCAGGGCGGCCCCGCCCGCCAGGATCCGCCGTGCCGTACGCATTCCCGCCATCGCCCACTCTCCCCTGGAAGTCCGTTCAATCCGGTAACCGGGACGGGAGTCCCGGTGTTCCCAAGCGTACGATATATCGCGATACGTCAACGCGTGGGCCCCCGGGGAAGCGGGCGTCAGGCGGCGGGGTGGCCGATCGGCGGGAACCCCGCCTTGGCCCAGAGCGCGTGCGAGGCCGCCTCCGGGTCGTCCACGTCCGACGGGACGACGTCGAACAGGTGGGTCGTGGCGGTCGCGCTGTCGTAGCGGGGCCAGCCCGGGTCGCCGGTCGCGGCGAACGCCGTCCAGGCCGTGCGCACCTGCTCCGACAGCGCGGGCAGGTCGGGGGAGCCGCCGGTCAGCATCCGCGCCATGTCGTCGTCGTCGATCACGCCGAACGTCAGCGGCACGTCCAGCGCGTGGCAGGCCCGCAGCTCCGGGGTGGGGGACCAGGTCAGCTCGTAGGCGTGGGTGACGCCGGTGTGGGCGTCGGCGAGCAGGGTGCTCGGCATCCGGAACATCCAGTCCGACATGAGCGTCACGTACAGGTCCTCGTCCGAGGCGCCCGGGTGCGCGGCGCGGTAGGCGTCCTCCGCGTAAGGCGGGGCCAGCGTCCGCAGGGCCCCCTCCAGGTCCGGGGCCGGGTTGCCGCCGGACATGGCGTGGAACAGGCGGAACTCGTCCCGGTTGTACCCGGCGATCAGGGCCACGTCGCGGGCCGCGCCCGCCGCGAGGGCGTTCCACGGCGTGTCCGGCAGCACCTCGCCGTCCACGACCGGGGCGAACGCGATCGACTCGTACGCCATCGGCCCCCACCGGCCCACGTCCCCGCGCATCTCCTCGGTCGCGACCGCCTCCCCGGCCGCCACCAGCGCCTCCGGCGCGCTCTCCGCGAGCGGCACCCCGCCGAGCCGCCGCTCGACCGCGTCCGTCACCCGGGCGGCGAAGGCCGGGGTGAACGTCATGCCCGGCACGCTCTGCGCGATCGCCCGGCCGAACAGGCCGCGCGCCGACGGCATCGCCAGCAGGCAGGCGATCGCGCCCGCGCCCGCCGACTCGCCGAACACCGTCACGTTGCCCGGGTCGCCGCCGAAGGCCGCGACGTTCTCCCGCACCCAGCGCAGCGCCGCCACCTGGTCCAGCAGGGCCCGGTTCGCGGGACGGCCCGGCACGTGCCCGTAGCCCTCGAAGCCGACGCGGTGGTTGAACGTCACCACCACCACGCCCTGCCGGGCCAGTCGCGCGCCGTCGTAGGCGGGCAGGTCGGCGTAGCCGGACCGGTACGCGCCGCCGTAGATCCACACCATCACCGGCAGGCCGGCGCCGCCCGGGTCGGGCGTCCAGACGTTGAGGGACAGGCAGTCGAGGCCGCCGTCCGGGCTCCACGGCGGCAGGCCCGGCATCATCGGCGGCTGCGGCGGGCGCGGGCCGAACCTGGTGGCCTCCAGCACGCCGTCCCACGGCTCCGGCGGCTCCGGGGCGGCGAACCTGAGCCGTCCGAACGGGGCCTTCGCGAACGGGACGCCCTTGAAGACCGCGATCTCGCCGTCCTGGCCGCCGGTCAGCCTGCCCGTGCCGATGCGGATCATGCCCGTCCCCTCTCATGGTCTCCTGTCCCCAGTCTGCGGCTCCCGCGTGCCGGGCGCGCGGTCCGGGAACGGCCACGGGTTCGGCCGGCAGCGGCCCAGCGACTTCGACTGCTGCGTCATGACCGGGGCGAGCCGGCCCGGGCCGGGGCAGGAGCGGTGACCGTGGCCGAGCCCGTGGCCGACCTCGTGGCTGATGAGGTAGCTGCGGTAGGCGGCCAGGTCGCCCTCGTACTGCGGGACGCCGACCGCCCAGCGCAGCGCGTTGATGATCGAACGTCTGCCGTTCCAGCAGGACAGCTCGCCGCCGGTGCGCAGCGGACGGCACTGGCGGATTGTCGTGCCCGGGCTCGACAGGGCCACCCGGACCCGGACCGGGCCGCGGTCCACCCGCTGGAAGCGGGCCCAGCCGCGGCCGTCGTTCAGGATGCGGTGCACCTGGGCGGCGAACTCGCCGGGCTCGAACGGCAGGCCCCGCTCCACCTCCACCAGGTACCGCACCGGCCGGCCCGGGCCGGGACGCGCCGGCGCGGTGCCGGGGACGACGGCGTACCGGCCGGAGGCGGCGTACGGCACCTGGACGGCGGGCGGCCGGACCTCGGGTTGCGGGCGCGCGGGGCGCGGCGCCCTGGGCGGGCCCGGCGCGATCGGCCGCCGCGACGGCGCCGCCCCAGGGCCGACCGGGGGTCCGGCCGTGGGATCCGCGCCGCACCCGGCGGCGAGCAGGAGCACGACCAGCATGAACGGTGCGAAGCGCGGCACATCGGCCTCCCCACGGGCGCGACGGTGGGGAGGAAACCGATCATACGCTGGGCAAACGGACAGACCGCGAGGGGGTCCCCTCTTGCCTGGCCGGTGTCAGGGTGGCGTCAGGGCCGGCGTCCGGGCCGGCGTCCGGGCCGGCGTCAGGGCCGTGGCAGCGCGTAGGCGGTGACGTCGATGGGCGGCCGCTCGCCGAGCGCCAGGGCCGCGGCGATCCGGCCCGCGAAGGGGCCCGCAGTCAGCCCGTACGCGCTGAGCCCGGTCGCCACCACCACCCGCGAGGTGAGCTCACCGATCAGCGGCTTCCCTGGGGCGTACACCGGGCGCAGCCCCACCCGCGTCTCCGCCACCGTCGCCCCGGCCAGCCCCGGCGCGACGCGCAGCCCCGCCTGGAGTACCTCCTCCAGCCCGCCCATGGTCACCCGCGGCGCGAAACCGACGTCCTCCACCGTCGCCCCGATCACCACCCGCGACCCGGGGAACCCCAGCAGGTACGGCCCCACGCTCGGCAGCACGATCGGCCACCACGCGGTGTCGACGCCTTCGAGGGTGGCGTGCAGGATCTGGCCGCGCCTGGGGAACACGGGCAGCTCGGCGCCGAGCGCCCGGCACACCTCACCCGTCCACGCCCCGGCCGCGACGATCACCGCATCCCCCTCCACCGGAAGCCCACCGCCCGCGCCGCCCATGCCGTCCGCGCCGCCCGCGCCGCCTCCAGCGACCCGGCCGCGCGGGGCGCCCCCGCCGTCCGCCCCGGACGCCGCCACGGAACCGGCCGACGCCGCTCCCGCCGCTCCCGCCGCTCCCGCCGCTCCCGCGCCATCCGCTTCGCCGAGCGGCACCGCCTGCCGCCACGACCCGTCCCTCCCGGACCGGCCCTCCTCACCCGCACCGCCCGCGCCGTGCTCGCGGGGCCCGGCCGCCACCCCCCTCGTCCCCGGAACGCCGAGCCCGCCGCCCGTCGCCCCGTGGACGAGCACCTGACCGTCCGGAGTGAGGGTCGCGGTGCCGGCGTGCAGCCGGGCGCCCCGCGCCACTGCGGCCTGGAGCAGCGCGTCCCGGACCGAGCGACCGTCCACGCGGGCCGCCCCCGGCACCAGGAGCGCGCTCAAGGTGTCCGACAGCGGCGGGAACAGCTCGGCCGGAGCCGCCACCTCGGTGACCTCGCCCATCTCCGGCGCCTCCGCCCGACGCCGCCGCAGCAGGGAGTGCACCGGCTCCAGCTCCGCCGGGTCCTCGGACACCAGCAGCGCGCCCACCTTGGCGTACCCGAAGTCCTCGCCCAGCGCCTCCACCAGCCCCGGGTAGCAGCGGGCCCCCTCGCGGGTCAGCCGGTACCAGTCGTCGTCCTCGGGATGGTCCACCCACGGGCACACGATGCCCGCGCCGGCCTGCGTCGCCTCGCCCTGGTAGCCGCCGTCCACGACGGTCACGGACGCGCCCCGGTCCGTCAGGTAGTAGGCCGCGCTGGCGCCGACGATGCCGCTTCCGATCACCACAACACGCATACGGCAATGATCGCAGCCCGCCTGACCTGCGCCGATGACCGGGTCACCGCGATCCGCAGCCCGACGAGGACAACGGGCGGCACGCTGTCACGGATCCCCCCAACACTCGGGATGGGGACGCGGAGCCGCTGGACCCACCGCGACGACCGCCGCCGGAACGGCGTCCGTCGTCAGGCACTGCGGCCCCTGGAACCAGCAGTGGTGGCGCTGACCCCAAGTCACCTCTCCACAGGCCCGGGCCCTCCGGCGCCCCGGGCTCTCCGGCAGACCGGGCGTGATCGCGCCCGGTCTGCCGGAGTCCGGGCGGGGCCTCAGCTCCGGCGGGCGGCGCTCCAGCCGTGCGTCTTCATGAGGCGGGCCGCCACCCGGGCGAACCGGTCGGCGTCGAGGACCGCGCCCTCGCGCCGCAGGTCGTCCTCGTCCAGCACGAAGACCCGGTCCAGCCGCAGGTACGAGTCCCGCCCGTCACGCCCCCACGGGCCGATCGGCAGCCACTCCGGGCCGTCGTCGCCCTTGCTGGAGAGCATCATGCCCAGCAGCCGGCGTCCGGTGCGGCCCACGACCAGCAGCGGGCGGTCCTTGCCGCGCGAGGGGTCCTCCTCGTACGGCACCCACGCCCAGACGATCTCGCCGGGATCGGCCAGGCCGTCGAGGTCGGGGGAGTAGGCCAGCGTCGCGGTGCCGTCGAGGGCGTGGATCTCGCGTACCGCGCCCCGGACGGGCCGGGGGTCCTCACCTAGATCGCGCATTGAGGGAGCCTATGGCCGGTGGCGGGCGAAATCCAGTTGATCATCCCCGTGCGGCGTGACGGCCGGCGTCAGGGAGCGCGGCCGGTGCCGGGGGACAGGAGGCGGCGCAGGACGGCAGGGGTGTGGCCGGCGTGCCGGCGGATCGTGCGGGTCATGTGCGCCTGGTCGGCGAAGCCGAGGTCGGCGGCCAGCTCCGCGAGGCCGGTGTCGCCGCCCTCCAGCCGGTCGAGCGCCCGGCCGACCCGCACGCGGTTGCGGTAGTGGGTCAGGGAGACGCCCAGCTCCTGGGTGAAGGCCCTGCTGAGCCGGTACGGCGAGACCTCCAGCAGGGCCGCCAGGGACAGCAGGCCGGCGGCGGCGGGATGGTCGGCGGCGATCGCCTCCCGGGCGGCGACGACGACCGCCTCCGTCCCGCCCCCACCACGGGACGGGACACGCCCCCGCCCCCCGCCTCCGCCCCCACCACGGATAACGAGGCGACCCCCGCCTCCGGTAGCGGAGTGACCCCCGCCTCCGGTAGCGGAGTGACCCCCGCCCTCGTCACGGGCAGCGAAGTAGCCAACGCCCTCGTCACGGGCAGCGAAGTGGCCTCCGCCCTCGCCACGAGTCGCAGGACGGTTCTGGCCGTCCCTTCCGCTGCGGGCAGGAACGCGGTTCCCGCTCTCGCCGCGGGTCGCCAGGCGGTCTTGGCCCTCGTTCCCGCTGCGGGTAGTGACGCGGTTCCCGCCCTCACCGTGGGTCGCCGGGCGTTCCTGGCCCTCGCTCCCGCCACGGGAAGCAACGTGGTCGCCGCCCTCGCCACCGATCGGCAGGCGGTCCCGGGCTTCGGTCTTGCCGCGGGTGGGGAGGTGGCGGCCGGGTTCCTCGCCGCCGGCCGGCCCGTGAGCCCGGACGGCGGCTCCCATGCCGGCCGGTCTCCCGGAGCCGGGCGAGGGGGCGTCGGTCACCTGGGAGAGGGCGGCGGCGATCAGCGGGAGCAGGGACTCGGTGAGGGCGAAGGCCGCGTCGCCCGTGCGGGCGGCGGCGAGGACGCGGCGGTGTGCCAGGTCGAGGCGGGCGTCCACGTACAGGGCCGAGCGGACGGGACGGACGTCGCCCGCGAGCGTGCGCCACAGCCCCGGCGTCAGCGCCAGCGAGGTGCAGACGTCGCCACCGCCCGCCGGGTGGGCGAAGTGCTCCTCCTCGCCGGGCAGGCCCAGGTACGCCACCGTCTGGTCCACCACGGCCACCCGCCCCTCGACCCGGCGGTGGAAGGTGCCGCGCCGCGCCAGCACCACCCGGTGCCGGTCGCTCAGCTCGGCCGCGGACCAGCCCCGGTGGTCGTCGACGCACGTGACGGCGTCGAGGGCGAACCCGGGCCCGGCGGCGAGACGGACGGACGAACGCATGCCCCGCACGGTACGCGACGCCCCCGACAGTTCCCGGTCCGCCGAAGATCCGCCGAGGACCCGCCGAAGCGACCGCAGTCCCGCGAGGCCCAGCGAGGGCCCCAAGGTCCCCGCGAGGTCCCCGCGAGGGTCCCGCGAGGTCCCGCGAGGCCCTGCAAGGATGTTCAAGACGCCCCCGCCCCTCCACCGGCAGCCTGGCAGCCATGACCACGACAACAACCATCGCCACGGTCGTCATCGACTGCGCCGACCCGCGCGCCCTCGCCGCCTTCTACGCCCGCCTCACCGGCTGGACGCCGTCCGGCGACGACCCCGGCTTCGTCACCCTGGAGGGCGGCCCGGTGATGCTCGCCTTCCAGCGCGTCGACGGCTACCGGGGGCCGGGCTGGCCGGGCCCGGCCAAGCACGCGCACCTCGACCTCGCCGTCCCCGACGTCGAGTCGGCGGTGCGGCGAATCGCCGAGCTGGGCGGCGCGATACCGGCCGAGCAGCCGGGCGGCGGCGAGTGGACGGTCGCGCTCGACCCGGAGGGCCACCCGTTCTGCCTGACAAGGGCTGCCTGACGCGGGCTGCGTGACGAGGGCTCCCTGACGCGGGGCTGAAAGCAGGGGCGGGGCGCACCGCGTCCCGCCCGCACTCCTCTAGAATCTGATTCTGTGCCGTCGACGACAGCGTTCTTCACCCAGAAGCAGGGCGAGCTGGTGCCCGCACCCCACGCCCGCGGCCCCTGGTCGCCCGACATGCTCCACGGCCGCCTCCTCGGCGGGCTGGCCGCCCGTGCCCTGGAGGAGCGCCACGCCGAGCCCGGCCTGCACTTCGCCCGGCTGACGGTCGACCTGTTCCGCAACAGCCCGCTGCTGCCGGTCGCCGTCGAGACCACCCTGGTCAGGGACGGGCGCAGGATCCGCGTCGCCGACGCCGTGATCTCCACCGACCAGGGCGTGATCGGCCGGGCCAGCGCCGTCCTGCTGCGGCAGAGCGAGCAGCCCGGCGGCGAGCAGAGCATCGTCACGCCCGCCTGGGACGCGGCACCGCCCGAGGGCGAGCCGGTCACCTCCGAGGGCTGGAAGCCGCCCTTCGACCTGTGGCGGCTCACCGAGTGGGGCGCCCCCGGCCCCGGGCGGGTGTGGCTGCGCGAGACGTACCCGCTGGTGGACGACGAGCCGGTGACGCCGTTCGTGCGCGCCGCGCTGGCCGCCGACTTCGCCAGCCCGCTCAGCAACGTCGGCACGAACGGCCTCGGCTTCATCAACGCCGACTACACGCTGACCCTGGCCCGCCTGCCCGAGGGCGAGCTGATCGGCGTGGAGGCGACCGGCCACCTCAGCGCGGGCGGCGTCGCGACCGGGCAGGTCACCGTGCACGACACGGCGGGGCCGTTCGGCTTCTGCGCCGTGACGGCGGTGGCCAACCCGATCGCCCTGATCAGCCGCTAGCGCACGGGGTCAGGCGGCTAGCGCACGGGGTCAGGCGGGCCGCTCGGCGCGGTCGCCGGACCAGTCGACGTGGAAGGCGCCGTCGCGGTCCACGCGCCGGTAGGTGTGCGCGCCGAAGTAGTCGCGCAGCCCCTGCACCAGCGCGGCCGGCAGCCGGTCGCGGCGCAGCCCGTCGTAGTAGGCGAGCGCCGAGGAGAAGCCGGGCGTCGGCACGCCGATCTGCACCGCCGTCGTGACCACCCGCCGCCACGCCTCCTGCGCCGCCTCCAGCGCGGCGGCGAACGTCGGGTCGGCCAGCAGCGTCGGCAGCTGCCGGTCGGCGTCGTACGCGGCCCGGATGCGGTCCAGGAACTTGGCCCGGATGATGCAGCCGCCCCGCCAGATGGTCGCCATCGCGCCCAGGTCGAGGTCCCAGCCGTACTCCTTCGACGCCGCCGCCATCTGGTCGAAGCCCTGCGCGTACGCCACGATCTTGGACGCGTACAGCGCCTGCCGCACGTCCTCGACGAGCTCGCGCCCGCCGACCCCGGACAGCTTCGGCCCGGCCAGCGACGCGGCGGCGGCCCGCTGCTCCGGATGGCCGGAAAGGGCCCGCGCGAACGTCGCCTCGGCGATGCCCGTGACCGGCACGCCGAGGTCGAGGGCGCTCTGCACGGTCCAGCGGCCGGTGCCCTTCTGCTCGGCCTGGTCCACCACGACGTCCACGAACGGCTTGCCGGTCGCGGCGTCCACCTGCTCCAGCACCTCGGCGGTGATCTCGATCAGGTAGGAGTCGAGGTCGCCCCGGTTCCACTCGCGGAACACCTCGGCCAGCTCGGCCGGGGTCGCGCCGAGCGCCTGGCGCAGCAGGTCGTAGGACTCGGCGATGAGCTGCATGTCGGAGTACTCGATGCCGTTGTGCACCATCTTGACGAAGTGCCCGGCGCCGTCCGGGCCGACGTGCACGCAGCACGGCACGCCGTCCACCTTGGCCGCGATGTCCTGCAGGATCGGCCCCAGGGCCTCCCACGACTCCGGGGACCCGCCGGGCATGATGCTCGGCCCGAGCAGGGCGCCCTCCTCGCCGCCCGAGATGCCGGTGCCGACGAAGTGCAGGCCGCGCTCGCGCAGCGCGGCCTCGCGCCGCCGGGTGTCGGCGTAGTGGGCGTTGCCGCCGTCGACGATCATGTCGCCGGGCTCCATCAGCTCGGCGAGCTGGTCGATGACGGCGTCGGTGCCCGCGCCCGCCTTGACCATGATGATCGCCCGGCGCGGCCGCTTGAGGGAGGCCACGAAGCCGGCCAGGTCCTCCGACGGGACGAACGTGCCCTCCCCGCCGAACTCCTTGACCAGCGCCTGCGTGCGGCCGTGCGAGCGGTTGTGCACCGCGACGGCGTAGCCGTGCCGGGCGAGGTTGCGGGCGAGGTTGCGCCCCATGGTGGCCAGGCCGGTGACGCCGATGTCTGCCAAGTCCATACTCAAGCTCCTCTACGGGGAATACGCATGATCCAGCTTGGGAGTTCGACAGGATATTCCGGTACCTAATCGTCGAGCCGCACGCCGAGCTCGTCGAGCCGGCCCAGCATGTCGGCCGGGTCGGCGTAGACCCTGAACGCCCCCGACCGCTCCAGCTCGTCCCGTCCGTACCCGCCCGACAGCAGTCCGATGCCGAGCGCGCCGGCCCGGCGGGCGGCCAGCAGGTCCCAGACGCTGTCGCCCACCACCATGGCATGCGCCGGATCCGCCTCCACCAGCGCCGCACCGGCGAGGAACAGGTCGGGGTCCGGCTTGGCCCGGCGCACCAGGTCGCGGGTGACCATCGGGGTGTCCTCGGGCAGCCCCAGCAGGCCCAGCGCGAGCCGCGCGGTGCGGGCGTAGCCGCTGGTGGCGATGGCCCACGGCACGCCGCGCGAGGTCAGCTCGGCCAGCAGCTCGGGCGCGCCGGGCAGCGGCCGCACCGAGTCGGCCTGCCGCTCGTACGCCTCCATGTGCGCCACCTGCAGCCGCTCGATCTGCTCGCGCGTCAGCTTCAGCCCGGTCTCGCGCAGCAACGCGCTGACGAACAACCCGCCGCTCATGCCGATGCGCCGGTGGATGCGCCACACCGACAGGTCGATGCCCATCCCCGCCAGCGCCTGCCGCCAGGCGATCACGTGCTGGTAGACGCTGTCGATCAAGGTGCCGTCGAGGTCGAACAGAAACGCCGGTACGGGGGCGTGCGGGTACTCCGTCATGGTCCCATGACACCATGGCGGCATGCGGATCATCATCGCGGGCGGCCACGGGAAGATCGCGCTGCGCCTGGCCGCGCGGCTCAAGGACGGCGCGGTCGGCCTGGTGCGCAACCCGGCGCACGTCGCCGACGTCGAGGCCACCGGCGCGCGGGCCGTCGTGTGCGACCTGGAGCGGGCCTCCGTCGACGAGGTCGCCGGGATCGTGCGCGGCGCCGACGCCGTCGTCTTCGCGGCCGGCGCCGGGCCGGGCAGCGGCGCGGCCCGCAAGGACACCGTCGACCGGGGGGCGTCCGTGCTCATGGCCGACGCCGCCGAGCGCGCCGGGGTCGGGCGCTTCGTCCAGATCTCGTCCATGGGCGCGGGCAAGCCGCCCGCGCCCGGCCGCGACGAGGTGTGGGCCGCCTACATCGACGCCAAGACCGCCGCCGAGGACGACCTGCGCCGCCGCGACCTGGCCTGGACCATCCTGCGCCCCGGCCGCCTCACCGACGAGCCCGGCACCGGGCTGGTCCGGCTCGCGCCCGAGGTGCCGCCGGGCTCGGTGCCGCGCGACGACGTGGCCGCCGTGATCATGGCGCTGCTGGACAACCCGGGCACCGCGCGGCGCACGTACGAACTCGTCTCCGGTGACACTCCCGTCATCGACCTCGTTGCGACAGAGTGAGAGCCGTGACTGAATATCGCGTACTCGGACGTACCGGTCTCAAGGTCAGCCCGCTGTGCCTCGGCGCGATGATGTTCGGCTGGTGGGGCGAGCCCGACCCGGGCGAGTCCGCCCGCATCATCGGCCGCGCGCTCGACGCGGGCGTCAACTTCATCGACACCGCCGACGTCTACTCCCAGGGCCAGTCGGAGGAGTACGTCGGCCAGGCCCTCGCCAAGTCCGGCCGGCGGGACGAGGTCGTGCTGGCGACCAAGTGCCACGGCGTGATGGGCGAGGGCCCCAACCAGCGGGGCAACTCCCGCCGCTGGATCTTCCAGGCCGTCGAGAACTCGCTGCGCCGGCTCGGCACCGACTGGATCGACCTGTACCAGATCCACCGCCCCGACCCCGACACCGACGTCGAGGAGACCCTGGGCGCGCTCACCGACCTCGTCAGGCAGGGCAAGGTCCGCTACCTCGGCAGCTCCACCTTCCCCGCCCACCAGATCGTCGAGGCCCAGTGGGCGGCGGAGCGGCGGGGGCTGGAGCGCTTCGTGTGCGAGCAGCCGCCGTACTCGGCGCTGGCGCGCGGCATCGAGGCCGACGTGCTGCCCGTCGCCGAGCGCTACGGCATGGGCGTCATCGTCTGGAGCCCGCTGGCCGGCGGCTGGCTGAGCGGCCGCTACCGCAAGGGCCAGGACCTCCCGCGCACCCGCCGCGCCGACCGGCTGCCCGGCCGCTACGACCTGTCCATCGCGGCCAACCAGCGCAAGCTGGACGCCGCCGAGGAGCTGGCGCGGCTGGCGGAGGAGTCCGGGCACACCCTGATCGAGCTGGCGATCGCGTTCACGCTCAGGCACCGGGCGGTCACCTCCGCCATCATCGGGCCGCGCACCATGGACCACCTGGAGAGCCAGCTCGGCGCCGCCGAGGTGCGGCTGAGCGACGACGTGCTCGACCGGATCGACGCGATCGTGCCGCCCGGCGTCACGCTCAACCCGGCCGACGCGGGCTGGCAGCCGCCGCAACTCGCCGACCCGTCCCTGCGCCGCCGCCCCTGAACGGACGCGCCGCCGCGCAACCTTTGCCGAACGCTGGCATTGGCTCGCGGCCTCGCTGGCTAGGTGTCCCCTCGGAGCGTGAGAGGGGACATCCATGGCGGACATGCCGTTCGGGTCGTTTTTCGGCGGGGACCCGTTCCGAGGGTTCGAGGAACTGACGGGCCGGGTGTTCGGCGGCATGGAGGGCTGGCCGCCGTCCCGGCCCGGCGTCCAGCGGGTGGACGTCGGCCGGCTGCTCAGCGCCTCGGCCAGGGAGGCGCTGCAACGCGCCGTCGAGGGGGCGGGGCAGCGCGGCGCGCCCGACCTCGACGCGCTCGACCTGCTCGACGCCCTGATCGACACCGACGCCACCCGCGCGCTGCTGACCGCCGCCGGCGTGGACGCCGACCGGCTGCGCGACCGCATCGACGACCTCGCCGGGCCGGGCGAGGCCGCCGAGCCGCCGACCACGCTCTCGCCGGCAGCCAAGCGCGCCGTCCTGGACGCCCAGCGCATCTCGCGCGCGCTCGGCTCCTCCTACATCGGGCCCGAGCACCTGCTGCTCGCGCTGGCCGCCAACCCCGACTCCGGCGCCGCCCGTCTCCTGCGCGAGCAGGGCGTCTCCGCCAACGAGCTGCAGGAGGCCGTGCTGTCCGGCGCGGCCGCGCACCGCGCCGGAGGCGACGCCGCCCGCCGCACGGGCGACACCCCCTCGCTCGACGAGTACGGCCGCGACCTCACCGAGGAGGCCCGCCAGGGCCGCGTGGACCCGGTCGTCGGCCGCGAGGACGAGATCGAGCAGTCCATCGAGGTGCTCTCGCGCCGCACCAAGAACAACCCGTGCCTGATCGGCGAGCCCGGCGTCGGCAAGACCGCGATCGTCGAGGGCATCGCCCAGCGCATCGTGAACGGCAGCGTCCCCGACACGCTGAAGGACCGGCGGGTCATCGCGCTCGACCTGACCGGCATGGTGGCCGGGTCGAAGTACCGGGGCGAGTTCGAGGAGCGGATCAAGAAGGTCATCGACGAGGTCCGCGCGCACGCCGACGAGATCATCGTCTTCATCGACGAGGTGCACACGCTCGTCGGCGCCGGCTCGGCCGAGGGCGGCATGGACGCCGCCAACATCCTCAAGCCCGCCCTGGCGCGCGGCGAGCTGCACGTCATCGCCGCCACCACCATCGACGAGTACCGCAAGAACATCGAGAAGGACGCCGCCCTCGAACGCCGCTTCCAGCCGATCCTGGTCGCCGAGCCGACCGTGGAGCAGACGGTCGAGATCCTGGCCGGGCTGCGCGACGCCTACGAGGCCCACCACCAGGTCCGCATCACCGACGAGGCCCTGGACGCCGCCGCCAACCTCTCGGCCCGCTACATCACCGACCGCTTCCTGCCCGACAAGGCCATCGACCTGATGGACCAGGCCGCCGCCCGCGTCCGGCTGCGCGCCCGCACGCCCGGCAGCGACGTGCGCGAGCTGGAGGAACGCCTGGAGTCGCTGCGCCGCGACAAGGACCAGGCCGTCGCCTCCGACGACTTCGACCGGGCCAAGGAGCTGACCGGCCAGATCGACAAGCTCCGCCCCGAGCTGGAGCGCGCCCGGCACGGCAGCGACACCGTCCCGCAGGTCATGGTGGAGGACATCGCCGAGGTCGTCTCGCGCCGCACCGGCATCCCCGTCACCCAGCTCACCGAGCAGGAGCGCGACCGGCTCATGCGGCTGGAGGAGCACCTGCACGAGCGCGTCATCGGCCAGGACGAGGCCGTCACCGCCATCGCCGAGGCCGTCCGCCGCGCCCGCGCGGGCCTGTCGGACCCGAACCGGCCCATCGGCAGCTTCCTGTTCCTCGGCCCGACCGGCGTCGGCAAGACGGAGCTGGCCAGGGCGCTGGCCGCCGCGCTGTTCGGCGGCGAGGACCACATGGTCCGCATCGACATGAGCGAGTTCCAGGAGCGGCACACCGTCTCGCGGCTCATCGGCGCGCCGCCCGGCTACGTCGGCTACGAGGAGGCGGGACAGCTCACCGAGGCCGTGCGCCGCCGCCCGCACTGCGTGATCCTGCTCGACGAGATCGAGAAGGCCCACCCCGACGTGATGAACATCCTGCTGCAGATGCTCGACGACGGGCGCCTCACCGACGGCCAGGGCCGCACCGTCGACTTCACCAACGCCATCGTCATCATGACCAGCAACATCGGCGCCGAGATCATCCTGGCGGCCACCGGCGACGCCGCCGCGCTGGAGGACCGGCTCATGGACCTGCTGCGCCGCTCGCTCCGTCCCGAGCTGCTGAACCGCATCGACGAGACGATCATCTTCAAGCGCCTCGAACGCGACCAGCTCCGCCAGATCGTCGACCTGCTGCTGGAGCGCACCCGGCAGCGGCTGCGCGGCCAGGGCATCACCCTGGAGGTCAGCGACGCCGCCAAGGACTGGCTCGCCGAGCGCGGTCACCAGCCGGAGTTCGGCGCCCGCCCGCTGCGCCGCACCGTCCAGCGCGAGCTGGACAACCGGCTGTCGGCCATGCTGCTCACCGGGGAGGTCACCGAGGGCGGCAAGGTCACGGTGGACGTCGAGGGCGGCACGCTCCGGCTCAGGGCGCACAACCCCGAGCCGGCCGCCTGACCCGCCCGCCTGACCCGCCCGCCTGACCTGCCCGTCCTCAACCCAGCGCGGCCGCCGCCCGCTCCTCGCACTCCGCCAGCGTGAGGCCCGCCAGCGCCTCACGCACCAAAGGCACGCAGGACGGCGCCATGGACAGGCTCGTCACCCCGAGGCCCACCAGCAGCGGGGCGACGGCCGGGTCACCCGCCGCCTCGCCGCACACGCCGACCTGCTTGCCCGCCTCGCGGCCCGCGCGGGCGCACATCCCGACCAGCTCCAGCAGGGCGGGCTGGCGCGGGTCGAGCAGGTCGGCCAGCCCCGGGTGCTGGCGGTCGGCGGCGAAGGCGTACTGGGCCAGGTCGTTGGTGCCGACGCTGAGGAAGTCCACCTCGCGCAGCAGCGCGGCGGCCCGCAGCGCGGCGGCCGGCACCTCCACCATCACGCCCGCCCGGGCGAGACCGGCGGCCCGGGCGCGGGCCGCGAACCCGGCGGCCTCCGCCACCGTCGTCACCATGGGCGCCATGACCCGCACGTCCGCGCCGGTCGCGCGGGCCGCCTCGGCGATCGCGGCGAGCTGGTCGTCCAGAACGCCGGGCCGCACGCGGTCCACCCGCAGGCCGCGGACGCCGAGCGCCGGGTTCGGCTCCTCCGGCAGGCCGAGGAAGGGGAGGGGCTTGTCGGTGCCGGCGTCCAGGGTCCGGACGATCACCGGGCCCCCGGCCCGCCCGAACACCTCGGCGTAGGCGGTCACCTGCTCCTGCCGCGACGGCGGCTGCCGGCGGCCGAGGAACAGGAACTCGGTGCGGAACAGCCCCACGCCCTCCGCGCCGGGACGCAGGTCGGCGGCCGAGCCGACGTTGAGCAGCAGCCGCACCGGGTGGCCGTCGGCGGTGCGGCCGGGGCCGGCGCTCGCGGCCAGGCGGGCCCGCTCCTCGCGGTCCCGCGCCACGACCTCGGCCGCCTGCTCCCGGGTCAGGCCGACGGTGACCTCGCCGGTGGCGCCGTCCACGCCGACGAGCGTGCCGTCGGGGACGTCCGCGATCGCGGGGCAGGCGACCACGGCGGGCAGGCCGCGGGCGCGGGCCAGGATCGCCGTGTGGCTGGTCGGGCCGCCGCGCTCGGTGACCAGCGCCAGCACGTCCGGGCCGAGACCGGCGGTGTCGGCGGGGGAGAGGTCGGCGGCGGCCAGCACGTACGGGTGACCGGGGGCGGGCAGGCCCGGCATCGGCAGGCCGAGGACGGCGGCCACCGCGCGGTGCCGGAGGTCGTCGAGGTCGGCGGCCCGCTCGGCCAGGTAGCCGCCGAGGGCGGCCAGGGTCTCGCGGTGGCCGGTGAAGGCGGCGTCCAGGGCGTGGGCGGCGTCCTGGCCGCCCCTGGCGCGGGACTCGGCCTCCTCGCGGAGCATCGGGTCGTCGGCGATCATCGCGAGCGCTTCCAGGATCTCGGCGGCCTCGGCGCCGGCCCGCGCCGCGACGTCCGTGTCGTCCGTGTCGTCCGCGGTGCCCGCCCGCGCGCCGTCCCCGGTCGTGCCGCCGGCCGTCTCAACAGGGGCCGGGGCCGGCGAGCGGGCGGCGGCGGCGCGCCGCGTGAGGTCCGCCGTCACCGCCTCCAGGGCCTTGACGACGGCGGCGGCCTCGGCGTCCGGGTCGGTGACCGGCCGGGGCCCGGGCAGGCGCGGCGGCTCGGCCATGCGCACCAGCGGCCCCGCCGCCCGGCCCTGGCTCACCCCGAGCCCGGACAGCCGCCCCCCGCCGTGCGTCGTGACCTGGCCGGTGCCGTCAGGCATCGAGGGCCTCTTCGGCGTCCAGGTCGCGCGACAGCAGCGCCACCAGCGCGTCCAGGGCCTCCTCGGCCCCCGGCCCGTCCGGCGCCTCCAGCGTCACGACCGTGCCCTGCACGGCCCCCAGGGACAACACCCCCAGCATGCTCCGCGCTGGCACGGCCTTCTCGCCGAGCCGCACCGTCACCGGCACCCCCAGCCGCGCCGCCTCCTGCACGAACAGCTTGGCGGGACGGGCGTGCAGCCCGCTGGCCGAGGCGACGGCCACCGTTCGCTGTGCTGCCATGACGACAACCTCCAGGATGTCAGGGTTCGATGGTGACCTTGATGGCCGCGCCCCGGCTGACGAGGTCGATCCCGTCGAGCACGTCCGGCAGCGGCAGCCGGTGGGTGATCAGGTCGGCCACCGGCACCGCGCCCTCCGACACCAGCCGCAGGGCGGCCGCGTTGTGCGCCGGGCTGGAGCCGTTCGCGCCGACGATGGTCAGCTCGCGGTAGTGCACGAGGTTGGAGTCCAGCGCGATGACCGGGTCGTCCTTCGGCAGGCCGCCGAAGAAGCTGACGCGGCCCTGCCGCGCCGCCATCCGCGTCGCCTGCTCCTGGGCCGCGCCGGACGCCGCCGCCGTGATCACGACGTCCGCGCCCCGGCCGCCGGTCAGCCTGAGCACCTCCGCGACCGGGTCGGAGTCGATCGCGGCGTCCGGGCGCACCAGCTCGGCGGCCATCGCCAGCCGCTGCGCGTTGACGTCCACGAGGAAGACGCGGGCCGCGCCGCGCGCCCGCGCCAGCCGGACGTGCAGGCAGCCGATCGGGCCCGCGCCCATCACGACCACGTCGTCGCCCGCGCCGACGCCGGCCAGCTCCTGCCCGTTGAGCACGCAGGCCAGCGGCTCGGCGACGGACGCCTCGGCGAAGCCGACGTTCTCGGGGATGGCGTTGACCCCGTCCACCGCCAGCACCTTCGCCGGGACGACCAGGTACTCGGCGAACCCGCCGTCGTAGTGGTAGCCCATCGACTCCTGGTTCGGGCAGACGGTGCGGCGGCCCCGCAGGCACTCCGCGCACGTCCCGCACGGGATCGCGGCGATCACCTGCACCCGGGCGCCGCTGTCCACGACCTCGCCGGCGATCTCGTGGCCCATCACCCGGGGCGGCACGATGTGGTGGTGCCCGAACTTGTAGATCTTGGCGTCGGTGCCGCACGTCGAGCAGTTGCGCACCCGGATCTTCAGCTCGCCGGGCCCGGCGACGGGCTCGGGCGCCTCCTCGATCCTGATGTCGCCCGGGGCGTGGAACCTGGCGACCTTCATGACGTCAGCTCCTTGATCACGTCTTCCGCCGCGGTGGCCTCGCGCAGGGCGCGGGCCCGGTCCGGGTCGAGCAGGATCTCGGCCAGCGCCGCCAGCAGGGGAACGTGCCCGCCGTCGCGGGCGGCTATGCCGACGCACACCGTGACCTGCTCGCCGTCCCAGTCCACGCCGTACGGGAAGCGCACGAAGCAGAGCGCGTCGCGGAGGATGTCGTTCTTCGAGGCGTTCGTCCCGTGCGGGATGGCGACCCCCTCGCCGACGTAGGTCGACAGGGAGCGCTCGCGCTCCAGCATCGCCGCCACGTACGGCTCCGCGACCGCCCCCACCTCGACCAGCGCCCGGCCGCAGCGGCGCACGGCCGACTCGCGGTCCGGGGCGCTCTCGTGCAGCAGCACCGCCCGCGGGTCGAGCAGGTCCTCACGCATCGACGACGCCGCCGTTCCTGATGGTGTCGACCAGCCGGGTCACGGCCGGGTCGCCGAGGAAGATCTGGAACGGCACCAGCACCTTCCCGGGGGCGGCGGCCTGGGCGCGGGCGGCCAGGCCGGCGTGGCAGAGCACCACGTCGGCGTCGTCCGGGATGGAGTTGACCGGGGTGTGCTCGACGGTGACGCCGCTGTCCCTGAGCTGCTTGCGGAGCTGGGAGGCGAGCATGACGCTGCTGCCCATCCCGGCGTCGCAGGCGACGATGATCTTGTGGATGTCCTTGCTGTCGATGCCGGCCATGGCTCAGGCCTCCTTGGTGGTGACGGGTTCCGCGGTGGTGACCCCGGTGGTGTCCGGCGTGTCCTCGTCCTGCTTCTTCTCGCCCCTGCCGAAGCCCAGCAGGACGGCGGCGACGAAGAACGTCACGGCGGCGGCCACCAGGATGCCCAGGCTGGAGGCCAGCCAGCCGCCCCTGGGCGTGACCGCGAGGTAGGCGAAGATGCTGCCCGGCGACGGGGTGGCGACCAGGCCCGCCCCGGTGACCATGAACGTGAACACCCCGGCCGCGCCGCCCAGGATGACGGCCGCGATCAGGCGGGGCTTCATGAGCACGTACGGGAAGTAGATCTCGTGGATGCCGCCGAAGAAGTGGATGATCATCGCGGCGGGCGTGCTCGGACGCAGCGCGCGCGGGCCGAACAGCAGGTACGCCAGCAGCAGCCCCAGGCCGGGGCCGGGGTTCGACTCCAGCATGAACAGGATCGACTTGCCGTGCTGGGCGGCCTCGGTCACGCCGAGCGGGCTGAGCACCCCGTGGTTGATGGCGTTGTTGAGGAACAGCACCTTGGCCGGCTCGATGAGCAGCGAGGCCACCGGGAGCAGGCTGTGGGTGATCAGCCACGCGACGGCGTCGCCCGCGGCCGTGGTGATCGTCTGGACGACGGGCCCGATGGCGAGGAAGCCGACCACGGCCATCGCGGCGCCGACGATGCCGGCGGAGAAGTTGTCGACCAGCATCTCGAAGCCGGCCTTGGTGCGCGCCTCCGTGAACTTGTCCACATATTTCAGGATCAGGGCGGTGAGCGGGCCGATGATCATGGCGCCGAGGAACATCGGCGCCTCCGTGCCCACCACGACGCCCATCACCGCCACCGCGCCGACCACCGCGCCACGCTGCCCGTGCACCATCCGGCCGCCCGTGTAGGCGATGAGGACCGGCAGCAGGGTCGAGATGATCGGGCCGACCATCTTGGCGAGGGTCTCGTTGGGCAGCCAGCCGGTCGGGATGAACAGCGCGGTGATCAGGCCCCAGGCGATGAACGCCCCGATGTTGGGCATGATCATCCCGGCCAGGTGGCCGCCGATGCGCTGGATGGTGGCCTTGACGCCGGTGCCGGTGACCGCGGGTGTGTAGGTGTCGGCCATGGACTTGCTCCTTCGGGGGGTTGAGCAGGTGTTCGACCGCCCGCCCGCACCCGGTGCGGCGGACCGGGCCGGGGCGAGGGGGGCCAGGGCAGAGGAGCGGGGTGCTGTCGGAGGTCGCGGGTCAGGGGAGGGAAGCGGGTGCGGCCGGGGCGGGCGGCAGGTGGGGGACGGTGAGCGGGCACGCGAGGTCGGGCGGGCCGACCGCCACGGGCGCGGGGTCGATGTCGGCGGGCCCCGGCAGGCGGCTGCCCGGCAGGCGGACCGCGGCCGCGCCCCAGGCCAGCGCCCGCGCCAGCGCCTCCGGGCCGCACCCGCCGGCGGCGAGGAAACCGGCCAGCATGGCGTCACCCGCGCCGACCGAGCTGCGGGGCCCGGCGACCGGCGCGCGGCCGTACCAGACGCCGCCGTCCTCGACGAGCACGGCCCCGTCGGCGCCCAGGCTGGCCAGGACCCTGCGCGCCCCCGCCGCCCGCAACACCCCGGCCGCCTCCACCACGTCGCCGAGCCGCAGCAGGGGACGGCCGGTGACCTGGCCCAGCTCCTCCAGGTTCGGCTTGACCAGGGCGGGCGCCGCGCCGACCGCGCACGACAGGGCCGGGCCGCTGGTGTCCACGGCCACCTGGATGCCGGCGCCGGCGAAGCGGCGGCACAGGCGGGCGTAGACGTCGGCGGGCACCTCGGGCGGCAGGCTCCCCGACGCCACCACCCAATCCGCCCCCCGCCCGCCACCTGAACCGTCACCGCGACTCGCTCCGGGACCGTCGTCCAGGCTGCGACGGAGGCCGTCACTCCGGCCGGGGCTGAGGCCGTCACTCCGGTCGTCACGGGGGCCGTCACTTCGGCCATCACCGGGGCCGCCGCCGCCCGCGAGCGCCTGGCCGTGGGCGGCGGCGAGGACGGCGTCGGCGATCGTGTCCAGCTCGACGGCCGACAGGGCGGTGCCCGGCTCGTTGATCTTCGTGACGGTCCCGTCCGGCTCGGCCAGCGTGACGTTGGACCGGGTCCGCCCGGTCACCGGCACGGTCACCATGTCCAGGCCCTCGGCGGCCAGCAGGCGCACGAGCTGGCGCCCCTCGTCCCCGCCGAACGGCACCACCGCCCGCGAGGCCACGCCGTTGGCCAGCAGCGCCCGCGAGACGTTCACGCCCTTGCCGCCGGGGTCGAGGCGGGCGGCGGCGGCGCGGATCACCGCGCCCCGGTCCAGCGCGGCGATCTCGATCGTACGGTCGAGGCTCGGGTTGAGCGTCAGCGTGAGGATCACGCGCGGATCACCTCCGGCCCGGCCGCCGCCAGGTCGGCGGCGAGCGTGACGTCCAGCCCCGTGTCGCTGACCACCACGTCGATCTCGCCCAGCTCGGCGAACGTGGCCAGGTAGGTGTTGGAGAACTTGGTGTGGTCGGCCAGCAGCACGCTGCGCTGCGCGGCCCTGACCATGGCCCGCTTGATCGCCGCCTCGGCCGGGTCGGGCGTGGTCAGGCCCCGGTCCAGCGAGCAGCCGTTGGTGCCCATGAACGCGACGTCCACGTTCAGGTGCTCCAGCGGGCGCAGCGCCCAGTCGTCCACGGTGGCGAGGGTCTTGCCGCGCAGCCGCCCGCCGAGCACGATCACGTGCAGGTTGGCGCGGGCGGCGAGGGCCGTGGCCAGCGGCGGCGAGTTGACCACGACGGTCAGCTCGCGGTCGGCGGGCAGCACCTGCACCAGGCGGCCCGTGGTGGTGCCGGCGTCGATGATGACCGAGCCGTCCTCGGGCAGCTCGGCCAGCGCCGCCTTCGCGATGCGCTCCTTCTCGGCCGTCATCACCTCGTCGCGGGCGGACAGCGCGGGCTCGAACCCGAGCCGTTCGACGGGGATCGCGCCGCCGTGCACCCGGCGCAGCACGCCCGCCCGCTCCAGCGCCGTGAGGTCGCGGCGGATCGTCTCGGTGGTCACGTCGAGCTCGGCGGCCAGCGTCACCACGTCGACGCGGCCGGCGGCGCGCGCTCTCCGCAGGATCTCCTGCTGCCGCTCCTCGGCGTACATGATGTTGGTTCACCGCCGTTTCGATTTGGTTTCTCCTGTGTTTATACCCGCTTTCGTTGGGTGGTCAAGAGTGTGTCGGGGAGATCTGGTAGTTATAGGCGGATGCGCATCAAGCCCCTCGCGGCCGCGGTGGCGGCCGTCCCCCTGCTCGCCGTCCTCGCCCCGCCCGCCCGGGCGGCGGCGGCCCCGCCCCGGGTGCCCGCGGGGACCACGGCGGCGTGGGTGGTCTTCGACCGGCAGGCGGGCAGGTTCGTCGCGGCGCGCAACGCCCACCGCAAGTACCGCTCGGCGTCCGTGGTGAAGATCCTCATCGCCATCGACTACCTCGAACGCCGCAAGAGCGTGCCGAAGGCCGACGCCGAGCTGCTGAAGGTCATGCTGCGGGCCAGCGACGACGACGCGGCCTCGGCCTTCTGGGACCGCGGCGGCAAGGGGCAGATCATCGTGCGGGTCGCGCGCAGGCTCGGCCTCGCCGACACCGCGCCGCCGCCCGCCTCGCAGCCCGGCTTCTGGGGCTACACCTCGCTCAGCGCGTACGACATCGTCCGCACCTACCGCTACCTGCTCGACCGGGCCGACGCCCGGGTCCGCGACACCATCCTCGGCCACCTCCGCAAGGCCGCCTCCTGCGGCACCGACGGCTTCGACCAGACCTTCGGCATCCCCAGCGCGGTGCCCAGGCCGTACGCGGTCAAGCAGGGCTGGTCCGGGTTCGGCACGACGCCGCCCACCCGGTGCCGCGAGGCCAGGGCGATCGGCGCGCCCGTCTCGTGGATCGCCCGGCGCGCCACCGGCTCCGGCGTCCCCGACTACGGCCGTCCGGTGCTGCACACGACGGGCCTGGTGGGCAAGGGGGAGCGGTACGTCATGGCGGTGCTGACCGCGCATCCGGCGGGCAGCGCGTGGAGCGCCTCCGTCCAGCGGATCACCGCCATCGCCAAGGGCCTGTACCGCGACGTGTCCTCCTGATCCCTCCCGCTCCGGCCCGGCGGAAAAGCGTTCGCGGGGCCGGGCGGTGCTCCGATAGGCATGGGGGATGACGAAGCGAGCGAGCGCCCTGGACCGCGTCCTGCGGCAGGCGGGCGGCCCCGAAATCCTCGACGTGCTGGCGAAGCGGCTGCCCGGGGCCGATCTCACCACGTTGCTGCTGGAGGTCATGCGGCGGCGGGCCGGCGCGCTCGCGCCCGCCGACGTGCTGCGCCGCTACGGCCAGGACCGCTTCGCCGCGCCGTCGCCGGTGCCGTTCCGCGAGCTGCGGCGGGCCGAGGACGCCGCACTGTCGGCGCTCCCGCCTGACTTCGAGCCGGTCACGCTGTCGCCGGTCGCGCCGCTCGGCACCTGCTCGGTCCTCGCCACCGTGGACCAGAACAAGGTGGTCTCCACCGTCAGGAACGGCGAGGTCGCCGCGGACCCCACCAACGCCCTCGCCCTGGAGGCGGCACTGCGCCGCCGCACGGCGGGCGACGGGGCGGGGGGACGGGCTGAGCCGGTGCGGCTGGCCGCCGTGCAGCGCGTCGTGCGCGCCCAGCACGTCGAAGGGGCCGCCCGGTACGCGCACTTCACCCTGTTCGCCCTGGTCACCGCGGGGCGCGACACCGGCGGCCTGGCCTTCGAACGGCAGCACGCGGCCGAGCACCTGGCCGTCCTGGCCGACGCGGTGCGCGCGTGCGGGGCCGGGGAGCCCGAGCTGCGGGTCACCGTCCTGGACGAGCGGTTCGACGCCGTGGCGGACGGCCTCGGCGGGACACCCGACCCGGACCGGCAGAGCGGCCGGGGGTACTACACCGGGCTGTGCTTCAAGGTGTACGCGCGCGGGGTGGAGGTCGGGGACGGCGGCTTCACCGGCTGGACGGCCGGCTTGCTCGGCGACCGCAAGGAGCGCCTGCTGATCAGCGCCCTCGGCCTGGACCGGCTCGCCATGCCGGAGTGAGGCACGGCCGCGCGAGGACCGCCGGGTCAGCGTGTGCCCCGGCAGGGGGCGGGTGTCGGGGAGCGGGTGTCGGGGGGCGGGGCGTCAGGGGGCGGGGCGGAGAAGGGCGAGGCGTTCCTGCTCGGCGCGCACCTTCTTCGGGACGCACATCCGCCACGCCTCCAGCACCAGCTCCCGCATCTCCGCCACGTCCAGCGCCGCCGTCCGCGCCTCCACCCAGTGGAAGCGCAGGTCGGACTCGCGCGGCAGCAGGAACTTCGCCGGCTCCGACGCCACCAGGGCCTCGCGCTCCTCCTTCGGGAACCCGAAGCCCATGAGCGTCTCGTCGCGGGAGAAGGCCACGTACACGATCCGGCCCACGCGGAACTTGACGCGGTCGCGGATCAGGTGCTCCGACGACCGCGGAAGGGTGCTCGCGAACCGCCGCACGTCCTCGACTGTGATCATGCGGCCACGGTAACGCGCGCCACCGACAGTTCCGCGCGGGGCGCGGGCGCGGAAGGCGTCAGCGGTTGCCCTCGGCGGCCGAGATGTCGGCGAGCGCCGAGTCCGGGTCGCGCTCCATCGCCAGGTCGCCGATGCTCACCATGCCCACCGCGCGGCCGTCCTCGACGACCGGCAGCCGGCGCACCGCGTGCGTACGCATGAGCTGGACGGCCTGCTCGATGCTGGTGTCCGGCCCGACGGCCTCCACCGAGGCGCTGCACGCCTCGCGGACCGGCGTCTGCGGGCCCTTGTCGTCGGCCACCACCCGCACCGCGATGTCGCGGTCGGTGACGATGCCCCGCATGCGCCCGTTGTCGTTGACGATGACGGCGCCCGCGTCGTTGTCGCGCATCAGCGCCGCCGCGACGGACACCGGCTGCTCGGCCTCGACCGCCGCCGGGTGTCTCGTCATCACGTCTGCCACGGTCCTCGCCATGGGAATCTCCTTCTTCGTCCGGTGATTCCCCCGGCCCCTACCCGGGCAGGGCGGGCGCTCACGCGGCCCGCTCAGAGCGCCTTGGCCGCCAGGCGGATCTCGTCCAGCAGGATCTCCAGGTCACGCTCGGTGGTGTCCGGGTGCAGGAAGCAGGCCCGCAGCGCGTCGCGGCCGCCGAGCCGGGTGCCGGTCAGGAACGCGTTCCCCCGCGCCTGCACCGCGAACGGGATCGCCCGGTTGAGCGCGTCCAGCCCCTCGGCGCGCGGCGTGTGCCGGAAGGCGGTGATCGACGTCGTCACCGGCGCCAGCAGCTCGAAGTCGGGCGCCCGCTCCACCATCGCGCCCAGCGTCCTGGCCAGGCCCGTCGTGTGCTCGACCAGGCGGACGACCCCGGACCGGCCGAGGGACGACAGCGTCGCCCACGTCTTCAGCGCCCGGAACGGGCGGGTCTGCTCCGGCCCGTACTCGGCGAACCAGCCGAGGTCGCCCGCGTTGTCGTCCACCAGGTATGACGGCACCAGGCTGAACGCGGCCCGCGCCGCCCCCGGCTCGCGCAGCAGCGCGCACCCGCAGCCGACCGGCACGCCGAGCCACTTGTGCGGGTCCAGGGCGAGCGAGTCGGCCCGCTCCAGGCCCGCGTAGTGCGGGCGGGCCTGGCCGTCGAGCACGCCGAGCGCCCCGTAAGCCCCGTCCACGTGGAACCACAGCCCGAACTCGGCCGCCACGTCCGCGATCGCGTCCAGGGGGTCGACCGCGCCGGAGTTCACGGTGCCGGCGCTGCCCGCCACGCAGAACGGCCGCAGCCCCGCCGCGACGTCCTCGGCGACCATGGCGCGCAGCGCGGCCACGTCCATCCGGTACGCCGCGTCCACCGGCACCGCGCGCACGTTCCGCGCGCCGAGGCCGAGGAGCTGGGCCGCCTTGTGCAGGCAGCTGTGGCCCTCCTCGGTGACGTACATGACCATCGGCGGGCGACCGGCCAGCCCCTCCTCGCGGGCGTCCCACCCGTCGGCGAGCGCGGCCCGCTGCCGCGCGCTGGCCAGGCAGACGATGGTGGCCATGGACGCCCCGCTGGTCAGCAGCCCGCCGCCGGGCGGGTGCGGGAACCCGGCCAGCCCGGCCAGCCACCGCACCACCGCCCGTTCCAGGTGCGGCCCGGCGTGGTCGCCGCCCGCGCAGCTCGGGTTGAGCGCGGCGGCCAGCGGCTCGACGAGCACGCCCGCCGGGTTGGGCGGGGAGTTGACCCAGCCGAAGAA
Organism: Actinomadura luzonensis; assembly: GCF_022664455.2. NCBI lineage: Bacteria > Bacillati > Actinomycetota > Actinomycetes > Streptosporangiales > Thermomonosporaceae > Actinomadura > Actinomadura luzonensis. The sequence continues at coordinate 1,301,477 of NZ_JAKRKC020000002.1, forward strand.
GCGCGGGTGGCCGTTGCCCATGGGGTGCGGCAGCACGTGCGCGCGGACGTCGTCGAGCAGGTCGTCGAGGGGCCGCCCGTCCTCGGGCAGCTCCTGGCCGCTCAGCCAGGCGCGCTCGGCGTCGGGGACGGGCCGCCACACCGGGCCGCCGGGCACGTCCGCGAGATGGCCGGCCATGAGGGCGGCGGCCCGCTCACCGGCGGCGCGCAGGTCAGTCATCGAGCTGTTCCTTCCGTGGTTCGCACCGCGCGGGCGGTGGGTCGTGCTATGCGGATGGGGGGTGGTGGCGGGCGGTCTCGTGGCCGCCGGCGGCGCCGAGCTCCATCGCGAGGTAGTACACGCAGTCGGTGGCGCCGTCGTTGGCGTAGGCGTGCCGGCAGTCGCCCGGGTAGTAGATCGAGTCGCCGGGGTCCAGCACGTACGGCCGCCCGTTGATGGTCAGCCGCAGGCTGCCGCGCTCGACCGCCAGGTACTCGCGCGAGCCCGGCGCGTGCGGCGCGAACTCGCCCGCGTCCACGCCCGGCCCGATGGTGGTGCGCATGAACTCGAACTCCACGTCGCCGAGCACCGGCGACAGCACCCGCCGCTCCCAGCCCGAGGGGTCGCGCAGCACCCGCTGCTCGGCGTGGCGCAGCACCCGCAGCGCGCTGTGCGCCGGCTCGTCGAGCAGCCGGGCGATGGACGTGCCGAGCGCCGTGGCCAGCCGGTCGAGCACGAGCACGGTGGGCGTCTTGGCGCCCCGCTCGACCTCGGAGACCATGCTGCGGCTGATGCCGCTCAGCTCGGCCAGCCGCTCGATCGACAGCCCGCGCGCGCGGCGCTCGCCGCGGACCCGCTGCCCCAGCTCGGCCATGGACAGCCCGCTGGACAGCACCCCTTCGCCCGTCATTCCTCCACTATAGCGATGAAATGTCCGCTATGGCGGATCGGTCGCACGCACCCGCCGTCCTGCGTCTCATGATACAAGACGTTCTCTCTTGAATGGTGAGACCCGCGCTAGGCTCCAGCCATCCGAGGCGAACGAAGGAGTTCTGCGATGGACCGTCCGGCAACCGCCGTCTACACCCACGGCCACCACGAGTCGGTGCTGCGCTCGCACCGCTGGCGCACCGCCGGGAACTCGGCCGCGTACCTGCTGCCCCACCTCAAGCCGCACATGACGGTGCTGGACGTGGGCAGCGGCCCCGGCACCATCACCGCCGACCTGGCCGGCCTGGTGGCGCACGTGACGGCGGCCGAGGTCACGGCGGAGGCGCTGGAGCTGTCCCGGGCCGAGCTGGCCGCGCGCGGCGTGCGCAACGCCGACTTCGCCGTCGCCGACGCGCACGACCTGCCCTTCCCGGACGACACCTTCTGCGTGGTGCACGCCCACCAGGTGCTGCAGCACGTCGGCGACCCCGTGCGGGCGCTGCGCGAGATGCGCCGGGTCGCCAAGCCGGGCGGGTACGTCGCCGCCCGCGACAGCGACTACGCCGCCTTCGCCTGGTGGCCCCGGCTGCCCGAGCTGGACGAGTGGCTGGCGCTGTACCAGCGGGTCGCGCGGGGCAACGGCGGCGAGCCGGACGCCGGGCGCAGGCTGCTGTCGTGGGCCCGCGCCGCCGGCTTCGAGGACGTCACCCCCACCTCCTCCACCTGGTGCTTCGCCACCCCGGACGACCGGGCATGGTGGGGCGGCATGTGGGCCGAGCGCATCCTCGGCTCCGACATGGCCCGCAAGGCCCTCGCCACCGGCGCGGCCACCGAGGCCGACCTGCGCCGCATCTCCGACGGCTGGCGGGCGTGGGCGGCGGCCGAGGACGGCTGGCTGTCCGTGCTGCACGGCGAGATCATCTGCCGCGCCTAGCAGCGTGGCCGCGCGGGCGGGCCGGATGCCCAGGGCGGGTCAGACGCGCGGGTGGGTCAATTGCGCGCGCGGGTCAGAGGCCCAGGGTGCGGGCGCGCTGCCACTGCGGGTCGCGGTAGAGCACCATGTCGGTGCCCAGCATCTCGTCCGGCGCCGACAACATGGTGATCTCGCCCGCGGCCTGGAGCTGGAGCAGCAGGTCGCGGACCCGCGGCCCCACCGGCAGCCGCCCGGCGGGCAGGCCGAGCCCGGCCCGCACGGTGTCGGCGATCTCCGACAGGTGGAACGGCCCGTCGAAGCGGGCCACGATCCCGCGCACCACGCTCATCGTGATCAGGTGCTCGGCCTCGGCGTGCGCGAGCTGCCAGGTGACCTGCTCCTTGCGCCGCCCGCTGCCCGCGCACGACGTGCAGCCGCGCGTCAGGCCCGGCGCGACCTCCTCCTCGGCCGAGCCCAGGCAGGCCGAGCAGAGGTTGTTCTCGGCCGCGTGCAGCTCGGCGGTCATCCGGCCGCCCAGGATGACGCCGCAGTCGCAGGCGAACGCCTCACCGAGGATGCTGTTCTGCGGGGAGATCGTATGCTTCGTCACCGAGCCGACTTTACCGTGATCGGCGGGAGGCCGATCACGGCGCGGTCACGACGCGAGGAGGACCCGCTCAGGGACGCAGGTCCGACAGGCCGCGCAGCCGCCGCAGCGCCTTCCGCGCCGCCGCCGCGATCCGGTCGTCCGGATGATGGTCGATGAAGACCTGGAGCACCCGCCCGGTCCACGGGTGGTCGCCGAAGGCGAGGATCGCGATCGTCCCGGCCTGCTCCTCGGAGTTCATGCCCATGGCGATCGACTTGATCACCTCGTCCGGCGAGTCGCCGAACTCCAGCAGCGCCGCCGCCATGTCCACCAGCACCCAGGCGATCTCCTCCGGCACCGGCTGCCGCTGCGGGTTCGCCGTCCTGGCCGCGATCACCGCGCCCAGCTTGGGCTCCTCCAGCAGCCGCAGCAGCGCGTGCCGGCCCTCGTCGCCGAAGTCCGACGACAGCACCTCGACGCCGACCGCCCGGCTCAGCGGGCTCACCGTGCCGAGCGCCGCGGCCAGCTCGGCGATGGCCTCGCCCCGCTCGCGGCCCATCAGCCAGCCCGCCAGCTCCTCCTCGCGTTCGGCCTCGGGGTAGGAGCGCAGGCCGTGCAGCAGCTCCGATGCGTCGGCGTCGGCGAGCGACCCCATGACGGGGATCTCCTGCCCGGTGGTGTCGGCGATGATCAGCCGCGCCGCCCACAGGCCGAGCCAGCTCAGCGTGTACGGCTCCGCCGTCCGCACCAGCCCGAGCCCCGCCAGCACCTCGGGCGTCTCGCCCTTGACCGGCTCGCGCGACAGGAACAGCCGGATCAGCTCCACCAGCAGCCCCTCGTCGGCGGCCAGCCGCTCGCGGCAGTGGTCGGCCCAGGCGGCCAGCACCTCGGCGTCGCCGCCCGCCGGTTCCAGCTCCCCGGCCAGCGGGGCGGCGCGGACGGCGGCGGCCAGCGTGGCCTCGTCGGGCAGCCGGATGGGCGGCTGCAGGGGCAGCGTCTCGTCGTCGTAGGACCTCACGGGCCCATCCTCGCGCGTTCTCTGCGCTACAGTGCCCGCTGCCGCTTAAAAGTAGAAAGAATCCCTCTTTCCCCAGTTCCCGGAGGATCTGTGCGTTTTCGTCCCGCGTCGAGCGACGATCTGGACAACCTGCTCGGCTGCGTCGTCGACGAGTCCGTGAGCTGGGCCCACCCCGAACGGCTGCGGTCGTTCCTGGAGAGCGGACACTACCGCTACGACCGCATCTGGGTCGGCGAGGACGAGGACACCGGCGACCTCCTGGCCCGCGCCGTCTGGTGGGGCTTCCCGGACAGCCGGCCGCTCGCCCTCGACTGCGTCCACGTGCACCCGTCGGTGCCCGACCGGGTCGCCACCGCCGCCGAGCTGCTGGAGCACGCCCACGCCGCGTTCGGCGACCGGCCCGCCTACCACGTGTTCCTGCCCAGCGGCTGGCGCGAGGACGCCGGGGTCGCCGCCGGCCTCACCTGGCGCAAGGAGGCCGCCGCCCGCGCCGGGCTCACCGGCGAGCTGGAACGCCTGCGCTACGAGTGGACCGACGACGTGCCGGTGCCCGAGCCGTCCGGCCGCCTCGTGCTGCGCCCCGAGGACGACGACGAGGCGTTCGCCGAGGCGTTCCGGCGGGTGGCCGAGGGCACCCTCGACCACGCCACCCGGCTCGCCCTGCGCACCACGGACCCCCTGGAGCAGGCCCGCCAGGACGTCGCCGGCTACAAGGAGATGCCGGGGGACCGGTCGTGGTGGCGGCTGGCGTACTCGGCGGCCGACGGCTCGCTGGCGGGCGTCGCGCTGCCGTCGGCCAACAACGCCGGCCCCGTCGTCGGCTATCTCGGCGTGGTGCCCGAGCACCGCGGCCACGGCTACGTGGACGACCTGCTCGCCGAGATCACCCGCTTCCACGCCGAACGGGGCGAGCGCCGGGTCGTCGCCGACACCGACCTCGGCAACACGCCGATGGCCAGGGCGTTCGAGCGGGCCGGCTACCGCGTCTTCGCCGTCCGGCTCGTCCTGTCGGCGGAACAGGGCACCCCGTGACCCGCGCGGCCCGCCGCGGGCGGCATCGTTGATCACATGACTTGGGACATCGAGAAGCTCGACCTGAACGCCTACCTGGCGCGGATCCGGCACGACGGCCCGCGCGCCCCGACGGCCGCCACGCTGCGCGCCGTGCACCGGGCGCACGTCCAGGCGATCCCGTTCGAGAACCTGGACGTGGTGCTCGGCCGCGGCGTCCGCCTCGACCTCGGCAGTCTGCAGGACAAGCTGGTGACCGGCGGGCGCGGCGGTTACTGCCACGAGCACAACCTGCTGTTCGCCGCCGCGCTCGAACGGCTCGGCTTCGGCGTGACCCGCCACCTGGCCAGGATCCGGGTCGGCGGGCGGCGCCACCTGCCGCGCACGCACGCCACGCTCACCGTGCGGGCCGAGGGCCGCACCTGGCTGGCAGACGTGGGGTTCGGCGGCGACGGGCTGGTGGAGCCGATGCCGTTCGAGGACGGCGCCACGCTGGAGGCGGACGGCCGGCGCTGGCGCCTGGCCCGCGACGGCGGCTACCACGTCCTGCACGCGGGCGCCGCCGGGCAGGACGCCGAGCTGTACGCCTTCCGCCCCGGCGAGCCGTTCCTGCCGAGCGACTTCGAGGTGGCCAACTTCTACGTCGCCCACCACCCGCGGTCGCCCTTCCGCCACCACGTGCTCCTGCAGCGCGTCACCGCCGCGGGCGAGCGGCTGCGCCTGGAGGACCAGCCGCCGCCCGCGACCGCGGAGGACCTGCGGGCCCTCCTCGACGGCGCCTTCGGCATCACCGTCACCGCGGCCGACGCCGGCGCCCTGCTGCCCCTGATCACGGGCTGACGCCGCCGGCCAGGCGGGCGCGCAGCACCAGGTCGTGCAGCGCGTCCGCCGCCGTCGCCCGCTCCGGCAGCGGCGAGGCGTCGCGCGCCGCCTCCAGCTCGGCCGTCATCCGCTCCACGTCCGCCTCCAGGCCGAGGACCGACGGCGAGTGCCCGTGCTCGGCCTCGGCCTTCAGCGCCACCAGCTCCGGCAGGTACGCCGGCCCGTAGCCGTACAGCCGGGTCAGGTCGGCCACCAGCTCGCCGGTGCGCATGAGGTGGATGCCGGAGGCCAGCACCCGGAACGTGTAGAGCAGCGGCTTCAGCTCCAGTGTCCGGGTGAAGAGCCGCCATTGCGTGCGCGCGAACCCCAGGTAGTGGTGCGCGTGGTGCCGCGTCACGCACCCGGGCGCCAGCGCCGTCAGCTCCTCGTGCACCGGCGACGAGGCCACCACCAGCGGCGAGAGCACCTGCTCCAGCACGTAGCCGTTGCGGCTCAGCAGCAGCCGGCAGAACTTGGCCAGGTCGTGCGTGACCAGGTCCATCTCCACGCCGTCGCGGGTCCAGGCCCGCTCCAGCGTCTCCGGGCCGTGCCGCAGGCCCGCCACCTCCGCGACCGGCAGCACGTGCGCGCCCCGCAGGTCCACGTCGGAGTCGGCGGACGGGAAACCGTACAGGTGCGCCCCGCTGACCGTCGCGAACGCCAGCGGGTACGGCTGCTCGGCCACCACCTCGCCCAGGAAGCCCGGCAGCCCGGTCACAGGTTCTCCCTCCGCACGCCGACCAGGAACTCCTCCACCCGCGCCCGGTCCGGCTCGGCGGGCAGCACGCCGCCGGGCTCGGCGTCCAGCTCGGCCACCAGGGCGGCCCGCCAGGCGTCCACCTCGGCCCACGGCACCTCGCCCCGCCGGACCGCCAGCAGCCGCTCGCGGTGCGCCCCCACCTCGACCAGGGGCTCGCCGTGCCGCACCAGGTGCAGGCCGCTGAGCAGCAGCCGCAGCATGTGCATGGCCTGCTTCCACTTCGGCGCGGTCACGTCCAGGCGGCGGAACTGGTCGTCGGCGTACCCGGCGAAGGTGCGCCGGGCCCGCGCCGACACGAACGCCCCGCGCAGTTCGCGCAACCGCTGCCCGGCCGGGGTGACGACCTCCACGATCGGCGACCACAGCACCTCCAGCACGGTCGGGTTCGCCTCCAGCGCGAGCCGGCAGAAGCGCTCGACCTCCCAGGAGAACTGCTCGGGCAGCGGCCCGTCGCGGTGCGTGGGCGGCTTGTCCAGCCGCCAGAAGGCCGCCGTCGGCGCGGCGAACACGCCCCGCCGGTCGGTGTCGGAGGCGCCGGTGTGCAGCCCGTACGCCCGCGACCCCGTCACGACGGAAAGGATCAGGTCATCGTCCACCCGAACATCTTGCGCCATGGGGCGGGTGGCTGGTCTGATCGATAAGTGGGCGGTTATGACGAGGCTTACCGGCGAAGCATCCGGCACCCCGAGGAGTTCTGGGCCGAGGCGGCCCGCGGCATCGACTGGGACGTGCCCCCGGGCGAGGGGGCCGGCGAGGGGGCCGGCGCGATCCTCGGCGGCGACGGCCGCTGGTTCCCCGGCGCGCGGCTCAACACCTGCCACAACGCGCTCGACCGGCACGTGGCGGCGGGCCGCGGCGGGCAGCCGGCGCTGATCCACGACAGCCCGGTTACCGGCGCCGTCCGGGTCCACACCTACGAGGAGCTGCTCGGCGAGGTGGCGCGCGCCGCGGGCATGCTGCGCGACCTCGGCGTGGGCGCGGGCGACACCGTGGTGATCTACATGCCGATGGTGCCCGAGGCCGTGATCGCGATGCTGGCCTGCGCGCGGCTCGGCGCGGTGCACTCGGTGGTCTTCGGCGGGTTCGCCGCCCGCGAGCTGGCCGTGCGCATCGACCACGCCCGGCCCAAGGTCATCCTGTCCGCCTCGTGCGGCATCGAGCCGAACCGGGTGGTGGAGTACAAACCGTTGCTGGACGCGGCGCTGGAGCAGGCCGCGCACCGGCCGGAGCGGTGCGTCGTCCTGCAGCGCCCGCAGTGCCCGGCCGAGCTGCGCGAGGGCCGCGACCTCGACTGGGCCGAGACGGTGCGGGCCGCCGCGCCCGCCGCCTGCGTGAGCGTGGCCGCCACCGACCCGCTCTACGTCCTCTACACCTCCGGCACCACCGGCTCGCCCAAGGGCGTCGTGCGCGACAACGGCGGCCACGCCGTCGCGCTGCACTGGAGCATGGCCAACGTGTACGGCGCCGCGCCCGGCGAGGTCTTCTGGGCCGCCTCCGACGTCGGCTGGGTCGTCGGCCACTCCTACATCGTCTACGCCCCGCTGCTGGCCGGCTGCACGAGCGTGCTGTACGAGGGCAAGCCCGTCGGCACGCCCGACCCGGGGGCGTTCTGGCGGGTGGTGGCGACGCACGGCGTGCGGACGTTGTTCACCGCGCCGACCGCGATCCGCGCCATCAAAAAAGAGGACCCTTCGGGAAATTTCGCCAAAAAGTATGACCTGTCCCCGCTGCGGCACCTCTTCCTCGCCGGCGAACGCCTCGACCCCGACACCTACCACTGGGCCGCCGATCTGCTCGGCATCCCCGTCATCGACCACTGGTGGCAGACCGAGACCGGCTGGCCCATCGCCGCCAACTGCGTCGGCATCGAGACCCTGCCCGTCAAGCCCGGCTCCCCGACCAAGCCCGTCCCCGGCTGGGACGTGCACGTGCTGGACGCCGCCGGCGACGACTGCCCGCCCGGCGCCGAGGGCTCGGTCACGGTCAAGCTGCCGCTGCCGCCCGGCGCCCTGCCCACTCTCTACCGCGACGAGGCCCGCTTCCGCTCCTCCTACCTGGAGCGCTACCCCGGCCACTACCTCACCGGCGACGGCGGCCACCTCGACGCCGACGGCTACCTCTACGTCATGGGCCGCATCGACGACGTCATCAACGTCGCCGGGCACCGGCTGTCCACCGGCTCCATGGAGGAGGTGCTGGCCGCCCACCCCGACGTCGCCGAGTGCGCCGTGATCGGCGTGGCCGACGAGGTCAAGGGGCAGGTCCCGGTCGGCTTCGTGGTGCTCAAGGCCGGCTGCGAGCGCGACCCCGAGGAGCTGCGGCGCGAGCTGGTCGCCCTGGTGCGCGAGCGCATCGGCCCGGTCGCCGCCTTCCGCCGCGCGGTCGTGGTCGCCCGGCTGCCGAAGACCCGCTCGGGCAAGATCCTGCGCGGCACCATGCGCGACATCGCCGACGGCCGCTCGTACGCCACCCCGTCCACGATCGAGGACCCCACCGCGCTGCCGGAGATCGCCGAGGCCGTGAAAGGGCCGTGAAAGGGCCGTGAAAGGAGAGTGACCGGCGGGTGACTTCCGTCCAGGACGCCTGCGCGAACGCCGCGTACAGCGCATGATGGGACATCCCAGTCCCCAGGAGAAGGCCATGATCGAGACCCCGAGCTACGCCGACGCCCTGAGGATCCTCGGATGCAAGGACGGGCGGCTGGCCAAGGTGATCGGCTTCGCCGCCGCGGCCGAGCGCAGCGGCTGGCCGCTGGCCGGCGCCGGGCAGCTCGTGATGGGCGTCGCCGACATGCGCGCCTCCGTGGTCCGCTACGGCGAGGACGTCGTCGGCCGGCTGCCCGAGCTGCGCGGCGGCGTCGACCGGCACACCCGCACCCAGCGCCTGGCCGCCGCGCACGCCGTCATCGTGGTCTCGGCGTACTTCGAGGCGCTCGGCGAGGCCAAGCTGCCGTTCACGCTGGAACAGCTCGACCGCACCGACCGGATCTCCCGCGGCGTGCCCACCCCCGAGCGGTTCGCCCGGCTCATGGCCGCCCTCATGCTGGAGCGCCTGCCCACCCCCGAGCCGCACCTCCCGTACGGCGAGACCCGCCAGGCGGTGGAACGTGCCTACCTGCGCATGTCGGAGGCGGTGGCCGAGTACGCCGCCGGCCTGCCGGTCTGGGACGAGCTGAGCCACGACGACCAGCTCCTGCTGCCCCGGATGCTCGCCGAGGGCCCGCCCGCCCACGCCCTGCGCGGCTACGACGAGAACTACCGGTCGTTGTCGCTGGACAGCCACGAGTTCGGCGTGCGCAGCCTGGTCACCGAGCGCCCGCAGCCGGCCACGGCGCTGTCCCGGGTGGCCTGGCTGCTGGCCGAGCTGGCGCCGCCCCGCGTCGGCGACCGCCCCATGGTCCACCTGGCCAGGATGGCCGCCAACCTCCTCGACCAGCCGCTCCTGCTGGCCGGCAAGCTGCCCGAGGACGTCTACCTGCCGCTGCTCGGCGAGGGCTACCTGACGCCGCGCTGCCGGGTGGCCGAGCTGACCCGCGACGCCTCGCCCGCGCTCGACGGCTGGTGGGAGGACCAGCGGCTGCTGCCCGACACCGAGGCCTTCCTCGTCGGGCACCTCACCTCGCTGCGCGCCACCCAGGCGCCGCTGCTGGTGCTCGGCGACCCCGGCTCGGGCAAGACGAAGCTGACCGAGGTGCTGGCCGCCCGCCTGGCCCGCTCGGAGTTCCTGCCGATCCGGGTGGACCTGCAGGGCGTCCCGCCGCGCGCGGAGGTGACCGAGCAGGTCGAGCAGGCCATCGCGACCGTCCTGGAGGAGCGCGTCCCCTACGGCGACCTGGTGGAGGCGGCCGGCGGGGCGCTGCCGGTGATCCTCCTCGACGGGCTGGACGAGCTGCTGCTGGGCGGCGCGGGCCGCTACGACTACCTGGCCAGGGTGCAGGAGTTCCAGCGCCGCGAGGCCGGGCTCGGCCGGCCGGCCGTGGTCATCGTGACCAGCCGCACGGTGGTCTCCGAGCGGCTGCGCTTCCCCGAGGGGCTGCTGGCGCTGCGGCTGGAGCCGTTCGAGGACGACCAGGTGCGCCAGTGGCTGGAGATCTGGGACCAGGCCAACCGCGCCCTGCTGGCCCGCCGCGACCTCAGGCCGCTGCCCGCCGAGGCCGCGCTCGCCCACGGCGCGATGGCCCGCCGGCCGCTGCTGCTGCTCCTGCTCGCCCTCTACGACGCGGCCGGCAACGCCCTCCAGCACGACGACCCGCAGCGCGGCGGCGGCGTGCCGCTCAAGCACTCCCGGCTGTACGAGGTGCTGCTGCGCGACTTCACCGAGCGCGAGACCGGCGGCGCCCGCCGGGTGCTCATCGACCAGGAGCTGGTGCTGCTGGGCGCGGCGGCGCTGTCCATGCTGGCGCGGGGCCGGCAGATCATCACCGACGCCGCGCTCGCCCGCGACCTGCCCGCGCTGTGCCACGGCGGCGAGGACGACCCGGCCGACCCGGCCGGCCCGCCGGGCGGCGGGCCGGCTGATGACGGCGAGGACCGCACCGACTGGGCGCGCAAGGCCACCGAGCGCTTCTTCTTCGTCCGCCGCGGCGGCCACGCCTTCCTGCACGCCACCTTCGGCGAGTTCCTGGTCGCCTGGCTCGCCGTGTACGCGCTGCGCGACCTCGACCGCAGGCGCCGCCACGCCGGGGACGAGCCGCTGGCGCTGGTGCAGAGCGTCGACGACGACCTGCTCTACGCCGTCACCTCGCACTCCTGCCTGGCCGAGCGCGAGCCGATCGTCGGGTTCGTCGCCGAGCTGCTGGACGACGTGCCGGCCGGGGTGCGGGCGCGCTGCGTCGAGCAGTTGTCCGGGCTGCTGCGGCGCTCGCTGCACGAGCGCGGGCGGCGGCACTTCACCGGCTTCCGCCCGGTGCGGCACACCCTGACGCGGCGGCTGGCGGCGTACTCGGCGAACCTCGCGCTGCTCATCGTGGCCGCCGCCGACGAGCCGGTGCGGGTCTCCGCGCTGCTGCCCGGCCCCGACGCGCTGGAGCGCTGGTCCTCCTTCACCCACCTGTGGAAGGGCCAGCTCGGCGAGGAGGGATGGACCGGGCTGGTCGCCGCCCTGTCGGCGCGGCGGGTGGTCGAGGACGGCGTGGAGGACGTCATCCTCGGCGCCGAGGACCCCACCGGCATGGGGGACGCGGTCGTCGCCGTCGCCACCGGGCAGGGCCCGCGCCATCGCCGCCTGCTCGACCTGCTGCTGCGGGCGCTGGGGGAGGGGCGGGCGCTGCCGTTCCGGGACCGGGCGGCGATCCTGGAGGAGCTGGTGCGCACCGCCGCGGTCCGCTCGCCGGCGATGTACCAGGCGCTCGGCGCGTTGTGGGCGGAGGGCGGCGCCGACCACGCCCGGCTGCGGCCCCTGCTGCGCGCGATGCTCGCCGACCCCCGCGACCGGCGGGCCACCTGGGAGCTCCTGGTCAAGGCGGGCATCCCGGAGACGGCGTTGTGGGAGATCCAGCAGAGCGGCGACTGAAATCCGACGAAAGTGAAGAAAATTCGAGGCTGACACGCAAGCGGATTGTTACGTAATATCCACACACAACACGAGCTTGGGGGGCGCCAGGGTGCCAGGACAGAGCGTGGGTGTGGTGGTCGATCCGGGAGTGCCGGCCGAAGTCGCCGGGCTGTTACGGGCCAACGCCTCGCTGCTGTCCCGGGTGCGCGCCGGATGGGCGCCCCACACCGTCGCGCAGGCCCGTCACCGGCCGCGTCGCGGGCCCTCCAGCGCCCTGCTGCTGGCGGCCACGCCGGTGGTGATCGCGCTCATGGCCGTCCTGCTGGACTCCCCGCTCGCCCCGGCCGGGTTCGTGCTGCTCGGCACGTACGTCTTCGTCGTCCTGGTCAAGATCGCCTCGATGAGCGAGGCGCCCGAGGACGAGCGCCCGCACGAGCGCCACGTCTACGAGCAGGCCCGCTGGTACGACGGCCGCTACCTGCTGGGCGAGGACTTCGACCAGGAGGCGCGGCTCGTGCTGGGCCGCGCGCAGCGCGCGGTCGGCGCGGTGCTGCGCTCCCACGTCAACGCCGAGGGCCTGCTCGACGACGCCAGCAACGCCGTGATGCTGCCCGCCCAGGAGTGGGAGATCGCCCGCCTGCTGGCCAAGCTGTCGGAGCTCCGCCGCGAGCACCGCGACCTCGTGCAGCGCGGCCTCGCGCCGGAGGTCGCCCCCGTCCTGGAACCCCTCAAACGCGCCCTGGCCGCCAGCGAGGCCGCGGTCGTCGCCCGCGTCGAGGCGCTGGAACGTTACGCCGCCCGCGTCGCCGAGGCCGAGCGCGCCTACCACGCGCACGCCCAGATCGAGGAGCTGCGGGCCCGGCTGCCCCGCTACGAGGAGCTGCTGGCCGAGTCGGGCGCTGACCGCCTCGCGCTGGCGGAGATCGGCAAGCTGTCGGAGGACGCCGACACGCTGGAGCGCTCGCTGCGGCGCAGCGTGGAGTCCGCACATGAGGCCTTCCGGTATCTGGAAAGCTGACCCGCGATCCCTATGCTCGATAACGTGCCCGGCCGTCACCCGAAGGTCATCGTCGATCCGGCGGTCCCTCATGAGGCGGCCGACCTGCTGCGCGCCAACCGCACGCTGCTGGCCCGCCTCCACACCGGCTGGCGCCCGCCGCCCAAGCGGGCCCACCCGATGCTGGGCACGATCGCCGCGGGCACGGCCGGCGTGGTCGCGGCGGTGGCCGCCGTGTACGGGCTGACCTTGTTCGTGGCCGAGCAGTACCCCTCCTTCGTGGTGATCATGACGGGGGCCGCGCTGCTGACCGTCGCCGTCCTGCTGCGGCCGCGCACCGACGCCGAGACCGAGCGCCGCCGCGCCCTGGAACGCGACGTCTACGAGCACAGCCGCGCCTACGGCGGCCGTTACGTGCTCCACGAGCACCTCGACGAGGCCGCCCGCGCCCTGCTGGCCCGCGCCGGCACCGCCGTCGAGCAGGTCATGGCCTCCCGCGTCAACGCCGAGGGCCTGCTGGACGACGTCCGCAACGCCGTGATGCTGCCCGCCCAGGAGTGGGAGATCGCCCGCCTGCTGGCCAAGCTGTCGGAGCTGCGCGCCGAGCACCGGCAGGTCGTCGCCGAAGGCGTCACGCCCGAGGTGGCGGCCGTGGCCGGCCCGCTCGCCGAGGCCCTCGACAGCAGCGAGGCGGCGGTGCTCGCCCGCGTCGAGGCGCTGGAACGCTACGCCGGGCACGTCGCCGACGCCGAGCGCGCCTACCGGGCCCGGCGGCAGATCGAGCGCCTCAGCGCCCGCCTGTCCCGCTACGAGGAACTGCTCGCGGAGTCGGGCGCCGACGGCGCGGCCGTCCCCGAGCTGAACGAATTGACCGACGACGCCGGCCGTCTTGAGCAGGCGTTACGCGACAGCGTCAGCTCGGCCCATGAGGCTTTTCGCCATTTAAGGGGGTGACTTGGCTTAGTATCCGAATCTGTGGCGGATGTGGTGGTAGACCCCGGAGTACCGCCGGACGACGCGCACGTGCTCAGGGCGAGCCGGCGGGTGCTCATCAAGATGCGCCAGGGCTGGGCCCCGCAGCCGCGCAAGGTCCTGTCGAACGCCCACACGCGCATGGTCGGCGCCTTCGCCACGGTGGCCTTCTTCGGGCTGCTGCTCGGCGTCGGCGCCGCCGGCAGAGGGCTCGGCCTGCTCATGCTCGTGCTGTTCGGCATCCCCCTGATGATCGTGCTGTTCGTCCGCAAGGACCTGCCGGGCGGCGAGGACGAGGAGCGCGACGACGCCGAGCGCGAGGCGTACGAGCTGCTGCGCTGGCACGAGGGCCGGTACGTGCTCACCGACGACCTCGACGAGTCGGCCCGCCGGCTGCTGACCCGCGCGCAGCGCGCCGTCGCGACCGTGACCGGCTCCCGCGTCAACGCCGAGGGCCTGCTGGACGAGGCCCGCAACGCGGTCATGCTGCCCGCGGAGGAGTGGGAGATCGCCCGCCTGCTGGCCAAGCTGTCGGCGCTGCGCACCAAGCACCGCGAGACGGTCTCGCGCGGCCTGACGCCCGAGGTCGAGGCCGTGGCCGAGCCGCTGGCCCGCGCGCTGGACGGCAGCGAGGCGGCGGTGCTCGCCCGCGTCGAGGCGCTGGAACGTTACGCGGCCAACGTCACCGAGGCCGAGCGCGCCTACCGCGCCCACCAGCAGGTGGAGGAGCTGCGGGGGCGGCTGCACCAGTACGAGGAGCTGGTCGCCGAGACCGGCGCGGACGGCCTGGCCGGGCCCGAGCTGGACCGGCTGGCCGACGACGCCGCGCACCTGGAGCAGGCGCTCGGGCGGAGCGTGCGCTCCGCCCGCGAGGCCTTCCGCTACCTGGAGCCGGGCGCGCCGAAAGAGGTCCCCGGCACCCCGGACGACGCCTGACCGCCGGGAGCCTCCGGATGCCCGGAAGCCGCCTGATGCCCGGGAGCCGCGTGGGCGCCCGGCGCGGGCCCGGCGGCGGGCGGCGGGGGAGCGGCCTGGCCCGCGGCGACCTCCAGCAGCAGGTCGCACAGCGCGTCGGCGGCGTCCACCCGGCCCAGCCCGGCCGCCGCCTGCCCCATCGAGGCCCGCAGCGCCGGATCGGCCAGCAGCGGCATCAGCTCGCCGAGGAGCTGGTCGGCCGTCGGGTGCGGCTCCAGCAATGCCCGCGCGGCCCCCGCCGAGGCCAGGTAGCCCGCGTTCTTGCGCTGCTCGTCGCCGCCGGTCGGGATGAGCGGGATCAGCACGGCCGGCTTGCCGATCGCGGTCAGCTCCGACACCGTCCCGGCGCCGCTGCGCGCGATCACCACGTCGGCCGCGGCGAACAGGTCGGCCAGCTCCGCCCCCACATACGGCACCGGGTGGTAGCGCTCGGCCAGCTCGGCGGGCACCGGCACCGCCCGCATCTGCTCGATCCAGGCGGGCCCGCACTGGTGCACGACCTGCGCGTGCGGCAGCAGCCGGGGCAGGATCTCGGCGATCAGCGTGTTGATCTGCTTGCTGCCCTGCGCGCCGCCCGTCACGTAGATCAGCGGCACCTCGAACGTCAGCCCGAACAGGTCGTAGGCCGCCGCCCGGTTGCCCGCCAGCAGCTCCGGCCGCACCGGGTTGCCCGTCACCACGGCCTTGGCGCGGGCGGCCGCGGGCAGGTGCTCGAGCGACGACTCGTGCGACAGCGCGATGCGGGTGGCCAGGCGCGACAGGATGCGGTTGGCCAGCCCCACCACGGTGGTCTGCTCGTGCATGACCAGCGGCCGGCGGATCAGCTTGGCCGCCACGCCGATCGGCACCGCCACGTACCCTCCGGTCGACAGCACCACGTCGGGCAGGTAGCGGGCGGCGTGCCCGATCGCCTGGAACACCCCGACCGGGATGCGGAACACGTCCGCGATGTTGGTGCCCAGCTCCCTGATGTTCGGGCGGCGGCGCAGCTTGCCCGTCGTGATCGCCTTGAACGGGATGCCGTGCTCGGCCGTGATCCTGGCCTCCAGGCCGCTCGCGGTGCCGACCCAGAGCACGTCGTGCGGCACCCGGCGGCGCTGCAGGGCTGACAGGGTCGTCAGGGCCGGATAGGTGTGACCACCGGTGCCGCCGCCGGTGATCAGCAGTCGCAGGGTTCGTGACATGCGATCAGAGTATGGCCGCGCAGCGGAAACCGGTGTGCCCGGTGGCGGAGTCGGGAGTGTTGGAGGTGCGCGCCGCCACCCGGTAGCGGTTGCAGTAGGAGTCGTGGCACAGGTACGAGCCGCCGCGGATCACCTTCGCGCCGCCCTCGGCCGGGCCGGTAGGGTTGTCCGCGTACGGCTCCCACGCCGTGCCCCACCAGTCGGCCGTCCACTCCCACACGTTGCCGGAGACGTTGTAGAGCCCGTACCCGTTGGGCTGGAACGACTTGACCGGCATCGTCCCCTTGCTCGGCGCGGTGGGGAAGCGGCCCTGCCAGATGTTGCACCGCTGCCGCCCGTTCGGCGTCAGCTCGTCGCCCCACGGGTAGCGCTTGCGCTCCAGGCCGCCGCGGGCCGCCATCTCCCACTCCGCCTCGGTCGGCAGCCGCTTGCCCGCCCACGCGGCGTAGGCGCCGGCGTCGTTCCAGGAGACGTGCACGACGGGGTGGTTCTGGCGGTGGCCGATCGACGAGCCGGGACCCTCCGGGGTGCGCCACGCGGCCCCCTCGACGCCCGCCCACCACGGCGCGCCCGGCACGGTGGCCTCCATCACCCCGGCCGTGGCGAACTGGCGGAACACGAACGACCAGCCGATCCGCTCGGCCTCGGTGACGTACCCCGTCTCCTTGACGAACGTGGCGAACTGCGCGTTCGTCACGCACGCCGGGTCGATCAGGAACGGGTCCAGCCGCACCTCGCGGACCGGCCCCTCGCCGTCCTCGGGACGGCCGTCCGGGTCGTCGCCGCCCATGAGGAAGGTGCCGCCCGGGATGCGCACCATGCCGCGCGGCGGCGCCGACCGGCGCACGGTCAGGACGGCGGGCGGCGCGGCCGCGCCGGCGGCGTCGTCCCTGCTCGGGCCACAACAAGCGCTCAAAGTCCCCCCAAACGTGTCATGCCACCAACGAAGGGTAGTCCCTGGAACATGCCCACGATCACGCGGCTGCCGGTGGTCACCCCTGCCCAGTCGCTCGCGCTGGCGGCCACGCTGGTGCTGCCGACCGTGGCGCAGGGCACGGTCATCCGCCGCCCGGCGGCGGTGCGCCTGGCCGGCATGGCCGACACCGACGCCCGCGCGATCGGGCTGCTCAGACGGCTGCGCGCGCGGTACGGGGACGGGCCGCTGCTGGCCCGCGTGCCGGGCCGCGGGCTCGCCATGCTGCCGCTCGCCGCCGCGGACGTGCGGCGCGTGCTGGAGGACCCCGCCTTCACCCCCGCCACCGAGGAGAAGCGCGGCGCGCTGGCGCACTTCGAGCCCGACGCCGTGCTCGTCACCCGCGACCCGGAGCTGCGCGAACGGCGGCGCGAGCTCAACGAGCGGGTGCTGTGCGCCGGCACCGCCGCCCACGCCCGGGTGGCCGAGGAGGAGAGCGCCGCCCTGCCCCGGGAGGGGACGCTGACCTGGCCGCAGTGGCACGCGGTCCACTGGCGCGTCGCCCGCCGCGTGGTGCTCGGCGACGCCGCCCGCGACGACGTGCTGCTCACCACCCTGCTCGACCGGCTGCGCCGCGACGCCAACTGGTCGTACCTGCGGGGCCGGCGCACCGACGTCCGTGACGCCTTCCGCCGCCGCCTGGCCGCGCACCTGGAACGTGCCGAGCCGGGCAGCCTCGCGGGCGCCCTCGCCGCGGCGCACGCCGGGCCCGAGGTGCACCCCGAAGGGCAGGCCCCGCACTGGCTGTTCTCCTTCGACGCCGCCGCGGTCGCCGGCTACCGGGCGCTGGCGCTGCTCACCGCGTTCCCCGGGCCGCGCGACGAGGCGCACCTGCGGGCCGCGGCGCTGGAGTCGCTGCGGCTCTGGCCCACCACGCTCGCCATCCTGCGCGAGGCCGCCGGCCCCAACCCCTGGGACCTGCCGCCGGGCACGCTGGTGGTGGTCTACAGCCCGTACGTCAACCGCGCCGAGCCCGGCGACAACTACCGTCCCGGCCTGTGGCTGGACGGCGGCGAGAGCTGGGCCGGGGTGCCGTTCAGCGCCGGGTTCGCCCGGTGCCCGGGACGCGACCTGGTCCTCACCACCACCGCGGCCCTCCTGCGGGCGTTCCTGCGCGAGCGCTCAGCGGTCCCCTCGCTCACCTTGGAGGATCCCCTGCCTGCCGCCCTCGACCACATACGGCTGCGTTTCACCGTGAATCCGGCGGAACGGTAGCGTCTTCCCATGCGACTCGGCGTGCTGGACATCGGCTCGAACACCGTGCATCTCCTCGTCGTGGACGCCCACCGCGGCGCCCGGCCCATCCCCGCGTACTCGCACAAGGAGGGGCTCCGCCTGACGGAGTACCTCGGCGAGGACAACCGGCTCGCCGAGCGGGGCATCGAGCGGCTGTGCTCCTTCGTCAAGGAGGCCGTCGAGCTGGCCGAGGACAAGGGCGTGGAGGACCTGCTGGCTTTCGCCACCTCCGCCGTCCGCGACGCGGCCAACGGCGAGGAGGTGCTGGCCCGCGTCGAGGACGGCTGCGGCGTGCACATCGAGGTGCTGTCCGGCCGCGACGAGGCCCGGCTGACCTTCCTCGCGGTGCGCCGCTGGTTCGGCTGGTCGTCGGGACGGCTGCTCGCCTTCGACATCGGCGGCGGCTCCCTGGAGATCGCGGCCGGGGTGGACGAGGAGCCCGACGTGGCCGTCTCGCTGCCGCTCGGCGCGGGCCGGCTGACCCGCGACTGGTTCACCGCCGACCCGCCGCCCGCCGACGAGGTGCGGCGGCTGCGCCGGCACGTGCGCACCGAGATCGCCCGCACCGTCGGCTCCGTCGTGCGCTACGGCGAGCCCGACCGCGCGGTCGCCACCTCCAAGACCTTCAAGCAGCTGGCCAGGATCGCCGGGGCCGCACCCACCAGCGAGGGCCTGTACGTGCCGCGCTGGCTCACCCGGCAGGACATGGCCGAGTGGGTCGTCAAGCTCACCACCATGGGCTCGGCCGAGCGGGCGCAGCTGTCGGGCGTGTCCGAGGGGCGGGCGGCGCAGCTCGCGGCGGGGGCGCTGGTCGCGGACGCGGCGATGGACCTGTTCGAGGTGGACCGGCTGGAGGTGTGCCCGTGGGCGCTGCGCGAGGGCGTGATCCTGCGCCGGCTCGACCTGCTGCCGGGGCGCCTCGACCCTTCGGGGCTGGTCATCGACTGAGCGCGCCGAAGTAAGGTCGATCTATCCGCGTGATCGCGCATAACCCGCTGGCGTGCGGGCATCTTTCGGCAAATGTTGGACGTCCTCGGCACCATCGGGTCCCTGCTGGTCGTGCTGCTGCTCCTCGCCGGCGCGATCGCCCTCATCGCCGTGCTCGCCCTGGTCGTGCTCGCGGCCCTGGCCGGCACGATGGTCGACTGGCGGCGGACGTGGCGGCGGCTCACCGGCCGGGACAGACGGCTCACCGTCAAGCTGAGCGGCGAACGCGTCCCCGAACGGCTCCGCGGCGAGCTCACCCGCGCCACCCCCCGCCTCCGCCGCCGTTTCCCCCTCACCCACACCCCCACCCGCCGCCACCACACCCTCGAACCCCACTGACCACCGCCCATGGCTGGTGTTCTTGGGGCGGGGGCGACGGACTGACCACCGCCTGTGGCGGGTGTTCCTGGGGTGAGGGCGACGGGCGGGTGCCCCTTGCGACGCTTCTGGCCCCCTGACAGAGCCGGCCCGCCGCCCCTGCAAGCCGGGGGACACAGCGCGAAGGGGCATCGGCCCGTGCGGCCGGGGTCAGTGGGAGGAGTGCCCGTCGCTGGCCATGAGGTGCGGCCCCGCCGCCCCCGGCGCGTACCGCAGCCGCTTCTCCAGGCACACCACGGCGCCGTTCTCCCGCTTGTTGGTGAAGCGGATGTCGTCGGCGAGCGCCCGCATGATCTGCAGCCCCCGCCCGTGCTCGGCCCCGGGCTTGGGCTCCTCCAGCTTGGCCGGGTCGAAGCCGCCCCCGGTGTCGACGACGCGGATGAAGCAGCGGTCGTCGTGGACGGTGGCGCTGACGGTGTACTCGTCGCTGGGCGCGGCGTGCCGGATGACGTTGGAGCAGGCCTCGGTCAGCATGAGCTCGATGTCCTCGCGGATCGGGTCCTCCACGCCGAGCGAGCGCAGCGTGCCGTCCAGCATCTGCCGGATCAGCGGGACGCTCGCGGCATCCCTGGGCAGCCGGAGCGCTATCGAGGCCTCCACGGTCTCTCCTCCCTTGCGGACGGGGTGGCTGCCCCTCTGCCCGAGATCTTGCGTCCCAATCGTCACGGGTGATCCGGCCGGCCGGCTACTCCTCCAGCAGCCGCAGCGCCACTTCCATGGACGCCTTGGCGATCTCGTCCTCGGTGAGGTCGTCCTGCTGCGTCATCCATTTGCCCGCGTGCAGCGCGAACAGCGCCAGCGCGCGGCTGACCCGCTGCACCGGCGTGGCGCCCGGCTCGCTCAGCTCGGCGGTCAGCGCGAGCATGGCCTCGCGCATCTTCATGAGCTTGGGGTGGGCGCGCAGCGCGGTCTGGTTGCGCTCCAGGAAGCGGGTGACCTCGAGGTAGCGGGGCCGGACGAGGTATTCGGCGTAGCGGCGCACCAGCTCGCGGCGCGTCTCCGGAGTCTTGGGCTGGGAGCGCACCCACTGCAGCAGCTCCTCCAGCTCGGCCACCCGCAGGTCGACCAGGCTGGCGACGATGTCGTCCTTGGTCTTGAAGTGGTAGTAAAGGGCGGCTTTGGTGACGCCGAGCTCCTCGGCGATCTCCCGCAACGACGTCGCCTCGTACCCTTGCTCGGTGAAGAGCCGCAGCGCGACCTCCTGAATCCGGGTACGCGTGTCTTCCCGCACTTTGCACCTATTTCGACTTGACGGCCGGTAAGTAGCTCTCTACCTTATCTTATGCTTGCCGGGCGGCAAGTAAGCAAGATCGTTCAGGGGGTTCGATATGGCGGAGAGCGGGGGCCGGCGCCGCGAGGTCATGGTGGTCCTGCCGGGGCTGATGCTGGCGATGGTGCTGGCGATGCTGGACAACATGATCGTGGGCACCGCGATGCCACGCATCGTCGGCGAGCTGGGCGGCCTGACGCACCTGTCCTGGGTGGTCACGGCGTACGTGCTGGGCACCACCGTCTCGACCCCCATCTGGGGCAAGATCGGCGACCTGTACGGCCGCAAGACCATCTTCCTCGTCTCGATCGTCATCTTCATGATCGGCTCCGCGCTGTGCGGCATGGCCGGCTCGGCGATGCTCGGCGGCCCGGACGGCGGCATGGCCGAGCTGATCGCCTTCCGCGCGGTCCAGGGCCTCGGCGCGGGCGGCCTGATGGTGAACGTCATGGCGATCATCGGCGACCTGGTGCCTCCCCGCGAGCGCGGCCAGTACCAGGGCATCATGGCCGGCGTCATGTCGCTGGCGATGATCGCCGGCCCGCTGGTCGGCGGGTTCATCACCGACCACCTCGACTGGCGCTGGGCCTTCTATGTCAACCTGCCGGTCGGCGCGGTCGCGCTGCTGCTCATCGCGGCCCGGCTGCACCTGCCCAGCGTGCACCACCGGGTGCGCATCGACTGGGCGGGCGCGATCCTGCTGTCGGTCGGCATCACCGCGCTGGTGCTCATCACCACCTGGGGCGGCAACGAGTACGCCTGGGGCTCCTGGCAGATCCTCGTCCTGGCCGCCGTCGCCGTCGTGTCGATCGCCGCGTTCGTGCCGGTGGAGCGCCGCGCCGCCGAGCCGATCATGCCGCTGCAGCTCTTCCGCATCCGCAACTTCACGCTGATCTCCGGCGTCGGCTTCCTGCTCGGCTTCGCGATGTTCGGCGCGATCAACTTCCTGCCGCTGTTCCAGCAGACCGTGCAGGGCGCCAGCGCCACCAACTCCGGCCTGCTGCTGCTGCCGATGATGGCGGCGTCCATGGTGGTGTCGCTGTTCGTGGGCAAGGCGATCACCGCGACCGGCAAGTACAAGATCTACCCGGTGATCGGCGGCGTCGGCATGGCGGTGGGCATGTGGCTGCTGTCCACGATGGACGTCGGCACGCCGTCCTGGCTGACCGGCCTCTACATCGCGGTGCTCGGCCTCGGCATGGGCTTCCTCATGCAGACCACGCTGCTCATCGCGCAGAACAGCGTCGAGCAGCGCGACCTCGGCGTCTCCAGCAGCGCCGCCACGTTCTTCCGCTCGATCGGCGGCTCGTTCGGGGTGTCGGTGTTCGGCGCGGTCTTCAACAACCACCTCACCTCCGAGCTGACCGGCCGGTTCGGCGCGCAGGCGGCCGAGCGCATCGCCAAGGGCGGCGGGCGCATGGACCCGGCGGCGCTCGCCCAGATGCCCGCGCAGCAGCGCACCGGGCTGCTGGAGGCGCTGGCCACGTCCATCTCGGGCGTCTTCTGGTGGGCCATCGCGTTCGCGGTGGCGGTGCCGGTGCTCGCCGCCTTCATCAAGGAGATCCCGCTGCGCGGCGGCGCGCCGCAGGCGGGGGCGGAGCAGGCCGAGCAGGTCAACCAGGTGGCAAAGTGAACAACTGGTCGACCGCGGTCATCTTGAGCAGGCCCCGCAGGTAGGGCGTCAGCGCCACCAGGTTGACGACGGCGTGGGCGTCGGCCGCCCGCTGCTGCAGCCGCACCAGCGCGGCCAGGCCGGAGGAGTCGATGAAGGTCAGCGCCGACAGGTCGACGTCGATGCGCCGGTAGCCCTCGGCGAACGTCAGCGCGGCGAGCTGCGCCACCGAGACGTGGTCGAGGTCGCCGCTGAGCGCGAGCGCGACGGTCGTCGCGTCCGGCGCGGCGACCTCGATGTGCAGCGGCATGCCCTCGAACACGCACACAGCTTAACCGCGCCCCGGAAAAGGAGAGGTGCCTGGTGGGTGTTTTGTGGACAATTGCCCACATGCACGCTTTCCGACGGCCACGTCTGGACGACGCCGCCGCCCTGTACGACCTCATCTCGGCCTACGAGACCTCGGTGCTCGGCGCCCCTGACATGACCCTCCAGGACGTCGAGGACGAACTCGTCGAGCCCGACTTCGACCGGGACAGGGACGGCTGGGTGGCCGAGGAGCCGGGCGGCCGCCTGCTCGCCTCGGCCTGGGCCTGCCAGGTCGGCGACAGCGACCTGGTGGACGTGGACGTCATCGTCCGCCCCGGCGCGGAGGAGCTGACCGGGCCGCTCTGGGAGAAGGTGCTCGGCCGCGCCCGCGAGCAGGCCGCCGCGCACGGCCACGACGGCGCCACCGTGCAGATCGGCGTCCACCGCGCCGACGCGGGCAAGCAGGCCCTGGTCAAGGAGCGCGGCTTCGAGCCCGGCACCAGCTTCCACCGCATGCGCATCGACTTCACCGGCCCCGTCGAGGCCCCGCCCGCGCCCGCCGGGCTCACCCTGCACTCGGGGGAGAGCGAGCAGGTGCGGCGCGAGGCGCACCGCGTCCACCAGGAGGGCTTCGCCGAGCACTTCGGCTTCGTCCCGCTCCCGTACGAGCACTGGTACGAGCGCCGCCAGGCGCAGAGCGTCCACGACTGGAGCCAGCTCGCCCTGGCCAGGATCGACGGCCGCCCGGCCGGGGTGGTCATCGGCAACGACCAGTTCCTGCCCGACCAGGGCTGCGGCTACGTCGCCACGCTCGCCGTGCTGCCGGAGTTCCGCGGGCGCGGGCTCGGCCGCTTCCTGCTGCGGCACGCCTTCGCCGCCGACTTCGCGCGCGGCCGCAAGGGCACGATCCTGCACGTCGACTCCAACAACACCACCCCGGCGCTCGGCCTGTACGAGTCGGCCGGCATGCGCCGGGTCATGGCCATCGACGTCTGGCGCCGCAGGAGCTGACCCGCTACCCGGCGGCGATCCGGTGCCGGGCCAGGTGCTCCAGCACCGCCTGGTTCGCCTCCCACCCGTCGGGGAACTTCACCGGCACGCCGAGCTGCACCGGCTCCGCCGACGGGTGGGCGTCCAGCAGCTCGGCGATGCCGGCCCTGGCCACCACTACGCAGGCGTGCCGGTGCCGGGAGGCCAGCACGCACAGCCGCCCCGACTCCAGGTGGAAGGCCGTCGCGTCGCGCCGCCCGGACAGCGGGTGCAGCACGATCGTCACGTCGTACTCGCGGCCCTGGAGCCGGTTGGCGGTGTCCACGGTGACCTCCGGCGGCAGGCCCGCCGCCCGGATCGCCGCCACCTGGTCGCGGTGCGCGGCCCCGACCGCGATCCGGTCGGCCGTCACCGGCCGCTCGCCCTGCTCCGAGCCCGCCACCGCGCCGCGCTGCAGCAGCCGCGCGGCCAGCAGCGCCACCGCCCGCACCGCCTCGCCGTCGGTGCGCACGGTGTGCCGGCTGGGCAGCTCCAGCAGCGCCCACCCGGAGCGGGCCGCCTCCTCCAGCGCCCGGTCGTGCGCGGTGCCCATGCCGCCGGTGACCAGCTCCAGCCGCCGCTCGCCCGGCCCGGTGCCGGAGCGGAACCCGGTGAACGGGTAGAACGCCCGCGACACCACCGGCGCGGCCGTGGCCGGCAGCCGCCACGACACCGGCAGCCGGTGCACCGGCAGGTCCGGGTTGTGCCGCAGCAGCACCGACACCGCGCTCTGCAACGGGTCCCACGACAGGCCGGACCAGCGGTCGCCGTCCACGACGGAGAACGGGTCGAGCTGCCCGGGGTCGCCCACGAACAGCGCCCGCTCGAACAGGCCCGCGATGCGCAGCAGCTTGTCCGAGCGCATCTGGTACGCCTCGTCCACGATCGCCCACGGCCAGCGGCGCTCGCCGATCCACGCCCACTTGTCGGCGGTGGCGATCACGATGTCGGGGTCGCCGAGGTCCTGCACGCGGGTGCCGACGCGGACGCCGGACAGCTGCAGCAGGCGCGGCGGGGGAGCGTACCCGCCCGCCGACAGCCGCCCCACCGTCAGGTGCGGATGCTTGTCGCAGATGCGCACCACCAGGTCGTCGACCTGCTCGTTGGTCTGGGCGACGATCATCAGCGGCTCGCCGGTGGCCGCGATGTGCCCCGCCGCGCGCACCACCAGCGTGGACTTGCCCGCGCCCGGCGGGGAGTCGACCACCACGCCGCGGTGCCGGGGCAGGTCGGCCAGCACGTCCGCGATCACCTGCTCCGGGCTGCCGGTCACGACCACTCCTCCTGCGCGTCCTCGTCGTCGGGCACGTACTGCTGGGGCGGGCCGCCGTGCGTCCACGGGGTGGCCTCGGCGTCGGGCAGCGCGGGCGAGCCCTGGAAGTCGCCGGTGAGCGAGGTGTAGCAGACCCGCTCGCCGACGTCCGGCACCGAGCCGGGGGCGGGCGTCCTGCCGCGCCCCATCCCCTTGGTGATCTTGATGGTGACCAGGCCCTCGTGCGCCTCCACCAGCTCCGCGCCCTGGGCGCGGCGCTGCGGGGTGCCGAGCGCGGTGCCGGGCACGAGCAGCACCGGGTCGTCGGTCTTGATCACCACCAGCGGGCGCAGCTTGCGCGAGCGGCCCTCGCCCTCGGCGTTGTCCGGGACGGTCTCGATCACCTCGCCCGCGAACGCCTCCCCGGTCAGCCGGTACTCGGCCATCACCAGCGGGTCGTCGTAGGCGCGCTGCACCTCGAAGGCGGCCTGGGCGCGCTCCATACGGGCCAGCCGGGCCGCCGCCGCGACCGCGCCGTCCCTGCGGGGCTGCGGCGGCCCGCCCTCGGCGACGCTCTCGGCCATCGCGCTGAACGAGCCGCGGTCCTGCTCCCACCGCTGCGCCACGCTCGCCCCCGGCTCCAGCCCCGCCAGCAGGTCGATCGCCCGCCACACCAGCCGCCAGGTCGGCTCGAGCTGGGTGCGCAGCGCCTCGGTGACGCGCTCGGCCGAGCCGCTCTCGATCGCCGGGGCCAGCACCTCCGCGTCGAACCCCGGGTCCGTCGCCGGCCCCGCGGGCGGCCAGACGAGCGGGTCCTCGGCCTCCTCCGACGGGCCCTCGGTGATCCAGCCGACCAGCGCGGCCAGGTTGCCGTCCTCCAGCCCGCTCTGCCCGCTCGCCCAGTGCCGGCCCAGCTCCTGCGTCGCGGCCAGCATGAGCGACGAGCCCGGGTACGCCGCCCGCTCGGCGAAGTACGTCAGCCACCGCCCGAGCAGCGGCACCGAGGCGGGCACCGGGTAGGGGCCGTCGGCGCGGCGGAAGCGGGTGGAGCGGCCGAGCAGCCGGGTGAAGGCCACGCCGCCGGTGTTGGGCACGACCAGCTGCGGCGCGTCCAGAGCCCGCTGGTAGGGGTCGCCGCCGCGCCGCTCGACCGTCTCGGTGGCCGCGGTGAAGCCCTCGACGTACGGCAGCAGCACCTCGGCCAGCTCGGCCGCCCAGGCGAAACGCAGGTCGCGGTTGCGCGGCTGCGGCACCACGAGCAGCCGCGGCCGGTCGCGGTCGTCGCCGAGCATCGCCGCGAGCGGCGCGGCGGCCTCGCCGGACAGCCGCAGCGGCACGAACACCATCGGCCGCGCCGACAGGTGGCAGTGCCGGACGGTCGCGACCGGCTGGGCGATGCCCTCGTCCAGGGCCCGCAGCCGGGCCAGCGAGGTCAGCAGGCTCACAGGTCACACACTCCCGAGGCACTCCCTGCGCAGGCGTTCGGCGCTGCGCAGCAGCCGCGCGATCTCCTCCTGGCCCTCGGCCGGGTCGCGGGTGCCGTCGGCGAGGCCCAGGGCCTCGGCCACCGACGCCACGCCGCCGAGCTCGTCGCGGACCTGGCGGCCCAGCAGGTCGGAGGCGCCCTCCTGGCGGGCCTCGTCGCGGCAGAACAGGCACAGGTCGCAGGTGGACAGGCACTCGGGCGCGTAGCGGGCGGTGGTGCGGCGCAGCGCGTCGGCCAGCTCGGCGACCGGGCGGGTGGGGCGGCCGTCCTCGCCGGGACGCAGGTCGAAGGTGAGGTCGTCGGGCAGGCCGTCGAGCAGCCGGTCCAGGGCCGTCATGCGGGCGAGCTGGCGGCGCAGCACCGCGAGCTGGCGGCGCACGTCCACGAGGGTCGCGACCGGCCGGTTGGCGAAGTTCTCCGGGCAGACCAGGACCACCTCGTGGGAGACCCGCAGCGGGTCGTGGCCCAGCTCCTCCAGCAGGGAGCGCAGCGCGAGCACGTACACCGCGGCCTGCCGGGCCGCGCCCGCCACCGCCGACGGCTCGGCCTGCCCGTCGATCACCGCGAACGACTTGATCTCCACGACGTGGAAGCGCCCGCCGAGCTGGAAGGCCACCACGTCGGGCTCCAGGTAGGCGGCGTGCCCGGCGATGCTCAGCGACAGCAGCGGATGGTCGTAGAGCGTGCCGGCGTCGTGCTCGCCGCGCGCCGCCCGGTCGATCAGCGCCCGGGTGTGCGCGTGGCGCAGGTGGGCGCCGGCGCGCGCGTCGGCGTCCGCGCCGACGTTCGCCACGTCGTGGTAGGCGACCTCGGCGACCGGCAGCTCCAGCAGCTCGCGGAGCATCCGCAGCAGCTCGGCGCAGCCGTCGGCCTTGACCAGCGCCTCGAACGCGTTGCCCCGGGTGATCGCGAACGGCGACTGCCCGAACGGGGCGGGGAAGCCGAGGTGGCGGGCGGCGGCGTCCTTGTCGAGCCCGGCGCCGTCCATGAGGGCGCGGCGGGCGCAGCCCGGGTTGGCGGCCAGGGCCGCGATGGCGCGGGCGTCGTGCGGCCGCGGCGGCGTCGTGCCGCGCAGCGCCTCCAGCCGGTGCGCGGGATCGCCCTCGCGCTTCAAGCCGCTCACGTGACGTACTCCTTCTTGATCGTGCTCAGCGTAGCGGCGCCGAACAGGCGGGCCACGTCATCGAGCTGCCGGGCGGCGCGCCGCGCCAGCTCGGCGCGGTCACGGGTGTCGCGCTCGGCGTGCACGGCCAGCTCGGCGCGGGCCGCCGCGACCACCCGCTCGGGGTCGGGCGGGACGAGGGAGCCGCCGGTCGCGCCGGGGATGTTCCTGGCCATGCGGAGGAGTAACCGGGCCGCCCGCGGGTCCGCGCACTCCCGCCCGGCCACGGCGATGGCGCAGGTCAGGAAGTCGACACGGGGGCTGAGCGGCCCGACCACGCGCCGCTCCAGCGGCCAGGTGCTCAGCGTGAGCAGGCCGCGGGCGGCCGAGAGGCGGTCGGTCAGCGCGGCGCACAGGTAGTACGGCCGCCCGTACGGCGAGGAGCGGAACGAGCGCTCCTCGTCCCGGCGCAGGCTGGTGAGCTGGGCGCTGCGGATCGTGCCGCCGAGGAACGCCTCGCTGACCGCCACCACCAGCCGGGGCTGGGCGGCGGCCCCGAGCAGCCGGA
This sequence comes from Actinomadura luzonensis, assembly GCF_022664455.2. Classification (NCBI taxonomy): domain Bacteria; kingdom Bacillati; phylum Actinomycetota; class Actinomycetes; order Streptosporangiales; family Thermomonosporaceae; genus Actinomadura; species Actinomadura luzonensis. The sequence goes on from NZ_JAKRKC020000002.1 coordinate 1,329,361, forward strand.
GCCCCTGGTGCACCTGCTCGCGGACGGTGACCAGCGGGGGCGCCTGCGCCGCGGCCCGCTCCTCCGGCTGCTCGCCGCCGACCAGGGCGTCCCAGGCCCGCTCGGCGGCGCGCAGCTCGGCGCGCAGCCCGCGGGCGGCGGCGCCGTCCCTGGCGCGCACGGCCCTGCGCACCCCGGCCCGCAGCTCGGCGATCCGCCGCTCGAGATCGTCCAGCCGGTCACTCATGGCCGCGAGCGTACCAACAGTCCCAGCATTTTCCAGTAATTTCGCGGCGTTTCCGAAATCTACCTTGTAAAGGGGCGAGCCGCGACCCAGGTGCGGTCCTCGGTGAGGAACAGGTCCAGCCGCAGCCCGGCGGCCGCGAGGTCGGCGGCGAGGGCGTCGTCGGTGAGCCGCCTGGAGGAGAACGACTGACTCCACACGCGCGTCCCGCCCTCGCCCTCGCTCTCGTACGTGTACCGCATGGTCGCCTCGAACACCCCGGGCGAGACCTCCTCGACCGCCGCCATCGTGATCGTCACGTCGCCCTCGGCCCGCCCCTGGCCCACGTGCCAGCGGTCGTGCGCCTCGGCCGGCATCCACTGCAGCAGCACGGAGCCGCCCGGCGCCACGTGCCGGGCGCAGGTGTCGAGCAGCGCCCGCCGGACCGCGTCGTCCACGGTGTTGACCAGCTGCGAGGCCATGACGACGGTGTCGAAGCGCCGCTCCAGCCGTAGCCCCTCCACGCGGGCGAGCACCGTCTCGGCGCCGCGCACGTACGCCAGCATCTCGGGGGACTCGTCCACGGCCACCACCCGGAAGCCGCGCTCGACGAGCGGATGCGTCACCCGGCCCACGCCCGCGCCGAGCTCCAGCACGGTGCCGCCGGGCGGGGTGACCTGGGCGATGATGTCGGGCTCGGCGCGGGCGCCGAGGTGCCGGTAGAACTCGACCGGGGATCCGTCGCGGGTGATGGGCCCTGGGCCCGTACCGGTGTTGTCCATCATGATCCGACGCTAACCCACGGCCGGGCGAATCCCTACAGACCGCCCCAACCTGCGCGAACGCCCGCTGTCCTGCTCCGGTCAAGCGCGCGTAAGGAAGCGGTCAGGCGGGGAGACTGGGCCGTGTGAGCCGTGGCATGCGTCATCTGCTGGGCGCCGCCGCCGGGCTGGCGGCGCTCGTCCCCGTCTACTACCTCACCGAGGCGGGCGCGCGCGCCCTGCGGGAGGGCACGGCCGCGGCCGGCCCGTCGCCCGCCGGCCTCGGCTGCCTCATGGCGGTCGCGGCCCTCGTCGCGCTGCTGGCCGCCTGGCCCGCCGCGGCCCTGGCCTGCGGCCTGCCGCTGGCGGCGGCGGCGCGCTGTTCGCGCTCGACGCCGCCGACGCGGTCGCCGCCGCGGCCACCCTGCCCTATGCTGCCTCCGGCGGGCTGCCCTGGTCGCGGCCGGGCGCCGCGCCGTGGGCCGAGCTGGCCGAGCCGCCCGGCACGCTCGCCGGCCTGACCGGCCTGTACGCGCTCATCGGCGTCGTCCTGGTGCTCTCGGCGCTGCTGCCGCGCGGCCGGCGATCTATCCTGGGGCGGTGAGCGGACGCGACCCCGACCGGCGCAGGGCGCTGCTCGACGCCGCCGACCGGGTGATCGCCGCCGAGGGCCCCGACGTGTCAATGGCCGCCATCGCGGCCGCCGCCGGCGTCACCAAGCCCATCCTCTACCGCCACTTCGGCGACCGAAGCGGCCTGTACGAGGCCATCGCCGACCGCCACGTGCGCACGGTGATCGCGCAGCTCCGCCTGCGCTTCGCCGAGCCGGGCGCCGGCCTGCGCGCCCGCGCCAGGGCCACCGTCTCGGCCTACCTCGACCTCGTCTCCGCCAACCTCAACCTCTACCGCTTCCTGTTCCACCGGGCCGGCGCCGAGGACGCCCGCACCCGCTCCCGCACCGCCTCGCTGGTGCGCAGCCTCGGCGAGGAGCTGGGCGGCGTGCTGGCCGCCGAGGGCCTGGCCGGCGACCCGGTGCGGGCGCAGGTGCTGGGGCAGGCGTTCGTCGGCATGGTGCGCACCACCGGCGACTGGTGGCTGGAGCATCCCGAGGTCGACCGCGAGCAGGTGGTGGAGGGGCTGGTGGAGGTGATCACGGCCGCGCTGGAGGTCACTCCCCGAAACGCGACAGCTTCCCGCGCCGGCGGGCGTGCGTGAGCGCCCAGGCGAACAGCCCCAGCGTCGCCGCCAGGTAGAGCACGTCGAGCCCGGCCGCCCAGGCCAGCCGGTCCCACGGCACCGCGCCGCCGTTCATGACAGCGCGCATGCCCTCGAACACGTGCGAGGCGGGCAGGAACCACGACACCGCCCGCAACGGCGCGGGCAGCACCGCCACCGGGTAGAAGATCCCGGCCAGCGGCTGCACCATGAACACCAGCGACCAGGCGATGACCTGCGCGTTCTCGCCGAAGCGGAGCACCGCCGCGATGCCGACCAGCCCGAGCGACCAGCCGAGCACGAGCAGCACCGCCATGAACGGCACCAGGCCGGGCCCCATGCTCGTCACGCCGAAGCCGTACAGGCCGAGCGCGAGCGCCGCCATGACGGCCAGCGCCACCACCACCTTGCCCAGCGAGAACAGCACCAGCCCCGCCAGGTACTCGGCGCTGGACAGCGGGCTGACCTGCACGTTGAGCAGGTTGCGCGACCAGATGTCCTCCAGGAAGGCGATCGAGATCTCGTTGCTGGCCTTCTGCAGCACCTGCCACAGCAGCACCGCCCCCAGCAGGAACGACACCGCGAACGGCACCCGCTGCGCCTGCAGGAACACCGTCATGAACCCCCACAGCACCAGCTCCACGGTGGGCCAGAAGAGGATCTCGAACATCCGCACGGGGCTGCGCCGCAGCGCCGCGAAGTCGCGCCGCACCACGCCGAGCACGCGGGTGCGCCGGGCCGCGAGGCTCAGCGGCGGCAGGGTCAGGGGGGAGGTGAGGGTCATCCGCGGGCCACCTTCAAGAACACCTCTTCCAGGTCCTCGGCCCCGTAGTGGCCGGCCAGCTCGGCCGCGGTGCCGGTGGCGACGATCACGCCGTCGGCCATGAAGTGCACGCGGTCGCACATGCGTTCGACCTCGCGCATGTTGTGCGAGGTGACGAGCATGGCGCTGCCGTTCTCGGCGGCCACGCGGGTCAGCAGGCCGCGCACGCGGTCGCCGGCGTCGGGGTCGAGGTGCGCCGTCGGCTCGTCGAGCACCAGCAGCCGGGGCGCGTTGAGCAGCGCCTTGGCCAGCTGCACGCGGGTGCGCTGGCCCGACGACAGCGCCATGACCTGCCGTTTGACGAGCGGGCCCAGCTCGAACAGCTCGACCATCTCGGCGACCCGCTCGCGCGGGCGGCGCAGGGCGTACAGGCGGGCGAAGGCGTCGAGCACCTCGCGCACCCGCAGCACGCCGGGCAGGTCGACGTAGCCGGCCGCGAAGTTGAGCAGGCTCAGCGCCTCGGTGCGGTGCCGGGCCAGCTCCAGGCCGAACAGCTCGACCCGGCCGGCGTCCGGCGTGATGAGGCCCAGCAGCATGTGCAGGGTGGTCGACTTGCCGGCGCCGTTGGGGCCGAGCAGCCCGACGACCTCGCCCTCGCCGACGGTGAGGCTCAGGTCGCGGACGGCCGTGACGGGCCCGAACCGCTTGACCAGATGGGACGCCCGCAGGATGGACACCGCTCAAGCGTGCGGCCCGCGCCGGGGCCCCGGCAACGCATTTTCCGGCCGCCCGCGGTCAGGCCGCCGTCACGGGGCGTCCCGGAGCATGCGGAGCAGGTCCCACTCGGTCTCGCATACGCGCCGCCCGATCGCCGCCAGCTCCACCGAGCGGGCCCCGCCGCGCAGGTGCCGCATCGTCTGCATGACGCAGATGACGCCCCACTTGAGCACGCCGAACGTCTCCCACCAGCGCAGCGCGCCGCGGTCCACCTTGGTGCCGCCCGCCTCCTCGTAGGCGTTGATCAGCTCGTCGTAGCCGCCGAACCCGCCGACGGGCAGCGGCGAGCCGAACCGCCACGCCTTCGCGCACAACCACCCCAGGTCCTCCAGGGGGTCGCCGGCGTGCGCCAGCTCCCAGTCCAGCACCGCCCGCACGCCCTCCGGGCCGACGATGAGGTTGCCGTTGCGGAAGTCGCCGTGCACCACCGCCGGCCGACCGGGCGCGGGCGGCCGGGACCCGGCCAGCCGGCGCAGCGCCAGCTCGAACACCGGGTGCGGCTCGCCGAGCAGGTCGAGCACGTCGCGCCAGCGCCGCAGCGGGTCCTCGGCGGCGCCGGCGGCGGCCTCGGGCGGCAGGGCGGCGAGCGGCATGCGGTGGATCGCGGCCAGCGCCCGGCCGCACTGCGCGGCCAGCAGGGGACGGGCGGCGGCGTAGGCGTCGTCGCGCAGGATCTTGCGCGGGATGGTCTCGCCGGCCACCCGCTCCATGAGAACGAAGGGCACGTCTCCGCCGGGCGTGTCGTCGGCCGCGACGACGCGCGGGACCGGCACCCCGGCCTCGGCCGCCGCGCGCATGAGCCGCGCCTCGGCGGCCAGTGTGGCACCCGCCTCGCCGGCGCCGCCGGGGGAGTCCAGCCGCAGCACCAGCTCGTGCCGCCGGCCGCCGGGCGTGACGACGTCCAGCGCCCACGTCTCCCGTGACGCGCCGCCGGGCAGCCGCACCCGGTGGGGGAGCGCCGCCTCCGGCCCGAACACCTCTGCCACGATCCCGGCGACGTCGTCGTCCGCGCCGCTCATCGCAGCCCGAACTCCCAGTTGCCGCCCGCCGCGTACGCGCCGAGGACGCGCCGGCCCACCGAGTCGACGTGCACCTCGTCGGGGTCGTCGTGGATGCGCCCGGCGCGGGCGTGCCGGTACATGCGGTCTAGCGGCGTGTCCGGCGTCAGCCCGGCCGCGCCGTGCACCTGGATCGCCCGGTCGATGACGTTGTGCAGCATCCGCGCCCCGACGACCTTGATCACGCCGATCTCGACGCGCGCGTCGGAGCCGGCGTCGATGGCCTCGGCGGCGTTGAGCGTGAGCAGCCGGGCGGCCTGGATCTCGGCGAAGGAGTCGAACACGTGCTGGCGCATGAGCTGCTTGCCGGCCAGGGGCTCGCCGAAGGCGGTGCGCTCGTGCAGCCGCCGGCACATCAGGTCGAAGGCCCGCTGCGCCTGCCCGAGCCAGCGCATGCAGTGGAAGACGCGGCCGGGGCCGAGCCGCTTCTGCGCGATGACGAACCCGCGCCCGCGCTCGCCCAGCAGGTTGGCGGCGGGCACCCGGACGTCGTCGTAGCGGACCTCGCAGTGCGCCCCGTCCAGCCCGAGCACGGGCGTCTCGCGCACGATCCGGTACCCGGGCGTGCCGGTCGGCACCAGGATCATGGAGAAGGCCAGGTGCGGCGGCGCGTCGGGCTCGGTGCGGCACATCACGGTCGTGTACGCGGCCCGCGACGCCCCGGTGGTGAACCACTTGTGCCCGTTGATCACCCATTCGTCGCCGTCGAGCACGGCGGAGGTGCGGATCTGGGTGGGGTCGGAGCTGGAGACGTCCGGCTCGGTCATCGCGAAGCTCGGCGAGATGTCGCCCCGCACCAGCGGCTCCAGGTAGCGCTCGCGCTGCTCGGGCGAGGCGTGCTCGTGCAGCATGAGGGAGTCCTGGAGGGTGTAGGTGCCGAGCGCGAGCTGGCCGAACTCGCTGCGTCCCTGCACCTCGTTGACGTAGACGTAGTCGAGGAACGGCAGCCCGCCCCCGCCCAGCTCGCGCGGGTGGCCGAGGGCCCACAGGCCCTCCTTCTTCGCCTCGGCGCGCAGCTCCTGCAGGGCGGCCGCCGCGGCGGGGCCGCCCTCGTGCAGCACCGATTCGGCGGGCTCGACCCGCTCGGTCATGAACGCGTGGACGGCGTCGCGGATCGGCCGGACGCCGGCGGGCACGGCGAAGCTCATGCAAGGATCTCAGCCGAGAATCGTTGCCGGGTCAACGGGTTACCGAATCCCGTTCAGGGCAGCCAGCTCACCCGGCCGCGCAGGAACGCGTACCCGACGAAGGCCACCGCGTCGATCAGCGTGTGCGCCACGACGAGCGGCGCGGTCCGCCCCCACCGCTGGTAGGCCCGCCCGAACACGACGCCCATCACCACGTTCCCGGCGAACCCGCCGAAGCCCTGATACAGGTGGTACGACCCCCGCAGCAGCGACGACACGACCACCGCCCGCCACGGCGACCAGCCGGCCTGCCCCAGCCGGTGCAGCAGGTACCCGGCGACCAGCACCTCCTCCAGCACCCCGTTCTGCGCCGCGGCCAGCAGCAGCACCGGCACCTGCCACCAGACCTCGGGCAGCGCGCCGGGCACGACGGTGAGGTTGACGCCGGAGGCCCACACCGCCAGGTAGAACGCGAGCCCGCTGCCGCCGATCAGGGCCGCGAGCAGCACGCCGCGCAGCAGGTCCCGGCGGGGCTCGCGCAGGTCGGCGCCGATCGTGCGCAGCGACTCCCCGGAGCGCGCCAGCAGGTAGGCCACCAGCCCGACCGGCGCGACCGCCACCGCGATCTGGGAGAGCTGCAGCGACAGGTCCAGCCACGGCCGCCCCGGCGCCATGGAGCCGACCAGCACCGCGTGCTGGCTCTTCAGCTCCTTCGGCGCGGTGAGCGCCCCGATCAGCCGGATGAGCGCGATCAGGCCGCTCGCGCCGAGCGAGACCGACATCACGACGAAGATCTCGGCGCCGATGAGCCGGCGCGAGAGCGCGGGCACGGCGGCGGGCGGCGACTCAGTGCTCATGAGCGCAGATTAGCCGCACCCATGGTCGGAACCGGATAAAGGGCCCGGACGGCGGAGCCGGCGTGTGCTAGAGAGGAGCCATGACGCAGACCGGCCCGCACGACGTCCCGACCGCCGCGCAGCTCGTGGCCGCGGTGCGCGACTTCCTCCGCTCGGACGTGCTGCCGGCCGTCGAGGGCCGCACGCGCTTCCACACCCGGGTCGCGATCAACGTGCTCGGCATGGTGGAGCGGGAGATCGAGCTGGGCCCCGCCCAGGCGGCCGAGCACGCCGCCCGCCTGGCCGCCCTGGGCGTGCGCGACGACGCCGAGCTGGCCGCCGCCGTCCGCGACGGCGGCCTGCCCGACGACCTGCCCGGCGACCTGCCCGACGACCAGGCGCTGGTCGCCGCCCTGGAGCAGGCGGTGCGGGCGAAGCTGGCGGTCGCCAACCCCGCCTACCTGCGTTCCGAGGACGGCTGAGCGGTCAGTGCGAGGCGCTGAGGTCGAGGTCCTTGACCCGCGGGTCGCCCTCGTCCACGAAGTAGTGCTCGCGCTTGGTCACGTCCGCCCCGTCGGCGACCTTGAACGCCCGGAACGCCAGCGTGCCGAGCGCCGCCACCACCAGGTTGACGATCAGCGCCAGGAACCCGGCGTAGATCGTCATCTTGGTGTCGAACCCGAGGTTGGCCAGGCCGAACGCCGAGCCGCCGAAGTGCGCCTTGCCGTTGGCCGGGTTCGGGATGAGGTAGAGCATCCACATGCCGGCGGCGAGGCCGGCCGCCCAGCCCGCGAGCAGGCCGCCCTTGTGGAACCAGCGCGTGTAGAGGCCGAGCGCGACCGCCGGCAGCGTCTGCAGGATGATCACGCCGCCGATGAGCTGGAGGTCGATCGAGAACTGCGGGTCCAGCAGCAGGATGCACAGCACCGCGCCCACCTTGACCAGCAGCGACGTGATCTTGGAGACCTTGGCCTCCTGGGCGTCGGTGGCGTGCTTGTTCAGGTACTCGCGGTAGATGTTGCGGGTGAACAGGTTGGCCGCCGCGATCGACATGATGGCGGCCGGGACGAGCGCGCCGATGCCGATGGCCGCGTAGGCGACGCCGGTGAACCAGTCGGGGAAGAGCTGGTCGAACAGCATCGGCACGATCGTGTTGGTGTCGGCCTTGCCGTTGGCGCCGACGACCGGCTTGGTGCCGGCCGCGATCGCCATGAAGCCGAGCAGCGCGATCAGGCCGAGCACGAGGCTGTAGGCGGGCAGGGCCGACATGTTCCGCTTGATGACGTTGCGGTTCTTGGAGGCCAGCACGCCGGTGAGGCTGTGCGGGTAGAGGAACAGCGCCAGCGCCGAGCCGAAGGCCAGCGTCACGTACTGGAGCTGGTTGGTGGAGGTCAGCGTGATGCCGTCGGCCGGGTTGGGCGTGGCGGCGAACTTCTTCGCGGCCGCGTCGAAGATGGTGCCCCAGCCGCCCAGCTTGGCCGGGATGTAGAGGACGGCGACCAGGATCACGATGTAGATGAGCGCGTCCTTGACGAACGCGATCAGCGCGGGCGCGCGCAGCCCCGACTGGTAGGTGTAGGCCGCCAGGATCGCGAAGGCGATGATGATCGGCAGGTGGCCGGTGATCCCCATCGACTTCAGCACGGCCTCGATGCCGACGAGCTGGAGCGCGATGTACGGCATCGTGGCCACCAGGCCGGTGATCGCGATGGCGAGGGCCAGCGTCGGCGAGCCGAACCTGGCCCGCACGAAGTCGGCCGGCGTCACGAAGCCGTGCACGTGCGAGACCGACCACATCCGGGTCAGCACCAGGAACACCAGCGGGTAGACCACCACGGTGTAGGGCAGCGCGTAGAAGCCGAGCGCGCCCGCCCCGAACACCAGCGCCGGCACCGCGACGAAGGTGTAGGCGGTGTAGAGGTCGCCGCCCACCAGGAACCAGGTGATCCAGGAGCCGAAGTTGCGCCCGCCGAGACCCCACTCGTGCAGGCTTTCGATGGACTCCGGCCGGCGCCAGCGGGCCGCGACGAAGCCCATGGCGCTCACGACGAGGAACAGGACGACGAAGACGACCAGCTCGGTCGTGTGCCCGCTCACTTGGTCATCCTGTAGACGATCGTGGTGCACGTGACGCCGACCGCGATGAAGGCGATCTGCAGCCAGTAGAACAGCGGGAAGCCGAGCAGGCGCGGCTCGTCCGCGTTGAACAGGAAGGTCAGCAGCGGCAGCACGATCGGCAGGACCAGCAGCCAGTTCCAGGGGCTGCGGTCGGTGCGTGGCTGTCCGGGTTCCCCGGTAGTCATCGGCCCTCCGATGGCGAAGGTCAGGGGCCGGCGATGACCGCCCCTGACAGGTAGCGTCAACGGAGGGACATTAGCTTTACGGCGGTATTAAACCCAATGTCGGAGACATTACGGTTTGGCCTAAATGTCGGGACGTTGTCTCAACATCCGGGACGAACGCCGGTGAAGCCGCAGGTCCTGGCCTCGCACTCTAGTTACCGGCGGGTCGCGTGCCTCCCGGTGATCGGCGAATGGTCGGTTACTCGCGCCGAACGGTCAGCTCGTCGGCGATGTCCCGGGTGCCGTAGCCCTCGGGAGCGGGCACCTCGGCGACCGGGTCCGGCCGGTCGTCGAACTCCAGGCGCAGCGCCCGCGCCATCGTGGCGTGCATCTCGTACATGCACGTCACGTACGTCAGCTCCAGGATCTGCTCGTCCGGCAGGTGCCGCTGGAGCACGGCGAACACCTCGTCCGGCACCCGGCCGCCGTCCAGCACCAGCGCGTCGGCGTAGGCCAGCACCGCCCGCTCCAGCTCGCCGAACAGGTCGCTCACCGGCCAGCAGGAGACGGCCGCCACCTTCTCCTCCGGCACGCCGAGCGCCCTGAGCTGCTTGCAGTGCTGGGAGTAGACGAACCGGCTCTGCCGCGCCCACCCGGCCCGCACCTGGCCCAGCTCGCGCAGCACCGGGTCCAGCGCCGACTCCCGGTAGAGCTGGAAGCCCTTGACGCAGTGCCGGAAGATGCGCGGCTCCAGCGCGAAGACCTCCCACCAGTCGCCCGGCGAGCCCGTCGCGGTGCCCTCCCGGCCCGGGGCGAACAGCCGGTCGTGGAAGAACGTGACCACCGGGTCGGTCATCTCCTCGCGCGGCACCCGGCGCAGGCGCGGCATCAGACGGTCCGATCGGCGGCCGTCTTCGGCTCGTGGCGCACGTCGCCGGGCCGGCCCACCTCGCGAGTCCAGGCGGCGAACTCGACCAGCACGCCGTCGGGGTCCTTGAAGTAGATCGAGCGGACGAACACCCCGTCGTGCATCTCGGGCGCCACGCCGAACTCGCTGTCGTCGTGGTTGAGCAGCACGCCGACGTCGATGCCCTTGGCGACGAGCCGGTCGCGGTACTCCTCGATCCGCTCCGGCGGCACGTCGAAGGCGATGTGGTTCATGGAGCCGACGGCCGACAGCAGCTCGCCCCGGTCGGGCAGGTTGCGCGGCGCGGACACGCCGGGCACGCCCTCGGGCGCGTCGGGGAACCAGAAGAAGGCCAGGGCGTTCCCGCCGCCGCAGTCGAAGAAGAAGTGCTGGCCCCAGCCCATCGGCAGCTCGATGGTCTTGATCAGCGGCATGCCCAGCACGCCGGAGTAGAAGTCGACCGTCTGCTTCATGTCCGAGCAGACCAGCGCGACGTGGTTGACGCCGCGGAGCTCGAATTCGCTGTTCATGGTAACTCCGTACTTATCACAGGGGCGCGGCATAAAACATGACATGAGGTGTCCTCTTTCGCGGCCAGCATCGTCGTCATGATTGCTTTGGTTGCGGGAGCGACCCGCGGGACGGGACGGGGCATCGCGGTGGCCCTGGGCGAGATCGGCGCGACCGTCTACTGCACCGGCCGCAGCACCCGGGAGCGGCGCTCGGAGATCGACCGGCCGGAGACCATCGAGGAGACCGCCGAGCTGGTGACGGCGGCCGGCGGCACCGGCATCCCGGTCCGCGCCGACCACCTCGAACCCGGCGAGGTGGCCGCGCTCGCCGAGCGCGTGGACCGCGAGCAGGGCCGGCTCGACGTGCTGGTCAACGACGTGTGGGGGAGCGACCACCTGTGGTCGTGGGACACCCCGGTCTGGAAGCACGACCTGGACAAGGGGCTGCGGCTGCTGCGCCTCGCGGTCGACACCCACATCATCACCAGCAGGTTCCTGCTGCCGCTGCTCATCAGGAACGAGGGCGGGCTGGCCGTCGAGGTCACCGACGGCACCTGGGAGTTCAACCAGACCCGCTACCGGGAGAACGTCTACTACGACCTGGCCAAGATGTCGGTGAACCGGCTCGCGTTCGCCTGGTCGAAGGAGCTGCGCCCGCACGGCGGCACGGCGGTGGCGATCACGCCGGGCTTCCTGCGCTCGGAGGCCATGCTGGACGGCTTCGGCGTCACCGAGGACACCTGGCGCGAGGCCAAGGCCGACCCCGCCTGGCTGGTGTCGGAGACGCCCGCCTACGCGGGCCGGGCCGTCGCCGCGCTCGCCGCCGACCCGGACCGGAGCCGCTGGTCGGGCCGGTCGCTGACGAGCGGCGAGCTGGCCGAGGCGTACGGCTTCACCGACGTGGACGGCAGCCGCCCCCAGGTGTGGCGCTTCATCACCGAGGTCGTCGAGACGGGAGGGGAGGGCGACCCGGCGGCCTACCGCTGACCCTCGTACGGGGCGGCGTACAGGGCGGCGGTGCGGGCGGCGGCCGCGGCGACCATCGCCCGCAGCTCCGGCGGCTCCAGCACCTCCGCCTCCGGCCCGAACCGCAGCACCTGGGAGAAGGCCACCTCCAGCGACTCGACCGCGAGGCGCACCGTCCCGTCCGGCCGCAGCGAGGCGAGCGCGCCGGCCAGCGCGGCCGGGTCGGCGACGTGCCGCAGCAGGCGCCGGCCGCGCTCGCTGAGCCGCAGCGTGATCTCCTCGCGCAGCAGCGAGCGGCTGAACTCGGCCGACTGCGCCGCCCAGAACCCGGCCAGGTCGAAGCCGGGGTCGCGCTCGAAGGTCTCGGGCAGCACGTCCACCTCGCCGAACCGGTGCACCCGGAAGATCAGGAACCGGCCGCCGAGCCGCGCCGCCAGGTACCAGGCGCCGGCCTTGAGTACCAGCCCGTACGGCTCCAGCGCGCGCGGCCGGTCCTTGTACACGGCCCGCACCCGCCGGTCGTTCCACACCGCCCTGGCCAGCGGCGCGAGGGCGGCCGGCGGCGGGTCGCCGACGGCGAACCAGCCGGGCGCGTCCAGGTGGAAGCGTTGCGCGGCGGTCGCCGGGGCGTCGCGCAGCCCGGGGGACAGGGCGGCCGCGGCCTTCAGCCGGGCCGTGGCCGCGACGTCCTGCAGGCCCATCTCGCGCAGCGCGGCCGGCACGCCGGACAGGAACAGCGCCTCGGCCTCGGCCCGGTCCAGGCCGGTCAGCCGGGTGCGGTAGCCGTCCAGCAGCCGGTAGCCGCCGCCGCGCCCCCGGTCGGCGTAGACCGGCACGCCGGCCTCGGCCAGCGCGAGCACGTCGCGGTGCACGGTGCGCTCGGAGACCTCCAGCTCCTTGGCCAGCTCGGCCGCCGTCATCCCGCCCCGGCCCTGCAGCAGCAGGACCAGCGACATCAGCCGCGCGGCGCGCACAGCGGCAGCACCACGGCCGACGGCAGCCCGGGGGAGTGGAACACCTCGACCTCGGCGGGCACCATCGGCCCGCCGTGCGCGAGGGGATGACCGGTGCCCGGGTTGCGGGCGATCGTCGGGTACGCCCCGGCCGCCACGTGCACCCGGACCCGGTGGCCGCGCCGGAAGCGGTGCGCCATCGGCCACAGGTCCACCTGGACCCGCCGCACGCCCTCCGGCGCCGGACCGAGCCGGCGCACGCCCTCGCACACGTTCAGCGAGCGCCCGTCCGGCGCCACGTCGCAGACCCGCACCACGACGTCAACGTACGGCGTGCTGGAGCGCACGAACAAATCGGCGCGCACGGGGCCGATCATCTCCACGCCCGCCTCCAGCGCGGGCGAGCTGTAGACCAGCACGTCGCGGCGCTCCTCCAGCCTGCGCTGGTCGCGCGGCCGGGAGTCGCCGAGCAGCGTCGGGCCGCCGATCACCGGCGTCGGGCGGGCCGGGTCGTAGCGGAAGCGGTCGGGGCCGGACTCCAGCGGGCCGTCCACGCCGAGCCCGAAGCCGTGCTGCAGGTGCCAGCGCTGCTCGCGCACGCCCGGCACCGGCCAGTCGGGGTAGTCGCGCCACTCCTCCGCCCCCGTCACGTACACGCGCACCGGGTCCGGCCGCAGCCGCGACGGGTCGCCCATGAGGTGCGCGCGGAACCAGGCCGACGCCTCGGCCATGGTGGGGCGGGCGTGCCGGGCGTCGATGTGGTACCAGGGGCCGATCGTCAGGTGCGGGCGGCGGCCCGCCCGGCGCATCGCCGCGTAGTCCTGGAGCTGCCACGGCAGGAACACGTCGTACCAGCCGCCCAGCATGGTGACGGCCGCGTCCACCTCGCCCACCTTCGGCGAGAAGTCCCGCTTGTCCCAGTACGGCACCGCCGGGTCGGCGTGGTGCGTCACCAGGTCCCGGAAGAACGGCAGCGGCCGGCCCGCCGACAGCAGGTCCAGCTCGTGCACCGGCCGCCCCGACAGCACCGCCCGGCGGGTCAGGCGCGGCGCGGTCAGCACCGCCGCCCCGCCGAAGCGGCGCGACATGCCATCGGTCAGCGTCGTCCAGCTCAGCGCCGACTCCAGCGCGAACGCGCCGCCCACGTAGGCGGCGTCGCGGAACTGGGAGGCGGTGATCTGGGTCGCCATGGCCTTCAGGTCCGGCCCGGCGTAGGGGGCGACGGCCCACTGCGTGTAGCCGAGGTAGGAGGGGCCGAACATGGCGAACGAGCCGCCGTACCAGGGCTGCGCGCGCAGCCAGGCGACGGTGGCCAGGCCGTCCTCGTGCTCGTCGCCGAGCGGGTCCAGGGTGCCGCCGGAGCCGAAGCCGCCCCGGCAGCTCTGGATGACGACGTGGAAGCCCTGCCGGGCGAACCCCCGGCCGTACAGCAGCCCGAACAGGCCGCGCCGCCCGTACGGGGAGCGGATCAGGACGACGGGCGCCCGCCGCGCCCCCGCCGGGGCGTAGTGGTCGGCCAGCAGCCGCACTCCGTCGGGCATCGGCACCGGGAGGTCGCGCTGGAGCCGGACACGTCTCATGTACCTACCAGTAACATGTGCCGGCCCGGCCGCGGTAGCCCCGGGCAGGGCCACTCAGGGACCCGCCCGGGGACGCGACCGTCACGGCGCCGCGCGGTCCGGCCGCTCGGAGATCCGGATCGCGTTCACGACCGGCGACCCCTGCCGGACGGCGAAGCGCACGTTGAGCTGCCCGTCGCTCACCCGGACCGTGTACTGCCTGGCCACGGCCGTGTACGTGCCCGCCTCCAGCGCCAGGTCCAGCGCCGGGATCGCGAGCTGCCCCTCGACGAGCACGTCGAACACGCGCTTGCCCATCTGCGTGTTCCGCACCTCGGCGAAGTCCAGCTCCACCGTGTACGTCCCGGCCGGCACCCCGTCGAAGCGGTACTCCAGCATGCCCTCGCGGGCGGTCCTGAACAGCGCCTGGTCGTCGGTGCCGGCGATGGTCCTGGACGTGCTCGCCGTGCGGTTCACGGTGCCGACCCAGCCGTAGGAACCCTGGGCGTACTTGCGGTCCGGCGTCCAGGAGTCACCGGCGGCGTCGGTCGCGGCCCTGGTGCCGCCCGCGTCGATCGCCACCTGCAGCTTGGGCACCACGACCGTCACCTTCACCTCGATGGTCGGCTGCCGCCCGCTGGCCGACCTGACCAGGATCCGCCCCGCGCGCGTCGTGCCCGGCGCGACCCCGGCGCTGGACACCGCCACCTTCAGCGTCGCCTGCTGCCCGGTGGCCAGGTCGCCGGCGGCGGGCGTCACCGCCGCCCACGTCTCGCCGGTCGCCGTGTACGGCGTCGGCGCCCCCAGGTTCGTGATCGTCAGCGTCCGGGTGCGGGTGGCGTCGGCCGGCATGACCACGGTCAGCTCCGCCGCCGACGCGCTCACCCGCCCGGTGACCAGCTCGGTGTCGATCCGCGTCACCGAGCCCGGCGCGATCGAGACGGCCTGGGTGAAGGTGCCGTAGTGCTCCTTGGCGACCACCACGTCGTAGTCGCCGGCCAGCACCTGGCCGTAGAAGGAGCCGTCCGCGCCGGTGGTGAACGTCGCCACGTCGCCCACCTTGACGGTCGCGCCCGCGATCGGGTCGCCGTCGTTGGCGTCGGTGACCGCGCCGGTGACCAGGCCGTGCCGGCTCGCGGCGAACGTCACGCCCTGCCCGGAGGCCAGCGCCGCCTCCTCGTAGGAGTACAGCAGCGCGTCGGTGCCGGTCGCGTTCTCGATGCCGGTCGTGGCGCTGGTGCCGCGGGCCCGCTCGCTGCCGAGGTCCCGGTAGCGGAAGGCGATCGAGCCGTCCTCGCCCAGCAGCGCCGCGAACGAGATCCGCTGCGCCGCGTCGTTGTAGAAGCCCACGTTGCGCCACTCCACCACGAACTGCCGGTGCGGGGCCGTGCCGGTCACCGCCGTGTACACGCCGGCCTGCGCGTCCACGACCAGGTCGTCCCAGTACGGGTACACCGCGTTGTTCGGCGTGCCGGAGGTGGGCAGCCGGCCGTTGCTCGCGGTGACCACCCGGTCGGGGGCGAAGGTGAGGAAGCCGTTCGTGGCGATCCACGCCTTGCCCTGGCCCGCGCCGTAGAACGGCACCGGGAACGGCAGCGTCACCTGCACGGCCTCGTCGTCGCCGGTCAGCGCCAGCTTCTCGGTCCCGGCCGGGAACGGCTGCGCGCCGGCCCGGCAGGTGTAGCCGAACCCGTCGCCGCGCAGCGGCAGCTCGACGTCCTTCGTCACGTCCCCGGACACGGTGATCTCGGCGGACGCCGGGCTGGAGCAGCGGGAGGCCGGGGTGACGGTCAGCTCGTAGCCGCCCGCGGGCAGGGTGAGGCTGTAGCGGCCGGCCGCGTCGGTGACGGCGCTGACCGGCGTCCCCGTGGCGGCGACGGTCGCGCCCGCCTCGGGCGTGCCGGCCGTGGTGACCGTGCCGGACACCGTGCCCGTGGCCTTGCGCGTCATCGGCACGGCGGCGGTCGCGGCCTGCCCGGCGGTGATCGTCACCGGCACGGTCGCGGTGTCGTAGCCGAACTTCACGGCGGTGATCTCGTAGTCGCCGGCCGGCAGGCGCGGGACGGCGTACGCGCCGTCCGCGCCCGTGGTCACCGTGCGGCGCACCGCGCCCGCCACGGTGACCGTGACCCCGGCCAGCGGCGCGCCGCCGGAGGTGACCGTGCCGCTCAGGTCGCCGGTCCCGCCCGTGGGGGCGGCGCGGACGGCGGCGTAGGCGTCGAGCCGGCCCTCGCCCCACACGTTGTTGTCGGCCGCGGTGCCGCCGCAGCTCGTGTCGTCCACGTCCACGGCGGTGGAGTCCAGCAGCGGGCGGGTGGCCGCCACGTCGCCCTGCAACGCCGGCGCCGCCGACCAGATCAGCGCCACCGTGGCCGCCACGTGCGGCGAGGCCATCGAGGTGCCGGTGTAGCTGTCGTAGCCGCCGCCGGGGACGGAGGAGCGCACGTTGACGCCGGGCGCGGCGATGTTCGGCTTGGTCTCGCCGCCCTCGCCCTCGCCCTTGCTGGAGCGGGCGTACAGGGCGTTGCCGACGTCGAAGCCGCCCGCGCTGTAGCTGATGGCGTACTGGCCGGGGGAGCCGGAGGTGTCGCAGGCCGGGCCCTCGTTGCCGTTGGCGAAGGCCGGGAAGATGCCGGCCGCCACCCACGCCTCGACGGTCTCCTTGTACCAGGGGTCGAACCCGTCGCCGCCCCAGGAGTTGTTGACGATGTCGGGCGCGAGGTCCGGGCGCGGGTTGCCGCCCGACAGGTCCGTGGGCGCCAGGATCCACTGCCCGGCCGCCAGCAGGGACGCGTCGGTGCAGGTGTTCAGCTCGCAGCCCTTGGCGGCGATCCAGCGGGCGCCGGGGGCGACGCCGATGCCGTTCGCGCCGACCATGGTGCCCATCACGTGGGTGCCGTGCCCGTTGTTGTCGCACGGCGCCGACGTCGGGCAGACCCGGGCCGGGTCGAACCAGTTGTAGTCGTGCGTCACCGTGCCGTCCGGGTTCCTGCCCCGGTAGCTCGCGGCCAGCTCGGGATGGTCGAACTGGGCGCCGGAGTCGATCGTGGCGACCACGATGCCCTCGCCCCGGTCGCCCGTCTCGCTCCACACGCGCGGCGCGCCGATCCGGTCGATGTTCCACTCGACCGCGTTCACCCGAGCCTCGGCCCTGCCCTGCACCGGCTTCGGCAGGCTGAGCGTGCGGACCGGCGAGATGGCCTCGACCTCGGGCAGCTTGGCGATCTCGGTGGCGAGCTTCTCGTCGGCGGTCACCCGCACCGCGTTGACGATCCAGTACGAGGTGTAGTCGGCGGCGCGGGCGTCCAGCAGCTTGCGCAGGCCCTGCTGGGAGCTGTCGGCGCGCTCGGTCTTGGCCTCCAGGACCAGCTCGGCCTTGGCCTGCTTGGTGGCGGCCCGGCGGGCGCCGCTCAGGTCGGCCGCGCCCTTCATCCGGACCCAGAAGGTGGCCTTGCCGTCCTGCTCCAGCGTCGCCTGGACAGCGCTGTCGATCTTGCCGGGGTCAGGTGCGGCCTGCGCCACGGCCTGCGGAGCGGCCTGACTGGCTAACAGGGCGGCGGTGACGAGCCCGGCGAGGGCCGCCCGCCGGCGGGGGGTGATGAGCACACGCTCTCCTTCACGGCGTCGGGGGGAGAAGTGATCTTTCCGCCTCTGTCGAGAAGAGTGAAGCGCGCATGTCGGGAAAGCAAGGCTTGCGGTAAACCGTGACGTGACGGAGAGAAACCTTTTCGGTCAGCTGAAATGCCGCCAGCGCGGCCAGCTCACCGACCAGGGAGTACGCAGCCCGCGGCACAGCCACACACCGAGGCCCTGCTCCTCGTTCTCCAGACCGGCGCCGTTGTCGACGGTGGCCCGCTGCTCGCACGAGCCGAACTGGGCGCGCGCCCGCGGCCCCACGTTGACCAGGACCGCCGTGGTGCCGGTGTCCGGCGGCGGGCCGTACAGCCAGAGCTGGTTGTGCCCCGAGTACACGCGCGGCACCCCGGCCCGCACCAGCGCGCCGTGCTCGCCGTAGCTGCCGGTGAACACCACCGCCGTCGCCTGCTCGGCCGGCGGGATCGCGCGCCGCGCCTCCTGCACGGCCGCCACGAACGCCGGCCAGCCGACGGACTCGCGCGCGACCTCGTTCAGGCCCGGCACCGGCGTCGCCGCCAGGTCCGCCACCGGCACCAGCGGCAGCGCCAGCACCGCCGAGCACAGCCCGCTCGCCGCGAGCCCCGCCACCGCCCACCACCGCGCCCGCCGGGCCGCCGCGCCCACCGTGACGCACCCGGCGGCGAACAGCAGCAGGATCAGCCCCCCCGTGTAGTCGAAGCGGCCCCCGCTGAGCAGCGTCAGCGCCGCCGCCACCGGGTAGGCCACCGCCAGCGCCCGCACCCGCCGGTCGCGCCACAGCCGCACGAACCCGAACACCGCGATCACCGACACCGCCGGCCCGAACAGCGTGAGCTGCATCGGCACGAACAGCACCCGCAGCTCCGCGCCCTTGTCCGCGCTGAGCGCCGCCGCCATCTTGAGCTGCGGCCAGTCGTTGGTCACCTGGTAGAGGAGGTTCGGCACGGCGAGCGCGAGCGCCAGCGCCGCCCCCGCCCACAGCCACGGGCTGCGCAGCGCCCGGCGCGGCCCGGCGAGCAGCAGCCCGGCGGCCAGCCCGAGCACCAGCAGCGCGATGAGGTGCTTGTTGTAGGTGGCCAGGCCGATGACCGCGCCCGCGGCCAGCCACCAGCGCGGCTCCTGCTCGCGCAGCAGCGCCTTCAGCAGGAACAGGATCGCCGCCGCCCACAGCGGCAGGTCGAAGCTGAGCGTCAGCAGCGTGTGCCCGGCGATCAGCGTGTACGCCCCCGTCGCCGTGCCCGCCGCCGCCACCGCCTGGGCCAGCCGGCCGCCGTCCAGCTCGCGCGTGATGAGCGCCACCAGCCAGACCAGGACCGCCACGGCCAGGGCGGGGAACACCCGGATGCCGGTCACCGTGTCGCCGAACAGGCCGACGCCGGCCCCGGCCAGCAGCGGCGTCAGCGGCGGCTGGTCCACGTAGCCCCAGGCGGGGTGCTCCGACAGCACGCGGAAGTACAGCTCGTCGCGGTGGTAGCCGTACCAGGGGCTCAGCGCCAGCAGCGCCCCGAACAGCAGGACCGCGATCACCGTGACCGACCGCCACGCCAAGGGCCGCTCCATGAACGCCCAAGCTAGATCCTCTGACCCCGCTTTGTCACGACCCCTAGCAGGCCCTATCACGACCCCTGGGGAGCCTCCGGCGTTCCGGCCGGGTCATAACCCAGCGCCCGCAGAAGGGCCAGGAAATACGCCTTGATCTCGGCGGCGCTCTCGTCGTCGTCGTGCATGCCGACGTGGTTGAGCACCGCCGCCGTCAGCGCCTCCTCCACCACGTCGAGGTCGGTCGCGGCGGGCAGCCGGCCGAGGTCGCGGGCGCGGGCCAGCGTCGCGCGCACCATCGCCCGGCGGCGGCCGCCGTTGACCGCGCGGTAGGCCGCGCCGAGCGCCGGGTAGTCGTCGCGGGCGGCGTACAGGCGGCGCAGCAGCCGGCGGTGGCGCGGCTCCTCCAGGTACGCCGCCCAGTCGCCGACCATGTGGCCGAGGTCGCGCCAGCCGGTGAAGGACGGGTCGTGGTCGTGGTTGGCCCACTCCAGGGCGCGCACCAGCAGCTCGGTCTTGCCCGCATAGCGGCGGTAGACCGTCGCCCGGGTGACGCCGGCCCGCCGGGCGACCTGCTCGATGCTGGTCTGCTCGGCGCCCACCTCGATCAGCAGGTCCAGCGCCGCGGCCAGGATGGCCAGGTCGGCCTCCTGGCTGCGCGGCCGCCCCGCCCTGCCTCGCGCGCCGTCCTGTGCGCCGTCCTGTGCGCTGCCCGCGTCGCCCGGCGCGCCGGCCGGGCGCGGCGCTCTCGTCGTCATGCCTGTCGCGTCCTCCGGGCATGAGTCTATTGACCCCTCACGGCTTCTCGTCCCAGGTGACCGGCAGGCTGTGCAGGCCGTGGATGGCGGTCTCGGTGCGCAGCGGCACCTCGCCGGGGGCGGCGGCCAGGCGCAGCGACGGGAAACGGGCGAACAGCGCGGGCAGCGCCGCCCGCAGCTCGACCCGGGCGAGCTGCTGGCCGAGGCACTGGTGCACGCCGTGGCCGAAGCCGAGGTGGCCGGTGGCGTCGCGGTCCACGTCCAGGACGTCGGGGGAGGGGAAGCGGCCGGGGTCGCGGCCGGCGGCCGGCAGCGAGATCGTGACCGTCTCACCCGCCCGGACGACCTCGCCGCCCAGCTCCACGTCCTCCAGCGCGGTGCGCACCAGGAACGGGATGATGCCGAGGTAGCGCAGCAGCTCCTCCACGGCCCGCCCGGCCCGCTCCGGGCCCGCGCGCAGC
Source organism: Actinomadura luzonensis (assembly GCF_022664455.2). Lineage (NCBI taxonomy): Bacteria > Bacillati > Actinomycetota > Actinomycetes > Streptosporangiales > Thermomonosporaceae > Actinomadura > Actinomadura luzonensis. The sequence continues at coordinate 1,349,652 of NZ_JAKRKC020000002.1, forward strand.
GCGTCCTGCGCGCCCGGGTGCGTCAGCAGCGCGAACGTCCCGAGGGCGAGCACGTTGGCGGTGGTGTCGAGTCCCGCGCCGAGCAGCATGAAGGCGATGTTGGCCAGCTCCTCGTCGGACAGGCCGGCGCGGGTCAGGCCGCTCAGCAGGTCGTCGGCCGGGGCCGCCCGCTTGGCCGTCACCAGCTCCCGGAGCTGCCCCTGGATCGCCAGGAACGCGGCCAGCTTCTCCTCCTGCGGCAGGGCGGCCTGCGACAGCCGGGCGGCCTGCGCGGTGAAGCCCGGCCTGGCCTGCTCGGGGACGCCCAGCAGCTCGCAGATCACCACTGCGGGGACCGGCGCGGCGAACGTCTCCACCAGGTCGGCGGGCGGGCCCTTGCGCTCCATGGCGTCCAGGTGCTCCCGGGTGATCTCCTCGACCCGCTCCGTCAGCAGCCGCATCCGCCGCACCGTGAACTCGCCGGTCAGCAGGTGCCGGTAGCGGGTGTGCTCGGGCGGGTCGGCCACCAGGAACACGCCGGGCGGCGCGGGGGGCGGGGCGGGCTCGTCCGGCCGGCCGACGGGCAGGTGGCGCAGCTCGGGCCGGACGCTGAAGCGCCGGTCGGCCAGCACCTGGCGGGCGAGGGCCCAGCCGGTCACCAGCCAGCCGAGGTGGCCGTCGGGGTAGGCCAGGCGGGACAGCGGGCCGCGCTCGCGCAGGCCCTCGGGCGGGTCGAAGGGGTTGGGCCGCTCGACGGGCAGCGGGGCCGCCGGGGTTTCGGGCATGGACGACGTCCTCCTCGGGATCGTGCCGAATAGGAATACAGTACAGCTCTGTATTGGAAATGGTCCACGGCGGGTCGCGTTGCGCGATCTTGATAGGACGGTTAACCTGTCGGCATGCGAAACAGCGCTCAGCTCCAGTGGTGGCGCCGCTCCTAGGCGGCGCGAGTTTCGCATTCCTCATCGGACGGCCGCCCCGGAAGGCGGCCTTTCTCGTGTCCGCCCCCGGGGCTCGATCATGTGACGTGGTAAGGGGCAGCAAGTGGAGACGAGCGGATATACCACCGCCGGGGGGATCGGCGTCGAGCGCGAGGCCCGCGAGGTCGACGAGGCGGCGCTCGAAGAGATCGTGACCGCCCTGGGAGAGCGCCGCGGCGGCGCCTTCTCCTCGGGCATGGACTACCCGGGCCGCTACAGCCGATGGGCCTTCGGCTACGTGGACCCGTGCCTCGAGCTGACCGCGCGAGGCCGCACCATCGCGGCCACCGCGCTCAACGAACGCGGCCGCGTCGTGCTGCCGGCCGTCGCCTCCTGCCTGCTGGCCGCCGGCAAGCCGGTCACCGAGCCGACCGCCGACCGCGTCGAGGTGCACGTCCCCGAGTCGGAGGACCTGCTGCCCGAGGAGCTGCGCAGCCGCCGGCCCACCGTGTTCACCGCCATCCGCGAGGTCATCGCCGCCTTCCGCGGCGACGACCCGCACCTCGGCCTGTACGGCGCCTTCGGCTACGACCTGGCCTTCCAGTTCGAGCCCATCAGGCAGCAGCTCGTACGCCCCGACGACCAGCGCGACCTGGTGCTCCACCTGCCGGACCGGCTCGTCGTCATCGACCGCCAGCGCGAGACCAGCGTCGAGTACCGCTACGAGTTCACCGTCGACGGCGCCACCACGCGCGGGCTGGAGCGCACCGGCTCCGCCACCCCGCTCCGCGAGCCCGGCGAGCTGCCGCCCGACCCGGTCAAGGGCGAGTACGCCAAGGTCGTCGCCGCCGCCAAGGAGAAGTTCAAGCGCGGCGACCTGTTCGAGGTCGTGCCCGGCCAGGTCTTCCACGCCGCCTGCACCGACCCGGCCTCCTTCTACCGGAGCCTGCGCCACAGCAACCCGGCCCCGTACGAGTTCATCATCAGCCTCGGCCAGGGCGAGCACCTGGTCGGCGCCTCGCCCGAGATGTACGTCCGGGTCAGCGGCGACCGCGTCGAGACCTGCCCCATCTCCGGCACCATCGCGCGCGGCAGCAACCCGGTCGAGGACGCCGAGGCCATCCGCACCCTCCTGTCCAGCGTCAAGGAGGAGTCGGAGCTGACCATGTGCACCGACGTCGACCGCAACGACAAGTCGCGCATCTGCGTCCCCGGCACGGTCAAGGTCATCGGCCGCCGCCAGATCGAGCTCTACTCCCGCCTCATCCACACCGTCGACCACATCGAGGGCCGCCTGCGCCCCGAGTTCGACGCCCTCGACGCCTTCCTCACCCACATGTGGGCCGTCACCGTCACCGGCGCGCCCAAGACCTGGGCCATGCAGTTCATCGAGGACCACGAGGCCACCACCCGCCGCTGGTACGGCGGCGCCATCGGCTTCATCGGCTTCGACGGCTCCATGAACACCGGCCTCACCCTGCGCACCGCCCAGATCAAGAACGGCGTGGCCACCGTGCGCGCCGGGGCGACCCTGCTGTTCGACTCCGACCCCGAGGCCGAGGAGCGCGAGACCGAGCTCAAGGCCAGCGCCCTGCTCGGCGCGCTCGCCGCGGTCAACTCGCCCGGCTCCGTCCCGGCCGCCGAGCCCAGGCCGCAGCCGGGGCAGGGCATGAAGGTGCTGCTCGTCGACCACGAGGACTCCTTCGTCAACACCCTGGCCGACTACTTCCGCCAGGAGGGCGCCGACGTCGTGACCCTGCGCCACGGCTTTCCCGTGCACGTGATCGACGACATCGCGCCCGACCTCGTCGTCCTGTCGCCCGGGCCCGGCTGGCCGAGCGACTTCGGCATGTCCGCCCTGCTCGACCAGGTCTACGCCCGCGACCTGCCGGTCTTCGGCGTCTGCCTGGGGCTGCAGGCCATGGTCGAGCACGCCGGGGGCACCCTCGAACTGCTCGGCTACCCCGAGCACGGCAAGCGCGGCCAGGTCGGCCGGCTCGGCGACAGCGCGCTGCTCGACGGCCTGCCCGAGCAGTTCACCGCCGCCCGCTACCACTCGCTGCACGCCAAGCAGCCGGGGGTGGTCGGCTTCACCGCGACCGCGCTCACGCCCGACGGCAACGTCATGGCCATCGAGGACACCGAACGGCGCCGCTTCGCCGTCCAGTTCCACCCGGAGTCCATCCTGACGCAGGAAGGCGGGGCCGGCGCCAAGATCATCGCGAACGTCCTGCGCCTCTGCCGCCGCTGACCCCGCCCCGCCGCCTCCCCTGAGCCCCGGCCCACGCGACGCCGCCACCACGCGGCGCCGCAGGGCCGGGGCTCGTGAGGCCCCGCTGTGAGGCCGCCCGATCGCCCGTTCGCTCGTGCCGCCGGTGGATGCTCGCCACCGGTGGCCGGAAGGGCGATGACCGCTGGTAGCGGCGTCCCGTCCGCCGCCGGCCGCCGGCTCGGCCGTCCGTCCGTGGCCGCCGGACGCGGGCGGGTTCTCGCGCCGTCTCCCGCACTCCTCGCGTTCGCAAAAACCGGCGCGGGAGCGTGCGGGGCTCCCCTAGAGTCTCCGCATGCTCCCCGTAGATCTGCCCGCCACGCTGCGTGACGCGCTGCTGGCCCCGCTCGTGGACCACCACTGCCACGGGGTGCGGCGGGACGACCTCACCCGGGCCCGGTTCGAACTGCTCATCAGCGAAGGCGGGGCTCCGGCGCCTCCCGGCACCACGCACTTCGACACCCCGTACGGGCTGGCGTTGCGGCGCTGGTGCGCCCCCTTGCTCGACCTGGAGCCGCATGCCCCGCCCGCCGTCTACCTGGCCCGCCGGACCGACCTCGGGGCCACGGAGGTCAACCGGCGGCTGCTGGCCGCCGCCGGCGTGGTCGCCTTCCTCGTCGACACCGGCCCCGAGGACCTCGACCTGCTGTCGGCCGCCGAGATGGGCCGCCACGGCGGCGCGGCCGCCGACGAGCTGGTCCGCATCGAGCAGATCGAGCAGGACGTCGCCGAGACCTCCGCGCTCGCCGTCGACTACCTGGACACGCTCGCCGAGGAGCTGGCGGCGCGCGCCGCCCGTGCCGTCGGGCTGAAGACCGTCATCGCGACCCGGTGCGGGCTCGACTTCGACCCGGCCCGGCCGAGCCGCGGCTCGGTGATCGCCGCCGCCAACCGCCGCCTGGCCGCGCCGAAGGAGCCGCTCACCGACCCGGTGCTGCTGCGCCACCTGCTGTGGAGCGCCGTGGACGTCGCCAGGGAACGCGGCCTCCCCCTCCAGTTCCACACCGGCTTCCCCACCTCCACCGCCCCCACCCCCCGCCCTGCCGTCAGGGACGAGTACGCGACCGGCAGCGGCGCGGGCCCGGGCGGCTCCCGGGCGTCCCGCCCGGCCGGCCCCACGTCCGGCCTCGGCGCTGAGATCGGCCTGGGCGGCGGCTTCGACGCGTTCCTCCCTGGCCCCACCCGCCTCAACGGCTTCCCTGTGGGCGAGGGGCACACCGTCGGGCCCGGCAGCCGCGCCGACGCCGAGCCCGGCATGGCCGGCCCCCGCTGGGACGCGGAGCCAGGCACGAGCGCCCCAGGCCGTGACGCAGCCCCGGACGCGCCCACCGGCGACCCCGCCGGCAGGAGCGGCCACAGCAGCGGGAGCGGGAGCGGGCGCGGGAGTGAGGAAGCCGGCAGCGAGCGCCGCGGCGTACGCGAGCGTGGCGGGGAGAGCGAGAGCAGCGGCGGGATCGGAAGCGGCGGGATCGAAAGCGGGAGCGCCGGCGCCGCGAACGGGAGCGGCAGCGGGAGCGCCGGCGCCGCGAACGGGAGCGGCAGCGGGAGCGCCGGCGCCGCGAACGGGAGCGCCGGAGCCGGAAGCCGGGGCACCGGGCCCGCGAGCGGTGGGGCTGGGCCCGCGAGCGGTGGGGCTGGGCCCGCGAGCGGAGGCGCCGGGATCGTGAGCGGTGGAGCTGGGATCGTGAGCGGGAGCGCCAGGACCGGGAGCGGGAGCGGTGGGACCGGGAGCGGGATCGCTGGGGCTGGAAATGGGGGCTCCGGGGCCGGGAGTGGGAGCGGTGGGGTCGGGAGCGGGGGCAGAGGGGCCGGGGTGAGTGCGTCCGAGCTGCTCCGCAACGGCCTCAGCACACCCCCCGAGCCCCCCGCCCCCCACCGCACCGACCCCGCCCGCCTGAGCGCCTTCATCACCGCACTCCAGCCCCTGGGCCTGCCGCTGATCCTGCTCGGCTGCTACCCCTTCCACCGCGAGGCCGCCTACCTCGCCGCGGTCCACCCCCACGTCTACGTGGACGTCGGCCTGGCCCTGCCGCACAGCGCCGCGGCCGCGGCCCGCGTCATGGAGGACCTGCTGGAGCTGGCCCCCTTCCACAAGCAGCTCTTCAGCTCCGGCTCGCGCGGCCTGGCCGAGAGCTGCCTCCTGGGCGCGCTGTACTACCGCCGCGCCCTCGGCGCCGCGCTGGCGGCCCGCGTCCGCGACGGCGAGTGGAGCGTCGCGGACGCCGCCCGCATCGCCCACATGATCGGCTCGGGCAACGCCCGCCGCATCTACCGCCTCTGACGAGCCCCGTTTCCCAAACAGCCCCCCACCTGGTTGGATGCATGACTGCCGTCACCACGTACCCAACCGAGCGGGGGCTCCAGAGAAATGCGCAGTGTCGAACCCGAGGTCTTCATCGTGGCCCGTCCGTCGCTCGACTACGACGAGCTGGCCCGCTACCTGGCCGAGGTCGGCGGTGAGAGCTGGCTGGAGCGGCTCGACCGCGGCGACCTCGACGCGCAGAACCTGGCCGAGTTCGCCGGCCGCCTCTGCTACCGCTCCTTCGAGCCGGGTCTCAACCCGAACGTCGTGCGCATCAGGGAGAACCAGGACGACTACCTGCGCAACATCCTGGCCAGCGCGCACGGCTCGGTCCTGGAGCACGTCAGCTTCAGCTTCGTGCTGCACAACGTCAGCCGGGTGCTCACCCACGAGCTCGTCCGGCACCGTCCTGGGGTGGCGATCTCGCAGGAGTCGCTGCGCTTCGTCCGCCTGGACGAGCTGCCGTTCTGGTTCCCCGAGTGGGCGCAGGCGGACGAGGAGCTGATGAAGCGCGCCACGGCCGTGCTGGAGCAGCTTGAGCAGTTCCAGCTCTGGATGGCCGGCCACTTCGGGCTCGACGAGGAGGGCGTGCCGTTCTCGGAGAAGAAGCACCGCACCTCGTTCATGCGCCGGTTCGCCCCGGAGGGCCTGGCGACGGGGCTGGTGTGGACGGCGAACGTGCGCACGCTGCGGCACACGATCGAGGCCCGCACCGCCGCCGGCGCGGAGGAGGAGATCCGCCTGCTGTTCCAGCGCATCGGCGAGCTCATGCGCAAGGAGGCCCCCGCCCTCTTCGGCGACTACGTCGTCGAGGACGGGGCCTGGGTCCCGGGCTGGCGCAAGGTCTGACCCCCGCCGCCGGGGCACGGAGACGGGGCCCGCCGCTCAGGCGAGGGCGGGCATCACGTAGACCTCCGCCCCCGGGGGCAGGGCGCAGTCGAGGCCGCCCAGCCCCCGGGCGTTCTCGCCGCACACGAACAGGCTGATGTGCCGGCGGATGCGCCCGTAGTCGTCACGCAGCCGCTCCTCCAGCAGCGGATGCGTACGGCGCAGCGTGTCCAGGGCCGAGCCCAGGGTGGGCGGCGAGTCGTGGTCGGCGCCCACGGCGAACACCTTGACCTCGGCCCGCCCGCTCACCCACCGCCGCAACGTGCTGGGCAGCACGAAGACGACCATCGTCACGGATCTCGACATGGGTCACAGCACCGCCGCGCGCACGGTCAGGACGTCGGGCAGGTGCCGCGCCACCAGCGTCCAGCTCTCGCCGTCGTCGCGGGAGAAGTGGACCTCCCCGTCGCGGGTGCCGAAGAACAGCCCGGCCTCCGACATGCTCATCGCGTCGCGCAGCACGGTGGCGTGCACCGGCCCCTCCGGCAGGCCCTGGTCGAACGCCCGCCAGGTGCCGCCCGCGTCGTCGCTGCGGTGGACGCGGTAGCGGTGGCCGACCGGCGTGCGGTCCATGTCGGCGTGCAGCGGCAGCACGTAGACCGTGCCGGGCCGGGTGGGGTGGGCGGCGACGGGGAAGCCGAAGTCGGACGGGAGCGAAGCGCCGATCTCCTGCCAGCTGCCGCCGAAGTCGTCGCTGCGGTAGACGCCGAAGTGGTGCTGCAGGTAGAGCCGGTCGGGACGGCCGGCGTCGCGCGCCACCTTGTGCACGCACTGCCCGAACTCGGGGAACTGCTGCCCCTCCGGCAGGAACGGGGCGCGGATGCCCTGGTTGGCGGCCTCCCACGACAGGCCGCCGTCGGCGGTGCGGTAGAAGCCGCCCGTGGAGATCGCCACGCCCATCACCCGGGGGTCGGTGGGGTGGCAGACGATGGTGTGCAGGCACAGGCCGCCGCCGCCCGGCACCCAGCGCGGCCGGTGCGGGTGCTCCCACAACCCCTCCACCATCTCGTACGTCACCCCGCCGTCCTCGGAGCGGAACAACGCGCCCGGCTCGACCCCCGCCCACACCACGCCGGGCTCCGACGGGGAGGGCGTGAGCTGCCACACCCGGGTCAGCGTGGCCTCGGTCTTCTCCGGGAAGGCGATCGGCGGCCGCTCGGCCTCGCTCCAGGTGCGGCCCAGGTCGTCGCTGTACATGACGGACGGGCCGAAGTGGCCGTACTCGATGCCGGCCAGCAGCCGGGGGGTGGGCCCCCGCGTGTCGACGGCCACGGAGGGGACCGCGACCGTGGAGAACTGGATGGGCTCGACCTCGAACGGCCCGCCGCCGTGCGAGCGGGCGAGGAACAGGCCCTTGCGGGTGCCGATCGCGAGCACTGCGTCATTCATGGTGTCGCTCCCATGTTCGCTGTGGCGCCCATCGTGCCACGCGGCACCGACAAGTTCCGAGGACTGGGAGATTCGCCCCGGCACGTCCGAAGCCCCCCGCTTGTCGGGCTTCCTGTCATCTGAAAGCCGCGGCGACCGGCTCTCTTGTGCCCGCCACCGCTTCGTAGTGTGCTGGTACGGCGATGGCCAGGCGGCACTGCTCGAAGGCGGTTGGCTTGACTGTGGTCCCACAACGTGCCGGCGGCGGCGACGTGACAGAGCCGGCCCGGCTTGTCGACGTCCTCAGGCGATCCTGTGAGTGGACTCTCGCGGAGACCGCCGCCCGCCGGTACGTCTCGGCCTCTCCTGAGAGCGCCGACCCGTGGATCGCGCTGGGCCGCGTACTGCTCGATTCCGGTCGTGAGGAGGAGGCGCGGCAGGTCTTCGAGGAGGCGGAGCGGCGCTTCCCCCAGGACGACCGCCCAGCCGGGTGGATCGTGGCCGCTCTGTCGCGCGGACGCGACTTCGCCGCGGCCGAGCAGAAGGGGCGAGAGGCGGCCAGGCGCTTCCCGCACAGTCATGCGATCCGCATCTCGCTCGGGAGGCTGTACGCGGACAGCTCACGCCCGGTGGAGGCGCTGACCCTGTTCGAGGAGGCTGCGGCGCTCGCTCCCGGGAACAGCCGGGCCCTTGGCTGGAAGGCCACAGGACTGGCGCGTCTCCATCGATGGACGGAGGCTCACGCGTGCCTGGACGACGCGCCCCGCCCGCTCGCGGAACCGGTCGTCCTGACGAGCGCACGGGGCCGCGTCCTCCTCATGGAGAAGCGCTGCGACGAGGCCATCGCGTGTTTCGAACAGGTGCTGAGCATGGATCCGCACCAGGTCGCCGCCTGGCTCAACCTGGCCAGGGCGCTGCGACTGGCGCGCCGCCACGAGTCGGCGACGGCCCGCATCGAGGGCGCGATCGACCTGTTCCCGAAAGTCCCGGCTCTGCTGGTCGAACGTGGCTGGACAAGCAGCCACCAATATCGCGACGCCGACGCGGTCGTGTGGGCCGAGCGCGCTCTGGCGCTCGACCCGCGGCATTCCTGGGCGCTGCGCAGCCGGGTCGACTTCCTGATCTGGGGACGGCGTTTCGGTGAGGCGGAGCGGGCCGCGGCGGAGGCGGCCGAGCTGCGTCCTGACGATCCCGACGTGCACGTCACCGGCGCCTGGGTGTTCAGCAGCCAGGATCGGGAGGACGAGGCGGTGGTGTGGGCGGAGCGCGCTCTGGCGCTCGACCCGCGGCATTCCTGGGCGCTGCGCAGCCGCATCGACTTCCTCCGCTGGCAGCGGCGTTTCGATGAGGCGGAGCGGGCCGCGGCCGAGGCGGCCGAGCTGCGTCCTGACGACCCCGACGTGCACGTCACCGGCGCCTGGGTCCTCAGCGACCAGGATCGATACGACGAGGCGCTCTCCCGTGCCGAGCGCGCCCTGGCGATCGACCCGCGCCACCGCTCCGCTTTGCAGAGCCGTATCGACTTCCTGCGGCGGCAGCGGCGTTTCGGTGAGGCGGAGCGGGCCGCGGCGGAGGCGGCCGAGCTGCGTCCTGACGAGCCCGACGTGCACGTCACCGGCGCTTGGCTGTTCAGTGACCAGGGCCGGGAGGACGAGGCGGTGGTGTGGGCGGAGCGGGCGCTGGCGCTCGATCCCCGGCATTCCTGGGCGCTGCGCAGCCGTATCGACTTCCTGCGGCAGCGCCGGCGTTTCGGCGAGGCGGAGCGGGCCGCGGCGGAGGCGGCCGAGCTGCGTCCTGACGACCCCGACGTGCACGTCACCGGCGCCTGGGTGTTCAGCAATCAGGATCGGGAGGACGAGGCGGTGGTGTGGGCCGATCGGGCGCTGGCGCTCGACCCGCGGGACTCCTGGGCGCTGCGCAGCCGCATCGACTTCCTCCGCTGGGCACGGCGTTTCGGTGAGGCGGAGCGGGCCGCGGCGGAGGCGGCCGAGCTGCGTCCTGACGACCCCGACGTGCACGTCACCGGCGCCTGGGTCTTCAACGACCAGGATCGGGAGGACGAGGCGGTGGTGTGGGCCGAGCGCGCGCTGGCGCTCGACCCGCGGCATACCCTGGCGCTGCGCAGCCGCATCGACTTCCTGCGGCAGCGCCGCCGTTTCGGCGAGGCGGAGCGGGCGGCGGCCGAGGCGGTGGCGCTGCGCCCGGATCATCCCGGCCTTCTGATGGCGGGTGCCTGGGTCTTCAGCGACCAGGACCGGGAGGACGAGGCGGTGGTGTGGGCCGAGCGGGCGCTGGCGCTCGACCCGCGGGACCCCTGGGCGCTGCGCAGCCGTATCGACTTCCTCCGCTGGGGACGGCGTCCCGGCGAGGCGGAGCAAGCCGCGGCCGAGGCGCTCGAACTGCGTCCTGACGATCCGGACCTCCACGTGAGGTCGGCGTATCTGGCCAACGCGCAGGATCTCCATGACGAGGCGTTCTCCCGGCTCGGGCGGGCGCTGGCGCTCGACCCGCGGCATTCCTGGGCGCTGCGCAGCCGCATCGACTTCCTGCGGCGGCAGCGGCGTTTCGGCGAGGCGGAGCGGGCCGCGGCCGATGCGGCCGAGCTGCGTCCTGACGACCCCGACGTGCATGTGACGGGTGCCTGGGTGTTCAGCGACCAGGATCGGGAGGACGAGGCGGTGGTGTGGGCCGAGCGCGCGCTGGCGCTCGACCCGCGGCATTCCGCGGCGCTGCGCAGCCGCATCGACTTCCTGCGGCAGCGTCGCCGTTTCGGTGAGGCGGAGCGGGCCGCGGCCGAGGCGGCCGAGCTGCGTCCTGACGACCCCGACGTGCACGTCACCGGCGCCTGGGTCTTCAGCGACCAGGACCGGGAGGACGAGGCGGTGGTGTGGGCCGAGCGGGCGCTGGCGCTCGACCCGCGGGACTCCTGGGCGCTGCGCAGCCGCATCCACTTCCTCACCTGGGATGGGCGTCTCGGCGAGGCTGAGCGGGCGCTGGCCGAGGCGGTGGCGCTACGGCCGGATGATCCCGACCTTCTGGTGACGGGCGCCTGGGTCTTCAGCAACCAGGACCGGGAGGACGAGGCGGTGGTGTGGGCGGAGCGGGCGCTGGCGCTCGACCCGCGGGACCCCTGGGCGCTGCGCAGCCGTATCGACTTCCTCGGCTGGGGACGGCGTTTCGCTGAGGCGGAGCGGGCGTTGACCGAGGCGGTCCGGCTTCGTCCCGACGACCCCGACATCTACGTCTCGGGGGCGCACGCATTCAGCGACCAGGACCGGCACGACGAAGCGCTGGCCCTTGTCGAGCGGGCCTTGGCCATCAGCCCCCGCTACTCCCGCGCGTTGCAGAGCCGGATCGGGTTCCTGCGCTGGGGGCGGCGTTTCGGCGAGGCGGAGCGGGCCGCGGCCGAGGCGCTGAAACTCCGTCCCGACGACCCCGACCTCCACATGACCAGCGCGCAGGTGTGCAGTGACCAGGATCGCTTCGAAGAGGCTCTGGCCTTCGCCGACCGAGCCTTGGAGATCGACCCGCGCCATTCCCTGGCGCTGCAGAGCCGCATCGATCACCTGCGCTGGGAGAAGCGTTTCGAGCAGGCGGAACAGGCCGCGGCCGAGGCGCTGACCCGGCGTCCGGGCGACGCCGGCGTCCACGTGGCCGTCGGGCGCCTGCGCCTGGACCAGCTCCAGGACGCGGCGGCACTGACCAGTTTCAGGAAGGCCCTGGAGTGCGATCCGTACAACAGCGAGGCGCTCGAATGGCACATCTGGGTACTGCGCAGACTCCGGCGCTTCGACGACGCCGCGCAGGCCGCGAGCGCAGCCCTGCGGCGTCGCCCAGGGAATCTGGACATCCAGCTCGAACGCGCCTGTCTGCATGATGACCAGCGTGCCTTCGAAGCGGCCCTGACCTGCTTCGCGACGGTCCTGGACCGTGACCCCGGCCATGTCAAGGCGCATACGGGCAGGTCCGCCGTGCTCCGCACGCTGCGCCGGGCCCGTGAGGCCGAGCGGGAGATCCTGCGGGCACTCACGCTCCGCCCGGGCAACCGGGCGCTGAAAGCCGAACTGGCCTGGATACATCACGACGAGCGCCGCTTCCTCGACGCCCGCCGAGGGTTCCAGGAATTGCTGGCCTCCGCCGTCAACAGCCGTGAACGTGCGGAAGCGCAGCACGGCCTGGGCTGGGTCGCCTTCGCCGAGGCCGGGTACGTCAGAGCCGCGGAGCATTTCAGGGCGGCGGTGGACAGCCGGGCCGACCAGGACGAGTACGAGCTGGGCCTGGCATGGGCGCTCGTCCGGCAGGACCGCCGGCCGGCGTGGCAGGAGGCCGAGGACCTCGTCTTCGAGATCCTCAGGCGCCGCCCGCAGGAGCCGGCCGCGCATGTGTGCCTGGGGATCCTCGCTCACAAGTACGGCAGCCTGGCGTCGGCGGAGTCCCACCTGAAAGCCGCGCTCGAGATCGACCCGCATTACGGCAGCCGCACCGATCTGGGCGCTCTGTACGTCCAGATGGCGCGTTACGAGGAGGCGGAGACCCAGTTGCGCGCCGCCGTCGAGCGGGACCGGTACGACACCGCCGCACACACGGAGCTGGGCAACCTGTTCCTGCAGCTGGGCGATGACCGCCTCCTCGACGCGGAGCGCGAGTTCCGCCAGGCGCTCGCCGTCGAGGCCGGGTCCGGCGCCGCCACGATAGGGCTGGCGCAGACTCTGGCACGAGCGGGCAACGACAACGAGGCGGAGGCGGTCCTCCGGGAGGCCCTGGCGTGCCAGGAGCTGAGGGAGAAGTGGCGGACACATCTGGCGCTCGCCCGGCTCCTCGTGCAGAAGGGGGACAAGCAGCAGAACCCCGACCTCCACGCGGAGGCCTACGCCGAGGCGCAGCGTTCGGTCGGCCTCGCGCCCGACCGGCAGGCGGATCCCCACTTCGTGGCCGGCGTCGCCCAGCACAAGATGGGATCGCTCGCGATAGAGGCGCGTGGCCGCTTCGCCTACCGGCGTCGTGCCAGGCATCATCTTCGCGAGTGCCTGAAGCGCGACCAGGGGCACGTCGAGGCCCAGCGCAGCCTCCAGATCCTCGAGCGGGAGATGAAGATGGCGGCGCCCGCCCTCTGGGGCGGGATGGCCGTCGCCACCCTGTCCTTCGTCCTCCTGGCCACCACCTGGGTGATGTTCTTCGTCTCCGACAAGGTGACGCCTGTGATGGTGTCCGTGACGACGCCTGTGCTGGTCGGGCTGTTCACCGTCTCGATGCTCCTGCCGGCGCTCATCCGGCTGAAGCTGCCCGGCTTCGAGGCGGACCTGCAGGCCGGCGACAGTCTCATCTCTCCCGGGCCGACCGGCGACGTCACCTTCGGCCCCGGCCGCTTCACCGTTGCCGTCGGACCCATGGGTCAGCTTCCGCGACGGAGGATCGTCGAGAAGACACCGTCCGCCTGACGCACGCGGGAGGCCGCGCGACGGCTCCGCATTACCTGGCGGGTAATCGTGACGCTTCCCCCGTAGCGGTAGGTTTTGCCGCATGGGAGCGGTAGCCGTACATGAGGAGACCTTCGGTGAGCTGCTGCGGTCGTGGCGGCAGCGGCGGCGGGTGAGCCAGCTCGACCTCGCCATCGAGGCCGACGTGTCGGCCCGGCACGTCAGCTTCCTGGAGACCGGGCGGGCCCGGCCGAGCCGTGAGATGGTGATGAAGCTGGCCGAGGAGCTGGAGGTGCCGTTGCGGGAGCGCAACCGGCTGCTGGTGGCGGCCGGGTTCGCGCCGGTCTATCCGGAGCGGGAGGTGCGGGCGCCCGAGATGGGGGTCGTGCGGCAGGCGCTCGACCGCATCCTGGCCGGGCACGAGCCGTACCCGGCCGTCGTGGTGGACGCGGCCTGGAACCTGGTGGCGGCCAACGGGGCGGCGGGGATGTTCATGGAGGGCGTGCCCGGGGAGCTGCTGCGGGAGCCGGTCAACGTGATGCGGCTGTCGCTGCACCCGCAGGCCATGGGCGGGCGGCTGCTCAACCTGGCGGAGGTGCGCGCCCACCTGCTGCACCAGCTCCGGCGGCAGGGCGAGACGTCGGGCGACCGGCGCCTGGCCGAGCTGTACGAGGAGCTGTCCTCCTACGTCTACCCGGGCGTCGACCTCAACGTGGCGCACGTGCCCGGGCCGGCCGACATCCTCATCCCGCTGCGGATCGCGGCCGGTGACCGGGTGCTGTCGATGTTCACCACGATCGCGACGTTCGGGACGCCGCTGGACGTCACGGTGTCGGAGCTGGCGATCGAGACGTTCTGGCCGGCCGACGAGGAGACCGCCGCCGCGTTCCGGCGGCCGTGAACCCCGTGGCGAGGGTCAGCGGACGGGGAGGGGGCCGGTGAGCGGGGGCTCGCCGGTCGCGACGGGGACCTCCAGGGAGAGCGTCGCGGGGCCGCCGCCGGTGATCGGCAGGCCGCCCGTGACCGTGTAGGCCCGCACGTCATAAGCCCGCACATCGTGCCCCCGCACGTCGGAGACGCCTGCCGGAGGGGCGACGGCGGCGGCGAAGGCCGGGAAGGCGTTGCCGCCGGGCACGACCGAGGTGGAGATGTAGTCGCCCGCCGTCCACCCCTGCCCGGTGCCCGGCAGCCACGCCGGGTCCATCGGCCCGCGCAGCTCCAAGGGCGGCGACCAGGTGCGCCCGCCGTTCGCCGAGGAGGTGTAGGCGACCGTCAGGCGGCAGGCCGGGGCGGCGCAGGCGGCGTCGGGGTAGCGGTAGTAGGCGACGGCCAGGCGGGCCGTGCCGCCCGAGGAGGCCCGGTCCACGCCGAGCCCGGGAACGAAGTGGTCGCCCGCGTCGGACGTCACCCGCACGACCGGCCCCCACCGGCCGCCGTCCGCGGAGGCGGCCAGCACGACGTCGTTGCCGCCGCACAGGTACTGGAAGCGGCAGTCGTGCCAGGCCACGTACACGGTGCCGGCGGCGTCCGCCTCGGCCGACGGCAGCGGCAGCGCCCGTACGCCGCCCGCGACCAGGTGCCGCTGCACGGCCGTGACCAGCGTGTCGCCGCCCCAGGTGGCCCCGCCGTCGCGGGAGCGGAACGCCCGGATCGCGCCGTCGCGGCCCAGGTACGGCACCACGACCGACCCGTCGGGGCGCACCACGGGCTGCGCGCCGGTCCCGGAGGCCGGCGTGCCGGTCGCCGTCCAGGTCAGCCCGCCGTCGGAGGAGCGCGCCATGCTGATCGCGCCGTCCGCCGCGAGGTCGGCGAAGGCGACGTGGCAGCGGCCGTGGAAGGGGCTGGCGGGCGTGTCGTCGCAGGCGATCCACGGCTTGTCGAGATCGGCGTCCCGGCCCGCCTCCTGGGGCGGGACGGCCACCTGCACGGGGGCGTCCCAGGTGCGGCCGCCGTCGGCGGAACGGCTGGCCAGCACGGCCGCGCCGGTGATCCCGCCGGTGTCGGTGATCGCCAGGGAGGCGATCAGCCAGACGCCGTGCCAGGCGTCGTAGGCCACGGACGGGTCGCTGACCCGCTGGTACGGCCCCCCGCCGAACACGGTGATCCCCGGCAGCGCGCCGCTCTCCCAGGTGCGGCCGCCGTCGCCGGAGACGGCGTAGGCGATGCCCGAGGCCCCGCCGTCGAAGAAGCGGCCGGACTGCTGGGCGGTCACGACGGTGTCGCCCCACTGGTAGGTGTCGGGGCCGGTCTGGGTGGCGTGCCTGCTGGTGGCGTTGACGTACGGGTCGGCGCCGAGCGCGGTGAGCGGGACGTCCGCGGCGCCGGGTGCCGAGGCGGACGCGGGAGGCAGAAGGGGCCGGAAGGGGACGAGGGCCAGGAGGAGGGCCAGGAGAAGGGGCAAGGGGACGGGCACCGGCGACCTCCCTAGGGGCGTCGCCTTCCACTTGGCACCGTCCCGCGCCACCTGTCAACCACCCGATCAGGACACCGCCCGCCGCGCCGTGTAGACCTCCTGCTCGTTGGCCGGGTCCGCCTGCGGCGCGGGCGCCGTGCAGGTGCGCGGCGGCACGCCGGGGACGCCGGTGCCCGGGCACAGGAACAGCGCGGCCTGCCGGGTGTCCATCCACAGCGGCAGCACCCCGCCCGCGCCCGCGGTGATCTGGATGTAGTCGCCGTAGAACACGCCGCCGAACTGGGTGGGCGGCGGCATGCTGGAGGAGGTCACCCGCTGCGTGGCGTACCCGGCGCCGGTCCGCGCCGACAGCGACACGTCGGAGAAGCCGGTCGCGGACGCGTCGCCGTACTGCCGGTCGAAGTAGCCCACGACGAACCGGCCGGCCGGCGTGTAGGCCGCGCCGTGCCAGAACTGGTCGGTGGTGCGCTGCGCGGGCCGGTCGGTGGCCGACGGCAGGGCGCGCACGTCCGTGGCGCCGCCGGCGAAGCTCGCGCCGCCGTCCGCGGACTCCGACACCACGATGTCGTTGTTGCAGGGGCCCTTGACGCCGGTGTAGAGCGGGTTGCCGAGCGGCCCGGTGAAGCCGGCCGGGACGCAGCCGGTCGCCTCGCGCGAGTTGCGGTTGACGTAGGAGCCGTAGGAGACCGTCACCTGGGCGGCGTTCCTCGGGTTGACGCTGATGTAGGGGTAGTTGGTGGCCCGGAAGACGGAGTTCGCCGTCGCGCCCTTCTCGGGGACGCAGGAGCGGCCGGGGTCCGCGCCGCCCTGGTAGGTCGCGCAGTCCGGCAGGTCGTAGAAGTCGCCCGCCTTGACCGGGGCCGAGAAGCTCGCCCCGCCGTCGGCCGACCTGGCGACCAGCATCTGCAGGTGGTTGTCGCCGGCGCCGGTGGGGACGGTGTTGTAGTTGGCCCACACGACGTAGAGCGCGCCGTCGGGGCCCACGGCCGGCTGCGAGAACTGGTTGACCGTGCAGCGGCCCTGCGGCGCCGGGATGCCGAAGCCGCCGGCGCACAGCGCCGTGTCGCCGCTGACCAGCACGGGCGCGCCGAACGTCTCGCCGTAGTCGAGCGAGCGGGCGGCGTAGATGTAGGCGGTGCCGTCGTCGGCGAACGTCGTCCACGTCACGTACACCCGGTCCCGGTACGGGCTGGAGACGTAGTGGTCGACGGCCATGAGCGGTTTGTCCAGCAGGAAGTCGCCGGCGCCCGCCGTGTCGTCGTGCTCGGCGACCGGGCGGCCGGTGAAGTTCCACGACGCGCCGCCGGTGCCGGTGGAGCGGAAGACGTAGATGCCGCTGGACTGGTCGGGGTTCGGGCTGACCGCGGCGCCCCGGTTGAAGGCCAGGCAGGTCAGGTACACGTTGCCGCGGCTGTCCCACTCCACGGACGGGTCGCCGCCGCCCTGCCAGTACTCGCGGGGCGCGCCGCCGAAGGCGGTGCCGCGGGTGAACTGGTTCGGCACGGTCGCGTCGGCCCAGGCGTCGCCGCCGTCGCGCGAGTACGACACGCCGCACGTGCCGTCGCCGCGCCGGTAGTCGTTGTAGGCGGCCACGACCCGGCGGGCGTCGTACGGGTCGGCCGCGATCCACGTCTCGTTCTGCGCCTGGGAGCGCCCCTGCAGGTCGGGGTCGGTGACGTTGGCGCAGTTGACGTTGACCTTGACGTTGTCGCCGCGCCGCGCCGCGCAGCCGGGGGCGGAGGCCCGGAAGCCGGACGGGGCGAGCCGGGCCGCGGCCGGCGCGGCCAGGGCCTCCGTCAGCGCGCCCGAGGCCAGGCGCCGCTGCCACGGCTTGAGGCTCTGGTAGCCGAACGCCTCGGCGCCGGCCGGCGGGGCGGGCAGGGAGGCGGACAGCGAGGCGGCGGCGAGTACGAGGGTGCCCGCGGCGGCCAGGTTCAGGGCATGGCGGAGACGCATCCTGCCTCCAGAGGGACGAAGGGTGCCGGTCCCGGGTTCTCCCCGAGCCGGTCGCTCCGTCCGTCAGGAGGACCCGGGAACTGGACGGTAAGCCCGTTCCCGGCCCGCGCCAAGCCTTCCCCGCGACTTCGCCGTGACCACATGCGGACAGGCGGGCCACGCGCGCCTCAGGTCTCGCCGTGCGCGACGTCGCGGTGGATGCGCGCCAGGGGGACGCCGCCCGCCTGCAGGCGGCGCACGGTGTCGTTGACCATGGAGGACGGGCCGCACACGTACACGTCGTGCTCGGCCCAGGAGTGGAAGCGCTGGGTCACCTCGGGCAGCTCGCCGCGCATCCCGTCCCAGGACGGGTCTCCGGAGACGACGGGCAGCACCCGCAGCCACGGGAACGCGGCGGCCATCCGCAGCAGGTCGGGCAGGTCGTAGAGCTGGTCGGCGGTGCGGGCGCCGTACAGCAGGTGGATGTTGGGCCGCCGGCCGGAGGCGATGACGTGCTCGACGATCGCCTTGAGCGGCGCGAGGCCGGTGCCGCCCGCCACGCACAGCAGGTCGCGCGCGCTGTGCTCGCGCGGCGTCATCGTGCCCATGGCCGGTCCCAGCATGACCGTGTCGCCGACGGCGGTGTGCCGGGTCAGCGCGGTGGACACCCATCCGCCGGGCACCGAGCGCACGTGCAGCCGGACGGTGTGGTCCAGGCGGGGCGCGTTGGCGATGGAGAACGTGCGCCACACCCGCGGCCAGCGCGCGGTCTGCACGTTGACGTACTGGCCCGGCAGGTACGGCAGCCGCTGCGCCGGCCGCAGCGTGAGGACGGCGATGTCGCGGTGGCGCCGCTCGTGGCCGACGACCTCGGCCGGCCACCAGGCGGGGGAGACGCCGGCGTCGGCCTCGGCCGCGCCGATCATCAGGTTGGCGGCGGCGGTGTAGGCCGACACCCAGGCCGCCTCGATCTCGTGGTCCCACACGTCGGCCGCGAAGCGGCGGACCGTGGCCAGCAGGGCGTTGCCGACGGCGGTGTAGTGCTCGGCGAGCACGCCGTACTTGCGGTGGTCCCTGCCGAGCTGCTCCAGGTACGCCGACAGCCCGCCGGGGCTGTCGAGGCTCCAGACGATCCGGGTCAGCGCGCTGAACAGCCGGTCGCGCTGGACGTCCATCGCGGGCGGGAACATCGCCCGCAGATGCGGGCTCTCGGCGAACAGCCGGCCGTAGAAATAGGCGGTGGCCCGTTCTGCGTGCGGCTCGACGACGGAGAAACTCTCCTTGACCAGGCGCGGATTCAACGACATGTACGCAACCCCACTTCGCCGGACCGGAGCGGTGTTCCGGTCCTCGTCGTTCCACCTCCCTGACGGCTCCGGGTGGTGAGCGGCGCGGCCAGCCCCGGCTCCCGCGCGCTCGGAAAGGAGTCTTACATCACGCCTGACCCGTCACCACCGTTTCGCCGTAATACGGTGCGAATTTCGCCGCATTCGCATTTCTTTTTTCGGCAATTAACGTGAATAAAAGTTATATTCGCGAAATTGCCGGATCGGGCGTACCATCCGGCCATGCCAGCCTTCCATCCCCGGCGAGTGGCCTGGGAAGGCGCCCTGGCCTTCGTGTACGCGGCCGCCACGGACGCCTACTGGTGGCTGAGCGAGGCGGTCGGGCACTACCTCGGCCTCATGTACCAGCTCGAGCTCTGCGAGACGCGGCTGCGGCTCCAGGCCGACGAGGAGGTGTTCTACGGCGAGGCAGGGGCGTGGCGGGCCCGCCTGGACGAGCTCGTCGACACCCGGCCGGCCGCCGTGCCCGTCCTCGCCCAGATCATCTCGGAGACCTCCGCCCGTATGCCCGCCTACTGACGGGCGGGCATACGGCCCGTCACCTGACAACCCCCGGTGAAGAGGGCGAACGGCCGAAGTCCGATGTGGTGGGATCTTTCGGAGAGGTGCCATAGCGGAAAGCCGTTAGGCCATGATGGGCAGTCAAGCCGTCGGCGCGGACGGGCCCGGCGGCGGCACGACTCCACCCTGCCCCCCGGGAGAGAGCGCATGTCCCGACCGCTGATCGGCATCACCGCCTACTACGAGGCCGCCCGCTGGGGCGACTGGGTCAGGGAGGCGGTCCTGTCGCCGCCCTCCTACGCCAAGGCGGTGGTCCGGGCGGGCGGCGCCCCCGTGGTCCTGCCGCCCGTCGGCCCGCACGCCGTCGAGGACTACGTACGGGGGCTGAACGGCCTGGTGCTGGCCGGCGGCGTCGAGCTGGGCGCCGAGTCGTACCAGGGCGAGCAGGACGCCCGGGTGCCCGGCCCGCAGCCCCACCGCGACCGCTTCGAGCTGGCCCTGGCGCGCGCCGCCGTCCGCGCCGACGTGCCCGTCCTCGCCGTCGCCCGCGGCATGCACGTGCTGAACGTGGCCCAGGGCGGCACCCTGATCCCGTGGCTGCCCGCCGCGCTCGACAGCGACCGCCACGCCGCGCCCGGCGCCCACACGATCCAGGTCAGCGTGACCAGCAGGCTCGGCAAGGCGATCGGCGACCGGGTGGAGGTGGTCGCGCCGCACCACCAGTCCGTCCGCCGCCTCGGCACCGGGCTGCTGGCCGTGGCCTGGGCCGAGGACCAGATCGTCGAGGCCGTCGAGCTGCAGGGCCACCGCTTCGGCGTCGGCGTGCAGTGGCACCCCGAGCGCGGCGAGGACGGGCGGCTCTTCGATGCGTTCATGGAGGCGGCCCGCTAGGCTGCGATCATGCCGCTGCACCCCCAGGCGCGGGAGTTCCTCGCCACCGCCGGGTCCGACGAGGGCGCCGGCCCCGGCTCGGCCAGGGGTCCGATGACGCCGGCTGACATCCTGAGCATGCGCGCGGCCCCCGACAGGTACGCGCTGCACCGCGGCCCGCTGACCACGCTGCCCTTCGTCCGGGACGAGGTGGCCGAAGAGGTGCCGATCCGCATCTACCGGGCCGACCCGGGCGACGCCCTGCTGCCGGTCGTGGTCTACTTCCACGACGGCGGCTTCGTCCGGGGCTCGGTCAAGCGCTCCGACGCGATGGGCCGCTTCCTGGCCGTGCGCACCGGCGCGGTGGTGGTGTCGGCCGGCTACCGGCTCGCGCCCGAGCACCCGTTCCCCGCCGCCGCCGACGACGCCTGGACCGTCGTGCGCGACATCTTCGCCCGGCCCGCCTTCTACCAGAGCAACGGCAGCGTGGCCGTGGCCGGCGAGGGCGCGGGCGGCAACCTCGCGGCCGTCGCCGCCTGGCAGGCGCGCGACGCCGGCCTGCGCCTGGCCCACCAGGCGCTCGCCTGCCCCGTCCTCGACGCCGCGATGGAGCTGCCCAGCCACCGCGACTACGCCAAGGGGTACGCGCTGCCCGCCGCCGAGCTGGCCTGGCTGCTGGACACGTACGCTCCCGGCGCCGATCCCGCCGACCCCCGCCTGTCGCCGCTGCGGCTGCCCGACGCCGCCGGCCTGCCGCCCGCCACCGTCGTCACCGCCGAGTACGACGTGGTGCGCGACGAGGGCGAGGCGTACGCCCGCCGCCTGGAGGAGGCCGGCGTGCCGGTCGAGTGCCGCCGCTGGGACGGCGCCCTGCACGGCTTCACCGCGCTGCCCGGCCTGTTCGACCAGGGCGCCGAGGCCCGCGACTACCTGGCCGCCCGCCTGAAGGAAGCCCTGTGAGGGGGACGCCGTGAGGGAGACGACTTGAAGAACGGCCATTACGACAAGTACGAGAAGCTGCGTCTCGACAGCCCCGCCGACGGCGTGCTGCGCGTCACGATCAGCGAGCCGGCCCGCCTCAACGCCGTCGACGCCGTCGCCCACCGCGAGCTGGGCGAGATCTGGCGCGACGCCGACCGCGACGACAGCGTGCGGTCGATCCTGGTCAGGGGCGAGGGCCGGGCGTTCTCCGCGGGCGGCGACCTGTCGATGATCGAGGAGATGATGGCCGACCACGCCACCCGGCTGCGGGTGTTCGCCGAGGCCCGCGACATCGTCTACAACGTCCTCAACTGCGCCAAGCCGGTCGTCTCGGCCATTCAGGGGCCGGCCGTCGGCGCGGGGCTGGCGGTGGCGCTGCTCGCCGACGTCTCCGTCGCCGGCCGCACCGCCCGCATCATCGACGGCCACACCCGCCTCGGCGTCGCGGCCGGCGACCACGCCGCCATCGTCTGGCCGCTGCTGTGCGGCCTGGCCAAGGCCAAGTACCACCTGCTGCTGTGCGAGCCGGTCACCGGCGAGCAGGCCGAGCGCATGGGGCTGGTCAGTCTCTGCGTCGACGACGACGAGGTGCACGACAAGGCGCTGGAGGTCGCCGTCCGGCTGGCCGCCGGCGCGCAGGAGGCGATCCGGCTCACCAAGTACGCGCTCAACAACTGGCTGCGGATGGCCGGGCCGTCCTTCGACGCCTCGCTGGCGATGGAGTTCCTCGGTTTCACCGGTCCCGACGTCGCCGAGGGCGTCCGGGCGCTGCGCGAGAAGCGGCCTCCGGCGTTCGGCTGAACCGGCGCGTGTGCTTGCCCGCCCTCCGGGTAGGCGCAGATCATGACACGGATCCGCCCGGCGAGGCCGAGAACGCAGCCCCGCGGACGGGCCGGGAAGATGGCGACCGGCGCGGCAGCCTGCCGCGCGCGGTACGAGAAGGAGGGGTTCGTGTACGCGCAGGCGGCCACCGGGGGGACTCGGGCCGCCGAGGCGATGACGCCCCGCGCACCCGCCCGCCGGGGCCGGGACGGCGCCGTACGACCCTGCCGGCGGGCCCGCCCGTCGCGGACACGCATGGGGCCCGAGCGTGATCCGCGAGGAGATGGGCAGGCAGGGCCGATCGGCTCCCGGGCGATGCGCGGGTGACGCACCTGGGCGTGAGGTGGTTGAGCCAGAGCCTCCTCCGTCACGGGTGCGCCCTCGCCCCCTCCCCGCACCTCACACCCGCGGCCTGCGGGCGTGGAAGACGAACGCCGGGGGAGCGTTGCGCCACACGGTGCGGCCCGGCACGACCTCCTCGAACCGCTCCGCCAGCAGCGCGCGGAAGCGCCGTGCCGAGCTGAGCGGGATGGCGTGGATGTAGGAGAACGTGGTGAACGCGGCGCCCTGAGCCATGGCCGCCGTCACCGCCCCCAGCAGGTCCCGCTGCAACCCGTCGGGGAAGGCCGCCCACGGCAGGCCGCTGACCACGACGTCCGCCTGCCGCAGCCCGCGCTCGCGCAGCAGCTCGCCGAGCCGCGAGGCGTCCGCGTGCGCCACGTCCACGGCCGGGTACCGGCCGGCCAGCAGCCGCGCCATCGGCTCGTTCAGCTCCACCGCCAGGTGGTGGCCGCGCCCGGCCAGCCGCTGCTGGATCTCCGCGGTGAACGGCCCCGTGCCCGGTCCCAGCTCGACGACGACGGGCTCGCCGCGCTCCGGGATCGGCGCGCACACGGCGGCGGCCAGCCGGCGCGAGCTGGGGGCGACCGCTCCGATCACGGCGGGGGAGCGCAGGAACTGGCCGAGAAAAAGTGCGGTGTCGTGGGACATGCGTCGAAATTAGGGCCGAGATCCGTTCTGTCCGCTCCGCCCACCGGACGCACCTGCGGCCAGTAGGAGGAGGCGGCCTCCTCCGACCGGAGGAGCAGCCCGCCACGCTGGGCCGATAGCGTGAGTGCATGCGTTGGCGCGGTGTGCCGCTGGATGTCCTGCTGGCGGTCTCGGGAGTGGCACTCGACCTGGTCACCACGGCCCACGCGGGCGACACCCGCTTCCTCCCCGCGGCGGCGAACATCCCGATGGGGCTGCTGGCGGGCCTGCCCATGGGCCTCGTCCGGCACCGGCCGGTGCCCGTCACCCTCTACCTCGCCCTGCTGCTCGTCGTCACCGACCAGCTCGGCTCGTTCACCTCCAACACGGTGCAGATCCTCGTCTGCGTCGCGCTCGGCGTGACCGGCTTCCGCGCCGGGCGGCGCGCCACCGCCGTCACGGTGGCCGTCACCATCGCCGCGACCGCGGTCAACATCGCCGACCCCGGCATCGCGTTCACGGCCAACACCTGGATGTACTCCGTCCTGCTGCCGGTCTTTCCCGCCGTGCTCGGCGCGTACCTGCGCAGCTCGGCCGGCCGGCTGGAGGAGTGCGACGTCACGCCCGACGCGCTGCTGGCCGCCGCCGGCGTCGCCATCAGCGTGCTCAGCACCTGGACCACCTGGCACTCCGGCAGCCAGCCCGTCTGGATGGTCGGCCTGCTGGCCGTGGTCGGCGGCCTGTCGCTGGGCGTGGCCCGGCGACTGCCCGGCCTGGTCTTCCTGGGCCAGGCCGTGCTGCTGGTGTGCGCCGACACCTATCTCAACGACGCCGTCAACACCTGCGTGATCCTCACGCTGATCGCCGTCGGCGTGTTCGCCATGCGGGTGGAGTCCTGGGCCTGGACGGTGCTCGCCTACCTCGCCGGCTGCCTGCTGACCGCCATCGCCGTCGTCGGCGACGGCACCGAGGTCACGCCCTTCCGCGTCGGCGTGCTCATGACGCTGGTCGCCACGCCCATCGCGATCGGCCGCTACCTCGGCATGCGGCAGGCCGCCGCCGCGGCCGAGCGGCGGCGCGCCGAGGAGGCGGCCCGCGCCGCCGTCGCCCAGGTGCGGGCCGACCAGCTCGCCGAGCGCGAGCGCATCGCCCGCGACGTGCACGACATCGTCGCCCACCACGTCGGCGCCATGGTGCTGCGGGCCGGCGCCGCCCGCTACGCCGCCCCCGACGGCCCCGTCGCCGACGCGCTCTCCGACATCCGTGAGACCGGCCACCAGGTGCTCCAGGACCTGCGCGACCTGCTCGACCTGCTGCGCGAGCCCGGGCGCGAGCCCCACCTGCTGGCCGACCCCGGCGACGTCGTCCGCGAGTCGGCCGAACGCATGGCCGCCGCCGGGCTCGTCGTCGACCTCGACCTCGACCCGGCCACCGACCACGCCCCGCTCACCGCCCGCGCCAGCGCGGCCCGCATCGTCCAGGAAGGACTCACGAACGTGCTCAAACACGCCGGCCCAGGCACCCGGGTCCGCGTCACCGTCGCCCCCGCAGGAGAGGGGCTGTCGGTGGAGATCCGCAACGGCCGCCCGCCCACCGCCATCGAACGCCTGCCCTCCTCCGGCCGCGGCCTGGCCGGCATGCGCGAGCGGGTGCGCGCGCTCGGCGGCACCCTCAGCGCCGGCCCCGACGGCGAGGGCGGCTGGCTGCTGGCCGCCAGCCTGCCCGCGCGGGGCGGCGCGTGATCCGCGTGCTGGTGGCCGACGACCAGGCGCTCGTCCGCGCGGGCGTGCGCATGCTGCTGCAGGCCACGGGCGACATGGAGGTCGTGGGGGAGGCCGAGGACGGCGCCGAGGCGGTGCGCCTGGCCGAGCGGCACCTGCCCGACGTGATCCTCATGGACCTGCGCATGCCCCGCGTGGACGGCCTGGAGGCGATCAGGCGGGTGCTGGCCGCCCGGCCGGGCGCCAGGATCGTCGTGCTCACCACGTTCGCCGAGGACGCCAACGTCTACGCGGCCCTCCGCGCCGGGGCGGTCGGGTTCCTGGTCAAGGACGACGAGCCGGAGCGCATGGTCGACGCCGTGCGCCGGGCCGCGGCGGGGGAGCAGCTGCTCGCGCCGTCGGTGCTGCGCCGCGTCGTCGAGCGGTTCCTCGCCGCCGAGGAGCAGGCCGCCGCGCCGCCGCCGGCCGGGCTCACCGAGCGCGAGCTGGAGGTGCTCGCGCTGGTCGGCACCGGCCTGTCCAACGCCGAGATCGCCGAGGAGCTGCACGTCGGCGTCACCACGGTCAAGACCCACATCGGCGCCGCCATGGACAAGCTGGGGCTGCGCAACCGCATCCAGGCCGCCGTGGTCGCGCACCGCGCCGGCCTCGTGGACGCCTCCTTCCGTCCTGTCCGCCGCGGCCCGTGACCGGCTCCGCCCCGGGGCGGACCGGCTCTCATCCCGGCGGCTGACGACGCCCGGCACGGCGCGCGGCCACCATCGAGGTCACTCACCGATCCAGGAAAGGACCTCTCCCACCATGGACAGAACCGCGGTCATGAGCAGCCCCGCAGCCACCCGGCAGGTCCCGGCCGGCCTGCTGTACGCGCTGCGCGTGGCGATCATCGCCCAGGCCGCCGCGCTGCTGGTGGCCGCCTCGTTCGCCGGGCAGGCGGTGCAGTCGCAGCCGCTGGCCGAGACCCACGTCATGGCCGGGATGGTGGTCCACCTCGTGGCCCTGGTGCAGCTCGTGCTCGCCGTGCTCGTGTGGCGGCCGGGCCGCGGCGCGGGCTGGCCCGCCCTGGCCAGCCTGGCGCTGCTGATCGTCGGCATGGCCCAGCACTTCACCTGGGAGGCCCTGGGGGCGCACGTCCCCAACGGCGTGCTGCTGTTCGGGCTGATCGCCGCGCTGCTGGTCTGGTCCTGGTCACCGGCGGCCGCCCGGCGCCGCTAGTGTCTACGGTGTGTACGTCAAGATCTGCGGCCTGAGCGAGCCCGCCCACGTGGCCGCCGCCGTCGAGGCCGGGGCCGACGCCGTCGGGTTCGTCATGACCCGCAGCACCCGCCGGGTGAGCCCCGGGCGGGCCGCCGAGCTCGCCGCCCTGGTGCCGGCGCACGTCCTGACCGTCGGCGTCTTCCGCGGCGAGGACCCAGAGACGGTCCGGGCCGCGGCGCTGGCCTCCGGGGTGCGGGCCGTGCAGCTCCACGGCCGCCACCCGCACGCCGACTTCGTCGCGCTGAAGGACCTCGGGGTCACCCTGCTGCGGGCCGTCGACTCCACCGCCGACCTGCGCTGCGGCGCCTACGACGAGGACCTGCTCCTGGTCGACGCCCCGCACGCCGGCTCCGGGCAGCCGTGGGACTGGGCGGCCGTGCGCGGCCGGCCCTCGGGCCGCTGGCTGCTGGCCGGCGGCCTCGCGCCCGGCAACGTGGCCGAGGCGATCGCCGCCGCCGGCCCGTGGGGGGTCGACGTCTCCAGCGGCGTGGAGTCCGCGCCCGGCGTCAAGGACCCGGCCCTCATCGAGGCGTTCCTCAAGGCGGTCCGCGGTGCCGCCTGACGAGCACCCCCGCAGCCGTCCCCGCCGTCGTTCCTGCCGCCGTCCCCGCTGCCGTCCCCGCTGCCGTCCGGGGCGCGCGTGATGGACGACTTCGCGCACCTGCCCGCCGTCCGGCGCGAGAGCGCCGCGGCCGACCTGGAGCGGGCGCTCGCCTTCATGCGCGGCTTCGCCCGCCGCAAGGCGCCGCGCGAGGTGCCCGTGCCCGGCGGGGTGGCCGTGCTCGACGAGCGCTACCCCGGCTCCCACGACGACAACTGCCTGCTGATCTGGGAGCCCGCCGAGCCCGGGGAGGTGCTGCGGGCCGCCGACGAGGCGCTGGCCGGCCGCGCCCACCGGCTGGTGACGGTCGACGACGACCGCCTCGGCCAGCGGTTCGCGCCGGTCTTCGCCCAGGCCGGCTACGCCCACGACGTCAACCTCGTGATGGCCTTCCGCGGCGCCCTGCCCGCCGATCCGCCCGCCGATCCGCCCGCCGATCCGCCCGCGGCCGAGCCGCTGGCCGCGGACGAGCTGCTGGAGGTGCTGCGCCGCGACTGGCGCCGCACGCTGCCCGACGCCGGCGACGACGTGATCGAGACGCTGGCCAGGCGCGTCGAGAACCGTCCGGCCGGGGCCGACCTGGTCGCCTTCCGCGCCGTGCGCACGCCCGGCGGCGCGATCGCGGCCCGCGCCGAGCTCTACGTCCACGGCGGCGTCGCCCAGATCGAGAACGTCTTCACCGCCGAGGAGCACCGCGGCAGGGGCCACGCCCGCGCCCTGATGACCGCGCTGCTGGCCGAGGCGGCCGGCGCCGAGCTGATCTTCCTGGTGGCCGACGACGGCGACTGGCCGAAGGACTTCTACGCCCGGCTGGGCTTCGCCGGGATCGGCCGCACCCACTCCTTCCTGCGCACCTGAGCGGCCGCTCAGGCCGGGCCGGGCCTGACCCGCTGCGCAGGAGCTCCACGCAGTAGGGTCTCCTGCGTGAGCGAAACTTCCGCCGAGAACCGGATCTGGACGGTTCCCAACCTGCTGAGCTTCCTGCGCCTTCTCGGCGTGCCGGTGTTCCTGTGGCTGGTTCTCGGGCCGAAGGCGGACGGGTGGGCCATCGCGGTGCTCGCCTTCGCCGGTTTCACCGACTGGCTCGACGGAAAGATCGCCCGCGCCTTCAACCAGACGAGCAGGCTCGGCCGGCTCATCGACCCGGCGGCCGACAAGCTCTACGTCTTCGCCACGATCCTGGCGCTGCTGCTGCGCGGGGTCATCCCGTGGTGGCTGGTGGCGATCATCCTGGGGCGGGAACTCTTCGTCGCGAGTTTCATCCCCGTACTCCGCAGGCACGGCTACCGGGCACTTCAGGTGCATTTCCTGGGCAAAGCCGCGATGTTCAACCTGATGTACGCCTTCCCCCTCCTCTTCCTTGCCTCCCACTCCGGGTGGTATGCCGATATAGCCCGAATTGTCGGCTGGGCCTTCGCCCTCTGGGGGACGGGCCTGTACTGGTGGGCGGGGGCGCTGTACGTGATCCAGGTGCGCCGGCTCGTAACCTCGGCCAAGAAGGAGTGAACGGGTGAAGGCGGTCGTCATGGCGGGCGGGGAGGGCACTCGGCTGCGACCCATGACCGCCAACCAGCCCAAGCCCCTCCTCCCGGTGGTCAACCGCCCGATCATGGAGCACGTCCTGCGCCTGCTCAAGCGGCACGGCATCACCGAGACGGTGGTCACGGTGCAGTTCCTCGCGGCGCTGGTGCGCAACTACTTCGGCGACGGCGACGAGCTGGGCATGCACCTGCAGTACGCCACCGAGGACGTGCCGCTCGGCACCGCCGGCAGCGTCAAGAACGCCGCCGACCGGCTGCGCGACGACCGCTTCCTGGTGATCTCCGGAGACGCCCTGACGGATATCGATTTATCCGACATGATCCGATTTCATCGGGAAAATTCCGCGCTTATCACCATCGGCCTGAAACGCGTTCCCAACCCGCTCGAATTCGGGATCATCATCGTCGACGAGAGCGGCCGCGTGCAGCGCTTCCTGGAGAAGCCCACCTGGGGCCAGGTCTTCTCCGACACCGTCAACACCGGCGTCTACGTCATGGAGCCCGAGGTCCTCGACGCCGTCGCGCCCGGCGAGCCCGTCGACTGGTCCGGCGACGTCTTCCCCGCCCTGCTGGAGCGCGGCGCCGCCATCTACGGCTACGTCGCCGACGGCTACTGGGAGGACGTAGGCACCCACGACAGCTACCTCAAGGCCCAGGCCGACGCCCTGTCCGGCAAGGTCGGCCTGGACATCGGCGGCTTCGAGCTCTCACCCGGCGTCTGGGTGGCCGAGTCGGCCTCGGTGGACCCCGACGCCGTGCTGAAGGGCCCCTTGCTCATCGGCGACTACGCCAAGGTCGAGGCGGGCGCCGAGCTGCGCGAGTACACCGTGCTCGGCAGCAACGTCGTGGTGCGCGAGGGCGCCTTCCTGCACCGCGCGATCGTGCACGACAACGTCTACCTCGGCCCCGCCGCCCACCTGCGCGGCTGCGTGATCGGCAAGAGTACGGACGTCATGGCCGGGGCTCGCATCGAGGAGAACGCGGTCATCGGCGACGAGTGCGTCATCGAGTCCGAGGCCTACGTCTCCAGCGGCGTCAAGGTCTACCCGTTCAAGACCATCGAGGCCGGCGCGGTCGTCAACACCAGCGTCATCTGGGAGTCGCGCGGCCAGCGCAGCCTGTTCGGCCCGCGCGGGGTCAGCGGCCTGGTCAACGTCGAGATCACCGCCGAGCTGTGCGTGCGCCTGGCCAGCGCCTACGCCACCACCCTGAAGAAGGGCGAGTACGTCGTCACCGCCCGCGACTGCTCGCTCGCCGCCCGCGCCCTCAAGCGGGCCGTCAACGGCGCCCTGACGGCCGGGGCGATCAACGTCCTGGACCTGGAGGCGGCCCCGCTGCCGGTGGCCCGCTTCCACACCGGCCGCGAGGGCGCGGCCGGCGGCATCGCGCTCCGCACCACGCCCGGCGACCCGCAGAGCGTGGACATCGTCATCATGGACGGCCGCGGCGCCGACCTCGCCCCCGGCGCGCAGCGCAAGCTGGAGCGGGTCTTCTCCCGCCAGGAGTTCCGCCGCGCCTTCCCCGGCGAGATCGCCGAGCTGGCGCACCCCGCCCGCGCCATCGAGGACTACACCCACGAGCTGCTGCGCCACGTCGGCGTCGGCGACGTCCGGGACATGAAGGTCGTCGTGGACTGCGCGGGCGGCACCTCCTCGCTGGTGCTGCCCACCCTGCTCGGCCGGGTCGGCGTGGACGTGCTCACCGTCAACGCCCGCCTCGACGACGTCTCGCCCACCGAGACGCTGGCCGAGCGCCGCCGCGACCTGCAACGCCTGTCGGAGCTGGTCAGCTCCTCGCGGGCGGCCTTCGGGGTGCGCTTCGACCCGGTCGGCGAGCGCATCGCCCTGGTCGACGAGATGGGCCAGCTCATCAACGAGGAACGCGCCCTGCTCGTCGTGCTCGACCTGGTCGCCGCCGAGCGCCGCGGCGGCCAGGTGGCGCTGCCGGTCACCACGACCCGCGTGGCCGAGCAGGTCTGCCGCTTCCACGGCGTGCAGGTGCAGTGGACCTCCACCTCGCTGGACGCGCTCACCGCGGCCGCCGCCGGCCCCGACATGATCTTCGCGGCGGACGGGCGCGGCGGGTTCGTGGTGCCCGAGTTCAGCCCGGCCATCGACGGGCTGGCCGCGTTCATGCGCCTGCTCGGGCTGGTGGCCCGCACCCGGCTCTCGCTCAGCCAGATCGACGCCCGCATCCCCGAGGTCAGGCTGCTGCGCCGCACGGTGCCGACCCCGTGGGCGGCCAAGGGCTCGGTCATGCGCTCGGTCCTGGAGGCCGCCGAGAACGAGCCCGAGGGCTACCGCATCGACACCACCGACGGGGTGCGGGTGGCCCGCGACGACGGGAGCTGGGTGCTGGTGCTGCCCGCCGCCACCGAGCCCGTCACGGACCTGTGGGCCGAGGCCCCCGACATGGACGGCGCCCAGGCCCTGCTGGAGCGCTGGGCGCGGGTGGTCGAGCAGGCCGCCGGGTGACGGGCGGTCACGCGGCGTGACGGGCGGTCCGGCGGAAGGCCGCGGGGACCCGCGTGCGCACGCGCTCCCGCAAGATCGTAATGTAGAAACGCGCGGCGGCATGGACCACGGGGCGGGCGCGGCGGTAACTTTGTCTGCGTCCAAACCACCGTCCAGCGCCCCGAGTTGACCTTTGCCGCTGATCAGCGTATGTTGCGGCATTCGCAAACTTGAAAAAAGCGAAGCGAGGCGCGCCCTGAGCACCGTCGCCGCGTCTTCGCGGTAGGAGGCCGAGCCGATCGATGCCGAGCGTCTACTGCACGCAGTGCGGGCACGCCAACCCCGAGGATGCCCGTTTCTGTTCCCGTTGCGGGTCACCGCTGACCAGAGTCGAGGTCTCCGGGGACACCACATCGACGATCTCCGTCGCGGGAATCGAGGCGTACGAGGCTGAGACAGGCGACATGCTCCTGCAGGAGCGGGCTCTGGTGGAGCAGCTCCCGCACGGCACGGCGTTGCTCACGGTGACGAGGGGCCCCAACCAGGGCAGCCGGTTCCGGCTGGACAAGGACCTCACCACCACCGGGCGCCACCCGGAGAGCGACATCTTCCTCGACGACATCACCGTCTCCCGTCGCCACGTCGAGTTCTACCGCCACCGCGGCGGCCAGTTCTCCGTGCGCGACGTGGGCAGCCTCAACGGCACCTACGTCAACCGGGAGCGCATCGAAGAGGTTCCCCTGCACTCGGGTGACGAGGTGCAAATCGGTAAATTCCGCCTGGTCTTCCTCATGCGAGGCAATCACAGCGCATGACTTCCCAGGCGGCCCGCTCGCACATGAGCATCGGGGAGGTGCTCGCCCTGCTGCAGGGCGAGTTCCCCGATGTGACGATCTCCAAGATCAGGTTCTTGGAGGGCGAGGGGCTCATCGAGCCCGAGCGCAGCCCCTCCGGCTTCCGCAAGTTCACCCACCTGCACGTCGAGCAGCTGCGCTTCATCCTCACCGAGCAGCGCGACCACTACCTGCCGCTGCGGGTCATCAAGGACCGGATGGCCGAGAGCTTCGGCCGTCCCCGGGCCGTGCCCGACAAGCAGGAGGTCCGGCTCAGCCGCGGCGAGCTGCTGGAGGCCGCGGGCATCGACGAGGAGACCCTCGCCGAGTGCGAGGACTACGGCCTGCTGGCCCCGGTGGCCCGGCGCTACGACGAGGAGGCGCTCAAGGTCGCCCGCACCGTCGGCGCGCTGGCCCGCTTCGGCCTGGGCGCCCGGCACCTGCGGGCGGTCCGGGCCGCCGCCGAGCGCGAGTGCGGCCTGGTCGAGCAGAGCGTCGCGCCGGTGCTGAAACGGCGCTCCCCGGGCGCGATCGGCGAGGCCGAGGAGACCGCCAGAGAGCTGTCCAACCTTCTGCTCGACCTGCACGCGTCGCTGGTGCGCACAGGGGTGCGTGCGGTCCTGGGACGCTGATGCGACCCGGCCGCGGCCCGGAGGAGCAAACGGGGCCTCCCGGGTGTTACGTTGAATTGAAGTAGCGAGTCAGCAGAAGCGACGAACCAAGAGCTGTGCCGGGTCACCGGTCAGGAATACGGAGCAGCCCGTGTTGCAGATGGAGGTCGTGGGCGTAAGAGTTGAAATGCCCACTAATCAACCGATCGTCTTGCTCAAGGAGGCACACGGGGAACGGTTCCTGCCGATCTGGATCGGCATGACCGAGGCGACGGCCATCGCCCTGGCCCAGGCCGAGGAGCCGCCGCCGCGGCCGCTCACCCACGACCTGTTCCGCGACGTGCTGAGCGCCCTCGGCGTCGGGCTGCGCGCGGTCAACATCGTCGCCCTGCGCGACGGCATCTTCTTCGCCGATCTCGTCTTCTCCAACGGCGTGGAGGTGAGCGCGCGGCCCTCCGACTCCATCGCGCTCGCCCTGCGCACCGGAGCCCGCATCTTCGCCAGCGAGGAGGTGGTCCAGGAGGCCGGCGTGGTCATCCCCGACGACCAGGAGGACGAGGTGGAGAAGTTCAGGGAGTTCCTTGACACGATCTCTCCCGAGGACTTCGGCAGGGCGGGGTAGGTATTTCGGTGCATTTACGCTTCACGACGCGCCGAGCCGGATCGTTGACTGAGCATGGTCACGGTCCTACGGTGCAAGTGAAACCCGCGGTCGCCCTATATGAACCCCCAGATCAGGCCGCGGGATGAGAGAAAGCCGGAGGTCCGCGTGGCGGTCAGCAGCGGCGAGGGAAAGACGGCCGGCCAGGAAGATCCGGTGCGGCGCGAGGACGCGCGGCAGCGTGCCGGGGAGCAGGGCCTGCTCTTCGACGAGCAGCCGGCGGCGCTGCCGGACGACATCGGATACCGCGGGCCCACGGCCTGCGCCGCGGCCGGCATCACCTACAGGCAGCTCGACTACTGGGCGCGCACGGGCCTGGTGGAGCCGACCATCCGGGCCGCGCACGGCTCGGGCTCCCAGCGGCTCTACAGCTTCCGCGACATCCTGGTGCTCAAGGTCGTCAAGCGGCTCCTCGACACCGGGGTGTCCCTGCAGCAGATCCGCACGGCCGTGCAGCACCTGCGTGATCGCGGGGTCGCCGACCTCGCCCAGATCACGCTCATGAGCGACGGCGTCAGCGTCTACGAGTGCACCTCGGCCGACGAGGTGATAGACCTCCTGCAGGGCGGCCAGGGCGTGTTCGGCATCGCGCTCGGCCGGGTCTGGCGAGAGGTCGAGGGAAGCCTCGCGGAGCTGCCGGGGGAACGCGCGGCGGTCGAGGACACCGTCCCGGCCGACCACCCCGCTGACGAACTCGCCCGGCGCCGGCGCGCCCGACGCCTAGGGTAGTAATTCGCCCGTAACGTCCAGGGTAGTAATCTAGGACAGGCAAGGCTGACGACCCCGTGCGGGAGAGTCCCCGGGCACCACGCGGTCCCGGGGCGCCGAAGGAGCAACCCTCCCCGGAATCTCTCAGGCAACCTGTACCGCTCGGGCGAGGCAACTCTGGAAAGCAGGCACGCCCGCCAGGCGCGCCTCACCGACGGTGCAAGCCTCTTCGGGGGTGAAGCTCTCAGGTCGCGGTGACGCCCGCGCTGACAGAGGGGGAGACCCGGCATCCGCCCGCGCCCCGGCGCCGGTCTCCGCAAAGCCTCGGGAGGCACCGTCCATGTCCGATCCGTCAGCATCCCAGCAGGACCCCGCAGCCACGCCGGCGTCCCCGCCTGTCTCTGGGCCTCTTTCCGAGACCCTGCCCACGGCTCCGCCGCCGTCCACCCCCTCGCTGGACGCGCCGCCGTTCGCCGCCCGGCACATCGGCCCCTCCGAGGCCGAGCAGCAGCGCATGCTGGAGGCCGTCGGCTTCGAGTCCGTGGCCGACCTGGTGGCCGTGGCGGTGCCCGAGGCCATCAGGGCCAAGGACCGCCTCGCGCTGCCCGCCGCCGCCGGCGAGGCCGAGACCATCGCCGAGCTGCGCGCCCTCGCCGGGCGCAACCGGGTGCTCACCTCCATGATCGGCCAGGGCTACCACGACACGGTCACGCCCGCCGTCATCCGCCGCAACCTGCTGGAGAACCCCGGCTGGTACACCGCGTACACGCCGTACCAGCCGGAGATCTCGCAGGGACGGCTGGAGGCGCTGCTCAACTTCCAGACCGTCGTCTCCGACCTGACCGGCCTGCCCGTCGCCGGCGCGTCCCTGCTGGACGAGGCCACCGCCGCCGCCGAGGCCATGACCCTGGCCCGGCGCGGCGGCAAGTCCAAGAGCAACGTGTTCGTGGTCGACGCCGACGCGCTGCCGCAGACCAAGCGGGTGCTGGCCACCCGCGCCGAGCCGCTCGGCATCGAGCTGGTCGAGCACGACCTGGACGGCGAGCTGCCCGAGTGCTTCGGCGTGCTCGTCCAGTACCCCGGCGCCTCCGGCCGGCTGCGCGACCTCCGCGCCACCGCCGCCGCCGCGCACCAGGCCGGGGCGCTCGTCGTGGCCGCCGCCGACCTGCTCGCGCTCACCCTCGTGGCCGCGCCCGGCGAGCTCGGCGCCGACATCGCGATCGGCTCCTCCCAGCGCTTCGGCGTGCCGCTCGGCTTCGGCGGGCCGCACGCCGCCTACATGTCCGTCCGCGAAGGGCTGCAGCGCCAGCTCCCCGGCCGCCTGGTCGGCGTGTCCGTCGACGCCGACGGCGACCCCGCCTACCGGCTCGCCCTGCAGACCCGCGAGCAGCACATCCGGCGCGAGAAGGCCACCAGCAACATCTGCACCGCCCAGGTCCTGCTGGCCGTCATCGCCGGCATGTACGCCGTCTACCACGGGCCCGAGGGCCTGCGCCGCATCGCGCTGCGCGTGCACCGGCACGCCGCCGCCCTCGCCGGGGCGCTGCGCGCCGGCGGGCTGGAGGTCGTGCACGAGACGTTCTTCGACACCGTCCTCGTCCGGGTGCCCGGCCGGGCCGCCGAGGTGGTCGCCGCGGCGGCCGAACGCGGCGTCAACCTGTGGCGGACCGGCGACGACCACGTCTCCGTCGCCTGCGACGAGAAGACCGGCGCGGCCGAGCTCCAGGCCGTCCTGGCCGCGTTCGGCCTGCCCGGACGTGAGGCGCGCGCCGAGACCGCCGCCGACGCGCTGCCCGCCGAGCTGCTGCGCGAGTCCGGCTACCTCACCCACCCCGTCTTCCACAGCCACCGCTCCGAGACCGCGATGCTGCGCTACCTGCGCCGCCTCCAGGACAAGGACATCGCGCTGGACCGCTCGATGATCCCGCTCGGCTCCTGCACGATGAAGCTCAACGCCAGCACCGAGATGGAGCCGATCACCTGGCCCGAGTTCGCCGGCATCCACCCGTACGCGCCCGCCGAGCAGGCCGAGGGCTACCTGGAGCTGATCGGCACGCTGGAGCGCTGGCTGGCCGAGGTGACCGGCTACGACGCCGTCTCGCTGCAGCCCAACGCCGGCTCGCAGGGCGAGTTCGCCGGGCTGCTGGCCATCCGCGCCTACCACCGCGACCACGGCCAGGAGGGGCGCGACGTGTGCCTCATCCCGTCCTCCGCGCACGGCACCAACGCCGCCAGCGCCGTCATGGCCGGATTGCGGGTCGTGGTCGTCGCCTGCGACGCCGAAGGCAACATCGACCTCGCCGACCTCGACGCCAAGATCGCCAAGCACCGCGACCAGCTCGCCGCGATCATGGTGACGTACCCGTCCACGCACGGCGTCTACGAGGAGAGCATCACCGAGGTCTGCGCCAAGGTGCACGAGGCCGGCGGCCAGGTCTACGTGGACGGCGCCAACCTCAACGCCCTGGTCGGGCTGGCCAAGCCGGGCGAGTTCGGGGCCGACGTGTCCCACCTCAACCTGCACAAGACCTTCTGCATCCCGCACGGCGGCGGCGGCCCCGGCGTCGGCCCGGTCGCGGTCCGCGGCCACCTGGCCGCCTACCTGCCCGGCCACCCGCTGCACAACGGCACGCCGGTCGGCCCGGTCTCGGCCGCCCCGTACGGCTCGGCGGGCATCCTGCCGATCTCGTGGGCCTACATCAGGATGATGGGCGCCGACGGCCTCACCGCCGCCACCGAGCAGGCCATCCTGTCGGCCAACTACCTGGCCCGCCGGCTGGCCCCGCACTACCCGGTGCTCTACACCGGCCGCGGCGGGCTGGTCGCCCACGAGTGCATCATCGACCTGCGGCAGATCACCAAGGAGACCGGCGTCACCGTGGACGACGTGGCCAAGCGCCTCATCGACTACGGCTTCCACGCCCCGACGATGTCGTTCCCGGTGGCCGGCACGCTCATGATCGAGCCCACCGAGAGCGAGGACCTCGCCGAGCTGGACCGGTTCGTCGAAGCCATGATCTCCATCCGCGCCGAGATCGCCAAGGTCGCCTCCGGCGCGTACGACAGGAACGACAACCCGCTGCGCAACGCCCCGCACACGGCCGAGTCCGTCACCGCCGACGAATGGCCGCACCCCTACAGCCGGAGCGAGGCGGCCTACCCGCTGCCGTCGCTGCGCGAGGGCAAGTACTGGGTGCCGGTGCGCCGCATCGACCAGGCCTACGGCGACCGCAACCTGGTGTGCTCGTGCCCGCCCCTGGAGGCGTACGAGGACTGAGCGAGCCCGGCGGGGGATCCAGTCCCGCATCGTCAAGTGAGCAGACATGATCGCCGGAAGTCGTTAGGCTTCGGTGCGACCCCAGGCCGCGCGAGGCGCCAGAAGGAGCCCTCTTGACGTCCTCAGAGCTGGAGACCCCGCCCCTCGACATCGCCCGCCGTCTCGCCGAGAACGGCGACCTCGACGGCGCCGCCGCCATCCTGCGCAGGCTCGTCGCCGACCCCGAGGGCCCCGACCGGGCGCAGGCGGCGGTCGGCCTCGCCGTGGTGCTGGAGGAGCGCGGCGACGTCGAGGCCGCGCGGGCCGCCGCCCGCACCGCGCTCGCCACCGGCCACCCCGAGTACGCCGCGCAGGCCGCCTGCCACCTCGCGCAGGGCTTCGAACGCGAGGGACGCTCCGAGCAGGCCAGGGCCGCCTGGCAGGCCGTGCTGGGCGTCGGCACCCCCGCCTACCTGCCGCACGCCCACCTCGCGCTGGCCCGCCTGGCCGAAACCCTCGGCGACGCCGAGAAGTCGCTGCGCGACGCCATGACCGCCGGCGACGAGCAGGTGGCGGCGCTGGCCGCGCGCGAGCTGGCCGACCTGCTACTGGAGCACGGCGAGCCGGGCGCGGCGGCCGACGTGCTGCTGGAGGCCCTGGAGGCGGCCCCGGAGGAGGAGGTGCCGGGGCTGCGGGTGCGGCTCGGCATCGCGCACCTGGAGCTGGCCTGCGCCGAGTTCGCCGGGACCGTGGAAGGCGGGGCCGACGCCCCGACCAGCGCCCTGGCCATCGAACTGCTGGCCCGCACACTGCCGCTACGAGGCCGGCCCGAGGACGCCGACCAGGTGTGGACGTACGGGCTGGAACACGCCGACGAGGCGGTGGCCGCCGAGGTACGCCTCCGCTACCAGCGCGAGCCCTGACACCTGCACCATCGACCGCGACCCGCGACTTACGCCTGCACTGTCGACGGCGACCCGCGACTTACGCCTGCACTGTCGACGGCGACCCGCGACTTACGCCTGCACTGTCGACGGCGACCCGCGACTCACGCCTGCACTGTCGACGGCGACCCGCGACTCACGCCTGCACTGTCGACGGCGACCCGCGACTCACGCCTGCACTGCTCAGTGCGAGCCGTGACGAGACATGAGGCCTTCGTTACCAGCGCGAGCCCTCATGCATGCGCGGCCGAGCGCGAGACGCCATGCTCTGGCTGGTCTACGCGAGCGCAGGCGCCCGCGTTACTGGTGCGAGCCCTGGCGCATGATGGCGGCCGCCGCGGCCACGTTGATGACGACGATGGCGATCCAGGAGATGGTGAGGCCCACTAAACCGGCGTTGCTGGAGGCGATGGCGGTCAGCGGGATGCCGATGCCGAGCGAGCCCAGCGCGATGGGGATCATCGTGGCGCCCGGGCTCTTCTGCCTGGGGTGCGGGCCGGCTCCCTGCCGGCCCAGCTCGGCCCGTACGCGGGTGGCGATCGCCTCGTCGAGGCGGTCCATGAAGGACTCGACGAGGGCGTTCTCGTAGTCGGGGCCGAGGTCGCGGCGGGCGTCGAGGGTGGCCTTCAGGTCCTCGCGAAGAGGGCGGTCGTGCTGCATGAGGCCATCATGCTCCTCGCGCGGCGCGCCGTCATCAGACCTAGGTCCTAACGTCGCATCCTCCCCAGGTACGGTGCTGCCATGAAGATCGTCACCCCGTGGGGCCCCGCTCTGGTGGAGCTGGAGGAGGCGGCCGAGCCGCGGCTGCTGCTGGTGCTCACGCACGGCTCGGCCGGGGGAGTGGACGCCCCCGACCTGCTGGCGGTGCGTGACGCCGCGCTGCGGGCGGGCTTCAGCGTGGCCCGGGTGACGCAGCCGTTCCGGCTGGCGGGGGCGCGGGCCCCGGGCTCGCCGGCGCGGCAGGACGAGGCGTGGGAGGCTGTCCTGGCGGAGCTGCGGGCGCGCCGGCCCGGCCTGCCCCTCGTGCAGGGCGGGCGGAGCAACGGGGCGCGGGTGGCCTGCCGTACGGCGGTGGCGGTGGGCGCGGCGGCGGTGGTGGCGCTGGCCTTCCCGCTGCACCCGCCCGGCAAGCCCGACAGGTCCAGGGCCGGCGAGCTGCGCGGGGCCGGGGTGGACGTGCTGGTCGTCAACGGCGACCGCGATCCCTTCGGCGTCCCCGACGCGGCGGACGCGGCGCGCCTGGTGGTGCTGCCCGGCGAGGGGCACGACCTCAAACGGGACCCCGCCCGGGTGGGCGAGATCGTGGCCGAGTGGCTGGGCCACTACGCGCCGGCGCGCTAGGTCGCGGCGTTTCCGGCGTCGACGGCTCGGGTCGGCCGCTCAGGGTCGGCCGCTCAGGGTCGGCCGCTCGGTCCGGTCGGTTGCTGGTCAGACGATGGCCGGTCGGACGGGAGCCGGGTGGACGGTGAGCGGTCGCACGAGGCCTGCCCGACAGGGCCGGTCGGGCGGGCGGGGGCCGGTCAGACGGCGACGGGGCGGTGGGGCTCGATCGTGGCGCCGCTGGGCAGGAGCTCCCCGGTGTCCTCGAACAGGACGACGCCGTTGCAGAGCAGGCTCCATCCCTGCTCGGGATGGCAGGCGAGGGTGCGCGCCGCCTCGCGGTCGGGCGCCTCTGCATCCGGACAGGCCGGGACGTGCGGGCACATCGGCGTGCCTCCGATATCTCGTGGGTTGCTCCCGTGTGTGGGGCGGGAGCGGCTCGGGTTGTTCACTTGGCAAGTGTGCGACGGCGTCACGCGTTGCGACCCGGCCCGTGCGGGCTGTCGCAGGAGGGTCCCCCGTAACGTGTGACCTTCGACACAGGGTGCCTTATGCAGGATAACGGGCCAAGCGTGACACGCGCATCACGTTTGCAAACCCTTGAGAAGAGCGTCGAGTCCGCGCTCGAAGTCCGCATCCGCACGTTCGTCCCGTCTGACCCATTCGTCCACTTCTGGGTCGGCCCACCCCGACTGCTGCACCTCGACCGCCACGCTGCCGTACACGAACGCGCGCAGCGCACGCACCGCCTCCGGGGCGTCGTCCAGGCCGCCGTCCGCCAGCTGCTCGGTCTGCTCGCGCAGGGCGAGCAGCGTGGAGCCCTTCGGCGGCTTGGTGAGCGCCAGCGCCAGCACGCCCGGGTGCTCGCGCAGCAGCTCCCGCTCCGCCCGGCACCACGCCTTGGCCGTCTCCTGCCAGGTGGCGCGCTGCTCCACGTGGACGGTGGTGACGTGCTCGGCCAGGGCGTCCATCAGCGCCTCCTTGCCGCGCGGCAGGTGATGGTAGATGGCCATGGCCTCGACCTGCAGCGCGTCGCCCAGCCGGCGCATGGTGAGCCGGCGCAGGCCCTGGCTGTCGGCGATGTGCAGCGCGGCCTCGATGATGCGCTCGCGGGAGAGGGGGACCGGTGGTCTCTTGGCGGGCATGAAGATCATCCTAGTCTCCGACCTGCTCCTCGTCCCGGACCTCGCCGGATCCCGCCGCGCCCTCCGCCGGCCTCACCGGGCGGCGACCCTGGCCGGGACGGCGGCGCGGGCTAGGGAAAACCCGGGGACGCTCCCCGATTCGCGTCCCCCGGGGTCTTCCTATCGTGTGGTGTCCCCCTCCGACGGCGGTCCCCCGGCCTGAAAGGTATGAGGATGCTCCTCGCCCGAATCGCCGCCCCACTGCCCGATCTGAGGTGGCCCGCCCAGTTCCCGCCCGGGACGCTGACGGCCGCGGCGTCGCGGAGCCCCGCCGGGGTGTCCCGCTCGCGCCTGCTCGCGCCCGAGGGGTACCTCCTAGAAGGACGCCTGTCGGCGGACCTCCTGAGCGGCGGGAGCGGGCTCGGATGGGTGCGGCCCGAGCCGTACGAGCTGACGCCGCCCGCCCTGCACCGGCTGCTCGCCGCGGGCGGGCCCGCCGCCACCGTGGTCATCCAGCCCGCCGCGGGCTGCGACCTGCCCGACCTGCCCGACCTGCCCGACCTGCCCGACCTGCCCGGCCTGCCCGGCCTGCCCGGCCTGCCCGGTTCGGTCGGCCTGCCTGGCCTGGCTGGCCTGCCCGGTTCGGTCGGCCTGCCTGGCCCGGCCGGCCTGCCTGGCCCGGCCGGCCTGCCCGGTTCGGCCGGCCTGCCTGGCCGGGCAGGCGGCTGGACCGGGTCGCTGCCCGGCAACGAGGTCGTCCTCGTCGCCCCCAGCGGTGGCGACGGCGGGCTGCGCGCCGACGTGACGGCTGCCGCGGCGGCGGCCGGGGAGCTCGGGGCCCCGCTGTCGCGGCAGGGACTCGTCCGGCTCGTCGCGGTCACCGGCGGCCGGGCGGCCGTGATCGACTCGGTGCTGCGCGCCGCCCGCCTGGACCGTTCCGACCGGCTGGACGACTGCGTCGCGCGCGCCGGCGGCCTGCCCGACCTGGTCGCCGCCGTCGTGCTGCGGATGCTGCGCGCCGCGAGCCCCGACCGCCTGCAGGCCCTCGTCCTCGCCGCCCGGCTGGGGTACGCCCACGAGCGGCTGTCCGCGCTGCGGCCCGCCCTCCGCGAGCCCGCCGCCGAGCCCTGGTGGCAGCCGCTCACCGGCGGCTGGTACCGGATGCTGCCGTTGTGGTCCACGGCGCTGTGCGCGCTGCGCCTGCCGCGGTCCGACGCCTTCCGGCAGCGGCTCACCCGGCTCGCGGGCGAGCTCGAAGGGGAGGACGCGGTGGCGGAGGCGGCCGAGCTGTGCGTACGCGCCGGCGATCCGGTGCTCGCCGCCCGGCTTCTCGCCGACTCGGGCCAGAGGGGAGGGACGACGGGCCGGCCCCCGGGCGACCCGCGAGAGACGGAGTGGGGCCCGGGAGGCGTTCGCGACGCGGGGAGGACCGGGTGGAACGGCGGGCGGCGGGGACAGGGCGACGCGGGGGAGGCGTGGCGGCGGGGACAGGGTGACGCGGGGGAGGCGTGGCGGCGGGGACAGGGTGACGCGGGGGAGGCGTGGCGGCGGGGACAGGGTGACGCGGGGGAGGCGTGGCGGCGGGCGCGGGCCGCGCTTGCCGCCGGACTCCTGTCCGAGGCGCTGGACCAGGGCCGCAGGGCCCGCCGCCTGGCCGCCGCCGAGCCGGACACGGCCCGTCGGATCGGCCAGGTGCTGCGCCTGGTGCGCGCCGCGGCCCGCGCGCGGCGGCCGGGCACCCGGATGACGCGGCTGCTACGGGCCCTGGAGCAGGCGTCCACGCTCTCGATCGGTGAGGTGCCAGGTGCGGGCGGGATACGGAGGGGCGGCTCATCCGCAGGTGGGGCGGGGCCGGTCGTCACGGGGCCGGAGGCGGTTCCAGGAGCGCCGACGATGACCGCGCCCAGGGAGGCGGGCGAAGTGCCGCCCGAGCGGGAGGCGGCGTCCGTGCCCGGGACGGCGGCTTCTGCGGGGGAGGCAGCGGCGGCGCTACCTGCGGAGAGGGACGTCCCGGAGGCGGAGGCGGCGAGGGCTCCAGCGGCGGAGACGGTCCCGGAGCGGGGAGGGAGCCACGGGCAGGGGCCGGGTCAGAGGCAAGGGGCGGTCCCTGAGCAAAGGGCGGTTCAGGAGATGGCGGACGGCTCGGAGGCCGGGGCGCTCACTGATCCGGGAGCAGGGACGGGAGCAGGGACGGGAGCAGGGACGGGAGCAGGGACGGGAGTGGTGGCGGGAGCGGGAGTGGTGGCGGGGGTGGTGGCGGGAGCGGGGGTGGTGGCGGCGCTGGGACAGGAGGACGGGGCGGAGCAGGAGGTGGCGCAGGGGCCTGGCCCGCAGGTGGAAGAGGACGCCGCCGGTGGATGGGGGATCGCCGGCGAGGGGGACGGGGCTTCGCCGGGGGTGGCCGGAGCGGTGTCGCCGGTCGTGGGCGTGCCGGCGGGCGGGGCCGACGTCGAGGCGTGGTTGCTGGGGGATTTCCGGGTGCGGGTCGCGGGGCGGGAGGTCACCGGGTGGTCGGGCAACCTCGGCCGCTCCGTGCTGATGTACCTGCTCCTCCGCCACCCCAAGCCGGTCCGCCGCGACCTGCTGATCGACCTCATCTGGCAGGGCGTCCCCGAGGGGGCGGCGCGCAACCGGCTCAACGCCGCCGTCCACTCCCTGCGCGTGGACCTGCGCAAGGCGGCCCCGGGCCGGCACGTCGTCGTCTACCGGCGCGAGTGCTACGCCCTGGCCCCCGACCTGACGGTGTGGCTGGACACCGACGTGTTCACCCGGGGCTGCGCCGCCGCCCAGCAGCGGGCGGAGGGCGCGGACGGCTTGCGGGAGGTGATCCGCGCGCACGAGGCGACGCTCGCGCTCTACCGGGGCGACCTGCTGGAGGACGCCCCGTACCTCGACTGGGTGGTCCCCGAGCGGGAACGGCTCAGCGCCGCCCACCTCGACTTGCTGGAGACGCTGGCCGCCCGCTACCTGGAGGCCGGCGCGCACGCCAAGTGCGTGGACGCCTGCCGCCGCATCCTGGTCAGGGACTCCTGCAGGGAACGCACCCACCGCCTGCTGATGCGCTGCTACGCCCGCCAGAACCAGCCGCACAAGGCCGCCGCCCAGTTCGAGACCTGCCGGCGGGAGCTGGAGGCGGTGCTCGGGCTGACGCCCGACCCGGTGACGGCGCGCCTGTACGAGGCGATCCGCCGCCACCTGGCCGTGTGAACGACCCCGGGCGGGCTAGCCCTGCGCGGGCGGCCCGGCGTCGTCCGCCGGGCCGCCGCCGGACAGGCGCAGCCCGCCGCGTTCCTCGATGAACGCCTCCAGGGCGCCCACGTCCCAGCTCCGCAGCCGCTGGGCGTCGTCGGTCCCGTGGTGGCGGATCTCGCAGCCCACGGCGAGCCCGGTGGCGGTGTCGGCCGTCACGGTCAGCGTGAACGAGTGCCGCTCCAGCGTCGCGCCCCCGGCGCCGCCCGTCCCGGCCGCCTCCCGCGCGGCGTCCTCCTCGGCCGCGAGCAGCGCGGCGCGTTCGGCCAGCCCCATGCGGGCCAGGCGTTCGCCGCTCATCCCCGCCGGTTGCAGGACGACCGCCAGCTCGTCCGGCGGCGTGCCGGCGAGCTGCCGGAACGTGGTGATCCCGTGCTCGGCCAGCAGCCGGGCGATCACCGGGCCGACGCCCTTGACCCGCCGCAGGTCGTCGCCACCGGCTTCGACGGCGGGCTCGGCGGGCCGGGCCGGGCCGGGTACGCGCACCGGGTGGCCGCCGCCCGCGTTGTCGTCCCTCGTCCACAGGCCGGAGGGCGCGGTGACCAGGATCTCGCACACGTAGTCCCCGGCCGGGAGGCCGGTCAGGTCGGCGGCGTGCTCGCGGGCCGGCGCCGGGTCGCCCAGCGTCCGCAGGGCCTGCCCGATGGACAGCCGCCCGGCGTCGGTGTGGCAGCGCAGCTCCCAGGAGCAGGGCACGTCGGTCTCCCAGGACAGCCGCCCGCCGTCCGCCCGCACGTTCAGCACCTGGGGGAAGGCGGCGACGGCGGCGGCCTCGACGGCGGCGGAGACGTCGAGCCGCCCGGCTCCCCAAGCGTCGTCCGGCCCGGACCCGGCGGGGCGGGCGGTGTCGCGCAGCAGTTGCCCGACCTGCTCGCCGCTCAGCGGCGGCAGGCCCGCGGCGGCGCGGGCCGCCAGGACGACGGCGGCGGCGCCGCACACGTGCGGGG
Organism: Actinomadura luzonensis; assembly: GCF_022664455.2. NCBI lineage: Bacteria > Bacillati > Actinomycetota > Actinomycetes > Streptosporangiales > Thermomonosporaceae > Actinomadura > Actinomadura luzonensis. The sequence goes on from NZ_JAKRKC020000002.1 coordinate 1,393,858, forward strand.
CCGCCATGCTGGTGCCGGCCATGAGCGTGTGGGCGGCGTCCGGGCGGGGCGGCTGGGCGCTGCCGGCGCAGCGCGCGGAGGCGATCCACTCGCCGGGCGCGGCGAGGTCGGGCTTGCGCGCGCCGGTCCGCGACGGCCCCCGGCTGCTGAAGGACGACAGCTCGCCGAGGCCGGTCCACCAGCTCGCGGGCCGGGTCGCGTAGGAGCCGACGGTGATCACCCGGCGGGCGGTGCCGGGCACCGAGATCGTCCGGGTCGGGTCCGCGCTCGCCGCCGAGAACGTGGTCTGCTCCGGCGCGCCGTCGCCGCCGCGCGGCGCCCGCTCGATCCACGCGTCGTAGCGGCCCCTCGGGACGGCGTCACCGCGCAGCAGCAGCCGCCAGGTGCCGGGCTCGACGCCGGCGCCCCGCCCGCGCGAGAGGATGACGGTGACGGCGGTGTCGCCGCTGCCCGAGCAGTCGGTCTCGCTGTCGATGGTGACCCGGTCGCCGGCCGCCGTGGTGAAGAGGCGCTCCTCGCCCGGCGGGGTGAAGGGCGAGCGCGGGCCGCTGGGCGGCGCGACGCCGACGCTGATCGTGTCCTCGCCGCCGAACCAGATCTCGATCACGTCGTCCTCGACGTCACCCGGCCGCACCAGGAGCTCCAGCTCGGCGGTGGCGCCCTCGGCCAGCGTGCCGCCGGCGTGGATGTTCCACTCCTGCTCGTTGCCCGCCGACTTCACGATGGCGACGCCGGGACGCGCGGCCAGGGCGTCCAGGGCCCGCTCGACCAGGGACTCGCCGCCGTGGCCGCCGCCGTTCATGCCCTGGCTGAGGTTGACCGCCACCGGCAGCCCCTCGGCGCGCCGCACCGCGTAGGCGGCGGCGTCCACGAGCTGGGTGGAGCGGCCCAGGGTGACGCCGGGCTCCCCGGACAGCGCCACCACGATGAGCCCGGCGCGCGGCGCGATGCCCGTGTACTCGCCGCCGAGCCGACTGTCGTCGCCGGCCGCGATCCCGGCGACGTGCGTGCCGTGGCCGAGCTCGTCGTCGGCGTGCGGGACGACGGCCGCCGGGTCGGCGGCGTCGAGCGCCTTGTCGAGGTCCTCCTTGCGGTACTCCCGGCCGTACGGCGTCGAGGCCTCGGGCGCGCCGGGGGCGTTCTGGTCCCACAGGCACAGGATGCGCGAGCCCCCGACGGCGTCCCTGAAGGCCGGATGGGTGTAGTCGACGCCCGAGTCGATGATCGCCACGACGGCGCCCTCGCCGGCGCCGGGGCCGCCGCCCGGGGCGGGGGCGCGGACCTCGGGACGGGAGACGTTCAGCTCGGGGAAGAGCGGGCGCGAGGACTCGATCCGCAGGACGGAGTCGTGCCCGGCCAGCCGCTCCAGGGCGTTCACGGGCACCCGGGCCGTGTAGAGGCCGCCGTCCTGCCAGGGCCCGCCGCCGCTGGCGTCCGGCCGGGCCGCCGTGGCCGGCGCCACCCGCTCGGCCAGGCCGGGCAGGTCGCCGAGCCAGCGGTCGTCGGTGCAGCTCAGCAGCACGTCCACGGCGCCGTTGCCGGGGCCGGGCAGCCAGCCGACGCGCTCGGCGAACAACGAGCCGGCGAACAACGAGTCCGCGACGGCGGCCCGGCCGCGGGTGCGCCTGACGAGGTGCCGCAGGCGCGCGTCCAGCGTTCTCATGCCTCACTCCGGATGGGTCTGCCGGGACAGCTCGATCCGCGAGACGAAGGGGAGCTCGGCCACCTGCCGCAGCGAGGCGACGCCGTCCACGGTCCCGGTCAGAACGTTCCCGGCGCTCGAGTGCGCGTGCATGCCCGCCCGCGCCAGCTCGTCGAGCTGGGCGGGCGTCGGCGGCGCGGCGGTGAGCAGGAGCAGGTCGAGGGCGCCAGGGCCGCCCGCGGCGGCGGCGGTCAGCCGCCGGCCGCGGGCGTCGAGCTTGTCGCGCCAGTCCCCGCTCACCCCGCGCCCTCTCGGTTCAGCTGTAGATCAGCACCCGGACCGGCGTCTCCTGGACGATCCCGGGCGGGATGCCGGGGAAGCCGGGGAACGGCGGCTGGTTCTCGGGGTTCTGCCACTGGGTGGCGAACGCGGCGAACGGCGGCAGGCCGGGCCCGATGCCGAGGACGTCCGCGGTGACGTGGATCTCCAGCAGCCGCGGGTTGCCGTCGGGCGGGGCCGGCGTGGTCGGGATGAGCATCGGGACGATGTTGAAGAAGCCGGGCCCGAACGCGGCCGGCATCGGGGTCATCGCCGGGCCGGCGGTGACCGTGTTGATGTTGATGGTCAGTCCGCGGACCTGGTGGAACAGCGGCGCCATGACCGCGGCCGCGGACGGGCCGCCGCCGATCGGCAGCGGGTTGCGCCACAGCAGCGCGAGCAGGAGCGCCTGCTCGCCGGTCCGGTAGATGCGGCCGGGCTCCCAGGACATGCCGTTGAACTTGAAGGGGCCGACGGCGGCCATGTCGAACCAGAGGTACGGCAGGGCCGGGCTGAGGATCCCGACCTCGGAGGAGGACTCGCCGGGCCGCCGGCGGGAACGCTGCTCGGCCTGCTCGCTGCGTTCGCGGTGGGCGTCCATGTACTGCTGGGTGTAGTACCTGATGCGGTTCTCGACCCGCTTGACGCAGTCCTGGACCGTGTGGTCGGCCAGGAGGGCGGCGGTCTCGTCGTCGAGCCGCGGCTCGGCCGGCACGCGGGACTGCCCGAGGGCCTGGCCCGTGGTCCGTACGGAGCCCTGCGCGCCCATCTGGCCGGGCGTCTGGCCGGGCGCCTGCCCTTGGAGCTGCCCTTGGAGCTGCCCGGGGAGCTGCATGGACGGCTGCGACGACGTCTGCATCGACGTCTGGGCCGACATGGGATCGTTGATCGTCATCGGTCTGCCTCGCCGGAGTCAGGGCGGGCCTGATCGTCCCGCCTGCGCCGCAACCTGGCACGTCGCGCTTAGCGAGCGCTTAGGAGCGGGCCGCGCCGCCGCTTAGTTCTCGCTTGCCGTCCGGTGAGCGGGCGGGGGCGCTTGCGAGCGGGGTGATGTCGGGCCGGGCGGCGGAACGGCGTACCCTTGGGCCTGGAACGAGTACCGGCTGGTGAAAGGGCAGGGTCGATGGCGTTTTTCCGTCCGCGGGTGAGCCGGGAGGCCGAGGTTCGCTACCACGCGGACCAGGAGATCTCCAGGAGCTTCCCCGAGCTGCTCGAGCGCGCCCGGCAGGCCGAGCAGACGGTGAGGGAGCTGCGGGCCGCGGCGGCCGACGAGATCGAGCTGCTGGCCGCGGGGCAGGCGTTCGACAAGGCGCTGACGGAGGCGCTGCGGGCCGCCGAGGCGGGCCAGCGGGCCACGTTCGGCGTCAAGGCCTACGACGACCGCATCGCGCGCCGCAAGGCCAAGGCGACGCCGGCGGGGCGGGAGTGGACGGCCGAGGTCGACCGGCTGCGCACGCTGCGCGAGGAGAACCGCATGTGGGGCATCCCACGCGTCCCGCGCCCGGTGCCGGCCGCCCGCTGACCTCCTCAAGCACGGCAGAGCCCCGACGCACGGCGAAGCCCCGGCGCACCTGAGGTGCGGCCGGGGCTCCGGCGTGCCCGTGTCCGGTCAGCTCGCCCAGTCGAGCAGCGGGCGGGTGTTGCTCGGGTGGCGCAGCTTGGACAGCGACTCCTTCTCCAGCTGGCGGATCCGCTCCCGGGTCAGGCCCAGGTGCTTGCCGATCTCGTCCAGGGTGTGCGGCTTGCCGTCCACCAGGCCGAAGCGCAGCGCCATGATCTTCGCCTCGCGCGGCGAGAGGTTGTCGAGCACGCCGCGGAGCTGGTCGCCCAGCAGCTGGCGGTCGACGATCTCCGACGCCTCGGGGGAGTCGACGTCCTCGATGAGGTCGCCGATCGTGGTCTCGCCGTCCTCGCCGATCGTCGCGTTCAGCGAGATCGGCTGGCGGCTGGTGCGCAGCAGCTCCTCGATCTGGTCGGGGGTCTTGTCCAGCTCGACGGCCAGCTCCTCGGGCGTGGGCTCGCGCCCCAGGCGCTGGTGCATGTCACGCTCGATGCGCGACAGCTTGGAGAGCATCTCCAGCACGTGCACGGGCAGCCGGATCGTGCGGGCCGAGTCGGCGAAGCCGCGCTGGATGGCCTGCCGGATCCACCACATCGCGTACGTGGAGAACTTGAACCCCTTGGTGTAGTCGAACTTCTCCACGGCCCGGATCAGGCCCAGGTTGCCCTCCTGGACCACGTCCAGCAGCGACATGCCGCGGTCGGTGTACTTCTTGGCCACCGACACCACCAGCCGGAGGTTGGCCTCCAGCATGTGGTCCTTGGCGCGCCGGCCGTCCTCGATGACCAGGTGCAGGTCGTCCTGCGCCTCGGGCGAGAGGTTCGGCTGGGTCTCCAGCTTGTACTCGGCGTACAGCCCGGCCTCGATCCGCCGGGCCAGCTCGACCTCCTGGGCGGCGGTCAGCAGGGTGCGGCGGCCGATCGACTTCAGGTACGTGTGCACCGAGTCGCCCATGACCGACTGCGTGTCGTCCAGGTCGATCTGCTCGCTCTCCAGCTCGGCCTCGTCGAGCACGAGATCGTCGGGGACGTCCTCCTCGTGCTCCGGCTTGGGGTCGGCCGGCACCAGGGTCTTCACGTCCGCGGACGCGCCGGTTTTTGCCTTGCCCGCCTTGCGGCCGGTAGCCTTGGGTCGCGAGGTCGAAGCCTTCGTCGGAGCACCTTCCTCTTGCTCCGCTGCGGGCTTCGGCGCGGTCGTCCTGGTGGTGGTCGTCCTGGTGGTGGTTCTGCGGGTGGTCTTCCTGGGGGCGGTCCTGCTGAGAGACGGCTCGTTCTCCGCGGCCAGGCTCACGCCGGCCTCGGACAGCTCGCGCAGGATCGTACGGCCCTCTGAAGGGCTGACGCCGGCCTCGGCGAACGCGTCACGCAGTTCCGCCAGAGAAAGGTGACCCTGGGAACGTCCTCGTTCGATCAGTTGGTCAAGAGTCGCGGGTGGGGTCGCCACGGCGGTTCTGGGCATGAGGACACCTCCTCCGTACGGAGTAAGAAGCGATCAGGCAGGTTGTGGCGGGGCGGCTTCGCTGTCCGCACGGCGCACCAGTATCAATAACGCCAATCTCCGCCATTTGTTCCCGAGGGGACGAAATACCGGAAAAGGGGCAGATGTCGTGTGCCGGCATCGGGGCCCGGGCGGTCACTCCGTGATGTGGAACGTCCCGCTCTCCGTGACCACCGGCATCGGCATGGGCTCCGCGCCCTCCATGCGGTCGTCGCTCCAGTAGCGGAGCACCTCGTCGGGATCGGGGTTGACCTCCTCGGAGACGACGACGCCGTCGTCCGTGCCGCTCGGGGTCGCGGCGGGCTGCCCGGGCGCGCCGGACGGCGACGTGCCGCCCACCACCGCCCTGGTCTGCTCGCTCACCCGGTCGAGCCTGCCCGCCGAGGCGGCCGCCGCGATGGACACGCCGCCGGCCACGATCACGCCGACCACGGCCGCGGATGCCCACATCTTGCGGGTCTGGTCCATTCGAGGTCCCTCCTTCTCCCCACTATGACGCAGCGGCACTCCGTCAGGTTCCGGCCTTCAGCCTGACCAGATCGGTCTTGCCGTTCGGCAGGAGGGGCAGCGCGGCGACAAGGCGCAGCTCGCGGGGGGCGGCATGAGGAGGCAGCCTATCGCGGGAATATGCCCGCAATTGCTCAAGCGTGGGCGGCGTGTTGGGATCGGCGGGGACCACGACGGCGGTGACCCGTTCGCCCCACTCCTGATCGGGCACGCCGATCACGGCGACGTCGGCGACCTCCGGGTGGGTGCCCAGCACGGCGGCCACGGCGGCGGCCACGACCTTCTCGCCGCCGGTGTTGATCACGTCGTCGGCCCGGCCCAGCACCCGCAGCCGCCCGCCGGCCAGCTCGCCGAGGTCGGAGGTGACGAACCAGCCGCCGTCGAAGGGCGCGGGCTCGCCGGAGCGGTAGCCGGAGAACAGCACGGGGCCGGCGATCCTGATCAGGCCGTCCGCGCCGATCTTGAGATCTACATTGTAAAGGGGCTGGCCGTCGTACACGCAGCCGCCGCTGGTCTCGCTGCTGCCGTACGACATCACCACCCGCGCGCCGAGGTCCCTGGCACGCTCCACCAGGCCGGGACGGGGCGCGGCGCCGCCCAGCAGGATCGTCCTGAACACCGACAGGTCGGTCTCCAGCTCCACCAGCCGGTGGAGCTGCGTGGGCACCAGCGAGACGTGCTGCGCCCCCGACTCCAGCACCGCGCGCGCGTCGAAGCCCGCGTGGATGATCGGCTCGCTGCCCGACAGCAGCGCGCGCACCAGCACCTGGAGGCCGGAGACGTGCGCGACCGGCAGGCAGCACAGCCAGCGCTCGCCCTTGGACGCCTCCAGGCGGCGCAGCGAGGACGCCGCGGAGGCGCGCAGCGCGGTGGCCGACAACATGACGCCCTTGGGCGCGCCGGTGCTGCCGCTGGTGGCGATCACGACGGCGACGTCCTCCGGCACGCCCTGCCCGCCTTCGTACGGCTCGCCGTCCACGTGGGTGGGCCGCAGCGCGGCGACGACGGCGGCGGCGGAGGGCCCGGGCGCGAGCGGCAGCACCGCCGGGCCGCTGCCGTCGAGCGCCCGCCGGACGGCCGTGAACAGGGCAGGCCCCGGAGGCTGCACAATGGCATGCAGCGGGCGGTCCGGATGCGACGGGTTCCTCCACATGCTCGTAAGGTTAATGGCGACAGGTCGGACAGGTGCGCAGGGAAAGCGGGGGAGGGTCGTGGCGCGTTCTCCCGAGGCCCCCGTGGTCTTCAGGATCCCGATGCGGACACGGTTCCGGGGGCAGACCGTCAGGGAGGGCGTGCTGCTGCGCGGCCCGGCCGGATGGGGCGAGTTCTCGCCGTTCCCCGAGTACGGCCCGCGCGAGTGCGCCCGGTGGCTGGCCTGCGCCCGCGAGGCGGCCTTCGAGGGCTGGCCGGCGCCGGTGCGCGAGCGGGTGCCGGTCAACGCCACCGTCCCGGCCGTGGACCCCGAGGAGGCGCACGCCATCGTGCGGCGCTCCGGCTGCGGCACGGCCAAGGTCAAGGTGGCCGAGCGCGGGCAGACGTTCGACGACGACGTGGCGAGGGTGGAGGCGGTGCGCGACGCGCTCGGCCCGTCCGGGCGGCTGCGGGTCGACGTCAACGGCGCCTGGAGCGTCGACGAGGCGGTCTCCCGGCTGAAGCGCCTGGACAAGTACGAGCTGGAGTACGCCGAGCAGCCGTGCGCCACGCTGGAGGAGCTGGCCGCGGTGCGGCGGGCCTGCGACGTGCCGATCGCGGCCGACGAGTCGATCCGGCGCGCCGAGGACCCGCTGCGGGTGCGCGCGGCCGAGGCGGCCGACGTGGCGGTGGTCAAGGTGCAGCCGCTCGGCGGAGTGCGTGAGGCGCTGCGCGTGGTGGAGGCGTGCGGGCTGCCGGCCGTGGTCTCCAGCGCCGTGGAGACGTCCGTGGGGCTGGCGGCGGGGCTGGCGCTGGCCGCGGCGCTGCCGTCGCTGCCGTACGCGTGCGGGCTCGGCACGATGGCGCTGCTGAGCGGCGACGTCGTGGACGACTCGCTGGTGCCCGTCGGCGGCGAGCTGACGGTCCGCCGTCCCGAGGTGAATTTTCAGCTTTTGTCGGCATTCGAAATTGACTCTCCCCAGTGGCTCCGCCGGATGCAGGAGGCATCACGTTGAACCCCGCGACCGCGCTGGCCACCGTGCTGGTCGACGAGCTGGTGCGCTGCGGCCTGACCGACGTGGTGCTCGCGCCCGGCTCGCGCTCGGCCCCGCTGGCGCTGGCGCTGCACGCCGAGTCGCGGGTGCGCCTGCACGTGCGCATCGACGAGCGCTCGGCGTCGTACCTGGCGCTGGGGCTGGCCAAGCGGGCCGAGCGGCCGGTGGCGCTGATCTGCTCCTCCGGCACCGCCACCGCCAACTTCCACCCGGCCGTGATCGAGGCCGCCGAGTCCGGCGTCCCGCTGCTGGTGCTCACCGCCGACCGGCCGCCCGAGCTGCGCGGCACCGGCGCCAACCAGACGATCGACCAGATCAAGGTGTACGGCGGCGCGGTGCGCTGGTTCGCCGAGGTCGGCGCGCCCGAGGACCGCCCCGGCCAGGTCGCCTACTGGCGGTCGCTGGCCTGCCGCGCCTACCAGCGCGCCGCCGGCCCGGCCGGCGCCGGCCCCGTCCACCTCAACCTGGCCTTCCGCGAGCCGCTCATCCCCGACGGCGACAACGACTGGTGCGAGCCGCTGGACGGCGGCGCGGCCGGCCCCTGGGTGCGGGCCCGCGTCGCGCCGCCGCCCATCGCCCTGCACATCCCGCCCACCCGGCGCGGCGTGCTCGTCGTCGGCGACGGCGCCGCCAACGTGCGCCGCTACGTCGCCGCCGCCGGCATGGCCGGCTGGCCGGTGCTGTCGGAGCCCAACGGCGGCGCCCGCTACGGCGACCACGCCGTCTCCACCTACCACTACCTGCTCGGCACGCCCGAGTTCGCCGACGCCCACCGGCCCGACGTGGTCGTCACGCTCGGCCGGCCCGGGCTGTCGCGGCCGCTGCTGTCGTGGCTGCGGCGGGCCGGCGAGCACATCGTGGTCGCCCCCGACCTCGACCGCTGGCCCGACCCGACCCGCTCGGCCACCCAGGTCGCGCAGGCCGTCGAGATCCCGGTCGCGGCCGGCGACGACAGCTGGCTGCACGCCTGGCGGCACGCCGACCAGGCGGCGCGGGCCGCCGTCGACGAGGTGCTCGACGCCTCCGGGCTGAGCGAGCCGCGCCTCGCCCGCGACCTCGTCGACGCCCTGCCGAACGGGGCGCTGCTGTTCTGCGGCTCCTCCATGCCGATCCGCGACCTCGACCAGGCGATGCGGCCGCGGCGCGGCATCCGGCTCATGGCCAACCGGGGCGCCTCCGGCATCGACGGGCTGGTCTCCACGGCGATGGGGGCGGCGCTGGCGCACAACGGGCCGTCGTACGCGCTGCTCGGCGACCTGACGTTCCTGCACGACCAGAACGGCCTGATCCTCGGCCCCCGCGAGCCGCGGCCCGACCTGTGCCTGGTCGTGGTCAACAACGACGGGGGCGGCATCTTCTCGCTGCTGCCGCAGGCCGCGGTGCGCGACCCGTTCGAGCGGGTCTTCGGCACGCCGCACGGGGTCGACCTCGGGTACGTGGCGGCTGCCACCGGGACGCCGTACACGCTGGTGTCGGACCTCGCGGACCTGCCGAAGGCGCTGCGCGGCGAAGGGCCCCGGGTGGTCGAGGTGCGCACCGACCGCGAGGAGAACGTGCTGGTGCACGCCCGCCTGCGCGACGCCGCGCAGGAGGCCGTGCGCGCCGCCCTGGCCGCCTGAGCCGCCCTATCCCCGGCTGTCGGCCTGTCGGCCTACCGGCCGAGGACCGTCAGCAGGCGGTTGAGCGGGCCGTCCAGGCCCCAGCGGTCGGCCAGCGCCACCAGCGCCTCCGGGTCGCGCGGCTTGGCCGGCAGCGTGAGGTCGGCGTCGGGGAGCGGCGCGTCGTGCGCCACCTTCACCACGGCGGGCGCGGCGCGCAGGTAGTCGCGGGCGGCGGCCAGCTTGGTGCGGCTGCCCGCCGGGAAGCCGTCGGACTCGCCCGCGTCCAGGGCCGCCAGCATCGCCGGCAGCGAGCCGAAACGGGTGATGAGGGCGGCGGCGGTCTTCTCGCCGACGCCCGCCACGCCCGGCAGGCCGTCGCTGGGATCGCCGCGCAGGGTGGCGAAGTCGGCGTAGGCGCGGCCCGGGACGCCGTACTTGCCGGTGACGAACTCCTCGTCCACGATCTGCAGGTTGCGGATGCCGCGGGCGGTGTAGAGCACCCGGACCGGGCGGGCGTCGTCCACGAGCTGGAACAGGTCGCGGTCGCCGGTGACGATGTCGACCGCGCCGCGGCCCGCCCGGTGGGTGAGGGTGCCGATCACGTCGTCGGCCTCGTACCCGGGCGACTCCAGGCGGGCGACGCCGAGCGCGTCCAGCACCTCGTTGATGATCGCGACCTGCGGCACCAGCGTCTCCGGCACCTCCTCCGCCTCGCCCTGGGCGACCCGATGGGCCTTGTACGTCGGGATCGCCGCCACCCGGAACGCCGGCCGCCAGTCGGCGTCCATCGTGGCCACCAGCTCGGCGGGCGCGTGGTCGCGCACCAGCGTGGCGATCATGTCGATGAGGCCGCGGACCGCGTTGACGGGCGTGCCGTCCGGCGCCTTGATGGTCTCCGGCACGCCGAAGAAGGCGCGGAAGTAGAGGGACGGGGTGTCCAGAAGCATCAGCACTACCCCAGTATGCCGACCCCCAGCAGGCACGCGTCGTCCTCCGGGTTGGGGCCGCCGATGTCGGCCAGCAGCTTGTCCAGCCCGGGCTCCAGGTCGCGGCCCGGCACGTCGCGGGCGGCGGCCAGCACCAGGTCGAGACCGACGTCGAGGTCGCGGGTGCGCCGCTCCACCAGCCCGTCGGTGAACATCAGCAGCACGTCGCCCGGCAGCAGCCGCGTCATGGCCAGCTCGTACGGCCGCCCGGCCGCGGCCCCCAGCAGCACCCCGCGCGGCGGGTCCAGCCGGGTCGCCTTCCCCTCGCGCACCAGGACCGGCGCCAGGTGCCCCGCCTGGCCCCAGGCGAACACCCTCGTGCGCGCGTCGAGATGGCCGATGACGGCCGTGGCGGTGGTGTCCCTGAACTGGTGCAGCACCAGCTCGTTCAGCCAGTCGAGCAGCCGGTGCGCGGGCCGGCCCGTCATGGCCAGCCCCACCAGGGCGTGCCGGAGCTGCGCCATGTGGGCGATGGCGGGCAGGCCGTGGCCGGAGACGTCGCCGACGGCCAGCAGCAGCCGGCCGTCGGGGGCCGGGGCCGCCTCGAACCAGTCGCCGCCCAGGTTCGCGGTCTTCTCGGCGGGCACGTACCGCACCGCCACCCGCAGGTCCGGCAGGGCCGGCGGGCAGGTGGGGTCGGGCAGGATCGCCTCGCGCAGCGCCAGCATCACGTGGCGCTCCTCGGCGGCCCGCTCGCGCGCCTCCAGGAGCTGGCGGCGCGACTCCGACATCATCCGCTCGGCGCGGCGGCGGCCGGTGATGTCCTGGATGACGCCGTGCAGGCCGACCGGGCCGCCGCCGCTCATCAGCGGCTCCAGCACCACGCGCACGTCGCGGAGGTCGCTCCAGTTGCCGCCGCGGCGGATGCGCAGCTCGGCCTGGACCGGCTCCGCCCCGCGCAGCGCGGACCACAGCAGCCGGTCCAGCGCCGCCACATCGGCCGGATCGACGTGCTCGGCCAGCCGGGGCAGCGCGATCGGGCCCTCGCCCGGGTCGCGGCCGAAGATCGTGTAGACCTGGTCGGACCAGGTCGTCTCGCCGGTGTGGAAGTGCCACTCGGCCCAGCCCATGTTGCCGAGCCGCTGCGCGTGGGCCAGCCGCACGGCCAGCATCTCCGCGTCGGTGTCCGGCCCGAGCAGCGCCGCCGCGCTCATGACGTCGACCATCATCTCACTCTCAAAGCGCAGTGGATCTGGACAATTGTTCCCACACTACGTGATCGGCAAGGAACGGAGTGTAGCGATGCCGGAAGGTCTGGCGAGAGCTTTCCGCGGATTTTAGGCGGGCCGGGCGCGAGTAGATTGGGCCTGTGACGTCCTCAGACCTGTATCCCGTGTCCCGGCTGGCCGCCGTCCAGGAGGCGACGGCCAAGGGCGGCCTCGACGCGCTGCTCCTCACTCCCGGCCCTGACCTCCGCTACGTCAGCGGCTACGACGCCAAGCCACTGGAGCGGCTGACCTGCCTCGTGGTGCCCGCGGCCGGCGAGCCGTACATGCTGGTGCCCCGGCTGGAGCTGCCCGCCGCCGAGGCCTCGCCCGCCTCGCGGCTCGGCCTGGAGTTCGTGGCCTGGGACGAGACCGACGACCCCTACGCGATCGCCGCCGCCCGGCTCGGCCTGCCGGCGAAGGTGGGCCTCGCCGACCGCATGTGGGCCATGTCGTCGCTGCGGTTCCGCGAGGTGCTGCCCGGTGCCGAGCAGGTGCTGGCCGGCAGCGTGCTGCGGGAGCTGCGGATGCGCAAGTCACCGGCCGAGGTGGCCGCGCTGCGCGAGGCGGGGGAGGCCATCGACGCCGTCCACCGCCAGGTGCCCGGGCTGCTGCGGGCCGGGCGCACCGAGCGCGAGGTGGCGCGCGACATCGCCGAGGCCATCCTCGCCGCGGGCCACGCCACGGTCGACTTCGTGATCGTCGCCTCCGGCCCCAACGGCGCGAGCCCGCACCACGACGTCTCCGACCGCGTCATCCAGGCCGGCGAGCCCGTCGTGGTCGACATCGGCGGCCAGCTCCACAACGGCTACTGCTCCGACTCCACCCGCGTCTACAGCGTCGGCGAGCCGCCCGCCGGCTTCGCCGCCTACTACGAGGTGCTGCGCCAGGCGCAGGAGGCCGCCTGCGCGGCCGTGCGGCCCGGCGTGACCTGCGAGTCCGTCGACGCCGCCGCCCGCGACCTCATCGCGGCGGCCGGGCACGGCGAGCACTTCGTGCACCGCACCGGGCACGGCATCGGCATCGAGACGCACGAGGAGCCGTACATCGTGGCGGGCAACCGCGAGCCGCTGGAGCCCGGGCACGCCTTCTCCGTCGAGCCCGGCATCTACCTGCCCGGGCGGCACGGCGCGCGCATCGAGGACATCGTCGTGTGCACCGAGACCGGCGGCGAGCGGCTCAACAACACCACCCGCGAGCTGGTGGTCGTCTGAGCCGCGCCACCCTGTCGCCCGTCCTTCGCCGTGGCCCGGATGTTCGCTGAGGTCTCCTGCGCCAGCGCGCCAGGGTCCGCCGGCCGGCCCAACGAGGACCTGGTGATCGCCGGGCCCTCGTGGGCGGTCGTGCTCGACGGGGCCACGGCGCCGGCCGGGGTGGACAGCGGGTGCGCGCACGACGTCCCGTGGCTGGTGGCGCGGCTCGGCGGGGCGCTCGCCGCGCGGCTGTCGGCCGGGCCGCGCACGGGCACGCCGCTGACCGGGGTGCTGGAGGAGGCCATCGCCGCCACCATGGGCGCGCACGGCTCCGGCTGCGACCTCGGCAACCCCGACTCGCCGTCGGCGACCGTGGCCCTGGCCCGGGTGGCGGGCGGGCGGCTGGAGTACCTGGTGCTGGGCGACTCGCCGGTGCTGCTCGCGACGGCGGGCGGCGGCGTGCGGGTGGTGGCCGACGACCGGCTGGAGCGGCTGCCGGGCGGGCGGCCGTACTCGCTGGAGCTGGTGCGGAGCCTGCGCAACACGCCTGAGGGGTTCTGGGTGGCCGCCGCCCGGCCCGAGGCCGCCCGCCAGGCCGTCACCGGCAGCGTGCCCCTGCGGGAGCTGCGCGCGGCCGGCCTGTGCACCGACGGCGTCACCCGGCTCGTCGACCGGTACGGCTGGAGCTGGGACACCCTCGCCGCCGAGCTGGAGTCCCGGGGCCCGCGGGCGGTCATCGACGAGGTGCGGGCACTGGAGGCCGGGAGCGGCGTGGTGCGGGGCAAGCTCCACGACGACGCGACCGCCGTGTGGGCGCGGGTGACCGTTCCGTGACCGGAGCGCGACGTTGCGCACGTATCTGGCCGCGCCGCCGCCGCTCTTCCCTTGCGTACGCGGCCCGCGGCGGAGGGAGTGCGCCATGTTCGTCGGGCGGACGGCGGAGCTCGCCCTGCTGCGCGCCGAACTGCGCGCGGCGGCCGGCGGCCGGACCAGGACGGCGGTGGTCGAAGGACCCGAAGGCATCGGCAAAACGGCCCTCGTCCGGCAACTGACGCAAACCGAGCTCCGGGACCGGGCAGCGGCCGCCGATGAGGAGGCCGGGCCCGGGGACCGGCCGGCGGCGGTCGGCGAAGAAGCTGAGCGGCCGTTGCGGGTGGGGGCGGTCGGCGTGGTCGGCGCGGTCGGCGGAGAGGCTGAGCGGCCGTTGCGGGCCGGCGCGGCCGGGGCAGTCGGGGCGCTCGGCGCGGAGGGCGAGGGGCCGGTGCGGGTGGTGGCGGTCGCCGGGGAGGAGAGCGAGCGCGGCCTGTGGCTGGGCGTCGCACGGCAGCTCGCCGACGAGGCGGAACGGCAGCTCGCCCCGGCGGGCGGGCGCACCACCACCCAGAGCCCGCCCCACCGCCAGCCCGCCCCGGACGGACCCGGCTCTACTGCGGCAGAGCCCGGCGAGGCTGCTCCGGCAGCAAGGCCCGGCGCCACCACCCTCCCGGCTGGAGCCGCGCGCCCGGTGGCGGGGCCCGGTGCCGTCACGCTCCCGGCTGGAGCCGCGCCGCCGGTGGCGGAGCCGGACGGGGTCGCTCTCCCGGCCGGGGCCGGGTTCCCCGCGGCGGGACCCCACGCGGCGGGGGAGGCGATCTGCGGGATCATCACCGCGGCGCAGAAGACCGGCGGGCCGGTGGTCCTGGTGATCGACGACGCGCAGTGGGCAGACCTGCCGTCCCTGCACACCCTCGCGTACGTGCTGCGCCGCCTCCGCACCGCGCGGGTGCTCGTCCTCGTGCTCTGCCGCGACCTGGCCGGCCCGTGGCTGCCCGACGGCCTGCGCCGCCTCCTGACCGCCGACGGCGCCCTCCACCTGCCCCTCGGCGGTCTCACCGCCGCCGACCTGGCCGAACTAGCCGCCGCCCGTTCTGCGCCCGACACGGACACAGGGCAGCCCCGTCCCTTCGGCCCCGCCCCGGGGCGGCCGGACCCCGAGGATCCCGCGCCGAGCCGGCCGTACGCGGACGTGCTGAGCGAGGAGGCCGCCGAACGCCTGCGCGACCACACCCTCGGCAACCCCCTGCACGCCGGCGCCCTGCTGGACGCCGTCCCGCCGCCCGTCCTGCGGGACCTCGGCGCGCGCCTGCCCGCCCCCGCCACCTACGCCCGCCCCTTCGCCCGCCGCCTGGCCGGCCTCGCCCCCGGCGCCAGGCGGCTCGTCACGGCCTGCGCGGTCCTCGGCGACGCCTGCCCGCTGCACACGGCCGCCGCCGTCGCGGGCGGGCTGCCCGACCCACTGAACGACCTGGAGGAGGCCGTCACCGCCGGGCTCCTGCGGGAGCTGCCCGGCCACCTCGTCGCCTTCCCCGACCCGCTCGCCCGCGCCGCCGCCTACGACGGCCTCGGCGCCGGCACCCGGGCGCGGCTGCACCTGGCCGCCGCCGCGGCGGCCGGCGACACCGGCACGGCCCTGCGGCACCGGGCCGCCGCGTCCGCCGGGCCGGACGACGACCTGGCGGACGAGCTGGCCGGGTACGCGGCCAAGATCGCCCAGCACGGCCAGTGGCGGGAGGCCGCCGCCCACCTGGAGCTGGCCGCCGGCCTCACCGACCCGGCGCTCGCCCCCGCCCGCCGGGACGCGCTGCGCACCGCCGCCGTCGAGCACGTCCTGCTGAGCGGCGACGCCCGCCACGCGGCCCGGCTCGCCGCCCTCCTGCGCGACGCCGCTGGGCGTGACGCCCTCATGGGCGACGCCGCCGGGCGGGGCGGGGCCGACGCCGTTGCGGCGCGCTCGTACGTGCTGGGCCGGCTCGCCCTCGTCACCGCCCGCTTCGACGAGGCGGCGGACCTGCTGGACGCGGCCTGGCACCACCGCGAGCCCGGCCTCGCCGCCGACGTCGCCGAGCAGCTGGCCTGGCTCCACCTCCTCACCGGCGACCCGGCCGGTGCCGCCCGCTGGGCCCGCCGGGCGCTCGACGAGCCCATCCAGAGCGCGATCGCCCGGCCGCGCGACGTCCTGGCCCTGGTGTCACCCGCGAGCGCCGACCCGGAGGAGGGCGGCCTGGCGGCGGCGGTGGCGTGGCTCGGGAGGGGCGAGCCCGAGCGGGCGTGCGACGTCCTGCGGCACGTGGTGACCGAGGCGGGCGGGCCGGGCTGACCCACCACCGGCTGACGGCCACCGGGCTGCTCGCCGCCGCCGAGCACGGCGCCGCCGACCGCGAGACCCGCGCGGCCGCGCGGCGCGCCCTGGCCGAGGCGGCGGCGCTCGGGCAACGCTGGCTCCTGCCCACCCTGGAGGCCGTCCGCGTGGCCCCGCTCGCCGCCCAGGGACACCACGACCGCGCCCTCGCCCACGCCCGCGCCGCCATGAGCGCGGCCCGCCATCTGCGGCACGCCCTCGGCGAGGTCCAGGCGGCGCAGGCCCTGGCGCTGCTCGGCGCCGAGGACGCGCCGCCGGGCGACGGCACCGCCGTCCCCTTCGTGCCCGACGCGCGCCCGCGCCGCGTCGAGGCGCTGATCGCCGCCGGGCGCCTGACCGAGGCGGCGCACGTCCTGGCCGCTATGGACGACGGGCAGGGCCGCCGCGCGGGACGTGCCGAGCGGCTCAGGCTCGAAGGGGTGCTGCTGGCGGCCAGGAACGTTCCAAAGGAGGCGGAGCAGAGCCTCCTGCGGGCTCTCGGGCTGGTGGAGGGCGGGGCGCGTCCGCTGGAGGAGGCGCGGGTGCTGCTGGACCTGGGGCGGCTGCTGCGGCGGACCGGACGCCGGCGGGCGGCTGCCGGGCGCCTCGCCGCCGCGCGCGTCGTCTTCGCCCGGCTGGGGGCGCGTCCGCTGGCCGAACGCTGCGACCGCGAGCTCGCGGCGTGCGGGCTGGAGCCGCAGGCGACGGCCCGCCTCGGGCTCACCCCGCAGGAGCTCAGCACCGCGACCCTGGTGGCCCACGGCCTGACCAACCGGCAGATCGCCACCGAGCTGCTGATCAGCGTCAAGACCGTCGAGTACCACATCGGCAAGATCTACACCAAGCTCGGCATCGGCTCGCGGGCCGCCCTCGCCGCCAGGGTCACCGCGGAGGGAGGAGAGGCGGCGCGGTGAGGGCGGCGTGTTCCGTCGTGACCGAATCGCGGTGGAGGAGGTGGAGGTCCTTGCGCGCAATCCGGGTGCCCGATGCGGCAATCGCGGGGCCGTTATCCGCCGCCCGCCCTCCAGGGGACACGGACGGAGGCATCGCCCATGCCCAGCGAGCCCATCGAGCGGCCCTAGGATGCCATACGGCGAGCTGGACGAGGCGTTCGAGCTCGGCAGGACGTGCGCGCTGGCCGCCGAGTGCGGCAGGGACCTGCGCGGCTGCGCCCAGATGTACCGGCCGCTGTTCCCGCCGGCCGCCTTCGGCGCGGGGCGGTACGACGCCCTGACCCTCGCCACCGCCTTCAGCGCCCCCTGGGCCACGGCCGACCGGCTGAAGGTCGCCAACCGGGCCGCCCTGTGGGTGCTGGCCGTGGACCGGCTGGTGGACCACACCGCCAACACCCGCGAGCAGGTCGACCGCCTGACCCGCGAGTGCCTGTCGGTCGCCGACGGCGCGGTGCCGCGCACGGCCGCCGCCCGCTTCCTCGCCGACCTGCGCGACGAGCTGGCCACCGTCAAGGAGTTCGGCGAGCTGCGGTGGCTCTGGCGCGACCAGCTAGCGCGGACGTCGCACGGCATGGCCCGCAACTGGGTGTGGCGCGACACGGGGGCCTCGCCGCCGCTGGGCGGCTACCTCGGCAACGCCGACAGCCGCGGCTCGTGCTTCGTGGACCTGTCCCACTGGATCTACGCCTCCGACGACTGGGCCAGGGCGCACCTGGAGGAGCTGCGCGGGGTCAGCCGCCACGTTCAGCGCTACCTGCACCTGCTCGGCGACGTGGTGTCGTACCGGAAGGACATGAGCTGGGGCGACCTCAACGTCCTGGCGCTCGGCGTCAGCCGCGCCGAGGTGACGGAGGCGATGGCGCGGCTGGCCGGCGAGGCGCTCGCGCTGCTGGAGCCGCTGCGGGAGCACAGCCCCCGCACCGCCGTCCACCTGCGGCGGCGGCTCGGCTTCCAGGCCGGTTTCCACGGCTTTTCGGACTACGGACGCAGCGCGTAAAGGTCCTGTCGGATCGCCTGACACCCTTCCTTGACTGGACAGGCGTCAGCGCGGCGAATAATGGGGCCGTGCGCTACAAACCGTGACATTTGGTTTCTTGTAAAAACTTGCGGCTTGAGTGGAAAATGTGGCGTTGCTAGGGTGTCTCGATGCCAGGCATGTGGATCGGCCTTCTCAACACACCTTGACAGGTACCACTGACCACGGCACCTCAGGGCGGGCCGCGCATGCGCGGGAGATGTACGGGCGGTGCTGGATGGAATTCGGTCGCTCTGACCATTGGCGACTGCCGACAGCGATCAAGATCTTGATCGCCGGGGGATTCGGCGCGGGCAAGACCACCATGGTGGGCGCCGTCTCCGAGACCCGGCCACTGCGCACCGAGGAGGCGCTGACCCAGGTCGGCACCGACGTGGACGATCTGTCCGGTGTCGAGCGCAAGCTCACCACCACGGTCGCCATGGACTTCGGCCGCATCACGATCCGCAACGACTACATGCTGTACCTGTTCGGCACCCCCGGCCAGGAACGCTTCTTCTTCGTCTGGGACGAGCTGGCCATGGGCGCGCTCGGCGCGGTCGTCCTGGCCGACACCCGCCGCCTGGACGACTGCTTCCCCTCCGTCGACTACTTCGAGAAGCGCGGCCAGCCGTTCGTCGTGGCGCTCAACTGCTTCGAGGGCACCCAGCACTTCACCGTCGGCGAGGTGCGCGACGCGATCGGCCTGGAGCCCGACATCCCCATCGTGCGCTGCGACGCACGCCGCCGCGACTCCGGCAGGGAGGTCCTCATCACGCTCGTGGAGCACGCGATGCGCCGGGGCGTCTCCCCGGTCGGGACCATGTCGTGACCATGACCGGCTACCTTTGATCCGATGGAGGAGATCGACCGCCGGATCATCACGCTGCTGGCCCGCGACGGCCGCATGAGCTTCACCGACCTGGCCAGGGAGACCGGGCTCTCGGTCTCGGCCGTGCATCAGCGGGTGCGCCGCCTGGAGAAGCGCGGCGTCGTGCGCGGCTACGCCGCGATCGTCGACCACGACGCGATCGGGCTGCCGCTGACCGCCTTCGTGTCGATCAAGCCGATCGACCCCGCCGCGCCCGACGACGCCCCCGACCGGCTCGCCCACCTGAGCGCCATCGAGGCGTGCCACAGCGTGGCGGGCGACGAGAGCTACATCCTCAAGGTGCGGGTGGCCTCGCCGGTGGCTCTGGAGGACCTGCTGCAGCAGATCCGGGCCGCGGCGCACGTCTCGACGCGGACGACCGTGGTGCTGAGCACGCCGTACGAGCACCGGCCGCCGGAGGTCGCCCCCGACCCCGACCCGGCCCCCGACACCCCCTGACGGGCCAGGCCCGCCGGCCCGCCTGAGCCCCTTCAAGGCCCGCTCGAGCCCCTTCGAGGGGAGCGCGCGGGGTCCGCCTGACGCCTTCGACGGGAGCGCGCCGGAACGGTTCTTACGGAGTGCGGACGGATCGGCCGCCCGCCGCCCCGGCGCCGCGTCCGGGTGCGACGCTGCACCTCATGACGCCCGCCGACCCGGCCCGGCCCGCCGCCGAGGCCGCACCCGCCGCATCCCCGCCCGCCGACGCCCGCCCGGGGCCGCCGTCCCGGGCGGGGCGGTTGCGGGTGGTGGCCGCGGCCGCGCCGGTGGCCGGTCTGGTGGTGGTGATGGCCGTCGTGTTCCGCGCCGCCCCCGCTGCCCTTCCCTGGTGGTACGCGCTGGCGTGGGGGCTGTTCGCGGCGGCCGTGCGGGCCCTGGGCCGCGTGCCCGCCCCGGCCGCCGGGCGGCTGGTGGCGGCGGGCGGTCTGGCGGTGATCGCCACCGGCCTTCTCGCCCCGCCCGCCACCAGCACCGACTCCTTCCGCTACGCCTGGGACGGCCGCGTCCAGTCCGCCGGCCTCTCCCCGTACGACCGCGCCCCCGCCGACCCCGCGCTCGCCCGCCTGCGCGACCCCTGGCTCTTCCCCGGCTGCGCCGAGGGCCGCCTCTACCCCTTGCCGGACGGCGGCTGCACCCGCATCAACCGGCCCACCGTCCACACCGTCTACCCGCCGCTCGCCGAGGCGTACTTCCTCCTGGTGGACCGGCTCTCGCCCGCCGGGGCGCGGCACAAGCCGCTGCAGGTGGGCGGCGCGCTGCTGGCCGCCGCCACCGCGGCGGCCCTGCTGGCCGTCCTGCGGCGGCGCGGCGACGTGCGCGGGGCGGCGCTGTGGGCGTGGTGCCCGGCCGTCCCGATGGAGGCGGTGAACAACGCGCACGTGGACGTGCTCGCCGTCGCCGCCGTCGTGGTCGCGCTCGGCCTCCGGGCCGGGAGCCGGTGGCGGGCGGCGGGGCTGGGGGCACTGCTCGGGGCGGCGGTGGCGGTGAAACTCATCCCGGCCCTGGTCGGGCCCGCCGTCCTCGGAGGAAACGGGCGCGGGCGCGCGGGGTGGGTGATGGCGGGGGCAGGGACGGCCGTGGTTCTCGCCTACCTGCCCTACGTGCTCGGCTCCCGCGCGTCCGTCCTCGGCTACCTGTCCGGCTACCTGGCCGAGGAGGGCTACGACGAGGCCGCGAACGGCGGGCGCTACGCCCTGCTCCGCCTCCTCCTGCCCGACGCCTGGGCGCCGCCCGCCGCCCTGGCGGTCCTCGCCGCCGTGCTCGTGCACGTCCTCCTGCGCGGCGACCCGGCCCGCCCGTGGCGCGGCGCGCTCCTGGCGGCCGGCACGGCCTTCCTCGTCCTGACCCCCGGCTACCCCTGGTACGCCCTCCTGGTCGCGGGCCTGGCGGCGCTCGACGGGCGACGGGAATGGCTCGGCGTGCCCCTCGCGGGCGCGGCCGCGTACCTGACGCCCTTCGGCGCGCCCGCCTACGCGGCCGCCGCGGCGGGGGTGCTCGCCGCCGCAGTCGTACGACGACTTACCATGTCGTCATGATGACTTCAGCGGACCGCGTCGCCCGCGTCCGGCTCTCGTCCGTCTGCCTCCCTCTCGGCACCCCCGTCAGCGACGCGAAGGTGCTGACCGGCCGCCAGCGCCCGATGACCGAGATCGCGTTCCTGTTCGCCGAGATCGAGAGCGAGCAGGGCCACGAGGGCGTCGGCTTCGCCTACTCCAAGCGCGCGGGCGGCCCCGGCCAGTACGCCCACGCCAAGGAGATCGCGGGCGAGCTGATCGGCGAGGACCCCAGCGACATCCCGCGCATCTGGGACAAGCTGTGCTGGGCGGGCGCGTCCGTCGGCCGCAGCGGCCTGGCCGTGCAGGCCATCGCCGCCTTCGACGTCGCCCTGTGGGACCTGAAGGCCAAGCGCGCCGGCCTGCCCCTGGCCAAGCTGCTCGGCGCCCACCGCGACTCCGTGCGCTGCTACAACACCTCGGGCGGCTTCCTGCACGCCCCGATCGAGCAGGTGCTGGAGAACGCCACCGCGGCGCTGGAGCGCGGCATCGGCGGCGTCAAGATCAAGGTCGGGCAGCCGGACACCCGCGCCGACCTGGCCCGGGTGCGGGCCGTGCGCGAGCACCTGGGCGACCACGTCCCCCTGATGGTGGACGCCAACCAGCAGTGGGACCGCCCGGCCGCCGCCCGCATGGGCCGCGCGCTGGAGGAGTTCGGCCTGGTCTGGATCGAGGAGCCGCTGGACGCCTACGACCACGCCGGGCACGCCGCCCTGGCCGCCGCGCTCGACACCCCGATCGCCACCGGCGAGATGCTGACCAGCGTCGCCGAGCACGCCGAGCTCATCAGGGCCGGCGGCGCGGACGTCGTCCAGCCCGACGCGCCCCGCATCGGCGGCATCACCCCGTTCCTGCGGCTGGCCGCCCTGGCCGGGCACGAACGCCTCCAGCTCGCCCCCCACTTCGCCATGGAGATCCACCTCCACCTGGCGGCCGCGTACCCGCTGGAGCCCTGGGTGGAGCACTTCGAGTGGCTGGAGCCGCTGTTCGAGGAGCGGCTGGAGATCCGCGACGGCCGCATGCTGCTGCCCGACCGGCCCGGGATCGGCGTCACGCTGAGCGAGCAGGCCGCCCGGTGGACCACCGCACGCCACGAGGTCTCGTGACCAGCCGCACCCAGCAGCTCGTCGACACGCTGACCGCGCGCATCCAGGAGGGCGTGATCCGGCCCGGCGAGCGGCTGCCGACCGAGAGCGACCTGGTGGACGCGTACGGGGTCAGCCGCACGGTCGTGCGCGAGGCCATGGCCAGGCTCAAGGCCGCCGGGCTGGTCGAGACCCAGCACGGCCGGGGCAGCTTCGTGCTGGCCAGGCCGAGCACCACCGGCTTCGGCCCGGCACCCGCCAGGACCCGGCAGGACGTGCTCGACCTGCTGGACTTCCGCATGGGGGTCGAGGTCGAGGCGGCCGGGCTGGCCGCCGCCCGGCGCACGGACGCGGCACTCGCCGGGCTGCGCGAGGCCCTGGAGGCGTTCGCGGCGGCGGCCGGCAACCCGGGCGCGGCGGTGCACGCCGACTACCTGTTCCACCTGCGCGTCGCCCTGGCCACCGGCAACCGGTACTACGGCGACCTGCTCGCCTCGCTCGGCCCGTCCATGATCATCGTGCCGCGCGACCGGCTCCGGGCGGACCGCCCCGACTTCGCCGGGATCGTGGCCGAGCACGACGCCGTCCACGCCGCCATCGAACGGCGGGACGCCGAGGCGGCCCGCGCGGCCGTCCGCGTCCACCTGTCCGCCAGCCGCGCCCGCCTCCTCCGCGACCCCTGACCCGCGACCCCCAGCCCGGGGCCCCAGGTAGGGCTCAGGGGCACGCGGAGGCCGCCGCCGGACCCGGCACCCCGTAATGGGCGCGGAGCCGCGCCTTGGCCTCCTCAGGAGCGCCCAGGCGGTCCAGGCCGAGCAGGGCCGCCCCCAGCACCGGCGGCACGTCGGCCACCACCGGCTCCGCGCGCGGCGCCCGCACCGCGAACTCGCCCTCCAGCAGCGACGTCAGCAGCGGGTCCCGGGCCGTCAGCAGGCCGCCGCCGAGCACCACCTCGGCCGGCGTGTCCAGCAGGCCGAGCCGCCGCAGGCACACCTCGGCCAGCACCGCCACCTCCTCGGCCTGCCGCTGCACCAGCGACGTCGCCACCGCGTCGCCGGCCGAGGCGGCCGCCAGCACGCCGGGCGCCAGCTCGTGCAGCCGTCCCTCGTCCAGCCGGCCCAGGTGCAGCGCGAGGACGAGCTCCTCGACGGTCGGCGTCCCGAAGTGCGCGGTGACCAGGCCGGCGAGGGCGGTCGGGACGCCCCGGCCGTCCTCGGCGCGGGCCGCGTGCCACAGCGCCTCCTCGCCGAGGCAGTGCCCGCCGCCCCAGTCGCCGCTGAGGCGGCCCAGCGCCGGGAAGCGGGCCACCGCGCCGCCGGGCGCGACGCCGACGGCGTTGATGCCCGCCCCGCACACCACCGCCACCCCCCACGGCGCGGACGCCCCCGCCCGCAGCAGCGCGAACGTGTCGTTCCGCACCACCACCTCGGCGCCGAGGCCCCGCGCGGCGAGCTCGCGCGCCAGCGCCGCCTCCTCCACCGGCAGGTCGGCCCCGGCCAGGCACGCCGACACGTGCTCGAACCCGCCGCCGAACCGGCCGTCGAACCGCCCGCCGAGCCTGCCGTCGATTCCGCCGCCGATCCCGCCGCCGGCGCCGGCGGGGGACAGCGCCGCGACCGCCGCCGCCACCACGTCCACAGCCGCCGCCACGCCCTCGCGCTGCGGCGCGAACGCCCCCGCCCGCCCGGCCGCCAGCACCCGGCCGTCCTCCGCGACGACGGCCACGTCCGTCTTGCTGTTGCCGCCGTCCACGGCCAGGACGAGCCTCACCCGCCCACCGCCCCTGAGGCGGCCCACGGCAGGTGCGCGCGGCCCGCCTCCAGCAGCAGGCCCGTCAGCTCCTCCGCGACCTCGTCCTGCCCGACGAGGGGGTGGGCGAGCAGCGCGTCCCGCACCCGGTCCGCGCCGCCGCGCAGCGCCGCCTCCAGCGCCAGCGTCTCGTACGCCGACACGTGCCCGATCAGCCCCGCGTACAGCGGCTCCACCGGCGGCACCGGCAGCGGCGCCGCGCCCGAAGCCCCCACCGCCGCCGGCACCTCCACGACCGCCTCCGGCGGCAGGAACGGCAGCGTGCCGCCGTTGCGCACGTTCACCACCTGCACGTCCCCCCGGTCGCCGAGCAGCGAGGCGATCAGCGCCACCGCCGCCTCGGAGTAGAACGCCCCGCCGCGCCCGGCCAGCAGCTCCGGCTTGGTCACCACGGCCGGGTCGGCGTACAGCTCCAGCAGCCGCGCCTCCAGCGCCGCGACCTGCGAGGCGCGCGTCGGCGCGTCCCGCTGCTCGCGCACCACGGCGTCGTGGGCGTAGAAGTAACGCAGGTAGTACGACGGCACCGCGCCCAGCCGCGCCAGCAGGCCCGGCCGCAGCCCCGCCATCCCGGCCAGCTCCGCGCCGCGCTCCTTCAGCAGCCGGGGCAGCACGTCGGCCCCGTCCAGGTACACCGCCCGCTCCCACGACAGGTGGTTGAGCCCGACGTGCCCGAGCGACACCCGCGACGGCTCGACGCCGAGCCAGGAGGCGAAGCGCCGCTGGAAGCCGATCGCCACGTTGCACAGGCCGATCGCGCGGTGCCCGGCGTCCAGCAGCGCCCGGGTGACGATGCCGACCGGGTTGGTGAAGTCCACGATCCACGCCTCCGGCGCGTGCTCGCGCACGGTCTCCGCGATCGACAGCACCACCGGGACCGTGCGCAGCGCCTTGGCGAGGCCGCCCGCGCCCGTCGTCTCCTGCCCCACGCAGCCGCACCGGAGCGGCACCGTCTCGTCCAGCTCGCGCGCCGCCTGCCCGCCGACCCGGAGCTGGAACAGCACCACCGCCGCCCCCGCCACGCCCTCGGCGGCCGAGGCGGTCGCGAGCACCCGCGCCGGGTGCCCCGCGTGCGCGAGCATCCGCCGCGCCATGCCCGCCACCAGCTCCAGCCGGGACGGGTCCGGGTCGATCAGTGCGATCTCCGACACCGGCAGCTCCTCGCGCAGCCGCGCGAACCCGTCGATGAGCTCCGGCGTGTACGTCGAGCCGCCCCCGACCACGGCCAGCTTCACCCTTTCACCCCCGTCAAGGTCACGCCCTCGATGAACACCCGCTGGGCGAGGAAGAACACGACGATCACCGGCGCCGTCACCAGCAGCGTGGCGGCCATGGTGAGGTTCCACTGCACGCTGTGGAAGGCCTTGAAGGTGGCCAGGCCCAGCGACAGCGTCAGGTGGTCCTGCTGCACCCCGGCGTACAGCAGCGGCCCGTAGTAGTCGTTCCAGCAGTAGAAGAACTGGAACAGCGCGACCGCCGCCACCGCCGGGCGCGCCATCGGCAGCACCACCCGCAGCAGCGTGCGCAGGTCGGAGCAGCCGTCCACCTTCGCCGCGTCGGTGTAGTCGCGCGGGATCGTGACCAGGAACTGGCGCAGCAGGAAGATCGAGAACGCGTCCCCGAGCAGCAGCGGCAGGATCAGCGGCCACAGCGTGTCGGTCAGCCCGGCCCGCGCCCACACCAGGTAGATCGGCACCGCCACCACCTGCGGCGGCAGCATCATCGTGGTGACCACCACGAGGAACGCCGTCCGCCGCCCCCTGAACCGGAACCGGGCCAGGGCGTAGGCGACCGGCACCGACGACACCACCGTGAACAGCGTGCCGAGCACCGCGTACATCAGCGTGTTGCCCGCCCACCGCAGCAGCAGCGACCGGTCGAACACCGCGGCGAAGTTGGCCCAGTTCCAGCTCCGCGGCCACAGGTCGCTGGTCAGCGCCTGCTCGTCGGTCATCAGCGCGGTCAGCGCCATGAACACCACCGGCGCCAGGAACATCAGCGCCAGCGCGACCGCCAGCGCGTGCGTGGCGATCCACAGCAGCACCCGCCGCCGCCGGGCGCTCACGAGCCCTCCCCGGCCTCGGCCCCGCGGAACTGCCGCAGCAGGATCAGCGTGAAGATCATCGAGACGGCGAACAGCAGCAGCGCCAGCACGCAGGCGTACCCCATCGAGTAGTCGCGGAAGCCGGTCTGGAACAGCCACTGCGGCAGCGTCAGCAGCGACTCCTCCGGGTAGCCGGGCGAGAACGAGCTGCCCGGCGAGTCCGTCACGCCCGAGGCGACCCGGGAGGCGACCATCGCCTGGGAGAAGTACTGCAGGGCGTAGATGACGTTCGTCACCAGCGCGAACATCAGCACCGGCGCGATCACCGGCAGCGTCACGCTGCGGAACTGCCGCCAAGGGCCCGCGCCGTCGATCGCGGCGGCCTCGTACAGGTGGCGCGGCACGTCCAGCAGCGCCGCCATGAAGATCACCATGAGCTGGCCGCAGCCCCACAACGACAGCAGCGTCAGGCTCGGCTTCGACCAGTCCGGGTCGCCGAACCAGTCCGGCCCGCGCACCCCCAGCAGCGACAGCAGGTGGTCGACCGGGCCGGTGCCGGGGTTGAGCAGGAAGACGAACGTGATCGTGCCGGCCGTCATCGGCACCAGCGACGGCAGGTAGAACACCGTCCGCAGCAGCCCGGCCCCGGCCTTGAGCCGGGTCACGAGCTGCGCCAGGGCCAGCGAGAACAGCACGGTCGCCGGGACCATGAACGCCACCAGCCACAACGTGTTGCGCGCCGAGACGCCCACCCTGGGGTCGTGCAGCAGGTAGCGGTAGTTGTCCAGCCCGGCGAACTCCAGCGTGTACATGTCGTAGCGGTGGAAGGAGAAGTACACGGTCGACAGCAGCGGGTAGACGAAGAAGACGGCCACCCCGGCGAGCCACGGCGACAGCCAGAGCAGGGCGCGCAGGCCCTCCCCTCGCGGCCGCCGCGAGGTCGGCGCGAAGCTCACCCTCAGCCTCCGGACAGCTTGAGCTTGTCGTCGATCTGCTTGTCCACGCCCTTCAGCCCGGCCGCCAGGTCGGTCACCGAACCGCTCTCCCACTTGGCGACGAACGCGGCGAACGCCTCCTGGTTGAACACGCTGTTCACGCTGGCCGGCAGCGTCGAGGTGCGCGGGTGGGCGAAGATGTCGAGGAAGGTCTGGAAACGGGCGTCCTTCACCAGGTCGGGCGACTCCATCGCGGCCTTCGTCGTGGGCACGTTGCGCAGCGCGTTCGACAACGTCACCAGCGAGCCGGTGTCCGTGGTCAGGTACTTCACCAGCTCCCACGCCTGCTGCGGGTGCGCCGCGCCCTTGGGCACGCCGATCACGGTCCCGGCGGTGAAGCCGCTGCCGTACAGCTCGGGACGGCTGTCGGAGACGGGCAGGGGAGCGGTGCCGTAGTCCAGGTCCTTCGCCTCGCCCGCGATCATGGCGGTGCGCCACTCGCCGTCCAGGATCATCGCGACCTTGCCCTTGTAGAACGGGTGCTCGGCGCTCCACTCGTCGCCGAGGCCCTTCCTGAACTTCTCCAGCTTGTCGCGGCCGTACCAGTCGATCAGCTCCTTCTGCCAGGTCAGCAGCTCGCGCCAGGCCGGGTCGGAGCCGATGGCCGAGGTGCCGTCGGCGTTGTACCACTTCGCGCCCACCATCGGGCCGAGGTGGCTCGGGCTGTTCTCGTAGTACTGGACGCTCGGGACGAACCCGGCGACCTTGATCGTGCCGTCGGCGTCCCGGACCGTGAGCTTCTTGGCCAGGTCGGCCAGCTCGCTCAGCGTCCGGGGCGGCTGGTGGCCCTTCATCAGGGCCTTGTTGTAGTAGAGGCCGTAGGCGTCGGCCAGCAGCGGCAGCGTGCACTGGCGGCCGGCGAAGGCGGTGTAGGAGCGCGCGACGGCCGGCAGCACCGACAGGTCGATCCCGTCCTGCCTGATCACGGGCGTCAGGTCCTGGAACGCTCCCGACCTGCACCACTGGGCGACGTTGTCGGTGGTGAACGAGGCGGCCACGTCGGGCGGGTTGCCGCCGCGGACGGCCTGGGTGATCTGGTCGTCCTGGACGCCCTTGGTGGCCTTGACGGTGATCTGCGGGTACTTCTGGTTGAACCGGGCGATGGCGTCCTCGAACGCCTTGACCTCGGCGTCGGTCGAGAAGCCGTGCCACAGCTCGACGGTGGCGGCCGGAAGCGCCTGCGAGGCGGATCCGGAGGGACGGGGAGCGCCGAGCGAGGGCCCGGCCTCCTTGCCGGCGGTGCAGGCGGTCAGCGCCGCGGAGCACAGCAGTGCCGCGGCGGCCGCCAGGGGGACGAGACGCACGGGGGGTGCCTCCTGCCAGTCGCGGGGGGAGTCATGGGGTCTCAGGGGCGGACGGTGGAGCCGAACACCTCCTCCCGCACGGTGCCGAGCGCCTGGTCGAGCGCGCCGGCCAGGACCGGGTTGCCCTCGACGGTGGACAGCCGCACCCGCGGGCGGGGGATCGTCAGCGCGTGCAGCTCGTGCTCCACCAGCTCGCGCAGGGTCTCGCCGCCGGACAGCACGACGCCGCCGGTCAGCACGATCAGGGCGGGGTCGAGGACGGAGGTGATGGCGGCCAGGCCGACCGCCAGGCGGGCGGCGATGTCGCGCAGCCCGGCGCGGGCGTCGTCGGCCCGCTGGCCCGAGCCCTCCGCCAGGCGCACGGCCGCGGCGACCGCCTGCCGGAAGTCGCCGCCGCGCACGCCGTACGAGCGCAGCAGCTTGAGCACCGCAGGGCCGCCGGTCAGCGCCTGGTAGCCGTGGCTGGCGTAGCGGCCGGCCTCGCGGGCCGTCGGCGCGCCCGGCGTCGGCATGTAGCCGACCTCGCCCGCGCCGCCCGTCGCGCCCCGGTGCAGCCGCCCGCCGAGCACGACCGCCGAGCCGATGCCCTCGTCGGCCCACAGCAGCACGAAGTCGCCGCCGTCGCGGGCCGCGCCGTGGGCCTGCTCGGCCAGGGCGACGAGGTTGACGTTGTTCTCGACGTCCACCGGCACGCCCAGGCCGGCGGACAGGGTGGGCACCAGGTCGGGGAGCTGCCAGCCGGGGACGTCCTTGGCCGCGGCGTACCCCAGCCGGCCGGTGCCCGGGTCGACCGCCGCCTGCACGCCGATCACCACCCGGCGCGGCTTGTCCGGCGGGTTCGCGCCGGCCAGCGCCGCGTTCAGCCGGTCGACCAGCTCGCCGGCCGGCCGCCGGCGCGGGGTGGGCAGCGTGTGCTCGCCCACGACCGTGCCGGTGAGGTCGGCGATCCTGGCCTCGATGCGGTCAGGGGTGACGTCCAGGGCGCCCGCGTACGCCGCCGCCGGGTTGATCCGGTACACCTCGGCGGTCCGTCCCGGCAGGCCCTCCCTGACGCCGTCCAGGACCACCAGGCCCGCCTCCTGGAGCCGGGCGAGGAGCTGGGAGGCGGTGGGCTTGGACAGGCCGGTGAGCGCGCCGATCTCGGGGCGGGTGAGCGGGCCGCGGTCGAGGAGGGCCTGCAGGGCCGCGCGGTCGTTGATGGCGCGTAGCAGACTGGGGGTCCCCGGCACCGGACCGCTCACGGCGTCTCCTTGCTTAAGGGTTAGGAAACTTTCCTAACTCAGCATGAACATAAGGAGGCCAGAAGGGAAGGTCAAGTGCCGAGACGAAGACGTAACGAAGGCGCGGGAGGGAAGGAAAAGCGGGCGGAGTGCCGTCGCCGACATGCTAATGTCGTCGTTTGTCGTAACAACAAGCAGAATGGCCTGGAGTGTCCCATTAACCACATTAATGGTCAGGCGGCAACACGTCAAACGGAGCTCGCCAAGGAGCAGGAGTACGTCACCGCTCTCTACGACCGCCTCGACACCCTGCGTGAGCGCACCCAGCGTCAGCTCAAGGACGTGCTGGCCTCGGGAGCCGTCGGCACCATGCAGAACAGGTCCGAGCGCGACACCTTCGCGGAGATGTACGCCACCCGCCTCGCCCGGCTGTGGGCGGTCGAGCGCGGCCTGGTCTTCGGCCGGCTCGACCACCTGGAGGAAGGCCGGCTCTACATCGGCAAGCTCGGCCTCACCGACGACGACCAGACCCGCCTGCTCATCGACTGGCGCGCCCCTGTGGCGCAGCCGTTCTACCGCGCCACCCCGGCCGCCCCCATGGGCGTCACCCGCCGCCGCCACCTGCAGACCAAGGGCCGCGCGGTGGTCGGCGTGGACGACGACCTGCTCGACCTCGACGCGCTCAGCGACGCCGACCGCGCCACGCTCAACGGCGAGGCCGCGCTGCTGGCCGCGCTCGACGAGCGGCGCACCGGCCGCATGCGCGACATCGTCGCCACCATCCAGGCCGAGCAGGACCGGGTCATCCGCGGCGACCTGAACGGCGTCCTGGTCGTCCAGGGCGGCCCCGGCACCGGCAAGACCGTCGTCGCCCTGCACCGCGCCGCCTACCTGCTCTACACCCACCGCGAGCGGCTGGAGCGCCGCGGCGTGCTCATCCTCGGCCCCAACCTGACCTTCCTGCGCTACATCGAGCAGGTCCTGCCCTCGCTCGGCGAGACCGACGTGCTGCTGTCCACCGTCGGCGAGCTCTACCCCGGCGTGACCGCCACCGCCAGGGAGCGTCCCGAGGTGGCCGCGATCAAGGGCGACCCGCGCATGGCCGAGGTCATCGCCAGGGCCGTGCGCGACCGGCAGAAGATGCCGCGCAAGCCCGTCGAGATCCCCCTCGGCCGGCTCACGCTCACCATCGACCGCGCCATGCTCGACTCCGCCAGGAACAAGGCCGCCCGCTCGCGCCGCCCGCACAACCAGGCGCGCGCGGTGTTCGTCCGCTCGCTGCTCAACGCCCTGGCCAGGCAGCAGGCGCGCAAGCTCGGCAAGGGCCTCATCGACGAGGACGAGCTGGGCGACCTGCGCGAGGAGCTGCGCACCGAGCCCGCCGTCAAGGCCGCGCTCAACCGGCTGTGGCCGTACCTGACGCCCCAACGGCTGCTGCTGGGCCTCTACGGCTCGCCCGAGCGGCTGGAGTACGCCGCGGGGCAGCTCAGCCCCGCCGAGCGGGCGCTGCTGCGCCGCGACGCGGCCCGCGCCGGCGAGTGGACCGAGTCCGACGTGCCGCTCCTGGACGAGGCCGCCGAGCTGCTCGGCGACATCGACGAGCAGGTGCTGCGCGCCACCGCCATGCAGGCCGAGGAGGAGCTGGCCGCCGCCCGCCAGGCCGAGGAGCGCGAGCGCGAGGCCGAGCTCGCCTACGCCCGCGAGGTGCTGGAGCTGACCGGCCTGTCCGACGTCATGGAGGCCGAGCGGCTGGCCGAGCGGCAGCGCGGCGAGGGCCCCTACCTGACCACCGCCGAGCGCGCCGCCGCCGACCGCACCTGGGCCTACGGGCACGTCATCGTGGACGAGGCCCAGGAGCTGTCGCCGATGGCGTGGCGGGCCGTCATGCGCCGCTGCCCCACCCGGTCCATGACGATCGTCGGCGACATCGCCCAGACCGGCTCGGCCGCCGGGGCGCGCTCGTGGGCCGAGGTGCTCGACCCGTACGTGGCCGGGCGCTGGCGGCAGGAGCGGCTCACCGTCAACTACCGCACGCCGGTCGAGCTGATGGCGGTGGCCGCCCGCGTCCTGGCCGCCATCGACCCGGCGCTGGAGGCGCCCGCGTCGGTCCGCGAGAGCGGCGCCGAGCCGTGGTCCGCCCCGCTGGCGGCGCTGCCCGAGCTGGTCAAGGCCGAGGTCGGCGAGGGCGGCAAGGTCGCCGTGGTGGTGCCCGACGCGCTGCTGGACCGGCTCGGCGCGCAGGTCGCCGCGGCGGTGCCGGGCGCGGTCGTGGTCACGGCGGGGGCCGGGCGGGCCAAGGGGGCCGAGGCGCTGGACGCGCCCGTCGCCGTCCTCGGGGTGAGCGACGCCAAGGGGCTGGAGTTCGACTCGGTCATCGTGGCCGAACCGGACCTCATCGCCGTTCAGTCGCCACGAGGGCTCAGCGACCTGTATGTTGCTCTCACGCGCGCCACACAACGGCTCGGCGTTGTCCACGCGCAGCCGCTCTCCGGGGCGCTGCAGGGGGCCCTCCGGGCCCTGCCGGGCAGGTCGCAAACACCCTCCCAGGGGCTTTGATCTGCTTTGCCGCGGCCGGCCCCGCATGTCCCACCTGCGGAAACTTGATGTTCCCGCTGATCGGGACACGGTTGACATCTGAGGTGGAGTCGGTAGTTTGCTGCGCAGTCCAGCACGGGACTTGGCCGGTTGGCCGTCTCTGACATCGTCGGATCCTGCGTCCGTGACGGAGCGTGACTCCGTCCACACAGCCAGGTGCAGGGCCGTCGGTCCGTCGAGTCGGGGCACCCCAACCGGGCGGGGGGTTGGACCCGGGACGGGTCCGGGAGCCCAGTAGACAACGGAATTCCGCGCTCGCCGCCGACGAGACGGGTCCGGTCCGAAGGGTTTCCGGGCCCTCTTCCCGCTCTCGTGCGCCGGACCTGCGAGTGCGCCGGGTGGTCCCGTCGGCCGCGGGATCACCCTGCCGCCGCCCGTCGCCTCCGCCGATCCTCCCCCCACCGCGCCGTCCTGAGCGCGGTGCGGGGGCGGTAGCGTTTTCGCAGAGCAGGCGTCCGACGGTGGCTGAGGAGACCCGGAGTGGTGCAGGAACGAACGAGCCCGCCGCCCCCGAGCGGCCCGGCCCCCACCGCCGACCACCCATCCGCCCCCGCCCCCGCTTCGGACGTGCCCGCTTCGGACGTGCCCGGGCAGGGCGCGTCCGCCGGCGGTGACGGTCCCGCCTCCGCGGCCCTCGCGGACGGCCTCGCCGCCGCCCCTTCCGCCCTCCCTTCGGACGACTCGCTGGTGACGGCGGCCGTGACGCCTCCGGAGGACGGCCCGAGCGTGCCGGACGGGCCGCCCGCCAACGAGCCGGTGGACGGGACGGCGGGCCTCGGGCCGGTGGACGGGACGGCGGACGGGCCGGCGGACGGGTCGGCGGACGGGTCGGCGGACCGCGGCTCGGTGGACCGGGAGCCGCCCGCGGGCGGGCCGGCGGCCGGTGCGGGAGGGGCGGTCGTGGACCGGACGCCGGCGTCCCGGGGGAGCGGGCGGGAGCCGCGGGTGCGGCTGCTGGGGCGGGTCGCGGCGGCCGCGCTGGGCGGGCTGGCGCTGTTCGTGGCGTTCCCGCCGCTCGGCTGGTGGCCGTGCGCCCCTCTCGGCATCGCGCTCGTCGTCGCCTCCCTGTACGGCGCCCGCCCCCGCCGCGCGGCCTGGCTGGGGGGCCTGGGCGCGGCGGTGTTCCTGTTCCCGGCCCTCGCCTGGGTCCGGACCATCGGCGACGACGTCTGGGTCATGCTGGTGGTGACGGAGTGCGTCTTCTACGCCGTCATGGCCGCCCTGGCGGCGCCGGTGTTCCGGCTGCGCGGCTGGCCGCTGTGGTTCGCCGGGTTGTGGGTGGCGATGGAGTGGGCCCGCGGCCTGGTGCCCATCGGCGGCTTCCCGTGGGCGCGGGCGGCCTTCAGCCAGGGCGAGTCGTTGTTCACCGAGTACGCCGCGCTCGGCGGCGCTCCGCTGGTGTCGTTCGCCGTGGCCCTGTGCGGCGCCCTGCTGGCCCGCGCCGTCCTGGTCCGGCCCCCGGCGCGGCGCCCCTGGCTGCGGGCGGCTCCGGCGGTCCTGGCGCTCGCCGTGCCCCTCCTGACGCTCGCCGTGCCGCGTCCCGGCGACGAGGGCCGCTCGATCAACGTCGGCGTCGTCCAGGGCAACGTCCCGGGCCGGGGCATGTACGTGCTCGGCGACGAGCCGGCCGTCGTGCTGAAGAACCACGCCAACGAGACCAAGCGCCTGGCCGAGGCCGTCCGGGAGGGCCGGCTGCCGCGGCCCGACATCGTCGTCCTGCCGGAGAACTCCACCGACATCGACCCCTACCGGGACGAGTACGCCCGCGCGATCATCCAGGACTCGGTCAGCGACGTCGGCGTGCCGACGCTCGTCGGCGCGGTCGTGGCCATCGGCGACGAGCACCGCGCCACCCGCAGCCTCACCTGGGACCCGGTGACCGGCCCGGGCGCCTACTACGACAAGCAGAACCTCGTGCCGTTCGGCGAGTACACGCCGTTCAAGGACCTGGTGCTGGCCTTCTGGGAACGGGCGAGCCTGGTGGGCCGCCAGTCGGTCCCCGGCGACCGGCCGGGCGACCTCAGGCTCGGCCCGGTCACGATCGGCGCGGTCAACTGCTACGAGGTGGCCTACGACGCCACCGTGCGCGGCACGGTCCGGGCCGGCGGCACGCCCCTGGTGGTGCAGACCAACAACGCCAGCTACGCCCTGTCGAACCTGCCGCCGCAGCAGCTCGCCATGTCCCAGCTGCGCGCGGTCGAGCACAACAGGGCCGTGGTGACCGCCGCCACGACCGGGATCTCCGCATTTGTCACGCCTGACGGTAAGGTCTCCTGGCAGACCCGCGAACTGGTCGCGGACATGAACGTGGTGAAGGTGCCCGTCCGCACCCAGGAGACGCTCGCCACCAAGGTGGGCGCCTGGCCGGAATGGGCATTGATGGTGATGGGAGTCGCGGCGGCCGGCGCCGCCGCATGGCGCGGCAGGCGGCGAGGCGATGGGTGAGGGGCGGCTGGACATGGAGGCTCTGGGCAGGGTGCTCGTCGTCGTCCCCACCTACAACGAGCGCGACAACCTGCCCTCCATCGTCGAGCGCATCCGCGCGGCCGTGCCGGAGGCCCACGTGCTGGTGGCCGACGACGCCAGCCCCGACGGCACCGGCGAGGTCGCCGACGGGCTGGCCGCCGGCGACGAGCAGGTGCACGTCCTGCACCGGCCCGGCAAGCAGGGCCTCGGCGCGGCCTACATCGCGGGCTTCCGCTGGGGCCTGGACGAGGGCTTCGACGTGCTGGTCGAGATGGACGCCGACGGCTCGCACCAGCCCGAGGAGCTGCCGAGGCTGCTGGCGGCGCTGGGCGAGGGCGCCGACCTCGCGATCGGCTCCCGATACGTCCCCGGCGGGCGGATCGTCAACTGGCCGCAGCGCCGCGAGCTGCTGTCCAAGGGCGCGAACGTCTACACCCGCGTCATGCTCGGCCTGCCGGTGCGCGACGCGACCGCCGGCTTCCGCGCCTACCGCGCCGCCACGCTGGAGAAGGTGGGTCTGGCGGGCGTCGAGTCGCAGGGCTACTGCTTCCAGGTCGACCTCACGCTGCGCACCGCCCGGCACGGGCTGCGGGTGGTGGAGGTCCCGATCACGTTCGTCGAGCGGACGGTCGGGAAGAGCAAGATGAGCGGCAAGATCATGTCCGAGGCGTTGTGGCGCATCGGCCTGTGGGGCGTGACGGGCCTGCCGAGACGGCTGCGCCGCGACGGCGGGCGCGGCTAGGAACGCATCCGGCCCGC
The DNA here is from genome assembly GCF_022664455.2 of Actinomadura luzonensis. NCBI lineage: Bacteria > Bacillati > Actinomycetota > Actinomycetes > Streptosporangiales > Thermomonosporaceae > Actinomadura > Actinomadura luzonensis. Next base: position 1,428,875 of record NZ_JAKRKC020000002.1, read on the forward strand.
CGGACGTTGTGCCTGACGTACGCGTGCGCGGAATCGAGGGAAACGATGCGGCTCCTGCTGTTCCTGGCCTTCCTGGTCGTCCCGGTGCTGGAGATCTGGCTGCTCATCCAGGTCGGGTCCGTGATCGGCGGCCCGGCGACGGTGGCCCTGCTGATCGCCGACAGCCTGCTCGGCGCGTGGATCGTGCGCCGCGAGGGGCGGCGGGCCTGGCGCGCGCTGCAGGAGGCGCTGCGGGCCGGCCGGATGCCCGAGCGTGAGCTGGCCGACGGCGCCCTGGTGCTGGTGGGCGGCGCGCTGCTGCTGACGCCGGGCTTCTTCACCGACGTGTTCGGCTTCGCCTGCCTGCTGCCGGTCACCCGGCCGCTGATGCGGCGGCTCGGGGCGTGGTTCTTCGAGCGGCGGGTCAAGCGCATGGCCGCCGCCTCCCCGTACGCCGGCCTCTTCCCCTCCCGGCAGGACCCGGCGGCCCCGCACGGCGCCGGCCGCGTGGTGACCGGCGAGGTCATCAAGGAAGAAGAGCGCGAGACCCGCTAGGACGTATGGGCGGCGGCGCGCGGGGAAGCGGACCCGGATCGGTCCGACGACCCCGGGAGGACGCATGCCGCAGGTGGACAGGATCGCCGAGCCGTGGGGGACGCGGACGCCGTACGGGCCGGGTGACCCCTGGCCGGTCCGGGTGGACGCCTTCCTCGAGGCGGGCCTGCGCGAGCAGGACGTGGAGCGCTGGGTGCAGAGCGCGTCGATCCTGCACAGCAACGGCGACGCCATGGACATCGCCGTGCGCGCGGGCCGCGTGGTGGGGGTGCGCGGGCGCGCCGCCGACCGCGTCAACCACGGCCGGCTCGACCCCAAGGACCTGTACGGCTGGCAGGCCGGAAACGCCGCCGACCGCCTGACGCGCCCGCTGGTGCGCGAGGGCGGCCGGCTGGTGGAGAGCGACTGGGACACCGCCATGGAGCGGGTCACGGGCCGCCTGAAGGAGCTGCTGGCCGAGCAGGGCCCGAGCGCGGCCGGCTTCTACACCACCGGCCAGCTGTTCCTGGAGGAGTACTACACCCTCGCCCTCATCGCGCACGGCGGCATCGGCACCAACCACGTGGACGGCAACACCCGCCTGTGCACGGCCACGGCCGCGGCGGCGCTGAAGGAGTCGTTCGGCTGCGACGGCCAGCCCGGCTCCTACACCGACGTGGACCACGCCGACGTCATCGCCCTGTACGGCCACAACGTCGCCGAGACCCAGAGCGTGCTGTGGAGCCGCGTCCTGGACCGGCTGGCCGGCCCCAACCCGCCCGCCCTGGTGTGCGTGGACCCGCGCGAGACCGAGGTCGCCCGCGCCGCCGCCGTGCACCTGGCCCCCCGCCCCGGCACGAACGTCGCCCTGATGAACGGCCTGCTGCACGAGATCGTCGCGAACGGCTGGACCGACGAGGCGTACCTGCGCGACCACGTGGTCGGCTTCGAGGAGCTGCGCGAGCGCGTCGCGAACTGGCCGGCCGAGGAGGCCGCCCGCGTCTGCGACGTGCCGGTCGCGGACCTGCGCGAGGCGGCGCGGCTGATCGGCACCGCCGAGCGGCTGCTGTCCACCGTCCTGCAGGGCTTCTACCAGTCGCACCAGGCCACCGCCGCGGCCGTCCAGGTCAACAACGTGCACCTGGTGCGCGGCATGCTGGGCCGGCCCGGCTGCGGGGTGCTGCAGATGAACGGCCAGCCGACCGCGCAGAACACCCGCGAGTGCGGCGCCGACGGCGACCTGCCGGGCTTCCGCAACTGGGCGAACGACGCGCACGTCCAGGACCTGGCGCGCGTCTGGAACATCGACCCGCTGGACATCCCGCACTACTCGCCGCCCACCCACGCGATGCAGATGTTCCGCTACGCCGAGGAGGGCTCGATCAGGTTCCTGTACGTGATCGGCACCAACCCGGCCGTGTCGCTGCCAGAGCTGCGCCGCGTCCGCTCGATCCTGCGCCGCGAGGGCCTGTTCCTGGTCGTGCAGGACATCTTTCTGTCGGAGACCGCGCAGCTCGCCGACGTGGTGCTGCCCGCCGCGACCTGGGGCGAGAAGACCGGCACGTTCACCAACGCCGACCGCACCGTGCACCTGTCGGACAAGGCCGTGGAGCCGCCCGGCGAGGCCCGTCCCGACCTCGACATCTTCCTCGACCTGGCGCGCCGGCTGGACCTGCGCGACAAGGACGGCGCGCCGCTGGTGAAGTGGCACGACGCCGAGGGCGCGTTCGAGGGGTGGAAGGAGTGCTCGCGCGGCCGGCCGTGCGACTACAGCGGGCTCACCTACGACAGGCTGCGCGGCGGCAGCGGCGTGCAGTGGCCGTGCGACGACGAGCACCCGGACGGCACCGAGCGCCTGTACGCCGGCGGCCGCTTCTTCAGCGACCCCGCCTGCTGCGAGGACTACGGGCGCGACCTGGTGACCGGGGCGCCGCTGTCCGGCACCGAGTACAGGGCGCTCAACCCGGACGGCAAGGCGATCATCAAGGCCGCCGAGTACGTCCCGCCGCACGAGCAGCCCGGTGAGGAGTTCCCGCTGTGGCTGACCACCGGCCGCACCCTCTACCACTTCCACACCCGCACCAAGACGGGCCGCACCCCGCAGCTCCGGAGGGCCGCGCCGGAGCCGTGGGCGGAGCTGTCGCCCGGCGAGGCCGCCCGCAACGGGCTGGCCGAGGGCGACCTGGTGGAGATCGCCACCCCGCGCGGCTCGGTGCGGGCCCGGCTGCGGGTGACCGGCATGCGGGACGGCGTGGTGTTCCTGCCCTTCCACTACGGCTACTGGGACGAGCCCGGCGGGTCGGGGCCGGAGGACGGGGAGAGCGGCCGGGCGGCCAACGAGCTGACCCTCACCGACTGGGACCCGGTCTCCAAGCAGCCCATCTTCAAGACCGCCGCGGCCCGGGTCACGCTGGTCAAGGCGGGCGACGGCGAGCCGTCCCCGGCGCCGACGACGGGCGCGTCCCGGCCGGCCGCGCCGGGCGTGCCGCCGACCGAAGGAGGCCGGGCGGCCCTGGCCGAGGAAGGGGACGCCGCGTGAAGCTGGACCTGGTGCTGAAGGAGCTGCACCGCGCCGAGAACGAGCTGGGCCACCTGCTGCTGCGGCTGTCCGAGCGGCACAAGGCCGACCACGAGACCTACCACGTGGCCCGCGACCTGGCCGTGTGGTGCCAGGACCACGTGCGGCTGCTGGCCGAGGCCGGCGACGCCTACGGGCTGAGCCTGGACCCCTCGCCGGCGGGGGAGCCCGGGCCGGTGGAGCGGGTGCGCGAGAAGGCCGCGGAATGGCTCGGCCGCCGTCCGGAGCCCGGCCTGCTGCTGCTGGCCGACCTGCGTCACCTGTACCGGACGGCCTCGGGGGTGTCGCTGGACTGGGAGCTGCTGGCCCAGGCCGCGCAGGGCGCCCGCCGCCGCGGCCTGCTGGAGCTCGCCGGGCGCTGCCACCCGCAGACGCTGCGCCAGCTCCGCTGGGCCGAGGCCAGGCTCAAGGAGTCGGCCACGCAGGTGCTGGTGAGCTGAGGGCACGAAGAAACCCCCGGACCGGGCGGCCCGGGGGTTTCACCGTGAGAGGAGGTCAGGCGCTCTTGCGGCGCTGGGCCCGCAGGACCGCCAGCCGCTCGTTGAGCACCTCCTCAAGGTCCTCGATGGATCGGCGTTCCAGGAGCATGTCCCAGTGCGTCCTCGGGGGCTTCGTCTTCTTCGACTCCGGCTGCTCGCCGTCCACCCGCACCGCTGTGACGCCGCACATGCGGCACTCCCAGGTGGCGGGGATCTCGGCCTCGGCGGCAAGCGGAACCTCGAAGCGATGGCCCTTAGGACAGGTGTAGGACACCTCCTGGCGTGGGGCCAGATCCGTGTTACGGTCGTTCTCGTAGCTGGTTGCCCCGAGCCGGGTGCCACGAAGCGCGCGCTCGCCCATGTCTCAATGCCTCCTACAGGGCCCCCATGCGTGGGGGGTCTGTCTCCCACGGTGTCTAACGCTTGGTACCGTGATGGGATTCCCACCCTCGGGGTGATCCAATCGCGTCAGGGGCCTCGGGTTCACGCGATCGCCTCCCTGATGGCCGGCGTCCCCCTCCTGATCAGGGCTCCCGCCAGCCACAACGCGCCCGCGAGAAGGAGCGCGCCGTGTGCGATCCGCAGCGGGTACGGGCCGAAGAACTGCGGGATGAACAGCGCGAACCCGGCCGCCAGCGCGCTGCCGCACCAGCGGGGCAGCGCTCCCGAGCGGGCCACCGCGACCGCCGCCATGATCGTCCCGGCGGCCAGCAGGAGGAGTCCCGCGGCGAACATGCCCATCGCGACCGGCCCGTAGCGGAACTCGGCGGCCAGCTCCATGAGCGCGGGCGCGCCGTCGCGCAGGGAGCGGCGGGCGATGACGTTCAGCCCGAAGTCCTCGGCCCCGTAGTACGGCAGCGTCAGGCCCGCGCCGAGCCACGTCACCGCGGCCGCGCGCAGCGACAGCCGGTCGCCGAGCACCTGGTGCAGCCCGAGCAGCGCGAGGCCGAGCAGCACGAACCCGGCCATGGCGGCCGCGTGCCCGGCGACCCACCCCGCGGAGGCCATCGCCGCGGCGTCGTCCGTGGACGGGCGCAGCAGCGGATAGAGCAGGAACAGCACGCCGGACGCGGCGAAGGTGGCGGCGGTGAGACGGGTGGGCATGACGGCGCTCCTCGAAAATGTGCATCGCTCTCTGGCGAGAGCAATGCTCTCGCAGAGCGGTGCCGCGAGTCAAGAGCAGTGCTCTCGCTTGTGAGCGATGCCGCCGCGTGGCGGGGCTCAGATGCACTGCGGCACCTCGTTGCCCGCGTCGCGGATCGCCTTGGGCAGGTTCGTCATGACCAGCAGCACGAAGCCGATCACGAAGAAGATCACCATCGAGACGATGGCGACGCGGTAGCTGTTGGTGAGCTGCAGCGCCACGGTGACCGTCAGCGAGCCGATGAACGCCGACCCCTTGTCGCTGATCTGCAGCAGGCTGAAGTACTCCGCCTCCCGCCCCTTCGGGATCACCTGCGAGAACAGCGAGCGCGACAGCGCCTGCGTGCCGCCCAGCACGATCGCGATCGCGAACGCCATCAGGTAGAACTGCACCGCCTGCCCCTCGCCCACGAACACCGCCGTCGCCACGATCGCCGTCCACAGCACCAGGCTCGCCAGCACCGTCCGCTTGGTGCCGATCAGCCGCGCCAGCCACCCCATCGCCAGCGCCCCGAAGAACGCCACGAACTGCACCATGAGGATCGCCGTGATCTGCACCGTCTTGTCCAGCTTGAGCGCCTCGGAGGCGAACGCCGCACTGTTGCCGATCACGGTCTGCACGCCGTCGTTGTAGACCAGGTACGCCAGCAGGAACAGCAGCGTCTCGGGGTACCTGCCCAGCTCGGCGATCGTGCGCCCGAGCTGCCGGAAGCTGCCGCCGACCGAGCGCAGCGCCGTCGTCTCGTGCGCGGGCACCGGCCGGTTGCGCAGCCGCAGCAGCGGCACGACGGTGAACGTCGCCCACCACAGCCCGGCCGACATCATGCAGATCCGCACCGCCGCGCCCTCGCCCAGCCCCAGGCTCTCGTGCTGGAGGTACAGCACCAGGTTGAGGGCCAGCAGCAGCCCGCCGCCGAGGTAGCCGATCGCCCACCCGCGCGAGGACACCCCGTCGCGCTCCTCCGGCGTGGAGATCTGCGGCAGGAACGAGTCGTAGACCACGACCGAGCAGCCGTAGGCCAGGTTGGCCAGCACGAACAGCACGCCGCCGAGCAGGTAGCGGTCGCCCTCGACGAAGAACAGCCCCATCGTGGCCAGCGCGCCGACGTAGGCGAAGCCGCCCAGCAGCTCCCGCTTGCGGCCGGTGTGGTCGGCCAGCGCGCCCGCCACCGGCAGCACCACGATCTGCAGGAACACCGCGACCGTGGTGATCAGGCCGAAGAACGCGGCCGGCCGGATGTCGGCGCCGAGCACGTCCACGTAGCCGAGGCCGGGGTTGGCGGCGACCAGGTTGTCGAAGTCGGCCGAGCACCGCTCGGCCGGCACACCGGGGAAGTCCTTCGCGCAGGCCGCGGTCCGCGCCACCGGGATCAGGTACGGGCCGAGGAAGACCGAGATGATCGTGGTGTAGAAGGCCGAGTTGGCCCAGTCGTAGATGTACCAGCCGCGCTGCTCGCGCCGGCGCGCTGCGGGGGAGTCGTCCAGCGCCGCGGGGGGTGCGGGTACGGGCATGATGTCTCGTCGCTCCTAGCGCCGGCCGGTCCGCCGGCCGGGGGTCAGAAGGGCTGCGGGGGGTTCAGGCCGCCAGGCTGCCGGGGTGCCACTGGCCGCGCCGCGTCAGCACCTCGCGCAGGCCGGTGACGTTGTCGGTCATGACGCCGTCCACGCCGAGGTCGAGCAGCTGCTCCATGCGGGCGGTGTCGTTGATCGTCCACACGTGCACCTGCATGCCGATGGCGTGCGCGGTGCGCACCAGGGCGCGGGTGGTGACGCGCAGCCCGCGAAAGCCCACCGGCACCTGGGCGCAGGGCACGCCGGCGCGCGACAGGCGGGCCAGCAGCCGCCCGTAGCCGGAGGTGGCGGCCGCGGTGCGCAGCGCGGCGATGCCGCGCGGCCCGAGCGCCGAGCACACCTCGCGGCCCAGCGCCGCCTTGGCCAGCACCAGCCGCTCGTCGGAGAAGGAGGTCAGGCAGACGCGGTCGTAGGCGTTGGTGCGCCGGACCGCCTCGGCCAGCGGGGCGATCGCCGCGGCCTCCTTGACGTCGATGTTGAAGCGGATCTCCGGCCAGGTGCCGAGAAGGTCCTCCAGCAGGGGGATCTCGTGCACGCCGCCGATGCGGGCCCGCCGCACCGCCCGGTAGGGCAGCTCGGAGATGCGGCCGCGCCGGTCGGTCACCCGGTCGAGGGTGTGGTCGTGGAAGGCCAGCAGCACGCCGTCGGCCGTGGCGTGCGCGTCGGTCTCCAGGTAGGTGTAGCCGAGCCCGACCGCCCGTTCGAAGGCGGCCACGGAGTTCTCCGCGCCCTCCGCGGCGCCCCCGCGATGGGCGAAGGCGAGCGGGCCCGGGTGGTCGAGAAAGGCGAATCGGCGGCTCAGCACGTCCTGAAGTATGCCCTTCCTGGATGAACGCTGCGGTTACGAATCGGGGAGATTCTGCCACTCCTGGCGGCGTGCCTCCGACAGCGCGATGGCGGCCGCCACCGCCACGTTGAACGAGCCCACCCGGCCGACCTGGGGGATGTAGCAGGCGCCGTCGACGGCGTCGAGCAGGGCGGGGGAGCAGCCGTGGTCCTCGCTGCCGACCACCAGGCACACGTCGCGGCCGAGGTCGGCGCGGTGCAGCGGCACCGCCTCCTCGGTCAGCTCGATCGCGAGCACCGCGTAGCCCGCCTCGCGGGCGGCCTTGACCGCCTCGGTGGCGGGCACCGCCTCGTGCCAGGTGACCAGCCGCTCGGTGCCGAGCGCGGTCTTGCCCGCCTTGGGGTTGGTGGGCGGGGTGGCGTTGCCGGCCAGCCAGACCTCCTCCACGCCGAACGCGGCGGCGCTGCGGAAGATCGAGCCGATGTTGAACGGGCCGGTGACCGACTCGATGATCAGGCCGAGCCGGTTGCCGGTGTTCCTGCGCCAGGTGCGGTTGAGCCGCTTGACGTCGGTGGGGCGCAGCTGCCTTCTCACGGGGTCACCTTCAGGATGCGGTAGGCGGCCCGGCTGGCCTCTCGGGAGGCCTGCCAGCCCTGCTCGCCGAGCCAGCGCTGCAGGGAGTCGGAGCCGAGGTGTCTCTGGACGACCAGGTAGGCGACGCCGTCGGGGGTGAGCCGGGTCAGCCACCTGGTGAGCATGTCGTGCAGGGCCTGCTTGCCGATGCGGATGGCGGGGTTGGACCAGATCGCCCGGAAGCGGACGTCGTCCGGCACCTCGTCCACATGCACCGACCTTACTTTGTCAAGGCGGGCGGCCTGAGCGTTCCTGGCGGTCAGCTCCACGCTGCGCCGGTTCACGTCGACGGCCCAGACCGTCGCCCGCGGGGCACGGGCGGCCATGGTCAGCGCGATCGGGCCGTAGCCGCAGCCCAGGTCGAGCAGGTCGCCCTCCTGCGGCGGCGGCGGGACGCTCTCCAGCAGCACCCGCGTGCCCACGTCGACCCGCTCGGGCGAGAACACCCCGCTGTCGGTCTCCAGCCGCAGGTGCAGGTCGGGCAGGACGAGGTCGACCGCGCCGGGCCGGCTCGCGGCGCCCGGCCGCTCGGTGAAGTAGTGGGCCACGTGGTGAAACGTTACGGGATCCGCGAACCGAACATGACCGCGGCGCCCGCCACCAGCAGCCCGGCCAGGATCGCGGCCACGATGAACCACTGGGTGATCTCCTGGTTGACCAGCTTGTAGCCGAGCGAGGTGCCGATCTGCTCGTAGACCTCGCGCAGCTCGGCGCCGGACTCGGCGGTGTAGGCGCGGCCGGCGGTGCCGTCGGACAACGACTGGAGGGTCTGCTTGTTGACCGGGACGTTCACCGGGCGGCCGTCGATGTCGACGGTGCCCTCCTGGGTGCCGTAGGCGATGGTGGAGACCGGGACGTGGGACTGCTGGGCGGCCTCGATGGCCTCGTTGACCGAGCGGCCCGAGGTGTTGTCGCCGTCGGACAGCAGCACGATCGCGGCGGGCGGCGGGTCGGTGGCGGCCTGCTGGTCGAAGGAGCGCAGCGAGTCGAGGGAGTTGAAGACGGCCTCCCCGATGGCGGTGCCCGGGCGGGTGGTGAGGGTGCCGATGGCGGTGATGACGGCCTGGTGGTCGGTGGTGGGGGAGATGACGACGTTGGCCGAGCGGGCGAAGGAGACCACGCCGACGTTGAAGCGGTCGGGCAGCTCGCGGGCGAAGTTCTGGGCGGCGGCCTTGGCGGCGGCGATGCGGTTGGGCTGGACGTCGTCGGCGTCCATGGACAGGGAGACGTCCAGGGCGATCATGATGGTGGCCCGGTCGCGGGGGACGCGTACCTGGTCGGCGGGTTTGGCCGCGCCGAGGACCAGCAGCGTCATCATGGCGAGGAACAGGCCGGGGGCGACGTGCCGGCGCCAGCCGGGGCCGGCGGGGGCGACCAGGTCGAGCAGGGCCAGGTTGGTGAAGCGCACGGTGTAGCGGCGGCGGGCGAACATCGCCGCGACGTAGCCGGCCACCAGCAGCGCCACCAGCACGAACAGCCACAGCCAGGCGGGGGCGAGGAACGTCATGTCACCTTCCCGTGGGCTTTGCGGGCGACGTGGCTCATGCGGCGCTGGCGCAGCACGAACTGCGCGACGTCGAAGACCCAGTCGCGGTCGGTGCGCAGCACCAGGTGGGCGATGCCGGCGCGGCGCAGCGCCCGGCGGGTGCCCTCGCGCTGGAGTTCCGCGGCTTCGGCGTAGGCTTGGCGGACTTTGGGCGTCAGGTGCACCTCGCGTACGTTCCCGGTCTCGGGGTCGGCGAACGCGACCCGGCCGACGTCGGGCAGCTCCAGCTCGCGGGGGTCGATGACCTCGACGGCCAGGACCTGGTGGCGGGCGGCCAGCCGCCTGATGGGGCGTTCCCAGGGGCGTTCGGCGTCGGGGTCGAGGTCGGGGCGGGCGTCCAGGAAGTCGGAGACGATCAGCCGCATGCCGCGCCGGCGGCGGGTGGCGGTGAGCACCTCGATGCCCTCGGCCAGGTCGGGCGCGTCGGGGACGGCCTCGCCGCGCGGGGCGTCCATGAGGGAGTGCAGCAGCCCGTACAGGGCGGGGCGGCCGGTGCGGGCGGGCATGCGGTGGACGTACGCGTCGTGCAGGACCAGCGCGCCGAACCGGTCGCCCATGCGGCTGGACAGGAACCCGATGGCGCCGACGGCGGCGATCACCAGGTCGCGCTTGTCGGTGTCGGCGGTGCCGAAGTCCATGCTGGGCGACAGGTCGGCGAGGGCCCAGGTCTCCAGCTCGCGGTCGGCGATGAGGTCGCGGACGTGGGGGACGGTGGTGCGGGCGGTGACGTTCCAGTCCATGCGGCGCACGTCGTCCTCGCCGGGGACGTAGACGCGGCTGTCGCCTGCCTCGCTGCCGGTGCCGGGCAGCAGCCCCTGGTGGGCGCCGTGGAGCAGGCCGTCCAGCCGCCGCGTGACGGTCAGCTCCAGCTTGCGCAGCGCCTGCTCGGCGGTGGAGGCGCTCAACGGTTCTGGTTCCAGACGACGAGGGGCGGGGGCACGGCGTGCAGGATCTGCCTGACGACCTGCTCGGGGTCGACGCCGTCGGCCAGGGCGTCGAAGGTGAGCATGAGGCGGTGGGCCATGACGTCCACGGCGACGTCGCGGACGTCGTCGGGCAGCAGGTAGTCGCGGCCGCGCAGCAGCGCCATGGCGCGGCCGGCGGAGACCAGGCCGAGGGTGGCGCGGGGGCTGACGCCGATCTCGATGGTCTCGGCGAGGTCGGCCAGGCCGTACTCGGCGGGGGCGCGGGTGGCCATGACCAGGCGCACCACGTAGTCGGCGACGAGCTGGTGGACCGAGACCTCCTCGGCGGCCTGCTGGAGGGCGAGCAGCTTGTCCGGTTCGAGCACGCGCTCGGGGACGGGCGGCGTGACGCTCATCCGCTGCAGGATCTCCAGCTCCTCGTGCGCGGTGGGGTGGGGGACGCGCACCCGGAACAGGAAGCGGTCGCGCTGCACCTCGGGCAGGGGGTAGACGCCCTCGGACTCGATCGGGTTCTGGGTGGCCAGCACGATGAACGGCTTGGGCAGCGGGTGCGTGACGCCGGCCAGCGTGACCTGGCGCTCGGCCATCACCTCCAGCAGGGCGGACTGCACCTTGGCCGGGGCGCGGTTGATCTCGTCGGCGAGCAGGAAGTTGACGAAGACGGGGCCGAGCTCGACGTCGAACTTCTCGTTGGAGGGGTGGTAGACGCGGGTGCCGACGATGTCGCTCGGCACGAGGTCGGGGGTGAACTGGATCCGGGCGAACGTGCCGCCGACGACCGTGGCCAGGGTCGAGGCGGCGAGGGTCTTGGCGACGCCCGGCACCCCTTCCAGCAGGCAGTGGCCACGGGCGAGCAGGGCCACGATGAGCCTTTCGACCATGTGCTCCTGCCCGACGATGACCCGCCGGACCTCGTCGAGACTCTGACGCAGCAGGGCCGCGTCGGTTCCGCCTGGTGACTCTTCGGCGACGCTCATGACGCCATTCCACCAAACGCGCCGCAAACGTGCACGACGCCACGTCTGTGCTTTCATGGCAAACGTGGCAAGTCCCCTGCAGTACGGTGATCCGCCCCGGTTGGGACCCTTCGTCGTGCAGGCGCGCCTGCACCAGGCGCCGGCCGGTTTCGTGTACCTGGGCCAGGCGTCCGACGGGCGCGCGGTGTCGCTGGCCGTGCTGACGCGGGGGGCCGCCTTCGACGCCGCGGCGCGCGAGCGGTTCGTCACCGCGATCAGGGAGGCGGGGGGCGAGCGGGCGGGCCGGCGCGGCTGGTTCGGGCGCACGGGCCGGCAGCGGGGCACGGCCGCCGGGGCCGTGCTGGACGGGGCTCCCGAGGTGCTGGACAGCGATCTGGGGAACGCGCCGTGGGTGGCGGTGCCGTACGTGCCGGGGCGGCCGGGCGCCGAATGGTTCCTGGAGCCGGTCATGGTGGGCGGGACGCTCATCGGGCAGGCGCACGGGCCGGACTTCGTGCCGTACTGGCTGACCGACCGCGCGCCCGCGCTGCCCGGCCCGGTGAGGCGCCGGCTGCCGCTGACCGAGACGCGGCGGCGGGTGCTGCTGGCCGCGCTGGCGCTGGCGCTGCTGCTGGCGCTGGTGGCGGCGATCCTGCTGCTGCTGGTGTTCGGGCGCAACGACAGCGAGCCGCAGCCGCGGCAGCTGCCGCCGACGGTGTTCGTGCCGACGGCCCCGCCGACGCCGGAGACGACCGAGCCGCGGCCCTCGCCGTCGCAGTCGTCGTCGCCGACGCAGACCGGGCCGGCCACGCCGGGCACCTCTCCCGGCGACGACGGCGGCGAGGGCGGGCCGCTGTAAAGGGCTTGAGCCTCACGTGGCGTGAGGCTCTAGCGTCCTCGCCATGGAATTCATCGTGCACGACACCTTGACGGCGATGGCCGCCCTCCTGCGGCGGCCCCTGGACGAGCGGCCCGACGCGATCCGGGACATGCTGGGCCCGATGCGGCAGGCGATCCCGATGCCCGGCGACCTGGTGGACATCCACCACCAGGCGGGCGGCTTCCGCGTGGACGCCGACGACCCGCGTTACCTGCCCGCCGTGGAGCGGATGATCGAGGCCGACGTGCTCGGCCAGGTCCGGCGCGAGCTGGAGCGCGCCTCGCGGCGGCTCGGCGACGCCCGGCAGCGCGACGCGCTGCAGGTCATGTTCGTGCTCGGCAACCCCGACGACGAGCACCTGATGAAGCGCAGCGGCGGCTACTACGGGATGGGCGGCTCGCCCGGCTGGCTGTTCCTGCTGGCCTGGCCCGGTGAGGAGGTGATCGGCCGGATCGCGCACTGCGCGGTGCACGAGTTCCACCACAACGTGCGCTTCACCAACGTCGAATGGGACCCGGTGGCCGTGACCGTCGGGGAGCACGTGGTGGCCGAGGGGCTGGCCGAGGCGTTCGTCAGGGAGCTGTCCGGGCCGGAGGCGATGGGGCCGTGGTCGGCGATGGTGACCGGCGAGGAGTTCGACCGGGCGTACGAGCTGATCATGAAGGACTTCGACCTGGCGGGGATGCAGCACACCTCGGCGTACGTGCTGGGCGACGGCGCCATGCGGGCCTTCGGCCAGGAGCCGCGCGGCATTCCCGACATGGCCGGCTACGCGGTGGGCCTGCGGCTGGTGGACCGGGCGCTGGCCGCGACCGGGCTGACGGCGACCGAGGCGACGCTGCTCCCGGCCGCCGAGCTGATGCGCCGCGCCGGCATCCGCTGACCTCCCCGCGGGCCAGGTCAGCCCGGGGAGACGAAACCGGACTCGTAGGCGGCGATCACGGCCTGGGTGCGGTCGCGCGCGCCGAGCTTGGCCAGGACGTTGCCCACGTGCGTCTTGACCGTCTCCTGGCCGACGGACAGCTCGGCCGCGATCTCCGTGTTGGACAGCCCCCTCGCCATCAGGCGCAGCACGTCGCCCTCGCGGCCGGTGAGCCGGTCGATGCCGGGCACCCGCCCGCCCCGGCCCGCGGGGCGGCGGCCCGCCAGGGCCCGGATCGCGGCCGGGAACAGCAGCGACTCGCCCGCCGCCACCAGCCTGATGGCCTGCACCAGGTCGTCGGGGCGGGTGCGCTTGAGCAGGAACCTGCTGGCACCGGCGCGCAGGGCGTCGTAGACGTGGTCGTCGTTCTCGAACGTGGTGACCACCAGGACCTTGGGCGGGTGGTCCAGGGCCAGCAGGCGGGCGGTGGCCTGGATGCCGTCCAGGGCGGGCATGCGGACGTCCATCAGCACGACGTCGGGGCGTTCGCGGCGCACCACGGGGAGCACGGCCGCGCCGTCGGCCGCCTCGCCGACGACGGTGAGGCCGGGCTCGGAGTCGATGATGATGCGCAGGCCGGCGCGGACGAGGTCCTCGTCGTCGGCGATCACGACGGTGAGCGGCGTCATGGCGCCGACCGTAACGGCACCCGCACCACCACCCGCCACCCACCCCCATCGGACGCTTCCTGTCCCGGTCCGGCCGGTCGGGGGGCGGGGTGGGGCGCGGACGGGCCGGCCTCGAACTCGCCCCGGAGCAGCCGCACCCGCTCCCGCATCCCCGCCAGGCCCCTGCCCCCGACGCCCCCGCCGCCGACGCCTCCGACGCCGCGCCCGTCGCGCGGAGCGGCGGTCGCGTTGACGACCTCCAGCCGCAGAACGCCGTCCCGGACGCCGGCCGACAGCCGCACCGGGCCCCGGCCGTGCTTGATGGCGTTGGTCAGCGCCTCCTGCAGGATCCGGTACGCCTCGCGCGAGACGACGGCGGGCACCCCGGACAGGTCGCCGACGTCCTGCCGCACGATCGCCCCGGAAGCCGCGACCAACGCCCCGACGTCAGCCAACGTCGGCGCCACCCCCCACCCCGCCCCCGCTGACGCCGCCTCCTGCGACGTCCCCGCCGTCATCGACTCCCGCGCCCCTTCGACCGGCGCCCCTCTGCGTGAGACCGCCCCCAGCGACCTCTCCCGCGACGCCCCCTCCGAGGGCGTCCCCTCGCGATGTCCTCCCGACGTCGCTCCTTGGGACGTCGCTTCCCGGCGCGTGACGGCCCGGAGCGTCGGTTCCTGGGGCGTCGCTTCCCAGGACGTCGCTTCCCATGACGTGGGGCCCGCACCTTCGGCGGGCTCTCGACCCGGCTCCCCTGCTGCGCTCGCGAGGGCGCCGCGTGGCCGGGAGGGGGAGGGGCCGGCCGGGTCGCCGCCCTGACGGGAGGGGTTAGGCGGGCCGTCGTCCTGGCGGGAGGGGCCAGGCGGGCCGTCGTCCTGGCGGGAGGGGCCAGGCGGGCCGCCGCTCTGGCGGGCGTCCACCTGGTCGGCAGGCACGGCGACGACCGAGCCGTGGGTCGGGCCGTCGTGGGTTCGGCCGTCGTGGGTTCGGCCGTTGCCTGGGCGGCCGTTGCCTGGGCGGCCGTTGCCTGGGCGGTGGTCGTCGTCGCGGAGGAGGCCCAGGACGTGGTCCAGGTCCTCAAGGGCGGCGCGGGCCGACCGTTCGATGGCCGACAGCGCCGTGCGGGCGGTCTCCGGGTCGCGGTCGAGGACGCGTCCGGCCGCCGCGGCCTGGAGCGTGACGACGCTCAGCGCGTGCCCGACCGAGTCGTGCAGCTCCCGCGCCAGCCGGTTGCGTTCGGCGAGGACGCGGGCGTGCTCCTCGGCGGCGGCCAGCCGTTCGGCCGGCGTCGGCCCCAGCAGGACGGGCGCCAGCCGCGCCAGCCCCTCCCCGGCCCCCGCGACCAGCCCGGTCAGCGCGCCCAGCAGCGCCACCCCGCCCGCCGCCCACGCCACCGCCGGCCATCCCGGCGCGATGTGGAGGCCGACGACCTGCTCGGCCCCGCCCGTGACCGGCAGCGCCAGCGTGTAGGCGGTGAACGGCACGACGGCGAGCGTGCACCCGCTCAGCACCCCGCCCACCCCCAGGTGCACGGTGAACCACGCGGCGGTGCGGCGGCGCTCCTGCCAGGACCGCCGCCCCTGCCGCGCCGGCGGCGTCTCGATGCGCGCGCCCAGCAGGCTCTGGGCCGCGTTGACCATGAGCCCCCGCACGGGCAGGAACAGCCCGGTCGCCGCCACCACGGGCAGCACCGCCGCGAACACCCCGACCTCGACCGGCAGCATCAGATCAGCCGTGCCCCGGCCGCGGGTCAGGCCCGCGACCAGCACCCCGGCCATCATGTACGGCATCAGCAGCGCGCCCCCCAGCACGAGGCACGCCCATCGCCGGAACAGGGCCCTTCTCACACCCGCGATTATATGTCGAGAAAAATTCGCTGAGGGTGGAATGCGCTTTTAGAGAAATGCGCCGCCAGCGAAAAGATTCCTTATCCGACGGCGATCGGGACTAGCGTTTTTTGCGCAATTACCCGCACCAGAAAGGCGACCGTCATGACGGAGACCAAGCACGCGGCCTGGCCTGACCAGCTCAGCCAGCGCCTGCTGAAGGAGCGCATCGTCGTTCTCGGCCAGGAGGTCGACGACGAGATTTGCAACCGGCTCTGCGGGGAGCTGCTCCTGCTGGCGGCCGAGGACCCGAAACGCGACATCACTCTTTACATCAATTCGCCAGGCGGTTCGGTGCAGGCCGGGCTCGCGCTCTACGACATGATGCAGTTCATTCCGTGCGACGTCGCGACGGTGGCGATGGGCTTCGCCGCGTCCATGGGCCAGGTGATCCTGTCGGCGGGGGCGAAGGGCAAGCGGTTCGCCATGCCCAACGCCCGCGTCGTCATGCACCAGCCGCTCGGCGGCATCGGCGGCTCGGCCACCGACATCCAGATCCAGGCCGACAACATGATCTACACCAAGCGGCGGATGGCCGAGATCATCGCCCACCACACGGGCCAGCCGCTGGAGCGCATCCAGGCCGACTCCGACCGCGACCGCTGGTTCACCGCGCAGGAGGCCCTGGAGTACGGGATCGTCGACCACATCGCCGAAGGGACGAACTGAGATGAGCGGGCGTTACGTGCTGCCGTCGTTCACCGAGCGCACCTCGTACGGGATGAAGGAGATGAACCCGTACAACAAGCTGTTCGAGGACCGCATCATCTTCCTCGGCGCGCCGATCGACGACACCGTGGCCAACGACGTGATGGCGCAGCTCCTGACGCTGGAGTCGCTCGACCCCGACCAGGACGTCAGCCTGTACATCAACTCGCCGGGCGGCTCGTTCACCTCGATGGCCGCGATCTACGACACGATGCAGTTCATCCGGCCGGAGGTGCAGACGGTCTGCATCGGCGAGGCGGCCTCGGCGGCGGCCGTGCTGCTGGCGGCCGGCGCGCCGGGCAAGCGGGCGGCGCTGCCGCACGCGCGGGTGCTGCTGCACGAGCCGCACACCGAGGGCGGGCGCGGGCAGGGCAGCGACCTGGAGATCCACGCCAGGGAGATCCTGCGCATGCGCGACCAGCAGGAGGAGATCCTGGCCCGGCACACGGGGCGGTCGCCGCTGGAGATCCGCAAGGACATCGAGCGCGACCGCATCTTCACGGCCGAGCAGGCGCGCACGTACCGGCTGGTGGACGACATCTTCGCATCGAGGAAGCGCACCCTCGCCCCCGCCCGCTAGCTGGAGCCGCTCGCCGCCCTCCGCCTGAGCTGCTCCCCCCATCGACCCGACCTCCCCCATCGACCGACCCGACCTCCCTCATCGAGGCGGCGTGCCCTTCTCGGGTGCGCCGCCTTTTCCGCGCCCGGGCCCGACCGGGTAGATCTTTCCATCAGAAGGAGCCCCATTTCTGGGGATAGCGTCATAGAGGGGTTGATTTCGGAGGATTCCGCCAGTAGGCGTGGTGCGCATGCAAGAAGGCGTCGAAGTGGACGAGCTGGACCGGGCGCGCCTGGGTCCCCACGCCCGCCGCCCGAACCCCGACGGAGAAGCCCTCATGACCGAACAGCAGCCCTGGCAGTGGGACGAGCGGACCTGGCGCGGCCACGTCGCCCGGGTGCGCGCCGGCCGCAGCCTGCGCCCCGCGTCCTGGCCGGGCGGCGCCCGCGCCGCCGTCGCCCTGTCCTTCGACTCCGACCACGAGACCATCCCCCTCCGCGACGGCGAGACCCGGCCGGGCAAGCTCTCCCAGGGCGAGTACGGCTCCCGCGTCGGCGCCCCGCGCGTGCTGCGCCTGCTGGAGCGGCACGGCGTCCCCGCCTCGTTCTTCATGCCGGCCGTCTCCGCCCTGCTGCACCCCGGCGAGGTGCGCGACTACGTCGCCGCCGGCCACGAGGTCGCCATGCACGGCTGGATCCACGAGCGCAACATGCTGCTCACCCCCGCCGACGAGCGCGAGCTGGCGCTGCGCGCCGCCGACACGCTGGAGAAGCTGTCCGGCAGCCGCCCGGCCGGGATCCGCACCCCGTCGTGGGACTTCTCCGACCACACCCTGGCCATCACCCGCGAGCTCGGCCTCAGCTACGACTCCTCGCTGATGGCCGACGACGAGCCGTACGAGCTGCTCGCCGACGGCGAGCCGACCGGCATCGTGGAGATCCCCGTGGAGTGGATCAGGGACGACGCCCCCTACCTGACGATGGACCGTTACACCGCGGTGCGGCCGTACACGCCGCCGCGCGAGGTCGCCGGGATCTGGCGCGACGAGTTCGACGCCGCCTACGCCGAGGGCGGGCTGTTCCAGCTCACCCTGCACCCCCACGTCATCGGCCACCGCTCGCGCATGACGGCCCTGTCGGAGCTGCTCGACCACATCGCCGGCCACCAGGGCGTCTGGTACGCCACCCACGCCCAGGTCGCCGAGTACGTCAGGGAGCACGCCCCATGATCACCGCCGCGACCCCCGCGGTGGCCGGGCGGATGGGGCTGCGGCTGGAGCCGTTCGACGCCTTCGAGCCCGCCGCGTACGTTCCCGGGCGCGCCGATCTTTCCGAAGCCGCTGAGCGGGTACGTGAAGAGGCGACGGACCGTCTGACGGCATGGCTGCGCACGCAGCCGAAGGACCGCAGCGGCATCTGGCGCGACATCGCCGTCCGCCACCGTCCCGTCGAGGTTCACGACCACTACCGCGCCGTCCTCGCCGAGGCCGAGGCCCGGCAGGTGGACACGCCGCTGCTGCGCGGCGTGCTCGCCCGCCTGGCCGACGTCGAGGCCGGACGCGCGCCGATGAGCGAGGAGCACCTCGCCGCGCTGGAGGGCGCCCGATGACGACACAGGACGAGACAGGGCAGAACGGGGCGGCGGACGACGCGAGCAACCGGGCGGGCGGCGGCCGGGGCGGCGTCGCCGGGGAGTTGCACGCCTGGCTCGGCCGGCATCGCGAGGAGATGCTGGCCGACCTGGCCGCGTACGTCTCGCTGGAGACGCCCAGCAACGACAGGACTCTGCTGGACGCGGCCCTGAAGTGGCTGGACGGCTGGCTGGCGGCCCGGCTGGGGCCGCCCGCCGCGACCCGCCTGGTGGACGGCGGCACGCGCGGCGAGGCCGGCGGGCGCGGCGAGCCCGCCGTCTACGGCGACGTCCGGCTCAACGACTACGCGGGCCTCGGCGAGGTGCCGGTGCTGCTGCTGGCCCACTACGACACCGTCTGGCCCGCGGGGACGCTGGCCGCCTGGCCGTTCACCGTGGACGGCGACCTCGCCACCGGCCCCGGCGTCTTCGACATGAAGGCCGGGCTGGTCCAGCTCGTGTGGGCGGTGCGCGCGCTGGAGGCCGCCGGGCTGCCGCGCCCGCCGCTGCGGCTGCTGCTCAACGGCGACGAGGAGATCGGCAGCCCGCTGTCGCGCCCGCTCATCGAGGAGGCGGCCGAGAGCTCGGCGGCGGTGCTGGTCTTCGAGGCCAGCGCGGACGGCGCGCTGAAGACCGCCCGCAAGGGCGTCGGCATCTTCCAGGTCGCCATCACCGGCGTCGAGGCGCACGCCGGCCTCGAACCGGCCAAGGGCGCCAGCGCCATCGACGAGCTGGCCCGGGCCGTGCGCCACCTGCACGACCTCGCCGACCCGGCGGCCGGCACCACGCTCAACGTCGGCGTGGTCCGCGGCGGCACGGGCTCCAACGTCGTCGCCGGCGCGGCCCACGCCGAGGTGGACGTCCGGGTGGCGAGCCAGGCCGAGGCCGACCGGATCGCCGCCGCCCTCGCCGCGCTGCGGCCGCACGACGAGCGGGCCGCCATCGAGGTGCGGGGCGGCTGGAACCGGCCGGTCATGGAGCGCGGGCCCGGCACCGCCCGGCTGTTCGCGCTGGCCCGCGACGTGGCCGCCGGCCTCGGCGTGGAGCTGGAGGAGTGCTCGGTGGGCGGGGCCAGCGACGGCAACTTCGCCGCCGCGCTCGGCCTGCCCGTCCTGGACGGCCTCGGCGCGGTGGGCGCCGGGGCGCACGCCCGGCACGAGCACGTCAGCGTGCGCGGCATGGTGGAACGCTCCGCTCTGACGGCGGCCCTGCTCAACGCGCTGACGGGACCCTGAGCACCCGCCGCCGGGCGACCTGAGAGGCACTTGTACACTTCTGAGGTTTCTTGGGGGAAATCGGGGGAGTGGCGCGTGCCGCTGGAGCAGGTCCTGGTGTTGCTGGCCGCGGCGGCGGGCGCCGGCTGGATCGACGCCGTCGTGGGTGGCGGCGGGCTGGTCCAGCTCCCCGCCCTCATGATGACGGGGCTGCCGACCGTCGAGGCGATGGGCACGAACAAGCTGTCGTCGGTGTTCGGGACCGCCTCGGCGGCCGTGGCCTACGCCCGCTCGGCCAAGTTCGACCGGCAGGTGGCGCTGCCGGGCGCCGGGCTCGCGGTGCTGAGCGCGGGCCTCGGCGCCGCCGCGGCCGCCGCGATCTCCACCGAGGTGCTGCGGCCGGCCGTGATGGTGGTGCTGCTCGGGGTGGCGGCGTTCGTGACGCTGCGGCCGTCGCTCGGGGCGGTGCCGCAGCCGCAGCTCCGGACCGGGCGGCGGGTGGTGGCCGCCGTCGCGGTGGCCGGGGTCGGCATCGCCTTCTACGACGGCGTCATGGGGCCGGGGACGGGAACGTTCCTCATCATCGCCTTCACCACCATCCTCGGGCTGGACTTCGTCTCGGCCTCCGCCTCGGCGAAGATCATCAACGTGGGGACGAACGTCGGCGCGCTGCTGGTCTTCGGCGCGCAGGGGCACCTGCAGTGGGGGCTCGGGCTCGGCATGGCGGTGTGCAACATCGCCGGCGCCCAGCTCGGCGCGCGGATGGCGCTCAAGCGGGGCGCGGCGTTCGTCCGGATCGTGCTGTTGTGCGTGGTGGTCGCCCTGGTGGCCAGGCTGGGCTGGCAGCAGTTCGCCGGCTGACCCGGAGGTCACCCGCGGACCGGCTCGCCGGCGCGCGGGCGCAGGGCGGTGGCGGCCAGCGCCACGAACGCGGCCAGCACCGCCGGGACGGCCAGCGCCCGCGGCAGCCCGGCCAGCTCCCCGGCCGCGCCGATGAGCACCGGCCCCGACAGGAACCCCAGGTACCCGATCGAGGCGACGCGCGCCAGCGCCCGCCCCGCGAACGCCGGGTCGCGCCGCCCGGCGGCCGAGAACACCTGCGGCACGATGCACGACAGGCCCGCCCCGAAGCACCCGAACCCGGCCACGCCCGCCACCGGATGCCCGGCCAGCAGCGCCAGCCCCAGCCCGGCGGCGGCCAGCAGCCCGCAGCAGCGCACCAGCGGCACCGCGCCGAACCGGGCCGCCAGCCGGTCGCCGGCGAGCCGCCCCGCCGTCATCATGATCGAGAACGCCGCGTACCCGGCCGCCGCGAACCCCGGCGCCGCGCCCAGGTCCTCGCGCAGGTACACCGAGCTCCAGTCGGCCGCCGCCCCCTCGCCCACCAGGCAGCAGAACGCCAGCACGCCGAGGAACAACGTCCCCTTCGGCAGCCCGCCCCGGCCGGGACGCCCCGCCTCCGGCTCCGGCGGCGGGCGCAGCGCCCACCGGGCCGCCCACAGCGCCAGCGCCGCGATGACCGTCCCGGCCGCCCAGAACGTCGTCGCCGGCGACAGCCCCGCGTGCGCCGACAGCCCGCCGAGGCCCGACCCGGCGAAGCCGCCGATGCTGAACACCGCGTGGAACGACGACATGACCGGCCGGCCGTGCGCCCGCTCGACGGCGACCGCGTTGGCGTTCATGGCCACGTCCAGGACGCCGTGCGCGACCCCGAACACCAGCAGCGACCCGGCCAGCGCGGGCAGGCTCCCCGCGTAGGCGGCGGGGACCAGCGCGAGCCCCTGCACCAGGGCCGCGGGGATCATCACCCGGTAGCTGCCGTGCCGGTCCACCAGCCGCCCGACCGCCGTCATCCCGATCACCGCCCCGGCGGCGATGGCCAGCAGCGCCAGGCTGAACTGGCCCTCGCCGAGGCCGAGCCGCTCCTTGACGGCGGGGATGCGCGCGGTCCACGTCCCGACGGCCGCGCCGGCCAGGAAGAACAGCAGGTGGACGGCCGTGCGCTCGCGCCTCACGCGAGCCGCTCCCCACCCCTGGACGCCCCGCCCCCGTGCGCCCCGCCTGGCGGCGTCTCGCCTGACGGTGTCTCGCCCGATGGCACCTCGCGCACGGTGACGCCGGCCGCCACCAGCGCGTCGCGCTCCTCGCGCGGGATGCCGGAGTCGGTCACCACCACGTCCAGCCGCCCGATCGGGCACACCGCGCCGAACGCCGTGCGCGCGAACTTGCCCGAGTCGCACACCACGACCACCCGCCGCGCGGAGGCGATCGCGGCCTGCTTGATCGCCACCTCCGGCAGGTCGTGCGCGGTCAGGCCGTGCTCGGCCGACAGACCGCAGCAGCCGATCACCGCCGTGTCGAAGCGCAGCGCCCGCAGCGAGCTCTCGGCGAGCGGGCCCATGACGTTCAGCTCGCCGGAGCGCACCTCGCCGCCGGGCAGCACCAGCCGCACCCGGGGCGCGTGCGCCAGCAGCGCCACCGCCTGCAGCGCCAGCGGCAGCACGGTCAGCCGGCGGGCGGTGAGGGCGCGGGCCACCTCCAGCGCGGTCGTGCCGCCGTCCAGCACCACGGCCTCGCCGTCGGCGATCAGCCCGGCCACCTCGGCGCCGATGAGCCGCTTGGCCTCGACCGCCTCCCGCTCCCGCACGCCGAACGGCGGCTCCTCGCCGCGCAGCAGCAGCGACAGCGCGCCGCCCCTGACCCGGCGCACCACGCCCTGCTGGGCCAGCTCGTCGAGGTCGCGCCTGATCGTCATCTCCGACACGCCGTGCTCGGCGGCCAGCTCGGCGACCGAGACGCTGTCGTGGGTCCTTAACGCGCTCATGATGGCATGCAAACGATCCATATGTTCATACAAACACGACGTATGTGCGCAATACAATGGGGGTCATGCGTGCCAGCCGGTTGCTCTCCCTGCTCCTGCTCCTGCAGACGCGGGGCCGCATGACCGCGCCCGAGCTGGCCGCCGAGCTGGAGGTGTCGGTCCGCACCGTCTACCGCGACGTCGAGGCGCTGTCGGCGGCCGGCGTGCCGGTCTACGCCGACCGCGGCCCAACCGGCGGCTACCAGCTCCTGGACGGCTACCGCACCCGGCTCACCGGGCTCACCGCCGAGGAGGCGTCCTCGCTGTTCCTGGCCGGCCTGCCCGGACCGGCCGCCGAGCTGGGGCTCGCCGAGGTCGCCGCCACCGCCGAGCTGAAGCTGCTGGCCGCGCTGCCGCCCGAGCCGCGCTCGCACGCCTCGCGCATGCGCGAGCGCTTCCTGCTGGACGTGCCCGGCTGGTACCGCTCCGGCGACGACGTGCCCCACCTCACCGAGGTCGCCGAGGCGGTGTGGGAGCAGCGGCCCCTCCACATGACCTACCGGCGGTGGGGGCAGCAGGTGGTCGAGCGGGTGGTGCACCCGTACGGGCTGGTGCTCAAGGGCGGCTCCTGGTACCTGGTGGCCGCGCCGCCCGACGGCGCGCCCCGCACCTACCGGGTGGCGCGCGTGCTGACCGCCGAGACGCTGCCCGGCCGCTTCCCCCGGCCGGCGGACTTCGACCTGGCCGCCTTCTGGCAGGCCTACGCCACCGAGTTCCGCGAGCGGATGTACACCGCCGAGTGCGTGGTCAAGCTCGCGCCCGGCCGGGAGGACCTGCTGGCGTACACGGTGGGGAAGGACGTCGTGGAGGCCGCCGTCGCCGCCGCCGGGCCGCCCGACCCCGAGGGCTGGCGCACGCTCACCCTGCCGGTGGAGTCGATCACGCACGCCCGCTGGCTGCTGCTGCGCATGGGCGCCGACGTCGAGGTGCTGGAGCCGCCCGAGCTGCGCGCCCTCATGCGCGAGGCCGTCGCCGAGCTGGCCAAGCTCTACACCTGAAAACCGGAGGCGGCGGACGGCCCCGCTCTGCCACGATGCCCGCCATGTACCTTCTCGCCTTCGCCGGCGCGTGCGTCCTGATCGCCATGGTCCCGGGCGTCAGCACCGCCATCATCCTGCGCCAGACCCTCCGCTCCGGCCGCCGCGGCGGGCTGGCCGCCACGCTCGGCAACGAGACCGGCATCCTGCTGTGGGGCCTGGCCGCCGCGTTCGGGCTGTCGGCCCTGCTGGTGGCCTCCCAGCTCGCCTACGACGTGATGCGCGTCGTGGGCGCTGTCGTGCTGGTCGTGATGGGCGCCCAGTCGCTGTGGCAGGCCCGCAAGGCCGGCCGCGCGGCGGACGGCGTCCCCGAGCCCGCAGCCGCCCCGAGTGACCGGGCCGCCTACCTGGCCGGGGTCGGCACGTGCCTGGCCAACCCCAAGGCGGCGGTGTTCGCGATGTCGTTCCTGCCGCAGTTCGTCCCCGCCGGGCAGGACGTGCCCGCCACGCTCGTCACCCTGGCCGTGGTGTGGGTGCTCATCGACCTGCTCTGGTACGCCCTGCTCATCTGGGCCGTCGCCAAGGCGAAGGACTGGCTCGGCCGGCCCGCCGTGCGCCGCCGGCTGGAGCAGGTCTCCGGCGTGGTGCTTATCGGGCTGGGGGTGCGCCTGGTGGTGGAGTCCCGGTGACGACCGGGCTGGATTACCGTTGGGGCATGACGAACGATCTCGCGAGCCTGATGCGGCAGGCGCAGGACGACGACCCCCTGCTGGCCCTGCACGCCACCACCGCGCTGCGCCGCGAGATCGAGCGCCTGGAGGCGGTCCAGGTGCGGCGCGCGCGGGTGGCCGGGCTCGCCTGGGCGCAGATCGCCGACGCGATCGGCGTCAGCAAGCAGGCCGTCCACAAGAAGTACGGCCGCCGCTGACCCGCCCCGCGGTCACGGCGGCGTCCCGGCGAGCCCCGTGGGCCCGCCGGGACGCGAGCCCGCCGGAACGCGGGCCTCGCCGGGCGAGCCCGCCGGAACGCGGGCCTCGCCGGGCACGAGCCCGCCGGGACGCGGGCCCCGACGGGCCGGGTCAGTGACGCCTGCGGCCGCGGGCGGCCAAGCGCATGCGGGCCACGGCCCGCACGGTCAGCAGGGCCACCACCGCGACGACCTGCCCACCAGCGATGATCTTGTTGATGTCGACGGCCGGCCGCCAGCGCACGTCGCCGTCCTTGATGACGTACACGCCCGCCGGGCTCGCGCCGAGCCCGAACCCGCCGCCGGCGCCCTCACCGGGCCGCTCGCCCTCCTGCTTGCCGCTGCCCGCGCCGCCACCGCCGCCGATCCGGGCGACGGGGATCACGGTGACGCCGTCCTGCACGGTCGGCTCGCCGAAGACCCGCCGCACCGTCGCGACGTCCTTGACCGTGCCGCTCACGTCGATGTCCATCACAGCTCCTTCCCGACCACATCGTGGGCGGCCGGACCGGGCCGGGGGTAGGGGCGAAGGTCCCGCGTGCCCTCGCTGTGCCCTCGTCGCGCCCTCGTCGTGCCCTCGCCGGCGTGCGGGCGCCCAGGTCAGCTCGCGCGGCCCGCGCCGGCGGTCTGCGCGGCGATCAGGCGCGCGTACCTGCCGCGCAGCGCCAGCAGCTCCTCGTGGGTGCCGCGCTCCACCACGCGGCCCTCGTCGACCACCAGGATGAGGTCCGCGTCGCGGACCGTGCTCAGGCGGTGCGCGATGACGATCCTGGTCTGCGCCAGGCGGGAGAGGTTCGCCTCGATGGCGGCCTCGGTGGCGCCGTCGAGGTTGCTGGTGGCCTCGTCCAGCAGCAGCACCTTGGGCCGGGGCAGCACCGCGCGGGCCAGGGCCAGGCGCTGGCGCTGCCCGCCGGACAGGCCGCCGCCGTCGGTCAGCATCGTCTCGTAGCCCATCGGCATCGCCATCACCTCCTCGTGCAGCTCGGCCAGCCGGGCCGCGGCCACCACCCGCTCCAGCGGCGCGGCCGGGTCGTTCAGCGCGATGTTCTCCCTGATCGTGCCGCTGAACAGGGACGGGTCCTGGGTGACCACGCCGAACTGGCGGCGCAGCGTCCGCAGGTTCAGCTCACCGGCCGGGACGCCGTCGTAGCGGATCTCGCCCTCCACCGGCGTGTGCAGCGCCAGCAGCAGCCTGGCGAGCGTCGTCTTGCCCGACCCGGACGCCCCCACCAGCGCCACCTTGCGGCCCGGGCCGATGCGCACCGACACGTCCCGCACCGTCCAGGGGCCGCGCGGGTCGTGCCGGAAGCTGACGCCGCGCAGCTCGATCGCGCCGCGCAGCCGCAGCACCTCGATGCCCTCGCTCGGCTCGGGCTCGGAGGCCAGGATGTCCGACAACCGGTCGAAGTGCGCGCCGGCCTGCTGCAGGCTCTGCAGCCCCGTCATCAACGAGCCCAGCGGCGTCAGCGCGGCCAGCGCGATGGCGTTCAGCGCGATGAGCGCGCCCGCCGTGAGCTGCCCGTCGAGCACCCGCCAGGCGCCCAGCCACAGCAGCCCGAGCGGCGCCATCACCCGGATCGCGCCCAGCGACGCCTCCAGCAGCCCCTGGGTGAGCCCGGTGCGCACGTCCGCGGCGAGCTGCCTGCCGAAGTGCGCCGACCACTGCTCGACGGCCCGCCGCTCGGCGCCCGACGCCTTCAGCGTCTCGATCCCGTTGATCGTCTGGATGAGGCTGCCCTGGGACGCCGACAACGCGTTCAGCTCCTGCCGGGTGAGCGCGGCGACCCGCCGGGCGGTGCCCAGCATCAGCGCCGTCTGCGCCGCGGCCACACCCGTCAGCGCCAGCCCGAAGACCGGGTCCCACGCGTAGACCAGCACCAGGTAGCCGACGGCGAGCGGCCCGTCCAGCAACGCCGACACGACCTGGCCGGTCAGGATGCCGCCGAGCTGCGAGACGCTGGCCGCCCGCGTCACCAGGTCCCCCTTGCCGCGCAGCGTGAAGTACCGGTACGGCAGCGCCACCAGATGCTTCACCACCCCCTCGGTCAGCTCCTGGTCGGCCCGCGCCCGCACCGCCACCAGCAGCGCGCTCCGCAGGTACCCGATCACGAGCTGGGCCGCGCCCGCCAGCAGCACCGCACCGCCCAGCAGCGACAGCACCTCGACGCCCCGCGACGGCACGATCCGGTCCAGCAGCAGCTGCGAGAACATCGGCAGCGCCAGCCCGAGCAGCTGCAGCAGCAGCGAGGCGGCCACGATCTGCGCCAGCAGCCCCTTGCGCCGCCGGAACAACGTGCGCACGAACTCCCTGCGCCACGCGCTCGCCATCGACGTCGAACCCCGCTCGAAGCCCTCGCCCGGCTCGAACACCAGCAGCACGCCGGTGAACCCGGCGCCGAACTCCTCGGCGGTCAGCCGGCGGCGGCCCTCGGCCGGGTCGACCACGTCCACGCGGTCCGGGGACCAGCGCTCCACCACCACGAAGTGGTTGAACTCCCAGTGCGCGACGGCCGGCAGCGGCACCCGGGCCAGGTCCTCGGGCGCCAGGGAGAAGGCGCGGGCCTTCAGGCCGTGCTCGCGGGCGCCGTCCACGACGGCCTTGGCGCTCAGGCCGTCCCTGCCGACCTGGAGGCGTTCGGAGACCTGGTGCAGGGTGGTGCGGCGGCCGTGGTGGCACAGCACCATCGCCAGGCAGGCGGCGCCGCACTCGGTGACGGCGTTCTGCAGGATGACGGGCAGGCGGCGGATCACGCGGCGGCCCCGGCGGCGCGCAGGGCCAGCGAGGTCACGACGAGCGCCGCGGCGAGGATCGCCATCACGACCAGCCACAACACCAGGAACGACGGGCCGCGGATCACCAGCGGGACGCGGGCGGGCTCCCGGGCCGCGGCCCGGCTGCGCAACGCCTGCTCCCGATAGATCCCCCGCCCCGGCCCCGCAGCCCGCCCCGGCCCCGCAGCCCGCTCCGGCCCCGCAACCCGCTCCGGCCCCGCATCCCGCTCTGGTCCCGAAGGGCGGGCCGGGTTCTCGGGCGGGGGTGGGGCGGTGTGACGGGGGCGGGGGAGCGGTCGCGTCGGCCCATACGGACCGGCCTCGGTCCGGGCCTGCCTGGACTCGCGGGTCTGGTCGGGAGGGCGGGCCTGGTCGTGCGGACGGGCGGGGTTGTACGGGCGGGTCTGGTCGTACCTGCGGATCTGGTCATGCGGGCTGGTCTGGTCGTAGGGGTCGTTCACGAGCGGTGCCATTCCACCTCGGCGGCCGCCCGCCGCTCCGCCAGCCACGCCCCGAACGCCGCCCGCCCCGCCTCGGCCAGCGTCCCGGCGTCGGCCACGGCCTCCGTCCTGGACAGCACGGCCCCCGTCAGGAAGCCGCCGCCCGGCGCCGACGCCGGCCCCACGACGTCCCCGGCCGCCGCGCCGCGCAACATCTCGGGCAGCTCGTGCTCCCACCGCGTCCCGACCGTCACCACGGCCTCCCCGTACGCTGCCTCCCCGTGCGCCGCCGCCCCGCCCAGCAGCTCGCCGGGCGTGCCCGCGACCACCCGCTCAGGGCCGGTGACCCACACCGCCCGCACCCGCGCGAAGTCCGCCAGGTGCGCCGCCAGGTACGCCGGCGCCAGCTCGGCCTCCTTGCCCAGCCGGAACCGCCGCCGCCGCGCGATCGCGCCGATGTAGGACTCGAACTGCTCGCCCGACAGGCCCGCCGCCGTCATCCAGGCGAGCGTGGCCGCCCGGTCGTGCAGCCCGCGGCCCCGCCGGAACTCGTCCGCCGTGGCCTGCAGCTCCGCCGCCGTCGGCGGCGTGGCGTCGTCGCCCGCCTCCTCCAGGGCCGCGGCCAGCAGGCACTGGTCCACGATCTCCTGGTACGGCGACCCGCCGCCCTTCGACAACGTCCGCAACATGGTCAGCGCCTGCGACACCGACACGTGCACGCCGTCCACGCTGACCAGGTGCCCGGCCGCCCAGTGCGTCGAATGGTCGACCAGCCACGGCACCCCGTCCTCGGCCGGCGCGGTCACCGCGACCGTGCCGCCGCCCGGATGGTCGAACAGCAGGTCGTAGTCCACCACCGGCGTGCCGGGACGCTCGTCCACGACGAGCTGCGCACCGACCCCCGGATGGCGCGCCGCCCAGTCCCGGGCCGCCGCGCGGGCGGCGGGCACGGCCGAGCGCCGGCGGGGCAGTGAGCGCAGCAGCTCCACCCCCGACTCCAGGGCCTGCGCGAACACGCTTGCGGTCACGGTCTTCCTCCGTCCATCAGCCAGGCCGCGATCGCGTCGCTGACCGGCAGCCCGGCCCACAGCTCGACGAACCCCCACGCGCCGTTGGAGTTCAGCTCCAGGAACACGTACTCGCCGCCGGGCGTGACGATGAGGTCCAGGGCGGCGTAGGTGAGGCCGACGTCGGCGACCAGCCGGGCGCAGCGCCGCGCCACGCCGGCGGGCAGCTCGTGCGGGCCGTAGCGGACGCGGTCGTTGTCGTAGTGCCGCCAGTCGTGCCTGGCCGCGGCCGAGGCCGACGCGTCGATCTCGGCGGCGAGCACCTGCTCGCCGACCACGATCACCCGCAGCTCGACGGCCTTGTCCACGTACGGCTGCAGGATCACCGGCTCGTGCCGCAGCCGGTGCCGCGAGGTCAGGTGCCGGCGTTCCACCAGCGTCGTGTACGCCCGGTGCGGCTCCCCTTCGACGCGGAACCGCTCGGCCGCGATCTGCTTGGCCACCAGCCGCCCGCCCGCGGCCTCGTAGGCGGGCGCCAGCCGCGCCGGGTCGTTGGTGAAGAGCGTGTCCGGCACGGTGAAGCCCAGCTCGGCGGCGCGCGCCAGGTGCAGGACCTTGTTGTGCGCGCGGAGCTCGTCGGCGCGGGTGCCGGGCAGCCAGCGCGCCCCGAGCAGGCTGAACACGCCGTCGAGCATGACCTCGGCCTGCAGCCTGGCGTGCGCCTGGTGGCTCGGCTCGGCCACCTCCGGCGCCGGGCGCGGGCCGCTCGGCCGGCTCCGCCACACCGCGCTCACCCGCGACAGGTCCACGGTGTGCGTGCCGGTGTCGAGCAGCAGCCGCCGCCGGCCGCCGGCGAACTCGGCGGTGATCCGGCTCTCGCCGGGGAAGGCGCCGTTGTCCCACCACAGCACGGGCACACCCGGCCCGCCGGGCGCACCGTCGGGCGCGCTGCCGGGCCCGGCGTCGCCGAGCCGCCGGGCGCCGCGCCGCAGCAGCGCCGCCAGCACCCGCTCGGCCGCGCCGTCCCCGGGCGCGCTCATGATCACTATCACTGCCGGTCCCGTCTCATGAGAGCGCGGCGGGACGTCGCCGTCCCACCGCGCGGTTCAGCTATCGGCTCGCGCCGGGTCTCAGATCAGCCACCACTCGTAGGGCACGTCGTCGAGCGTCCAGGCGCTTGCGACCCACTCCTTGCGCCGGCCGCCGGCCACCTCGCCCAGCTCGGCCTGCGACAGCTCGGCCCCCTCGAACGACAGATCGTCGATCTTGATCTTCGACATGACTCACTCTCCCGGGCCGCGTCCCCCGCGGCCCCCGTCGGTCGCCGGGTGGTTCAGCCCCCCGGTCGTGGTGAACGTTAGGGACGGCGACTTGGAAGAGACTTGTGATCGGCTTCGGCGCGGCTCCAAGCCCGGCGCAAGGCGGGGCTTCAGTGGCCCCCGTGGGCCTGCCGGTAGCGGGAGGGGGCGATGCCGTACCTGCTGGTGAAGGCCTGACGCAGGGTCTCGGCCGAGCCGAAGCCGCAGCGCGCCGCGACGGCCGGCATCGGCAGGGACGTGCCGGCCAGCAGGTGCGCGGCGGCCTCCAGACGGGCCTGCTTGACGAACTGCGCGGGCGTGCGCCCGAGATGGGTCAGGAACAGCCGGGTCAGGTGCCGGACGCTGATCCCCGCGTGGGCGGCGAGCGCGGCGGCGGACAGGTCGCCGTCCAGACCGGCGTGAACGTGCTCGACCAGGCCGCGCACCACGTCGTTGCCGGGCGGCGGGGCGGCGGTGAAGATGCTCATCTGCGCCTGGTTGCCGGGCCGCTGCAGGTAGATCACCAGGTGCCGGGCGACGAGCCGGGCCATGTCGGGGCCGTGGTCCTCCTCGATCAGCGCCACCGACAGGTCGAGGGCGCTGGTGACGCCCGCCGAGGTGATGAGGTTGCCGTCGCGGATGTAGATGGGGTCGGGGTCGACGATCACGTCGGGGTGGCGGGCCGCCATGTCGCCGGCGTAACGCCAGTGGGTGGTGACGCGCCTGCCGTCCAGCAGGCCGGCGGCGGCCAGGACGCCCGCGCCGGTGCAGATGGAGGCGACGCGGCGGCTCTCGCGCGCCAGCCGCCGCACGTGCGCGACGATCAGCGGGTTGGCGGCGGCCTCCTCGTGGCCGAGGCCGCCCGCGACGAGCAGCGTGTCGAACGGGCCCGTCGCGCGCTCCAGCGGATGGCCGCCCAGCAGGGCGAGCCCCGTGGGCAGGCTGATCGGGCGGCCCCCCGGGGTCAGCAGGCGGGTACGGTACGGCACGCGGGCGCAGCCGTACTTGTTCGCCATGCCGAGGCTCGTGGTGACGCAGGCGATGTCGATCAGTTCGGCGCCGTCGTAGCCGACGACCGCGACCAGCCGCTCGTCCATGGGACGAATCTAGTTCCCTTTCGCGCCGGAAGCGGCATACCGGCTCAGGACGGGGTCCGCCACGGCCCGGGCCGGGCGGCACACCGTCTGCCCGTGCTCCCGGAACAGCGCGTCCCGCGAGGGGAACCGGCCGAGGTCGGCCAGCACGTGACCGGACAGGTCACAGGCCGCGCCCCCGCCGCCGTCCCGGGCGCAGCAGCGGCAGGCGGGCGTGCCAGAACCGGCCGGCCACCAGCAGGCCCCTGACGCGGGTCGGGATCCCGCAGGCGCGGGCCGCCGCCTCCAGCACCGCGAGCCGCTGGCTGCACGAGCCGCGCCCCCGCCGCAGCGTCCGGGACGCGGGCTGCCCCTCCTCCAGGGCGTACACCGGCCGCACCCGGGCGGCGACCAGGCGGTGGGCCGCGACCAGCAGGTGCCGTCCCGGTCCCGCGGCGGCGGCGCGGGCGTCGGCGGCGAGGGCGAGCACCCGCGGGTGCGCCAGGTCGAGGATCGGCGTCGCGCCGAGCCCGTCCCGCCCCGGCCAGGTGGTGGCGGCGGGCCGGCCGAGCCCGTCACGCGGAGGTGGCGTCATGGCGGCAGGCTAGTCACCGCCGGGCCGGCGCTTCTCGCCGGGCCGGGCCAGCGCGGCGACCTTCTCCGGCCGCTCCCGGCCGGCGGCGGCCTCGCGGCCGAGCCGGCTCGGCCACCAGGCGCGCCCGCCGAGGTCCCGCACCAGCGCCGGGACCAGCAGCGACCGCACCACCAGGGTGTCGAGCAGCACCCCGAGCGCGACGATGAAGGCGATCTGCACGAGGAAGGCCAGCGGGATCACCACCAGCGCGGCGAAGGTGGCGGCCAGCACCACCCCGGCCGAGGTGATCACGCCGCCGGTGGTGACCAGGCCGCGCAGCATCCCCTCCCTGGCCCCGTGGCGCGCGGTCTCCTCGCGGACCCGCGACATCAGGAAGATGTTGTAGTCCACGCCCAGCGCCACCAGGAAGACGAAGCCGTACAGGGGGACCGACGCGTCGCTGCCGGTGAAGCCGAGCACGTGCTCGAAGACCAGCGTCGAGACGCCGAGCGTGGCCAGGAAGTTCAGCGCCACCGTGGCCACCAGGAGCACCGGCATCGCCAGGGAGCGCAGCAGCACGACCAGGATGAGCAGGATGATCGCCAGCACCACCGGGACGATGAGCAGCGTGTCGTGCCTGGCGGTCCGCGTCGTGTCGTAGCGCTGGGCGCTGTAGCCGCCGACCAGCGTGCCCTGCCCGGCGTCGAACGCGGCCCGCAGCCGGGCGACCGTGTCCTGCGCGGCGTCCCCGTCCGGGGCGTCGCGCAGCGTGGCCTCGACGAGCACCCGGCCGTCCACCACCTTCGGGGCGTCGCCCGGCCTGCCGCTCGCGCTCACCGGCGCGGCGTCCGCGACGCCCTCGACGCGGCGGGCCGCCGCGGCCACGGCATCGGCCCGCTCCGCCGGGGCGACGATGACGGCCGGCTGCCCGGACCCGCCGGGGAAGTGCCGGCCCAGCGTCTCCTGGGCGGCCACCGACGGCGCGCCGCCCACGAACGTCTCCTCCAGCGGCACGCCACGCGCGTCGAGGCTGGGCGCGAACAGGGCGAGCGCGGCCAGGGGCAGCACGGTGAGCGCCCACAGGCGGCGCGGCCGCCGGTCCACCCACCCGGCCACCCGCCCCCACACCCCGACCGCCGCGCCACCCGCACCCGTTCCCGCCGCATCCGTTCCCGCCGTGCCCGTCACCGCCGTGCCTGTTCCCGCCGCACCCGCGCCGGCCGCACCCGCGCCGGCCGGGCCCGCGCCGGTCGCCTTGGGCTTGGCGGGCCAGAGCGCGGCGCGTCCCAGCAGGACGAGCACCGCGGGCAGGAACGTCAGCGCGCTCAGCGCGGCGCACGCGATGCCGACCGCCCCCACCGGCCCGAGCGCCCGGTTGTTGGTCAGGCCGCTGAGCAGCAGCGCCAGCAGCCCCAGGGCGACGGTGGCGGCGCTGGCCAGGATCGGCTCGACCGAGCGCCGCAGCGCCACCCGGCCCGCGGCGAAGCGGTCGCGGCCCGCCGCCAGCTCCTCGCGGAAGCGGGCGGTCAGCAGCAGCGCGTAGTCCGTGGCCGCGCCGATCACCAGGATGAACAGGATGCCCTGCACCTGCCCGTCCACCCGGACGACGTCGTGGCCGGCCAGGACGTACACCACGGCGCAGGCCAGCCCGAGCGCGAACACCGCGCCGAGGATGATCACCAGCGGCAGCAGCACGCTCCGGTACACCGCGAGCAGGATCACCAGCACCGCCGCGAGCGCCACCGCGAGCAGCAGCCCGTCGATGCCGGCGAAGGCCCCGGCGAGGTCGGCCCGGGTGGCGGCGGGCCCGGCGAGCTGCGCCCGCAGCCCGTCCACGGCGACCGCCGCGCCGACGCGGTCGAGGGCGTCGCCGAGCTCGTCGCCCGGCAGGCCGGGGTCGAGCTGGACGACGCCCCGCAGCGCCAGCTTGTCGTCGGAGGGCAGGGCGGGGGAGGGCGTGCCGGTGACGTGCGGCGTGCCGCGCAGCGCGGCCAGGGCCTCGGTGGCGGCGGCGCGCTGCGCGTCCGTGACGGTCCTGCCGCCCGCCGTCCAGACGACGATCACCGGTTGGGCCTCGCCCTGCCGGAACCGCTCCTGGACCTCCAGCACGCGTGTCGACTCGGCGCTCCGGGGCAGGAACGCCGCCTGGTCGTTGGTGGCCACCTCGCCGAGCTTGCCCGCGAAGGGCCCGAGACCGCCGCCCACGGCGAGCCAGACCAGGACGAGCAGCGCGGGGACGAGCCGGCGGACCGGTCGCGGGTTCACGACATCACCTCTCCGTCACCTAAGATAGCTCGATCATAAACAATCTTAATCATTGAGTTAATGTAGCATGGTCACATGGACGGCGGCAGCGGGGAGGGCACCCGCGCGGAGGATCTCGGCCTGCACGCCTTCGCCGCGCGGCTGCGCCGGATGACCGCCGAGTTCAACCGGATCGCCCACGAGTTCGCGAGCGAGCACGGCCTGCACACCACCGACGTGCAGGCGCTCGTCATGATCTTCGACTCGCCCACGCCGCTCACCCCGAGCCGCCTGCGCGAGGAGCTCAACCTCACCTCCGGCGCGGTCACCGCGTGCCTCGACCGCCTGGAGCGGGCCGGGCACATCCGCCGTGTCCGCGAGGCGCACGACCGCCGCGTGGTCCACCTCCACTACCTCGACGCGGCGAAGGAGTTCGCCGCCGCGTTCTTCCGCCCGGTCGGCCGCAGCACCGCCAACGCGCTCGACCGCTTCAGCCAGGACGAGCTCCGCACGGTCGCCGCCTTCCTCGACGCGCTCAACGAGGAGCTGGGCGTGCTGCGCGCCGCGCCCCGTTCCTCCTCCTGACCTTGTCTTCGGTCCGGGCACCGGCGACGGTTGCGTCATGACGCGCATCGAGACCCCGTGGGGTCCCTGGGAGGCCGCGCCGCTCGGCGAGCACGGCGACGTGGACGTCGGCCTGCTGCGCCGCGACCAGCTCGCCGCCCGCCGCCTCCTGGACGGCTGGGACGTGCACGCGGCCGTCGTGCCGGGCGTCCTGCGCCCGTGGCCGGCGGGGGAGACCCTGCCCGCCACGGCCCACGACGTCTGGGTGCGGGAGCGCCCGGGCGGCCCGTGGCGTTTCCAGCTCATGCTGGACGAGGCCGACGGCGGCGACTGGGTCTACCGCCGCGACCCGCGGGTGCGCCGCCCGCTCGCCGGGCTGACCGCCGGGGAGGACGGCTTCCGCCGCCTCGCCCCCGAGGTGCAGCTCCTCTACAAGGCCATGGGCACCCGGCCCAAGGACGCGGCCGACGTCGAGACGGTGCTGCCGCTGCTCACCGGCGAGCAGCGGCGCTGGCTGGCCGGCGCCCTCGCGACCGCCCACCCGTCCTGCCCCTGGCGCGCCCGGCTCGGCCGCTGAGCGAGAAGGCGTGTCCGGAGGGCCGGCGGGCGTGGGGCGTGCGAGGATGCCGTCATGGAGCCGTGGGGAACGCGAAGCGCCCGCGAGGGCCACCTGGAGCCCCTCGACCGTGACACCTGCCTGGCGCTGCTGCCCACCGCCGCCATCGGCCGCCTGTCCTGGCCCGCGCCCGGCGGCCGGCCGGAGGTCGTGCCGGTCAACTTCCTGCTGGACGGCGGCGACCTGGTGTTCCGCACCTCCCGGCACGGCGGCGAGGTGGTGGCGGTGGAGCACGGGGTGCCCCTGTCATTCGAGGTCGACGACGTGGAGCCGGCGCTGCGCGTGGGCTGGAGCGTGCTGGTCAGCGGCCGGGCGGAGATCGTGACCGACCCGGCGGAGGTCGCCCGGCTGGAGGAGCTGGCGGAGGCGCCGTGGGTGGCGCTGGCCGAGCCGGTGTTCGTCCGGCTGCGGCCCGCCGAGATCATCGGCCGCCGGCTGCCCCTGCACCCCGGCGGCGTCACCGTCGCGCCGCCCTGACCCGCCGCCCCGCTCTGAACGGACGCCGGACCGGGAGCCGTCAGCCGACGAGGGACTGCGTGCCGAGGACGGTGATCAGGGCCAGGCGCTCGGCGTCCGTGGTGCCCGGCTCGGCCGTGTAGATCATGATGCGCAGGTCGTTGCCCGCCACCGTCAGCACGTCGCAGTCGAGCGTCACCGGCCCGGCCTGCGGATGGACGATGGTCTTGTGGCCGCTCTCGTGCCGGCCGACCACGCCGGAGTCCCAGAGCTCGGCGAAGCGGGCGCTGCCCGCCCGCAGCTCGCTCACCAGGCGCCGCAGCCGCGGGTCGGCCGGGTAGCGGTCGGCGGCGGCGCGCAGGTCGCCGACCACCGCCTCCTCGAACGCGCGCAGCGACTCCGGCGTGTGCCGGGTGCGGCCGGCCGCGCCGCCGAGGAAGTGCCGCCACACGCCGTTGCGCTCGTGGCCGCGCCAGGCGGACGGGTCGCCCATCAGCGCCACGTACGGGGTGTTGGCCAGCAGCAGGGTCCAGGTCGCGTCGTGGACCGCGACGGGGGTGCCGGTCAGCCGGTCCAGCAGCCGGTGCACGCTCGGCGGGATGTGGCCGGGCACCGACCCGGGCCCCGGCGGGGCCAGCCCGGCCAGCCGGAACAGCCGCGCCCGTTCGTCCGCCGACAGCCGCAGCGCCCGCGCCAGCGCCTCGACGACCTGCGCCGACGGGTGCGCGGCCCGGCCCTGTTCGAGGCGGGTGACGTACTCGACGGAGATGCCGGCCAGCAGGGCCAGCTCCTCGCGGCGCAGCCCGGCCGCCCGCCGCCGCCCGTTCGCGGGCAGCCCGGCCGCCTCGGGTGGGACCCGGTCCCGCCACCGCCGCACCGCCTGCCCCAGTTCCCCCGCAGCCATGTGCCCCAGTCTGCCCTACCCCAGGGTGTTTTGCCTGGTACCGGCAGTCCCAGGACATCGGGTGGCATGGTTGCGCCGGCCGTCCCGGCGGGAGGGTGAAGGCATGACGACGACACTCATCACCGGAGCCAACAAGGGGCTCGGCCACGAGACCGCGCGCCGGCTCGTGGCCGCCGGCCACACCGTCTACGCGGGCAGCCGCGACCCGGAGCGCGGCCGGCGGGCCGCCGGCGAGCTGGGCGCCCGCCTCGTCCTCATCGACGTGACCGACGACGCATCCGTGGCCGCCGCGGTCAAGGAGATCGAGGCGGGCGGCGGCCTCGACGTGCTGGTCAACAACGCCGGCATCGAGGCGCGCGGGCCCGGCAACGCGGTGGCCGGCGCCGGGGAGACGACCGCGGAGCTGATGCGGGAGGTGTTCGAGACCAACGTCTTCGGGCTGGTCCGGGTCACCCACGCGTTCCTGCCGCTGCTGCGGCGCTCGGCCGCGCCGGTCGTGGTGAACGTCAGCAGCGGGCTGGCCTCGCTGGCCACGGTCTCCACGCCCGGCTCGCCCGCCCACGCCTATCCGGGAGTGGCCTACCCGGCGTCGAAGGCGGCGGTCAACATGATCACCGTGCAGTACGCCAAGGCGTTCCCCGGGATGCGGATCAACGCGGTCGAGCCGGGCTTCACCGCGACCGACCTCAACGGCCACGCCGGCACGCAGACCGTGGAGGAGGGAGCCGAGATCATCGTCAGGATGGCGTGCCTCGGCCCCGACGGCCCGACCGGCGGCTACTTCGACGCCGAGGGCCCTCTTCCCTGGTGACCCCGTCCTACCGGGAGCGGCGGCCCCGGACGAGCAGCAAGACCACGACGACCGCCAGCCCGGCCAGGGCGAGCAGCACGAAGAAGCCCAGAATGATGATGATCTCAGGTGCGCCGATGTTCATGCCGGGAAAGGTAGCGGCGGGTTGTTGAGGATTTGTGAAGCTTCGATCAACCCCGGCCCGCCGCGCCCCCCGACCAGCGCCTTTCACTCGCGTGTCGCGATTTCCCGACATCACCGGGACGAAATCCGCATCACCGGCTGATCGCGCGTGTTCAACGTTTGCGTAACCGTGCTCGACAGGGGCGCGCCCGCGAGGGTTGCTGGAAGCAGCAAACGTGGGGCGCGCCCCGCGGCCACGGCGCGCGCCCCACCTCGCCGACCACATGGATCCCCATCTCGGCACGAGGGAGGGCAGATGGCCAGCTTGCGCCATCTCAGCATGATCGTGGCGGCGGCGGCAACCTTGATCGCCACCACCGTCTCCTGCGCGACGGAAACCGGATCGAAGGGATCCGCGCCCCCGTCCTCCACCCAAGGCGCGGGCAAGCCCGTGACCGGCGGCACGCTGCGGCTCGTCGGCAGCGGCGACGTCGACCATCTGGACCCGACCAGCGCCTACTACACCGTCACCAACGGCATCATCCGCGGCTACGCCCGCCAGCTGTTCGCGCTGCGCGGGGTGCCCGCCGGCACGGACACGACCAAGGGCTTCGACCTGGTCGCCGACGTCGCCGCCGAGCTGCCCACCGCGGAGAACGGCGGGCTGAGCGCCGACAAGCTCACCTACACGATCAAGCTGCGCGACGGCGTGCAGTGGGACACCCAGCCGCCGAGGCAGGTGACCGCGGGCGACTTCGTGCGCGGGTTCAAGCGGCTGTGCAACCCGGTCGCGGGGGCCGGGGCGCCCGGCTACTACACCAGCACGATCAAGGGCATGGCCGGCTACTGCGACGCCTACACCGCCGCGTTCAAGAAGGCCAAGCCCACCGCGCAGGCCCTCGCCGCCTTCCAGAACGGCCACGACATCGCCGGCGTCCAGGCCAAGGACGACAAGACGCTCGTCTTCACCCTCAACCAGCCCGCCGGCGACTTCCTCAACATCCTGTCGCTGAACTTCTCCTCGGCCGCCCCGGCCGAGTACGACCAGTACGTCCCCGACGACGCCACCTTCCGCCAGCACGTGATCTCCGACGGCCCCTACAAGATCACCTCGTACGTGGCCACCAAGTCGATCAGACTGGAGCGCAACCCGGCGTGGAAGCAGGAGTCGGACCCGATCCGGCACCAGTACGTCAACGCCGTCGAGGTCAAGATGGGCGTCGCCGAGCCCGACGCCGTCCAGCAGCAGCTGGAGGCGGGCAGCGCCGACCTGGCCTGGGACCTGCCGGTGCCCACCTCGCAGATCCCGCGCCTGAAGTCCGGCGACCCGAACTTCCACATCTTCCCCGGCGCCGTCACCAACCCGTACCTGGTGTTCAACCTGCAGAGCAAGAACGAGAACGGCGCGATGGGCAAGCTCAAGGTGCGCCAGGCCATCGAGTACGCCATCAACAAGACCGCCATCGCCAAGATCTACGGCGGCGCGGACGTGGCGGTGCCGCTGCACACCGCGATCCCGCCGGGCAACATCGGCTACCAGGAGTACAACCCGTACCCGACGCCGAACGACCAGGGCGACCCGGCCAAGTGCAAGCAGCTGCTGTCCGAGGCGGGCTACCCGAACGGCCTCACCCTGATCGGCGCCTTCCGCAACGCGGGCAACCACCCGGCCAACTTCCAGTCCTACTCGGCCGACCTCAAGGCGTGCGGCATCACGGTCAAGGGCCTGCCGGTCCGCCAGGGCGACTACTACGGCGCGTTCCTGCAGAACCCGTCCATCGCCAAGGACAGCAAGTGGGACATCTCGGCCCCCGGCTGGGTCCCCGACTGGTACGGCAACAACGGCCGCGCCACCATGCAGCCGCTGTTCCAGACCAACTGCAACCCGGGCACCAGCAACTACGGCTGCTACAGCAACCCGAAGGTGGACGACCTGATGAAGCAGGCGCTCGCCGAGACCGACACCGCGAAGGCGACGGCGCTGTGGCACCAGGCCGACCAGGCGGTGATGGCCGACGCCGTGATCGTGCCGTTCAACAACCAGAACACGCCGATCTACCACAGCAAGCGGGTGCAGAACGCCCTGTACCTGCCGGCGTTCCAGCTCTACGACATCACCAACCTCTGGCTCCAGCCGAACACCCCGTGACCGGCGACGGCCGGCGGCCGCCCGCGGGCGGCCCGCCGGCCGTGGCGAGGGAGACACATGAGCCTGCTCGAGGTGACGGACCTCCAGGTGTCCTTCCCCACGTCGGACGGCGTGGTGCAGGCCGTCAGGGGGCTGTCGTTCAGCATCGACCGCGGCCGGACGCTGGCCATCGTCGGCGAGTCCGGCAGCGGCAAGACCGTGAGCACCCAGGCCGTCCTCGGCCTCACCCCGGGTGCCGACATATCCGGAACCGCCCTGTTCGAGGGCGTCGACTTGCTCAAGCTCGACGCCGAGCAGCTCCGCCGCGTCCGCGGCGCCGAGATCAGCGTGGTCTTCCAGGACCCGCTGACCAGCCTGCACCCGCTCTACAAGGTCGGCTGGCAGATCGAGGAGCTGATCCGGGTGCACCGGCCGGAGGTCTCCAAGGCCGCGGCCCGGGCCCGCGCGGTGGAGCTGCTCGGCCTGGTCGGCATCCCCCGGCCGGACCGGCGGGTGGACGACTACCCGCACCAGTTCTCCGGCGGGATGCGCCAGCGCGCCATGATCGCCATGGCGCTCGCGCTCAACCCCAAGCTCATCGTGGCCGACGAGCCGACCACCGCGCTCGACGCCACCGTCCAGGCGCAGATCCTCGAGCTCATCGCCCGGGTGCAGGCCGAGTTCGACATCGCGCTCATCCTCATCACCCACGACCTCGGCGTGGTGGCCGGCATCGCCGACGAGGTCCTCGTCATGTACGCGGGCCTCGTCGTGGAGCGCGCCGACCGGCGCACGCTCTACTACCGCCCGCACCACCCCTACACCAAGGGCCTGCTGGAGTCGCTGCCGGGCAGCACCGGCGACCGCGGCGGGCGGCTGCGGCCCATCCCGGGCTCGCCGCCCAGCCTCATCGCGGTCCCGGCCGGCTGCGCCTTCCACCCGCGCTGCGCGTACGCGATGCCGGTCTGCGTGGCCGAGCGCCCGCCGCTGGCCCCGGTCACCGGCGGCGGGCGGGGGCACGCCTCGGCCTGCTGGCTGCCGCATCAGGCGGTCGGGCTCGGCGCGGAGGCGGAGGCGCTGCGGGCGAAGGCGAAGGAGGACGCGTGATGCTGCTCGAAGTGGACGGCCTGGTCAAGCACTTCCCGATCACCACCGGCGCGATCGTCAAGCGCACGGTCGGCCAGGTGCGGGCCGTGGACGGCGTCACCCTGGCCCTGACCGCGGGCGAGACG
The DNA here is from genome assembly GCF_022664455.2 of Actinomadura luzonensis. NCBI lineage: Bacteria > Bacillati > Actinomycetota > Actinomycetes > Streptosporangiales > Thermomonosporaceae > Actinomadura > Actinomadura luzonensis. The sequence goes on from NZ_JAKRKC020000002.1 coordinate 1,469,442, forward strand.
CTGGGCCTGGTCGGCGAGACCGGCTGCGGCAAGTCCACGCTGGCCCGGTGCGTGGCCGGGCTGTACCCGGTCACGGCCGGCACGGTGCGCTTCGACGGCCAGGACATCACGAACCTGCCCCGGCGGCGCATGCGCCCCTACCGCCGCGACATCCAGGTCATCTTCCAGGACCCGTACGGCTCGCTGAACCCGCGCCGCCGGGTCGGCTCGATCATCGCCGACCCGCTCGTCATCCACGGCGTGATGAGCGGCGACGAGCTGCGCCGCACGGTGCAGGAGCTGATGGAGCGGGTCGGGCTCAACCCCGAGCACTACAACCGCTTCCCCGCCGAGTTCTCCGGCGGCCAGCGGCAGCGCATCGGCGTGGCCAGGGCGCTCGCGCTGCGGCCCCGGCTGATCATCTGCGACGAGCCGGTCTCGGCCCTGGACGTCTCCATCCAGGCGCAGATCCTCAACCTGCTGACGGACCTCCAGGACGACTTCGGGCTGACGTACCTGTTCATCGCGCACGACCTGTCGGTGGTGCGGCACATCAGCGACCGCATCGCCGTCATGTACCTGGGCAAGATCGTCGAGCTGGCGGGGGCGGAGGAGCTGCACGAGTCGCCGCGGCACCCGTACACGGCGGCGCTGCTGTCGGCGACCGCCGTCGCCGACCCCGACGAGGCCGAGCGGCGCCGGCGCGTCATCCTCACCGGGGACGTGCCCTCGCCCATCGACCCGCCCTCCGGCTGCCGCTTCCACCCGCGCTGCCCCAAGGCGCAGGAGGTGTGCGCGCGCGAGGAGCCCCCGCTCGAACGCAAGGGACACCTCGTCGCCTGCCACTTCCCCGTCACGGCCGGCGAGGACCTGACCGCTGGGAGGCCCGCATGACCCTCACCGAGCTGCGGCCGGACATCGTCACCGACCGCGCCATCGCCGGCCGCAGCCCCTGGCAGCTCGCCTGGCGGCGCATCAGGACCGACCGGGTGGCGCTGGTCTCCGGCGTCGTCGTGCTCCTGCTCGGCGCGCTCGCGCTGGCCGCGCCGCTCATCGCCGCCTGGAACGGCCACGACCCCGACGTGCAGTTCCGCGACACCGGCATCACCGACGAGGGGCTGCCGGTCGCGCCGAACGGCGCGTTCTGGTTCGGCACCGACCGGCTCGGCCGCGACCTGTTCGTCCGGGTCCTGTACGGGGCGCGCGTCTCGCTGCTGGTCGGCGTGGTCGCCACCGGCCTCGCGGCGCTGGTCGGCGTCGTCGTCGGGCTGCTGGCCGGCTACTACGGCGGCGTCGTCGACACGATCCTGTCCCGGCTGATGGACGTGGTGCTGTCGTTCCCGTACCTGATCTTCGCGATCGCGGTGGTGTCCATCGCCGGGCCGTCGCTGAGCGCCACGATCGGGGTGATCGCGTTCTACTCGTGGGCGGCCATCGCCCGCGTGGTGCGCGGGCAGACGTTGTCGCAGAAGGAACGCGAGTACGTCGAGGCCGCCAGGTCCATGGGCGCCGGCGACTTCCGGATCATGTTCGTGGACATCCTGCCGAACCTGCTCGCGCCCGTCATCGTGCTCACCACCCTGCTGGTGCCGGTCGCCATCGTCTTCGAGTCGACGCTGTCGTACCTGGGGCTCGGCATCACCCCGCCCACCCCGTCCTGGGGCAACCTGCTCAGCGAGGCGCAGGGCTTCTACCGGGTCGCCTGGTGGTACCTCGGCTTCCCCGCCGCCGCGCTGCTGATCACCACGCTCGCGTTCAACCTGCTCGGCGACGGCGTCAGGGACGCCCTCGACCCCCGTACCGAGCGCCTGTTCAGCCGGCGCGGCAAGCGCCGCAAGGCCGCCCCCGGGGAGGCGTGATGCTGCGCGCGTTCCTGCTGCGCCGGGCGCTGCTCGGCCTGCTGGTGCTCTGGCTGGTGACGCTGGGCACGTTCCTGCTGTTCTTCGTCGCCCCCGGCGACCCGGCCCGCACCCTCGCCGGCCGGCAGGCCACGCCCGAGCAGGTCGAGCTGGTGCGCCACAACCTCGGCCTCGACCGGCCGGTGCTGCTGCAGTACGTGGACTTCCTCGGCCGGCTGGTGCGCGGCGACCTCGGCAAGTCGTACTTCTCCGGCGAGTCGGTCGGCAAGCTGCTGGCCCAGGACTTCCCGCCGACGTTCTCGCTCGTGCTCGGCGGGGCCGTGCTGTGGCTGGCGCTCGGCATCGGCAGCGGCGTGCTCAGCGCCACCCGGGCGCGCAGCCTGCTGGACCGGGCGCTGACCGTCTTCGCGCTGGCCGGGGTGTCGATGCCGACGTTCGTGGTCGGGCTGCTGCTGCTGTACTTCCTGTTCTTCCAGCTCTCCATGGCGGGGGCGCCGATCCTGCCGCCCGACTCGTACGTCCCGTTCTCGCAGAGCCCGGGGGAGTGGGCCCGGCACCTCGTCCTGCCCTGGATCACGCTCGCCTTCGTGCAGGCCGCCTCCTACACCCGGCTCACCCGCGGCTCCCTGCTGGACATCCTCGGCGAGGACTACATCCGCACCGCCCGCGCCAAGGGCGTGCCGGAGCGGCGGGTGATCTACCGGCACGGGCTGCGGGCCGCGCTCACGCCCGTGGTGACCCAGCTCGGCGTGGACGTGGGCACGCTCATCGGCGGCGTCGTGGTGACCGAGTCGGTGTTCGGGCTCGGCGGGGTGGGGCAGGCGGTGGTGCAGGCGTTCGTCAGCGGGGACCTGCCGGTCATCATGGGCGTGGTCATCCTCGCCACGACCGCCGTCGTCGTCGCCAACCTGCTGGTGGACATCGCCTACGGCCTGCTGGACCCGCGCATCCGCCTGGCCTGAACCGCGTTCGCGGGTCAGCGCGGCACGAGGGGGCGGGCCGCCTGCGGGCGGACGCGCCTGGCCCGGTGCGCCGCCAGCTCCCTGACGGTGCCCGCCCGCGCCCGCTGCCCGCCGTCCCTGCCGTCGGCGCCGCCCACCAGGAGGCGGACATCCACGCCGCCGGCCGTGAGCCGGACGTCGGCGCCGCCGGCCATGAGCTCGGCGTACAGGCGGCGGCCCATGCGCCGTACGCGCTCCGCGTGCGCGGCGTCGACCAGGTCCAGCAGGGCCGCGCCGAGCATCCACCGCGACCGCCACCGCGCCACCGCCAGGCCGCGCTCGGCGGGCGTCGCGGCGGCGTGCAGGTCGGCGCGCAGGTCGGCGACGGCGGTGACGAGGTCCAGGGTGGCCCGGCGGGCCTGCTCCACCCGCGCGGCGTGCGACCTGCTCCGCCAGCCGATCGCCGCCGTGCACACCGCCAGCGCCGTCATGCCCGCCAGGACGCCGGCCACGATGCCCGCCAGGACGGCCGCCGCCGGCAGGCCGTCCGCCCAGGTGAAGTCTGCACGCATGTTCGGAACCTACGGCCTGGGGCCTCAACGTTGGATCAAGCGCACGTGCGAAAACGATCAAGTTCCCCGGGTCCGGCCGGTCCGCTACGGCTTGACCTCGTGGAGCTGCCCGGTGCGCACGTCGTAGACGAACCCGCGGATCGCCTCCTTGTGCGGGATCGAGGTGTCGGCCCTGACCCGGCGGATCGACTGGACGACGTCCTCCTCCAGCTCGTGGAACGCCTCGGCCGCCCAGTCGGGCCGGATGCCGGTGTCGCGCAGGACGTCCTGCTTGAAGGCGTCGTCGGTGAAGGTCAGCATGCCGCAGTCGGTGTGGTGGATCAGCATGATCTCGCGGGTGCCCAGCAGGCGCTGGCTGATGGCCAGGCTGCGCCGCGTGTCGGCCGTGACGACGCCGCCCGCGTTGCGGAGCACGTGCGCGTCGCCCAGCTTGAGCCCCAGCATCGCGTAGACGTCGATCCGGGCGTCCATGCAGGTCACCACGGCCAGCCGCTTGGCGGGCGGCAGTGCCGGCCCGCCCCGGATCGGGGGGGGCGGGCCGGTGAGCCGCCCGCCGGCTCAGGTGCGCCGCCAGCGGGCCTCGCCCAGGCAGTACACCGCGAACAGCAGCAACCCCAGGGCCACCACGACCAGCAGCCAGGGCCCGGCCGGGGTGTCGGCGAAGCGCCGCAGCGTGGCGTCGATGCCGCCCGCCTTGTCGGGGTCGAACGTGATGGCCGCCTGCACGACGAAGACCCCCGCCAGGGCGGCGATCAGGCCGCGGGCCAGGTACCCGGCCAGGCCGAGCCGGCTCATCATCGCGCTCGCCTTCGGCGGCATCGGCTTCAGGTGCTCGCGGAACTTCTTCTTGACGCCGTAACGCATCCAGTAGACGCCGAGGGCGACGATGCCGAGCCCGATCGCGCCGACGAGGAGCTGGCCGCCGGGCAGGTCGAGCAGCTTGCCCGTCACGTCCCTGGACCGCTGGTCGTCCGAGCCGGTGTGCCCGGTCAGCAGCATGGTCAGCAACGCCGTGCAGATGAAGGCGTACACCACCACCCGGCTGATCGGCTCGACCCGGTCCTTGAGCCGGTGCGCCTTGAACAGCGCCTCACCCGCCTGCCAGACGATCAGGGCGGCGAACCCCACCACCATGATCCATAAGAGCACGATCCCGAACGGCAGCGACGCCACCTGGCTGATCGCCCCGTTCTTGTCGGCCTGGCGGCCGCCGTTGCCACTGAAGGCGATCTGGATCGCCAGCACGCCGATCAGGCCGTACAGCACCGCGCGGCAGACCAGGCCGACGCGCGTGAGCCTGTCCATCGCCGGGCTGTCGGTCGCCCGGCGCGCCATGGCCTCCGTCTCGCTCATGGAATCCTCCGGTACTCCGTGTGAAGACCATCGAAGTGCCCCGCCAGACGATTCCTAGACCTTCGCCAGGTCAGGGGCGGGTGTGAGCACCGTCACCACCATGATCGCGCGGCACGCGGCGGCGGCCCGGCGGACGTAGGATCGGCGTCACGACGTCCGCCTGAGGGAGCCCGCATGACCGTGACCCCCGCGCAGCTGCGCGCCCTCGCGAGCCGCGCCGAGGCGCTCTCCGCCGAGGTGCGCGACCTGCTCAGGAGCGCCCCCGCGGGCACGCCGGAGCACGAGCACCTCGGGGCCGCCCGGCAGGCCGCCGACCGCCTGGCCCAGGCGGGCGACGCCCTGCAGAGCGCGGCCGGCGAGCTGGCCCGGCTCCGCGTCCAGCCGTGCGGCATGCCGTGGGGCGTCTGCCCCGAGCACGGCAACACCCTGTCCACCCGCGGCGGCGTCTCGGAGTGCCGCGTCTGCCGCCGCCAGTGGAACCACGACCGCTACGGCCGCCCCTGCCAGGAGCCGGTCACCTGGAAGGTCATCGACCGGTCGGGCACGGAGACCCGCATGTGCGACGGGCACGTGCTGGGCGCGCGGGCGGCGGCCGCCGGCGCCACCTTCGTCCGCCTGGAGGACGCCGACGCCCGCTCCTGACCGGGGTTCAGCGTCCGCCGCCGGCCTGTTGCCGGACGATGGAGGCGAGCCGGTCCGGGTGGGTGAGCTGGGGGTGGTGGCCCGCGCCCGGGATGACGGTCAGGGTGGCGTGGGGGAGGGTGGCCAGGAGGTCGTGGTCGTCCGGGGTGAGCGGGTCGTGTTCGCCGATGATCACGTGCAGCGGGCCCTCGTGGCGGCGCAGCCGGTCCCGTAGCGCCGCGCGCCACCGCCGGCCGCCGGCCGCGGTCAGGGCGCGCGGCGGTCGCGGCGACGCCCGGGCGGCGCAGGTCGGCGACGCTCGTGCGGAGCGCGGCGGCGTGCGCCGGGTCGCCGGTGAGCCGGCGGGCCAGCGCCTCCGGGCTCACGCGGCGCAGGTACAGGCGGGTCGCGGGCGTCCAGGACGGCGTGCGCGCCTGGAGGAAGAACGGCGCGACGAGGGTGAGGCGCCCGGTGCGCGGGCTCGCCTCCAGCGCCAGTGCCGCGCCGAGGGAGTGGCCCACCACGTGCTCGATCTGCTCCGCCGCGAGCAGCGCGGCCAGCCAGGACGGCCAGTCGGCGGGTCCGCCGCCGCTGAGGCCCAGCCCCGGCAGGTCCGCCACCCGCGTGCCCGGCAGGCCCACCGCGGCCCAGGTGTCGGCGTTGACCGGCAGGCCGGGCAGCACGACGGCCGGCGCGCCCGCCGGGCCGGTCTCGAACGTCCGCACCCCGCCCACCACCCGGAACCGCCGCCCGCCCGCCGGCGCGGCACCGGGCCGGTCGCCGCTGCCCGGCGCCGGCCGGTCCGCGGGTTCCGGGGCCTCGCCGAAGCGGTGGGCGGCGAGGTCGTCGGCCCAGGCCAGGATCGTGGCGGCGGTGTCCGGCCGGGCGAGGCCGTGCCGGGCGGCCAGCTCCGCCGCCGGCCCGGTCGGGTAACGCTCCTCCGACAGGAACGTCAGCGTCTCGGGGTCGGTCCTGGTCAGCCGCGGCGGCAGCCGCCTGATCAGCGCGACCGGCGCGCGCAGCCGCGGCACGGGCACCTCGTAATGCCGGGCGACCAGCGTGAGCAGGTCGGGCAGCGCGGGCGTCCGCTCGTCCAGCACCCAGTACGCCCGCCGCGCCGTCGCCGGGTCCTCCGGCAGCAGCGCCATGAACCGCGCCAGGTACCCGGCCTCGACCACCGGCACGAACGTCCGCGCGCCGCCCGGCAGTGCCGCCAGCCGGCCCAGCCACAGCTCTTTGAGGGTCGCCGCCAGGCCCACGTACTGGCCGGCCCCGCCGATCACGCTCGACGGGTTGACGATCGACCAGGGCACGCCCCGCTCGTCCGCGGCCGCCTGCAGCACGGCGTCCGCCTCGGCCTTGGACGCCTCGTACGCGCCGAGCGCGGCGTACGCCGCCCGCCGCCGCTGCCCGTCCCAGGCCGCCGGGTCCTGGCCGCCCACCCGGTACCCCGACACGTGGACCAGCCGCCGCAGCCGGGGCAGGGCCGCCGCGAAGGCGACGACGGCGCGCACGCTGTCCACGTTGCCGCGGCGGGCCTCCTCCTCCGTCATCCCGAACCGGTAGGCTCCGGCGCAGTTGTAGATCTCGGTGACGTCCGCCGTGCTCGCGTCGTCGATCAGCGCCGGCGACGCGAAGTCCGCCCGGACGTCGGCCGGGGCGTCCTCGTGGCCGTGCGCGGCCAGCCACCGGGCCAGCCGTTCGTACGACTCCCGTCCGCGCGCCGCCACGCTCACCCGCACCCCCGCCCGCCCCAGCTCCAGGACCAGGCTCCGCCCCACGTACCCCGCCGCGCCGAACACCAGCGCGTGCCGCTCGCCCATGCTCACGCCTCCAGCAGCGCGGCGAGGGCGCGGGCGGCGCAGCGCAGCGGCTCGGCCGACCGCCGGGCCCGCGAGACGATCATGGCGCCTTCGATGGTGCTCACCACGGCGGTGGCCAGCGTCGCCGCCTCCTCGGGGGCGCGGCCCCGGGAGGTCAGCAAGGCGGCGACCGCCTCGATCCACGTCTCGAAGGCCCGCGCGCACGCCTGCCGCAGCCGCTCGCTCTGCCCGCCCATCTCCAGGGTGACGACCGAGACCGGGCAGCCGAGCCGGAACCCGGACTCGGTGAGCATCCCGGCCAGCACGTCCACCACCTGGCCGAGCACCTCGCCGGGCGGGCCGTCGGCCGCCGGGTCCAGCAGGGCGCGGAAGCGCTCGGCGGCCAGCTCGACGGCCTTCTCGCCGAGCGCCTCCTTGCCCTCGGGGAAGTGGAAGTAGAGCGAGCCCTTGGGGGCCCGCGCGTGCTCGGTCACGGTGGCGAGGCCCGTGCCGCTGTAGCCGTGCGCCTGGATGAGCTCCAGCATCGACTCGGCCAGCCTGGCGCTCGTCGCCGCGCCCTTGGCCCGATTCATCATGCGGTCGATAATAGACCGGTCTATATATTCTTTGGCAAGAGGCGGCTGAGGCGGCGACGCCTCCCGCCGGCGTCCCGGACCGGGGTGGAGCGGGCGGCCTGAACCGCGAGGCCCGGGGTAGGGCGACCCCATGAGCAGTGAACGGGGGGCGAGCGTCATCGTCGTCGGCGCCGGCATGGCGGGGCTGGCCTGCGCGGTCCACCTGCACGAGGCCGGCGTCGCGGTACGGGTGCTTGAGGCGTCCGACGGGGTCGGCGGCCGGGTGCGGACCGACGTGGTGCGAGGGTTCCGGCTCGACCGGGGCTTCCAGGTGTTCAACACCGGGTACCCCGAGGTCCGCCGCGTCCTCGACACCGCCGCGCTGGACGTGCGGCCGTTCGCCTCGGGCCTGCTCGTGCACGGCGAACGCGGCCGGTCCCGGGTGATGCTGCCGTGGCGGCACCCCCGGCACGCGCTCAGCGGCCTGCTCGCGGCCGTCGGCGGGCCGCGCGACAAGGCCGTGCTCGCCGCCGTCACCGCCCGCGACCTGCTCTTCCCCGCCTCCCGGCTGCGCCGCGGCCGCGACCGCCGCACCCTGGACGAGCTGCGCGCCTGGGGCATGTCCGACCGGATGATCGACGGCCTGCTGCGGCCCTTCCTCGCCGGCGTCCTGCTCGAACGCGACCTGGAGACCTCCAGCCGCGTCTTCCACCTCATCTGGCGCTCCTTCGCGCGCGGCACCATCGGCGTGCCCGCGTTCGGGATGGGGCAGATCCCGCGGCAGCTCGCCGACCGGCTGCCACCGGGGACCGTCACCCTGGGCGCCCGCGTCGCCCGCGTCGCGCCCGGCGAGGTCGAGCTCGACGGCGGCGGCACGACCGGCGGCCAGGCCGTGGTGGTGGCCGCCGACCCCGAGACGGCCGGCCGGCTGGTGGACGGGATCGAGGTGCCCGCGATGCGCCCGGTCACCACCTTCTACCACGCCGCGCCGCGCTCGCCGCTGCGCGAGGCCATCCAGGTCATCGACGCCACCGGCGTGGTCACCGACACGATCGTGCTCACCGACGCCGCCCCGACCTACGCCGCCGACGGGCGGGCGCTGATCTCCACGTCGGTGCTCGGCGTGACGCAGGACGAGCGTCCGGTGCGCGAGCGGCTCACGCAGATCTACGGCGACACCTCGTCCTGGGAGCACCTGGCCACGTACGTGGTGCCGGCGGCGCTGCCCGCGATGCCGCCGCCGCACCCGCTGCGCAGCCCGGTCCGGATGCGCGCCGGGCTGTACGTGTGCGGCGACCACCGCGACACCGGCTCCCTGCAGGGCGCGCTGGTGTCGGGGCGGCGCGCCGCCGAGGCGGTGCTGGCCGACCTCGGCGCCCCGGCCGCCCGCCGCCCCGGGCAACGCGCCCGCGCCGACGGCTGAGCACCGGCCGGCGCGTCCGCGCCGACGGCTGAGACCGGGCAGCGCGCCCGCGCCGAGGACCGGACACCGGCCGGCGAGCGCCGAGGACCGGACACCGGCCGGCGAGCGCCGTTCAGCGCAGGACCTCGACCTTCTCGCCCAGCTCGTTGACCGCCGACAGCTCCGGGTCGCGCTCGCGCGCCTCCGCGTACGTGCCCGGCACCGCCCGCCCGCCGAGCGTGATCCGCACCACCCGCCTGCTCCCGGCCGCGACGTAGTAGTGCCTGCCGGACGGCGCCCGCCACCACGCCCCGGCCACCACGTCGCGCCGCAGCCGGCTGCAGTCCCAGGTGCCGGAGCGGCCGCCGGTCTGCTGGGCGGTGGTGCGCCCGCCGTGCGTGCCGAACAGCACGCCCCGCACCAGGCTGCCGCCCTCCACGTCGGTCAGCCGCAGGCAGATCCACCGGCCCCGCACCCCCTCAGGGAGGGTCCCGCTCCAGAACTCCCACGCCGTCGCGGCCTCGTACTCGCCGTGCGGCCGGTCGATCGCGCAGCCGAGCCCCTTCCACGCGGTGAACCCGCCGGGCACCACGTCCAGCTCGCTCGGCCCGTACCGGTTGATCTCGGCGGGCGGCGGCGGCTGGTAGTAGGCGTTGGCGAGCGACAGGTCGCCGAGGTCGAGCATCGTGTACGGCATGCCGTGCGCGATCTCCGGGGCCCGCAGCCGCAGCACCGGCCCCTGCCAGCACCGCGCGCCCGCCGCCGCCTTGACCGGCGCGGTCACGCCGCCCTTGACCGCCACCCGCCGCCAGGCGGGCGCCGCTCCGGCCAGCGGCGCGGCCGACACCTCGCGCACCCACGGCGGCAGCAGGTAGCGGCTGCCCGCCGCGGTGGTGCGCAGCTTGAGCGGGCTGGTGCCGTCCGGCTTGGTGCGCGGCGCGGGGAACACCTCCAGCCGGCCCGGCCCGCCCGCCTCGGTGTAGCGGGCGACCTGCCGGCCGTCGCGCACCAGCACCACGGCCGCGCCGTCCACCTTCCCCGCGTACAGGAGCTGCCCCGCGGCCCGGCCCCATGCCCGCAGCGCGCGCCCGACCAGCGCCGAGTCGCGTGAGGCGCCGCGCGCGGCCCACGTGGACAGGTCCAGCTCGGTGCTGCCGCGCCAGGCGCCGGGCGCGGCGGACGCCACCGCCGGCCGGCCGTCCGGACGCGCGGGAGCCCGGCCGCCGACGGCGACGACCTCGGGGTGTCCAGCAGCAGCGGCACGGCGACCGCCGCCGTCAGCGCCGCCACGGCCCCGCCCGCGACCAGCCCGGCCCGCAGCCGCCCGCCGGACAGCCGTCCGTAGCAGCGGGCCAGCGTCGGGTCGGAGGCGGGCCGGAACATCGCCGCGGCCCCGTCGCCGAAGCGCGCCTCCAGCGCCGCGACCTCCGCCAGCGCCCCGGGCGGGTCGGGCACGCCGGCCCCGGCCAGGAGGTCGGCCACCTCGCCGGCGGGCCGCCCCTCCAGGCGCAGCAGCGCGTACGCGCCCCGCGCCGCCGGCCGCAACGCCATCAGCTCCTCGGTGAACGCGGTGTCGGTGCCCCGGGTGACGGCGGGCACCGCCTCCAGCCGGGCGAGCCGCCCGGACCACGGCATGACCCGCGCCCGCAACGCCCTGCGCAGCAGCGCCTGCCGCAGCCGCGCCTGGTCGCGGCCGTGGTGCCGGGCCAGCTCCGCCGCGGCCAGCCGGTGCGCGAGCACCAGCCGGCGCTCCTCCCCGGCGGACGGGGGCAGGACCAGGTAGGCGAGCCACACCAGGTCGCGGTACGGCCGCGCCAGGCTCCTGCTGCCTCTGATGGACCGTCGCACGGCCACTCCTCACCATGGGTGACGGCGTGATTGCACATCGCGACAGCAGGGTAGTGGCCGTTGTTTCCGTCCATGAGGCGGATGCCGAAAATCGTCCAGGACGTCAGGGGTCGCGGCGGGCGACCGTCAGCAGGCGGGCGTCCCTGGACAGGCGATCGCCGCGTCCGCCAAGCTTGACACCCCTTCCCCGAGCCGAGGTGAGCGGTGCCCGAGACCCTGCTGCGCAACACCTTCCACGTGCCCGCCCCGCCCGCCGCGGTGCTGGCGCACCTTAGCGAGCCGGCCAGTTACGTCGGCCTGTCGCCGCTGGTGGTGGAGGTGCGCGAGGTGCGGCGCGAGCCGGACGGCGTCCGCTACACCTGCGTCGAGCGCTTCCGCTTCCTCGGCCTGCTCCGCTACGACAACCACATCGAGGTCACCCTGCGGCCCACCAGGGACGGGGTGGCGGGCGAGGTGGACAGCCCCGGCGGGGTGCGGCTCGCCTACCGGTTCGCGCTGTCCGGCCGTGACGGCGGCACCGAGGTGCGGGACGAGCTGCGGGTGCGGGCGGCGTTCGGCCCGCTGCTGCGCTACGCCGCGCGCAAGGCCCGCGAGGTGCAGCTCGCCCGCGCCGGCGTCCTCGCCGCCCGGGCCCCCGCGCTCCGCGCCTGACGGCCCCCGGCACACCGCGCCTGACGGGCCTCGCGCTCCGCGCCTGACGGTGGGGCTCAGACCCCGGCCGGCTGGGACGGGACCCGGAGCGTGCGCAGCGCCGTGCCCCAGGCGAGCACCTGGTCGAGGACGACGCCGAGCCGGTCCTCGTGCATGCCCGCCGGGTGGAAGCCGTCCAGGAAGTCGGTGTGGATCGACAGGCCCACCTGGTTCGACACGGTGGCGACGCCGAGCAGGCCGAGGACGTGCCGCAGGTGCGAGATCGCCCGGGGCGCGCCGTCCACGCCGTAGCCGACGAAGCCGGCCGCCTTGTTCGTCCACTCGGCGTACAGGTGGTCCAGGGCGTTCTTCAGCGCGCCCGGGTAGGAGTTGTTGTACTCCGGGGTCACGATCACGAACGCGTCCAGGGCCGCGATCCGCGCCGACCACCGCTTGGTGTTCTCGTTGCGGTAGTTGCCCGTGGACGGGTGCTCGGGCTCGTCCAGGTTGCCCAGGTCGTAGTCCTTCAGGTCGACGATCTCGTAGTCGGCGTCGCCCCGCTTGGCCGCCACGTCGTGCACCCACCGCGCCACCGCCTCGCCGTTGCGGCCAGGACGGGTGCTGCCCACGATGATGCCCACGTTCAACATGATGGTGCTCCTTCGCTCAGTTCGGTTACCTGAACTACCGTAAGGAGACCTGCTGAGATACTGAATGCGTCACTGTCCACCATTTATACGCGACCGTCTCAGGCCCTAGACTTCGCTCATGGACGTGCTCAGCGATGTGATGGCCTTCGTGCGGTGCGGGCGCCCCGTCTCCGCCCGCGTCTCCTGGCGGGCGCCCTGGGGCGTGGCCTTCCGCTCGTCGCCCGGGTCGGCGGGCTTCCAGGTGGTGCTGCGCGGGTCCTGCTGGCTGCTGCCCCCGGACGGCGGGCCCGTGCCGCTGAGCGTCGGCGACGTGGTGTTCCTGCCGCACGGCGACCGGTTCGGGCTGGCCGACGACCCGTCCAGGCCGCTCGCCGAGTCCGACTGCGGCGCGCACTCCGAGCTGTTCACCAGCGCCGGGCTCGGCGGCGCCGGGGCGGAGACCGTCATCCTCTCCTGCGGCTACCGGCTCGACCTCGACAGGACCCACCCCATCCTCGGCGCGCTGCCCCCGGTGATCCACCTGCCCGCGACGCTCGGCAGCCACCCCGAGCTGCGCGCCGCCGTCGAGCTGCTGGCCGCCGAGATCGAGGCCCCGCGGCCCGGCACCGACACCGTCGTGTCGTCCCTGCTCGACATGCTGCAGCTCTACGTCCTGCGCGCCTGGTTCGACACCCGGGACGAGCCGTGCACGCTGTCCGGCTGGGCCGCCGCGCTGGCCGACCCCGCCATCGGCCGCGCGCTCGACGCCCTGCACCGCGACCCGGCCCGCCGCTGGACCGTCGAGTCGCTCGGCGCGCACGCCGGCCTGTCGCGGGCCGGCTTCGCCCGCCGCTTCACCGCGCTGGTCGGGCAGCCGCCGCTGGCGTACCTGACCTGGTGGCGGCTGATGAGCGCGGCCCGTCTGCTGCGCGAGACCGACGCGCCGGTCGCGCAGGTGGCCGGGCGGGTCGGCTACGGGTCCGAGTTCGCCTTCTCCAACGCCTTCAAACGCGAGTTCGGCGTGGCGCCCGGCCGCTTCCGCCGCCAGGCCGCGACATCCTGACCCGCCCCGCGGCGCCGGCCCTGGTCACTGCGGGGTGCGGAAGCCGCGGAAGGTCACCCGTCCGCGCGTCTCGAACCCGAGCCGCTCGTACAGCGCGAGCGCGCCCGTGTTGGCCTCGGCCACGTGCAGGAAGGCCCGCTCGCCGCGCGCCGCGATGCCCGCCATCAGCGCGCCGACCAGCCGGGCGGCGTGGCCTCGGCCGCGCGCCTCGGGGGCGGTGCAGACGGCGCTGATCTCGGTCCAGCCCGGCGGCCGGAGGCGTTCGCCCGCCATCGCCACCAGCCTGCCCCGCTCGCGGACGCCCAGGTAGGTGCCGAGCTCTCGGGTGCGCGGCCGGAACGGGCCGGGCTTCGCCCGCGCGACCAGGTCGAGCATCTCGGGCACGTCGTCCTGGCCCAGCTCGATCACGTCCGCGCCGGTGTCCATGGGCGGGCGGACGGGCCCGACGAGCTGGCGCCCGTCGAGGACGAAGACCGGCTCCCAGTCCGGCGGCGGCACGGCCGCGCAGCTGAACAGGTCGGCGAACGCGCCCCGTCCCAGCAGCCGGGCGAGGTCGGCCCACTCGCGCGGCCCCGGGTCGGCGCCCGGCGAGCAGAACGTCGCCACCTCAGGGAGGTAGGTGGCGGCCCGGCCGAGCCGGCGGGCGAGGTGCGCGTGCCGGCCGCGCAGGGACGCGTCCACCGGGTGGTCCAGTGCGGCGGCCTCGCCGTTCAGCATCGGCTGGTGCCTTTCGTCCGGAGAAGTACGGTTTGTGCGAGGACAGCATGCCGCACGGCCGCCCACCGCCCGCACCCAGGTCACCTCCCGGACCCGCGCCCGCCCAGGCACAGCGGTGCCCGACCCGGCACCTCGGCCCGCACACGCGGGGGCCGCGCCGGTGCGCGGACGGCCGCCCTACCGAGCCGGGACGGCGATCGTCCCGTGATGTGCGCCTGCCACGATCCGGCGTCATGACCCGTCACCTGACCGCGGCGGCCGTCCTCGCGGGCGTCCTCGTGAGCGTCCTCGCGGGTGCGCTCGCGGGGTGCGCCGCCGCCGCCCCCGCGCCGCCGGAGCCCGGGGCGGCGCCCGCGCCCGGTCCCGCCGCGACGGCCGCCGCGCGGCCGGGCGCGCAGCAGTACCACGCCTCGGAGCTGCGGCCCGGCGACTGCATCGCGCCGCTTCCGGTGGACTTCGCCGTGACGGTGGTGTCGTGCTCGGTGCCGCACGCGGCGGAGTACGCGACCTCGTACGTGGTGCCCGAGCAGCCGTGGCCGGGCGAGGAGACGGTGTCCCTGCTGGCCCGCGAGGGATGCGCGCCCCTGATGCGGTACGTGCCGTCGCGGCGGCCGGGGCTCGACGTGGTCGCGATCATCCCGGCGCAGGGGGACTGGCCGCGGTACCGCACGGCGTACTGCCTGGCGGTGGCGGCGGACGGCGGCGACCTGGTCGGCCGCGTCATCCTGTGACGGGCGCCGGGGCCGCCCCGGCCGATGACGGGGGCGGCGAGGCCGTGGCCGGAGCGGGCCGGCCAGGTGAGCTGCGGGCCGCCCGCCCCCATCGCGCCGCACGACGGTCAGCGGCGGCGTGACGTCGCCGGTGACCGCCGCGACCAGCTCAGCCGAGCCGGGCCAGCTCGTCCTCGGTGAGCCGCAGCCCGGCGGCGGCGACCGAGTCCAGGATGGTCTCGGGGCGGCTGGCCCCCGGGATCGGGATGACGACCGGGCTGCGGGCCAGCTCCCACGCCAGGCAGACCTGCTGCGGCGAGACGCCCCGCTCGCCGGCGATCTCGTTGAAGGCGGCGTTGCGGCTCAGCTCGCCGGTGCGCCCGATGCCGCCGAGCGGCGACCACGGCAGGAAGGCCAGGCCCAGCTCGGCGCACACGTCGATCTCGGGCTCGCTGGTGCGGAACCGCGGCGAGTACTCGTTCTGCACGCTGACCAGCCGGTCGCCGAGGATGTCGTGGGCGAGCCTGATCTGCCCGGGGTCGGCGTTCGAGATGCCGGCGAACTGGATCTTGCCGGCGTCGTGCAGGTCCTTCAGCGCGCCGATCGTCTCCTCGTAGGGCACCTTCGGGTCGGGCCGGTGGTGCTGGTAGAGGCCGATGCTGTCCACGCCGAGCGCCTTCAGCGAGCGGTCGCAGGCCTGCTTGAGGTACGCCGGGCTGCCGTCGACGTCCCAGCCGCCCGGCGTGCGCGTGTGGCCGCCCTTGGTCGCGACGAGCACGGCCCCCGCGTCGCCCGGCCACAGGGACAGGGCGCGCGCGACCAGTCGCTCGTTGTGGCCCACGTCCGTGTGGGACGGGGTGTAGGCGTCGGCGGTGTCGATCAGCGTGACGCCGGCGTCCAGGGCGGCGTGGATCGTGCGGATCGACTGGTCCTCGTCCGGCATGTGCCCGGCCACCGACATGGGCATGGCCCCCAGCCCGATGGCCCCTACCTGCCGGTTACCGATGGTGCGGGTCGTCATGGCGTTGTGCATGGGAACAACCCTGCCCCCTGGAGCGCGCTCCAGGTCAACCTCGGCGCGCGGGATGCCGCAACGCGTCGAGGAGCCGGGCCGGCTCCTCGACGGTGACCGTCAGCGCCGGGTGCCGCAGCAGGCCCAGGGGCTCGCCGCCCCCCACCGGCCGGCGGAAGCGGACGCACACCCCCTGCCGGGTGCTGCTGCCGAACGTGAGGCCCCGGTCCGCCAGGGACAGGTGCACGCCGATCGCCTTCAGCGGCGAGTACGGCCCCGACAGCTCCGCCCCCGTCACGTTGCCGCGCGGCGACAGCACCAGCCACGGCCCGAACCGCACCCGCAGCACCTCGCCGGTCAGTGTCAGCTCGCACGTCTCGGGCCTGATGCCCAGCAGGCGCAGCAGCGGCCGGTACCGGTCGTCGAAGGCGAAGCCGAACCGCCGCGTCTCCCCGTCGTGTTCCACGCCCCAGCGGCTACCCGGGGACGCCGGCCGCACACCCCGGGCCTACTTGGACAGGTAGAGGGTCTTCCAGGTGCCGGCGTACAGGCAGTTCAGGGACGGCTTGGCGGCCTTGGCGCCCGAGCAGACCTTCAGCTCGACCTGGTAGACGTCGCGGTACTTGAAGGAGAAGCGCTTCGGCGAGCCGTAGGAGCAGTCGAGGACGGCGCGGTTCTTGTTCGGCAGGTTCGAGCCGGAGCGGTAGGTGATGCGGAAGACGGCCCAGCCGCAGGAGGAGGACTTGGTGGCGTCCTGGATCGTGCCGGTGACCTTGACGACGTCGGCGGTGGGCAAATCGGCGTGGTCCTCGCCGGTGGCGGTCAGCGCGCCGGCGGCCTTCGCGGCGTGGCCGGGGGCGTACACCGGGCCCCAGGCGACGGGGGCCGAGGCGGTGGCGGCCTGCGCGGCCGGGGCCGACAGGGCGGCGGTGGTGACGGCGAACGCGCCGGCGGCGGTGAGGGTGGCGGTGAGGGTGGCGGTGAGGGTGGCGAGGGTGCGGGCGGCGGTCATGGGGGGCGTCCTTCCGTGGTCCGGTGCGATGACCACAGAGTGCGCCGGAGCGATTTCAACCCGCTTGCCACAATGATCCGCTGCCTGCGAACGCCTTGATCCTGACTAGAACCGGGTGGTCGTGAGTGGGGGCTGGAGCGTTCCCGGGGGCTGGTCTACCGTGGCGGGTGGCTCCTGTCGCCGGGTGGTGGAGGTCCGCGATGGCCCGCGTCCCGCTCACGGCGCAGGATCCCGTCCGGGTCGGGGGCTACTGGCTGGCGGGGCGGCTTGGGCGGTCGGAGGTGTACGAGGGGTACGGCGAGGACGGCGTCCGCGTGGTGGTCAGGCTGCTGACCGGCGGCGGGCGTCCGGAGGCGGGGGTCTTGCCCTGCGTGGCGGCGGTGCTGGCGTCCGGGGAGCAGGACGGGCGGGCGTACGTCGTCACCGAGTACGTCGAGGGCCCCTCGCTGCGGACGCTCGTCGACCGGCTCGGCCCGCTGCCCGGCGGCGACCTGCGGCGGCTGGCGATCGGCGCGGCCACCGCGCTGGCGGCCCTCCACGACGCCGGGACCCCGCACGGCGGCCTGACCCCCGGCGCGGTGCTCCTCGGCCGGGACGGGCCGCGCGTCACCGGCCACCCGGCCGCCGAGCTGGGCGGGGGCCAGGACCCGGGCTGGGCGGCGGATGTGCGGGCCTGGGCCGAGCTGGTCCTGTTCGCCGCCACCGGCCGCCGTGCCGAGGGGCCGGGCCAGGACGGCCCGCCGCTGGACGCGCTCCCGCCGGCCCTGCGGCCGTCTGTCGAGGCGGCGCTCTCCGCCCACCCGGAGGACCGTCCGACGGCCCGCGCGCTGCTCCGGCACCTGCTCGCCCACCGCGACCCGCCCCCGAGCGGCGACCAGCCTGACCGGCTTCCCGCCCACCGCGACCCGCCCCCGGAGGGTCGCGACCTCGACCGGCTTCTCGACCGGGGGAGCGCAGTGGCGGGCGGCCTCCGCCCGCCCTGGCACCTGACCCGGGGGCCGGCAGTCCGGGACGTCGCTGAGCCGATCCCGGACGAGCAGCGCGCCCTGACCCCCACAGCCCGGGCGGGAGCCGCCGGCCGCGACCGGCCGCGCCGTCCCGGCGGGCGCCACGCCGCCCTGGTCGCGGCGGTGGCCGTGCTGGTGGTGGTCGCGTCGGTCCTGTTCGTCCGCGTCACGACCACCGCCGCCGAGCGCGACCGCGCCGCCGCCGCCCGCGACGCCGCGCTGAGCCGCGCCCTGATGGCCGAGAGCGAGAGCCTGGCCGCGGCCGACCCGCGGACGGCCCGGCTGCTCGCCGTCGCCGCCGCCCGGGTCGTCCCGCCGTCGCCGTGGACGCGCGCGGCCGTCCGCGCCGCCGTGGCCCGCCCCGAGCTGGCGGTGCTGCGCGGCTTCCCGTCCGTGGCGGACGCCGTGACGTTCAGCCCGGACGGCCGGACGGTCGCCGCCAGCGGCCAGAACGCCCTGCTGCGCGTCTGGGACACCAGGACCCTCGCGCCCGTGTCCTGGCCGGTCACCGACGACGACGGCGCGAGCGGCACCGCGATCGCCTACCGCCCCGACGGCCGCGAGCTGGCCGTGGCCGACACCTGGGGACGCGTGCACTTCTGGGACACCGCCACCCGCGCCCACCGCATCGGCGGCGGCACCCGGCCGTGGTCCCGCTCGTGGGCCGCGTACAACCCGGACGGCACGCTGCTCGCCACCACGCGCGCGCTCTTCGAGGAGTCCCGGCTGTGGGACCCGGCGACGGCCGCCCCGGTCGCCACCCTGCGCACGCTGGAGGGCGTGCCGGGGCCGGTCGCGTTCAGCCCGGACGGCCGGCTGCTCGCCGTCGCCTACTTCGGCGGCCCGATCCGGATCTTCGACGCCGCGTCCGGCCTGCTGACCGGCGACCCGCTGGCCCCCGGCCCCGAGGCGGTGGACGGCGGGGCGGCGGCGCTCGCCTTCAGCCCGGACGGCCGGCTGCTGGCCGGCACCACCGGCGGCGAGCAGGTCAGGCTGTGGGACGTCGCCACCCGCCGTCCCGCCGGGCGCCCGCTCGCCGGGCACGCCGCGCTCGTCACGGGGGCCGCCTTCAGCCCGGACGGCGCGGTCCTGGCCACCGCCGCCCAGGACCGCACGGTCCGGCTCTGGGACGTCGCCACCGGCGCGCCCCTCGGCGACCCGCTGACCGGCCCCGCCGACACCGTCACCGCCGTGGCCTTCAGCCCGGACGGCGCCACGCTGGCCGGCGCGAGCGCGGACACGACCGTGAGGCTGTGGCGGGTCCCGCGCGGCCGGGCCCGCCCGCTGGCCCTGCCCGCCCCGGACGGCGGCCCGGACAGTGGTCCGGACGGCGGCCCGGACGGCCGCGCGGACAGTGGCCCGGACGGCGGCGCGGACAGTGGCCCGGACGGCGGCGCGGACGTGCCCGCCGACCGGCCCGTGCCCGCGCCCGGCGCGCCGGACACCTCCCGCGCGGTGCTGAGCGGCGACGGGACCCGGCTCGTGGTCCAGCCGTACGACGCCACCCGCCCCGGCCCGGGCCGCCTCTGGTCCTGGTCCGGCACCGGGCGCGCGGGCACGGGCCCCCTGACCGGGCGGCGGCTCGCGATCCGCCGCGACCAGCCCGTGAACGCCCTGGCCGTCAGCCGCGACGGCCGCATGCTGGCCGCCTCCGGCCGCGACGACGACGGCCACGGCCGGGACGTCACGATCCGCGGCGGCCCGCCGGGCACGCCCCCGGTCCGCGGCCGGCCGCTGGCGTTCAGCCCGGACGGCCGCCTGCTGGCCACGGCGGTCTCGGCCCCTGCGGTCTCGGCCCCTGCGGTCCGGATCCGGCCGCTGGGCGCGGGCGGGCCGGCGGTCGCGGGAGGGCCGCTGGCGGGGGAGGGGGAGCCGGCCGCGGCGGCCTTCAGCGGCGACGGCCGCCTGCTCGCCGTGGGCACCTCGACCGGCCCGATCCTGGTGTGGGACGTCGCCACCGGCGCCCGCCGCGCCCGCCTGCCCGGCCATCCGGGCGGGGTCACCGCCCTGGCGTTCGGCGGCGGCCGGCTCCTGGCGTCCGGCGGCGCGGACCGGACGGCCCGCCTGTGGGACGTGACGACGGGCGGCGGCCGGCCCCTCACCGGGCCCCTTACCGGGCACACCGGCCCGGTGGACGCCGTCGCGTTCGCCCCGGGCGGGACGCTCCTCGCCACCGGGAGCACCGACCGCACGGTCCGGCTGTGGGACGTCCCCACCGGGCGTCCCCTGGGCCCGCCGCTGGGCGGGCACGGGGGAGCGGTCGCCGCCCTGGCCTTCGCGCCCGGCGGGAGGACCCTCGTCGCCGTGGCCGCCGACCGCGCCCAGGTCCGGGGCGACGCCTACGCGGTGTGGCACTGGGACACCTCCGCGTTCGCCGCCGACCCGGCCACGACCGCCTGCGCCCAGGCGGCCCGCACCCTGACCGGCGCCGAGTGGTCGTCCCGCCTGCCGGGCCTCCCCTACCGCGATCCCTGCCGCTGACCGCCCGCCCGACGTCCCCTGCCGCGACCCCTGCCGCTGACCATCCGCCCGACGTCCCCTGCCGCGACCCCTGCCGCCGATCGCCCGCTGTCCTCCGCGCGGGCTACGGGCGGCGGCCGAAGCGGGACAGGAGCCTGTCCACGCCGGCGAAGCCCGCCACCACGTCGGCGGCCGTGCGCTCGCGGTCCACCAGCCCCACCCCCTGCCCGGCGTAGACGTAGGCGGCGTCGTAGTCGCCGTCCCTGCGGGCGGCCGCCAGCTCGGCCCGCGCGCCCTCGTCCCCGGCCAGCTCCTCCTCCCTGCCGTGCCAGCGGTCGAAGAAGGCGTTGCGCAGGGCCCGCCCGCCGAACTCCGGCGGCCAGGCCAGGCGCTGCGCCACGTCGAAGACCCGGCCGTAGGCGGTGCCGGTCTCCGGGGCGTCCAGCACGCGCCGCCGCGCCGGGCCGGGCAGGGTGGTCTCGGCGCAGCCGAGGAACGCCGTCCCCGCCCAGCCGCCCTCGGCGCCCGCCGCGAGCACGGCGGCCAGGCCGCGCGCCGTGACGATGCCGCCCGCCGCCAGCACCGGCACGGTCACCGCGTCCAGGACGCCCTGGAGCAGCGGCAGCGTGGCCACCTCGGCGCGGCCGTGGCCGCCGCCCCGCCGCCGCGCGCCACGATCACGTCCACGCCGGCCCGCTCGGCGGCCCGCGCCTCCTCGGTGGTGCCCGCCTGGGTGGCGACGACGACGCCCGCCCGGCGCAGCGGCTCGACGTAGGGGGCGAAGTCGCCGTAGCTGACCGCGACCAGGGCCGGCCGCGCGGCCAGCACCGCCTCGAGCTGGCCCGGGGCGCCGGGCAGGGCCCAGGCCATCAGCCCGATCCCGTACGGCCGGCCGCTGCCCGCCGCGACGGCGGCCTGCTCGGCCACCCACGTGCCCGGCGCGTCCGCCGGCACCCCGAACATGCCGAGCGCCCCCGCCGCGGAGACGGCCGCCGCCAGCCTCCCGTCGCTCACCCCCGCCATGGGCGCGCCGACCAGCGGCACGTCGAGCCCGAACCGGTCCGTCAGCCAGGTACGCGGCATTCCTCTGCTCCTTCGCTCACCGGGACACGCACGCGGACGGCCAGCCATGATGCCACCACGGCCGCCCACGGGCGCAACCGCCGCACCCCTACGGCCGTTCCCACGGCACCAGGAGCCCGCCGACGGCCGCCAGGACCTTCCGGGTGAACGGCGACACGCTCGCCGGCCCGTGGAAGGGCGGCACCCCGCCCCCGGTGACCCCCTCCAGCGTCCCCAGGTCGGCCCCCGGGTGGCAGGCCACGTCCGGGCCCGGCAGGTCCGCCAGCAGGAACTCGCCCTCGTCGGCCGGCGCCTGCGACGGGTGCGCGGCCCGCCGCACCCACCGGGCCCGCCCGTCCCGGTCCAGCCGGTAGACGCCGGAGCCCTGCCCTGCCGCGACCCGCACCGGCGGCCCCTCGGCCAGGCGCAGCCGCACCGCGAACGGCCCGCCGGGCCGCGTCGCGCGCAGCAGCGTGAGCTGGTTGAACTCCCCGGGCTCGCCCAGCCAGCCGACCGGCCGGCCCAGCATCACCGCCAGGTGCCCGAGCACGAACGGGGGCAGCCCCGCGGCCTGCTGGTTGACCGCCTGCACCTCGTCGCGCCGCTGCCGCCGCCAGCGCAGCGCGGTCAGGTGGACGCGCTCGTCCGGCGTGAGGATGCCCTCCACCCCGAACATCCCGGCGGCCCCGTACCGGCGCCAGGCCCACAGCGCCACCCGCTCGGCGCACTCGATGAGCAGCGCGGCGGCCGGCGCGGGCCACGGCCGCGACCAGTCGGCCCCGGCGGCGCCCAGCGGCCCGACGGACGGCTCGGTGACGCCGGTGGTGAGGTGCGCGGGCCGGTCGGCGTACACGCCGACGCCGCCCGTCCCGTCGGGCACGCTGAGCACGGTGATCGCGACCGGCCAGCCCGCCACGTACGCCGCCACCCGGTACGGCCCGAGCAGCCGCGCCGCGCGGCCCATGTCGCCCTCCCCGGCCACGATCACCGTGCCGCTCCCGGCGCCCGGGCCGCCCGCCTGCACGACGACCCGTTCCGCCCCGACCGCGCGGCGCAGCTCGGCCGGCGACGGCAGCCGGTCCACGTGCACGGCGGGCACCCGCGCCACGGCCGGCACGCCGGCGGCGCGCAGCAGGTCGTCCAGCAGCGGCTTGGCCTCCAGCGTGGCCCGCACGCCCGGGTCGATCGCGGCGAGCGTGCAGCCGGGCCCGGCCAGCTCCTCCAGCCGGGCGTCCGCGCAGCCGGTGACGACGACCGGCGGGCGCTCCAGCTTCACCAGGTGCCGGGCGGCCTCGTGGCGCACCCGGCGCGGCCAGCCGTGGCGCTCGGCCACCGACCGGACGCGGGTGCGGTCCTCGGCGGCCACGACCAGGTCCGCCAGGGCGGGGTCCCAGGCGGCGTAGCAGCCGATGGCGAGCGCGGGCCGCAGCGCCCCGGCGGCGGCCGGGCCGGTGTAGCCGGTGCGCAGCGCCGTGCTGTGCCGGTCCACGACCACCAGCGGCCGGTCGCCCAGCACCTCCTCCCGCTCCGGGCCGGTGTCCCCTCGCGACTGTCCGCTCATGTCGCCGCACCTGCCATAAGTCCTCCTAAGGACCGCTCTGTCACCGTCCGCACTATTGACGGTGCTCTGCGTGGAGCGCAGAGTCGAGGCCACCAGGATGTGAAGCGATGTGAAGATGCGATGCCGCCCCGCCGCACCCGCCCCGTCGCCAACCGGGCGCTGGCCGCCCTCCTCGAACAGGCCGCCTGGACGCACGCCGACCTCGCCCGGCACGTCAACGCCGCCGCCGCGGGCAACGGCGCCCGCCTGCACTACGACCGCTCCGCCGTCGGGCACTGGCTCACCGGGACCGTCCCCCGCGCCGAGGGGGTCGCTGCGGCGGTGGAGGCGTTCCGGCGGCGGCTCGGCCGGCCCGGGCTGACCGCCGCGCACCTCGGCTGGCCGGACCCCGGGCTCCCGTCCGCCGACGACCCCTGGCGCGGCGACCCCGTCGCCCGCCTGGCGATGCTGGGGGAGGACGACCTGCTCAACCGGCGGACCGTCCTCACGGCGGGCACGTTCACGCTGGCCGCCCTCTCGGGCCTGGCGGCGCGCGGCGGGGGCGCGGGGCGGGCCGCCGCCGCGCGGGCGGGGGCGGCCGACGTGACCAGGATCCGCGCCGCGACCGCCTGCTTCGCCGACCTCGACGACCAGTACGGCGGCGGCCACGCCCGCGCCGCCGTGACCGCCTACCTGGCGCGGGAGGTCACGCCGCTGCTGCACGGCACGACCGGCCGCCACCGCCCCGACCTGTTCGGGGCCGCGGCCGAGCTGGGCTACCTGGCGGCGTACATGGCCATGGACGCGGGCGCGAACGCCCTGGCCCAGCGCTACTACATCAGCACCGTCCGGCTCGCCGACGAGGCGGGCGACCTCGTGCTGCGCGCGACCGCCCTGCGCAGCATGGCCGTGCAGGCCGCCGAGCTGGGCCACGACCGGGAGGCGCTGGCGCTGGCCGAGGCCGCCGCCTCCGCGCTCGGCGGCCACGGCCCGCCCCGCACGCAGGCGTGGGTCACCGGCATGCGCGCCGAGGCGCACGCCGGCGCCGGCGCCCGCCACGACGCCCTCACCCTGTTGCGCCGCACCGAGACGCAGCTCGAACGCGCCGACTCCCGTCCCGAGTCGGAATGGACCGGCAACTACCGGCGCGAGTCGCTGGAGCACCAGATCGGGCTGACGCTGACCCGGCTCGGCGACCACGCCGGGGCCGCCCGCCACTTCGCCGCCTCCATGGACGCCCGCCGCCCGGCCGAGCGGCGCACCCGCGCCCTGATCGGGCTGCGCGCCGCGCACGCGTTCCTGCGCGCCGGGGACGTCGGGCGGGCCGCGGCGACCGCCCTCGGGCTGAGCGCGGACGTGCGGCTGGTGACCTCGGCCCGCGTACGCGGGGAGCTGCGGGGCCTGCGCGCGGCCTGGCAGCCGTACCGGGGGGACGCCCTGGTCGCGGAGGCGGACCGGGCCGTCCGGCTCGCCTGATCGCCGCGCCGGAAAACGCGTGGCAGCCGCGTCGCGTCCCTCGCTAACCTGGCGTCGATGATCTACGAGCACCCTCTGGCGTACGTTCTCGGCCTGGAGGGCGTCGCCCTGCTGCGCGCCTTCACCGGGCACCACGACCGCGCGTTCGTCGAGGCCCGGCTGGCCGAGATCCGCGGGCTCCTCGACGACGACCGCCTCGCCTCCGACGGCGTCGAGGTGGCGCGGGTGGACACCGTCGAGGGCTACCGCATCTGGTCGGCGACCTACGACGGCCCCAACGCGACCTTCGCGCTCGACGAGCCCGTCGTCGCCGCGATCCTGGACGAGCTGCCCACCGGCGTCGCCCTCGACGCCGGGTGCGGCACCGGCCGCGTCGCCGCCGCCCTGGCCGCCCGGGGCCACCGGGTGATCGGCGTGGACAGCTCGCCCGACATGCTGGACCGGGCCCGCGCCCGGGTCCCCGGCGGCGACTTCCGGCTCGGCGACCTGCGCCGGCTGCCCCTTCCCGACGGCGCCGCCGACCTGGTCGTCTGCTCGCTGGCGCTGACCCACGTGCCCGCGCTGGGGCCGGTGCTGGCCGAGTTCGCGCGGGTGCTGCGGCCGGGCGGGCACGTCGTGGTCTCCGACGTGCATCCGGAGGGGGTGGCGCGCGGGGTGGTCCCGCCCGTGCGGCGCGCCGACGGCGCGCCGGCCCGCGTCGCGACGTACCGGCACCCGATCGGCGACTACGTGCGGGCCGCGCTCGCGGCGGGGCTGCGGGTACGGCGCTGCGAGGAACCCCCGCTGCCCGACCCGGGCCCGGCCGCCGAGGCCGATCCGGGCCCGCCCGCCGGGGCCGGCGCGGGACGGGAGCCGGGGCCGTGGGACACCTGGCCGTGGAGCCTGGCCGGCCTGGTGCCCGAGGCGGCCAGGGCGGCCCTGGCCGGCACGCCGGCCGTGGTCGTGTGGCACCTCCAGCGGGAGACCTGACGCCGGTCAGCGGGCCACGGCCGCCCAGGACGCCACGTCCGCCGCGATGACCGAGGGATGGTCCTCCGGCGTGTGGTGCCCGGCGACCTCGTCGTGCTCGCGCACCTCCAGCGCCGCCATGGTGTCCGCGCACCACTTGACCGTCTCCGGCGTCCACATCGACCCGGGCCCCGGACGGAAGCCGATCAGCAGCTTCGGCACCTCCGGGCTGTCCGCCGCCCACCGCCCGAACGCCTCGAACCTGGCCACCACGTCCGCCGGCTCCCCGCCGAGCGGCATCGAACGCGCCCACCGCAGCAGCGGCAGCCGGCTCTCCCGCGTCGGGTACGGCCGCAGGTAGACCTCCAGGTCCTCGTCCGGCGGCGGCGTGGCCACGGTGGCGGAGAAGCCGCGCAGGAAGGCGTTGTCGTCGAGCATCATGGCCTCGCCCACGCCGTCCGTCTTGATCGCGCGGAACAGCTCCCGGCCGCCCTCCGGGAACTCCTCCCAGGTCATGGGCTTGATGACGGCCTCGGTGAAGGCGATGCCGCGCACCCGTCCGGGGTGGCGGGCGGCCCAGTCGAAGGCCAGCGCGCCGCCCCAGTCGTGCCCGACGAGCAGCACGTCGTCGAGGCGCAGGGCGTCGAACCAGGCGTCGAGGTAGCGGGCGTGGTCGGCGAAGGTGTAGTCGATGGGCGGTTTGCCCGACTCGCCCATGCCGATGAGGTCGGGGGCCAAGCGGCGGCCGGGCCCGGCGGCGGGCATGACGTGCCGCCACAGGTGGGAGCTGGTGGGGTTGCCGTGCAGGAAGACGATCGGCGCGCCGGAGCCCAGCTCGCGGTAGGCGATGGCGGAGTCGAGGACGTTCTGGATGGGCATGGGAGGGATCCTTCTCAGAGGTTGAGGGTCAGGACGCGGCTCACCGCGAGTTCGATGACCACCCGGCCGGGCGGGGCGGGCGGCGGGGAGCCGTAGCGGAGGGCGTAGCGGCGGGCGGCCTCGGCCACGCGCCGCGGATCGGCGGACACCGTCGCCGTGCCCTCCAGGCTCGCCCAGCGGAAGCCGTCCACCTGGCAGAGGGCGGCGTGCGGGGAGGCGGCGAGGTTGCGGGCCTTGCGGGCGCGGGCGACGGTCAGGACGCGGGCCAGGCCAGCGCCGGGGTCCCAGGTGAAGCGCACGGCCGTCACGTGGGGGGTGCCGTCGGGGCGCAGCGTGGTCAGCGTGGCGACGTCCGGCCCGGCGAGGAAGTCGGACAGCGAACGCGGCGCGGGGCGTCGCATCGGGTGCCGGCCGGTCAGCGGAAGGCGGCGGCGTTGCGGGCGGCCCAGCCGGCGAACGTGCCCGCCGGCCGGCCCAGCACCCGCTCCACGTCCGGGCTGACCCGCCGCTCGGCCTCGGTGGGCGCGCCGAGGATGGCGAGCGTCGCCTCCACGACCGGCTCCGGCATGAACGCCAGCATCTGCTGCCGCGCCTCCTCGCGGGTCTGCTCGGCGAAGCGCACCTCCGTCCCGAGCGCCGCCCCGATGGCCGCCGCCCGCTCGCGCGGGCTGATCGCAGCCAGCCCGGTCAGCTCGTACGTGTGCCCGGCGTGCCCGTCCTCGCGCAACGTCACGGCGGCCACCTCCGCGAGGTCGGCCGGGTCGACGACGGGCAGCGCGACGTCGGCGAAGGGCGCGGCGGCCGTGCGGTGGGCGCGGATCGGCCCGGCCCAGGCCAGCGCGTTCGAGGCGAACCCGCCGGGCCGCAGGATCGTCCACTCCAGCCCCGAGGCGCGCACCGCCTCCTCGAAGGCGGCCGGGTGGGCGTAGGCGTGCGGCCGGGTGCCGGCGCCCTGCGAGGACAGCAGCACCACCCGGCGGACCCCGCCCGCCGCCGCCGCGTCCAGCACCGCCCCCGGCTCCTGGCCCGCGACCAGCAGGAACAGCGCGTCGGCGCCGGCGAGGGCGGCCTTGAGCCCGGCCGGGTCGCCGAGGTCGCCCCGATGGTGCCGGACGCCCTCGGGCAGCGGCCCGGCGTTCCGCGAGACGGCCGTCACCTGCTCGCCGGCGTCGGTCAGGAGCCTGACGAGCTGGCCGCCCACGTTGCCGGTCGCACCTGTCACCACGATCATGTCTGTTCTCCATCGGGTCTTAGTTAGTTGACTGACTTACTGCGAGACCATAGCGCCCGCCGACTGCCGTGTCTATAGTGAGTTGGGTGACTAACTCAACGAGGGCGGGCAAGCGCGAACGGCTCGCCGGCGCCGCCGCCCGGATCCTCCACGAGCAGGGCGTCGAGAAGACCACGCTCGCCGACATCGCCCGCGCCGCCGACGTCCCGGTCGGCAACGTCTACTACTACTTCAAGACGAAGGACCAGCTCATCGAGGCCGCCATCGACACGCACGGCCATGAGCTGGACTCCCTCATCGACCGCCTCGACCGGCTCCCCGCGCCCCAGGACCGGCTCAAGGCCCTCGTCGGCGGCTGGGTCGGCCAGAGCCACGTGGCCGCCCAGTACGGCTGCCCCACCGGCACCCTCGCCTCCGAGCTGGACAAGCGCGACGACGGCCTCGACCGGGCCATCGCCAAGGTCATGGGCAGGCTGCTCGACTGGATGGAGCGGCAGTTCGCCGCGATGGGCCGCGCCGACGCCCGCGAGCTGGCGGTCGCCCTGCTCGCCGCCTACCAGGGCATCTCGCTGCTCACCAACACCTTCCGCGACCCCGCGCTGATGGAGGCGGAAGGCCGCCGCCTGGAGGGCTGGATCGACTCCCTGGCCTGACTCCCCGCCCGGCCCGGCCGCCGCCTTCCGCTCTCGGTGAAGCCGCTTCGCCCTGGGCGATGACCGGTCCAGCCGGGCCGTCCCGGCGGGCACAGTGGGCCGGGAGGGGGCCACGACGGGCCTGATCGCGGAAGGCGGGTGCGCGGTGACGGCGGTGACAGAGGCCCGGGGGCCGGGGGAGTGGCTGGGCGAGCAGCTCCGCGACGGCGGCGGCGCCGGGTGGCGGGTCCGGCTGGAGGAGGAGCAGCGGGAGGAGCTGCTGACGGCGGTCCGCGCGGCCGAGTCGGCGGGCCTGACCCCGTCCGACGTCGCCCGCACCGGCTTGCCCCGGCCCGGCTCCCCGGGCGGGGCCGGATCGCCGCCGCGCGCCTTCCTGCCGGACGCCGGGGCGCGGGTGCGTGGGCTGCTCCTCGACGGCCCGGGCTTCGCCCTGCTCCAGGGCGTGCCCGTGGACGGGATGAGCGACCGGCAGCGGGAGCTGGCCGCGCTCGGCCTGGCCCGTCTCGTGGGCGGCCTCGTCCCGCAGGGGCCGGGCGCCGAGCCGCTCATGCACGTCCGCGACACCGGCGCCGACCCGTCCGGGCCGCGCACCCGCAGCTACGAGCACCGCGGCCCGCTCGGCTACCACAGCGACCCCACCGACGCGGTGGCCCTGCTGTGCCTGCGCCCGGCCAGGTCCGGCGGCATCAGCACCATCGTCGGCTCCGTCGCGCTGCACAACGAGCTCGTCCGCACCCGGCCCGACCTGGCCGGCCTGCTCTACGAGCCGTGGTGGCACGACCTGCGCCGCGGCGACGGCCCCGACAGCTTCGCCGCCAAGCCGCTCTGCGTGCGCCGCCCCGGCGGCGGCATCTCCTTCGCCTACGGCCCCGACTACCTGCGCTCGGCGCTGCGCGGCGCGCACGTCCCCCCGTTCACGCCCGCGCAGGAGGAGGTGATGGCCCTGCTGGACCGCCTCGCCGCCGACCCCCGCTTCGCCCTCGCCATGGACCTGCGGGAGGGCGACATGCAGTTCCTCGACAACCGCGTCGTCCTGCACGGCCGCACGGCCTACGCCGACCACCCCGAGCCGCGGCTCCGCCGCCACCTCATGCGCCTCTGGCTCACCCTGGACGCCTGATCCCGCGCGGCTACGCCGTCGCGGCGGCCCGCCGCCGCAGGGCCCGCCCCCGCCAGATCGGGTACGCGATCGCCGTCACCGCGAAGAACAACGGCGCCGGGTGCCCGAGCACGACCGCGCCCAGCACGAAGTCCAGCACGGGCACGGCCAGCACGTACGGGAGCAGCCAGCGAGGCGGCTCGACGGTGGCCGCCCGGCCGGCGGGCGGCCGGCGGTCCGCCCAGCGGGTGCGTCTCCACGGCTTGGCCACCGAGAGCCACGCCTGGAACGCGATGGCCGAGGCCATGAGCAGCGTGCCGCCCAGCAGGGGAGGGTCGGCCGTGCGGGCCCCGGAGGCCAGCTCCGCCAGCCGGGGCCCCAGCAGGAAGATCCCCGCGTAGAGCTGCACCAGCGTGATCACGAACTTGACCAGCACCCACCAGTAACGGAAGAACCCCCACCTGGTCATGGCCGCGAGCATGATCCCGGTGAACGCCGAGGCGTTGGCGAAGTGCGCCAGCAGGCCGCCGTCCAGCAGCTCGGCCATCCGGTAGCCCGCGAGGTCCCCGGTGAGCGCGCTGTGCAGGTTGAGCGCGAACAGCGCCAGCGCCTGGCTCATCCAGGCCACGGACGTCACGACGTGCAGCCAGACGAGCAGATGGCGCCAGGACGGCGACATGCCACCTCCACACGATGCATAGACACTCTACATGTAGAGAGTCTACCTATCGCTGACGCGGAGCGGAGGCCGCCGGGCCCAGGTCGCCCACCGCCACAACCACTCCAGCGGCCCCTGCCGGAAGCGCCGCAGCCAGAGCGTCGACCACACCCACTGCAGGGCGAGGATGCCGCCCGCGATCACCAGCACCGTCCCGGTGGACCAGCCCTCCGCCGGGCCGCCCAGCAGACGGGCGATCAGCAGGACGAGAGCGGTGGCGCTCAGGTAATTCGTCAGCGCCATCCGGCCGAGCGGGGCGAACAGCACCCGCAGCGACGACCGCAGCGGGGTGCGGAGCAGCAGGAGCACGCCGCAGATGCACGCGCCCGCGGTGAGCAGCCCGGCGAGCGCCATCGCCTTCGGGTTCCCGGTGTCCTGCTGCACCCACGCGACCGGCAGCGCCGCCGCGGCGAACACCAGGAACAGCAACGCCGGGCCGCGGGCCCCGCTCTCGATCCTGGCGATCACGCCGTACCTGGTCAGCGCCGAGCCCAGCAGGAACAGGCCGGGCACCAGCCCGTACGAACCGGCCCCGATCACCAGGGCGGCCACGATGAGCACGCCCGCCAGCCCGGCCACCGCCCAGCGCGGCAACCAGGACGACGGCAGCAGCACCACCAGTCCGACCACGGCGTAGACGGTGAGGATGTCGCCGAACCACAGCAGGAACATGTGCGCCAGGCCCAGCGCCAGCAGCGTCAGGAGCCGCCGCAGCAGGAGCAGCCGCGGCCGGCCGGTCCGCCGCCCGGCCGATTCGAGCAGCAGGGAGAACCCGACGCCGAACAGGAGGGAGAAGATGGGGAAGAACCGCTGGTGGACCAGGAGCCCGAGCCAGGTCTCCGCGCCGTCGCCTCCGCCGGTCCTGGCGACCAGGGCGTCCCCGACGTGGGCGATCGGCTGCACGTTGGCGACCAGGATGCCGCACAGCGCGAGCCCGCGGATCACGTCGAGCGCGACGATCCGCGGCCGCGCGGCCCCTTGCGGCCCGGCCTCTTGCGGCCCGGCCCCTTGCGGCCCAGCCGGGTGCGGCCCGACCTGGTGGGATGGGGCCTGATGAGGTGCGGTCCGGTGCGGTGGGCCGTAGGCGGGGCCGCCGGCGGGCGGCCGGTGGGGGAGTTGTTCAGGTGACATGGCTCTTCATCCTGGGCGCGGGCGTGGCCGGCGGCACGGGTCGAAAGCAGGGTTCGGGCCGGGCGGGAGTCATACTTTCGGCCGGTACCTCCGGAAGGGCCGGCGCTCCTAGCCTGGGCGGCGTGAGTGTGCGAGACCGTCCGGCGGAGGGCGGCGGAACGGCGGCGGACGGCGGAGGCGGATCGGCGAGGCGGTGGGCGGTGGACGCCGGGCTCGGCGCGGTCCTCGCGGTCGTCCTGGCGTTCTGGGCGTACCGGGTGGCGATCAGCTGGGGGCCCGGCTACTGGGAGTTCGGATGCGCCGCCGGGGCGGTGGTGTGCGCGATCGCGCTGGCGCGGCGGCGGCAGCGGTCCTGGGCGGCGGTCGCCGGGCAGGCGGTGGCGCTGACCGCCGTCCTGGCGTCCGCGTTCGCCGGGCTGCCCGCCGAGCCGGGGCCCGCGACCGCGCTGGCCCTGGGCGTGCTCGCCGGCTCGGCGGTGCGCGTCCTCCCGCCCCGCGCGGCCTGCGCGGTCGCCGCGGCCGGGCTCGCCGTGGCCGCGAGCGGCCTGCTCGCGGAACGCTCCGCCGGCGGCGCCCTCCTCGCGCCGCCCGTCACGGTCCTGAACGCCGGCACCTGGCTGGCCGGGGTCCTCGCCGGTCTCGGCGCGCGGGCGCTGGCGCTCCGCCGTGCGGCGATGGCCGAGACCGTACGCCGCCAGGAACGCCTCCAGCTCGCCCGCGAGCTGCACGACGTCGTCGCGCACCACGTCACCGGCATCGTCCTGCAGTCGCAGGCCGCGCAGGTGCTGTCGCGCAGGCAGCCCGAGCGGGTGAGCGGCGCCCTGACCGGCATCGAGACGGCGGGCACCGACGCGCTGGCCGCGATGCGCCGCCTCGTCGGGCTGCTGCGCGACGCCGCTGCGCCGGCGCCGCCCCGCGAGAGCCTCGCCGGCCTCGTCGGGCGCTTCGACGGGCCGGCCGTCCGCCTGCGGCTCCCGGACGCCGGCGAGGACGAGACCACCTGGCCGCCCGAGGTGGCCGGCACCGTGTACCGGGTCGTCCGCGAGTCCCTGACGAACGTCTCCCGCCATGCCAGGGACGCCCGCTCCGTCGAGGTGACGGTCGCCCGCGAGGGTGCCGCCGTGACGGTGGAGGTCGCCGACGACGCCCCGCCCGTCCCGGCGCGCGCCCCGCACCGCCGCCGGCGCGGCTCCGGAGCCGGGGCGGGGTACCGGCACGGCGGCGGTTACGGCCTGCTCGGCATGCGCGAACGCGTCGAGGCCCTGGGCGGCACCCTGCACGCCGGCCCGCGGCGGGAAGCGCCGGGCTGGTCCGTGCGCGCGGTGCTCCCCCTGCCGCCGGCGAGAGGCGGGGAGGGGCGATGAGCATCAGGGTGCTGCTCGCCGACGACCAGGCGCTCGTCCGGGCCAGCCTCCGGGTCATCCTGGAGGACCAGCCGGACATCGCCGTCGTCGGCGAGGCCGCCGACGGCGACGAGGCCGTCGCGCTGGCCCGCCGGCTCCGCCCGGACGTGTGCCTGGTCGACGTGCAGATGCCGCGCCTGGACGGCATCGAGGTGACCCGCGTCCTCGCCGGCCCCGGCGTGCCGTCGCCGCTGCGGGTGGTCGTGGTCACCACCTTCGACCTCGACGAGTACGTCTACGGCGCGCTGCGCGGCGGGGCCGTCGGCTTCGTGCTGAAGGACGCGGGCCCGGCCCTGCTGGTCGAGGCGGTGCGGGCGGCCGCCGCCGGGGACGCCCTGATCTCCCCGTCGGTCACCCTGCGGCTGCTGCGCCACGTCACGGGCGGCCGCGGGCGGGCGCGGGGCGCCGGGCGTCCCGCGCAGCCGCTGTCGGAGCGCGAGGTGGAGGTGGTCCGGGCCGTCGCGCTGGGGCGTACCAATCAGGA
The DNA here is from genome assembly GCF_022664455.2 of Actinomadura luzonensis. Taxonomy (NCBI): domain Bacteria; kingdom Bacillati; phylum Actinomycetota; class Actinomycetes; order Streptosporangiales; family Thermomonosporaceae; genus Actinomadura; species Actinomadura luzonensis. The sequence goes on from NZ_JAKRKC020000002.1 coordinate 1,502,258, forward strand.
GATCGCCGCGGAGCTCTTCATCTCCGTCAGCACCGTCAAGGGGCACATCTCCGGCATCCAGAGCAAGCTGGGCGTCCGGAACCGGGTGGGGATCGCCTCCTGGGCCTGGGAGAACCGGCTGATGGAGGACGAGCCGTAGCGGCGGCGGGAGTCAGCCGGTGACCTGGCGGAACACCACGGTCGCCCGGTACTCGCCGTCGTGGTCCAGCTTCTCCACGTCGGCGCTGAGGACGGTGACGCCCGCGTGCTCGGCCTGCCCGCCGTAGAAGCTGCGGGCCTCGTCGAGTGCCCGGGCGCGCAGGTCGGCCGGGGTGCGGCCGACGACGGTCACGTGCAGGTCCATCGAGAACGTGCTGGAGTCGTCGCCAGGCCAGACATGCGTCCCTAAGGGCGGCATGCTCATATGAAAGTCCCTTCGGTGGGATTTGTCCGGAATTTGGGTCTCCTTCCCGCTGTCCGCCGCCGATAACGTCCGGCGTCACAGGTCACCGCGCCGCCACGCCTCCGCCTCGGCCCGCAACACGTCCTCGTCGGGGCCCGGCGGCGGCGCGGCCCGGCCCAGCCAGCCGCGCAGCAGGCGGGCGGCCTCCCCGGCGGCGGCCGGCGTCACCGCGCCGAGCAGGAAGGCCGCGGCCGGGTCGGCGGCGTCGCACCGCCCGCACAGCACCACCTCCGCCGTCCCCCGCACCCACGCACCGGCCGCGTTCGCCCACCCGTGCGGGACGCGGGCCACGGCCAGCACCGCCGACGCCGCACCGCAGCGGGGACAGACCGCCCCCTCCCGCCCCTGACCGGTCGCCCCCTCCCGCCCCGGACCGGCCCCGCTCACGCCGGCCCGCCGATCGCGCCCAGCCCGAGCAGGGCCTTGACGTCGCCGTAGAAGGCCGGCTCCGCGGCCACCCGGAACGGCTCCAGCTCCACCAGCACCCCCTTGCGCCCGGCCCGCCGCACCCGCAGGTGGACCGGCGCGTGCCCGGGATGCGCGGCCAGGACGTTCCTGAACTCGCGCACCAGGCGGGCGGTCAGGTGCGACTCCTGGACGGTGATCACCACCGGCGGCTCGGCACCGGGCGCGGCGACGGTGAGCGGGACGACGTCCTCGGCGTGGACGCTCATGGTCTCGTCGCGGACGTTGATCCGGCCGCGCACCGCGATCACCCGGTCCTCGGCCAGCGCCTCCCCGTACAGGGCGTAGCTCTTGGGGAAGACCAGGCACTCGACGGAGGCGTCGTGGTCCTCCAGCGTGACGATCGCCCACGGGCTGCCCTGCTTGGTGACCTTGCGCTGCAGCCCGGAGACGATGCCGCTCAGCCGCACGCCGCCCTCCTGCCGGCCGGAGGCGAGCAGGCCCGCGATCGTGGTGTCCCGGTTGGCCCGCAGGACGTGCTCGGCGCCGTCCAGCGGATGGGCGGAGACGTACAGGCCGAGCATCTCGCGCTCGAAGGCGAGCAGCGTCGCCTTGTCCCACTCCGGCGCGTCGGGCACGGCCACCGCCGGCGGCGTGCCCTCGGCGACGTCGCCGAACAGCGAATCCTGGCCGCGCGCCGCGTTGCGCTTGACGTCCACGACCGCGTCCACGGCCTGCTCGTGCACCGCCACCAGCGCGGCCCGCCGGTGCCCGAGCCCGTCGAACGCGCCCGCCTTGGCCAGCGACTCGATCACCCGCTTGTTGCACACCACCAGCGGCACCCTGGCCAGGAAGTCGGTGAAGTCCCGGTAGCGGCCCCCGGCGGCGCGGGCGGCGACGATCGCCTCCACGACGTTCGCGCCGACGTTGCGCACCGCGCCAAGGCCGAAGCGGATGTCCGCGCCGACGGCGGCGAAGTCCAGGCCGCCGGCGTTGACGTCGGGCGGCAGCACCCGGATGCCGAGCCGGCGGCAGTCCGACAGGTAGACGGCCATCTTGTCCTTGTCGTCGCCGACCGAGGTGAGCAGCGCCGCCAGGTACTCCTGCGGGTGGTTGGCCTTCAGGTACGCCGTCCAGTACGACACCAGGCCGTACCCGGCGGTGTGCGACTTGTTGAACCCGTAACCGCTGAACGGCACCAGCACGTCCCAGACGGCCTTGATCGCCGCCTCGGAGCAGCCGCGCTCGCGCATGCCCGCCGAGAAGCGGTCCCACTCGGCGTCCAGGACCTCTTTCTTCTTCTTGCCCATGGCCCTGCGCAGCATGTCGGCGGCGCCCAGCGAGTACCCGGCGAGCTGCTGCGCGATGGCCATGACCTGCTCCTGGAAGACGACCAGGTGGTAGGTGTCGCCGAGGATGGGCTCCAGGGCCTCGGCCAGCTCGGGATGGATGGGCTCGACCGGCTGGCGGCCGGTCTTGCGCAGCGCGTAGTTGGTGTGGGCGTTCATCTCCATCGGGCCCGGGCGGTAAAGCGCGTTCACGGCGGCGATGTCGGTGAACGTCGTCGGCCGCATCAGCCGCAGCAGCACCCGCATGCCGCCGCTGTCGAGCTGGAACACGCCGAGCGTGTCGCCCCGGGCCAGCAGCTCGTACGTCGCCGCGTCGTCCAGCGGCACGTCCAGGATGTCGATCTCCACGCCCTTGTTGGCGCGCACGTTCGCGATGGCGTCCTGGATGACGGTGAGGTTGCGCAGCCCGAGGAAGTCCATCTTGAGCAGGCCCATGTCCTCGGCCTGGGTGAACGGGAACCCGGTGATCACCGGCCCGTCGGCCTTCGGCCTGACCAGCGGCAGCACGTCCAGCAGCGGCTCGGCGGACAGGATCACCCCGGCCGCGTGGATCCCGGTGCCGCGGGTCAGGCCCTCGACGCCGGTCGCGGTGTCGATCACCCGGCGCACGTCCGGGTCCTGCTCGTACATGGCGCGCAGCTCGGCGGCCTCGCCGTGGCGCGGGTGGCCGGGGTCGTGGATGGCCGACAGCGGGATCTCCTGGCCGCCGACGGCCGCCGGGAACGCCTTGGTGATGCGGTCGCCCAGCGCGTACGGCAGCCCGAGCACGCGGCAGGAGTCCTTGACCGCGGCCTTCGCCTTGATGGTGCCGAACGTGACGATCTGGCACACCCGGTCCGCGCCGTACTTGCGGGTGACGTAGTCGATCATCTCGTCCCGGCGGCGGTCGTCGAAGTCGAGGTCCACGTCCGGCATCGTGATGCGCTCGGGGTTGAGGAACCGCTCGAAGATCAGCTTGTGCTCGATCGGGTCCAGCTCGGTGATGCCCGTGCAGTACGCGACCATCGAGCCCGTGGCCGAGCCGCGTCCGGGGCCGAGGCCGATGCCCTGCTCGCGGGCGTGCCGGCAGATGTCGGAGACCACCAGGAAGTAGCCGGGGAAACCCATCATGTCGATCACCGACAGCTCGTAATCGATGCGCTCCAGCACCTGCCGGGGCGGCTCGCCGCCGTAGCGGCGGCGCGCGCCGCGCAGCGTCTCGGCGCGGAGCCAGCTCGACTCGCTCTCGCCCTCCGGCACCGGGAACCGCGGCGTCAGGTCGCGGTGTGCGAACACCTCGCCGTAGTCGCCGATCCGCTCGGCCACGGCGAGGGTGTTGTCGCACGCGCCCGGCACCTCGGCGTCCCACAGGGCGCGCATCTCGGCGGCCGTCTTCAGGTAGTAGCCACTGCCGGAGAAGCGGAAGCGGTCGGCGTCGGCCAGGCGCTTGCCGGTGCCGACGCACAGCAGCGCGTCGTGCGCCCCGGCCTGGTCCTCGGTGACGTAGTGCGAGTCGTTGGTGGCCAGCGGCGGCAGGCCGAGGGCGCGGCCGAGGCGCAGCAGGTCCTCGCGGACGCGGCGCTCGACGGCCAGGCCGTGGTCCATCAGCTCCAGGTAGTAGTTGCCGGGGCCGAACAGGTCGCGGTAGCGGGCGGCGGCCGCGAGCGCGCGGTCGTACTGGCCGAGGCGCAGCCGGGTCTGCACCTCGCCGGACGGACAGCCGGTGGTGGCGATGATGCCCTGGCCGTGCTCGGCCAGCAGCTCATCGTCCATCCGCGGATATTTCTGGACGTGTCCTTCGAGCCAGGCCCGCGACTGCAACCGGAACAGGTTCCGCAGCCCGTCCGCGCCGGCCGCCCACATCGTCATGTGCGTGTACAGGCCGCGCCCCGACACGTCGCCGCCCGCCCCGGTCACGTCGTCCGACCTGCGCAGGGTCAGGTCGTCGCTGTAGAACACCGGCCGCCGGTCCCGCCGCGGGCCGGGCGCCACGTACGCCTCGATGCCGATCACCGGCTTGACGCCCGCCGCGCGGGCCTTGCCGTAGAACTCGTACGCGCCGTGCACGTTGCCGTGGTCGCTCATCGCCACCGCCGGCATGCCCTGCCGCGCCACCTCCGCCACCAGCGGGCCCACCTTGGCCGCGCCGTCGAGCATGCTGTACTCCGTGTGCACGTGCAGATGCACGAAAGACCCCACCGGCGTCCACTCCCCATGGTTGTAAGCTTCGTCCGCAGCCCGAGCATTGGACCCGAGGCCGGGCGGCGATGTCCAACAAGCGACACGCGGGATCGTCACAACCGTCGGTGGTGAGATGGAGCTGGATCTGGGCGCGGTGCGGGCGTTCGTCGCCATCGCCGAGGAGCGCTCCTTCGGCGAGGCCGCGGCCCGCCTCGGCATCAGCCAGCAGGCCGTCTCCAAGCGCATCGCGCGCCTGGAGACCGACCTGGAGACCGTGCTGTTCTACCGCTCGCGCGCCGGCGCCGGCCTGACCGGGGACGGGCGGGCGTTCCTGCCGCACGCCCGTTCCCTGGTCGGCCTCGCCGACCAGGCCGTCGAGCTGCTGCGCGGACGGCGGCGCGCGCTTCGCGTGGACGTGCTCGACACCCGCCTCGCCTCGATCGACCTGGTACGCGGCTTCCACGACGCCGGGGGCGCCGACGTCGAGCTGATCACCTCCGACGGGCTGCGCAGCGGCCGCGTCGCGCTGGCCACGGGAGCCGTGGACGCCGTGCTCTGCCGCCTGACGGGCCCGCTCGACGACGCGCTCACCGCCGAACCCGTCCACCTGGAGCCCCTGCACGTGCTGGTGGGGCGGCGGCACCCGCTCGCCCGGCGGGAGCGGGTGTCGCTCGCGGAGCTGGCGGGGGAGACGTTCTGGATGCCGGGCAACGTCGAGGGCAGCGAGTGGGAGGAGTTCTACCGGCTGCTGGGCGAGGAGTTCGGGCTGCGGATGGACACCTCGGGGCCCGACTTCGGCTACGAGCACTACGTGGAGACGGTCGCCGCCGGGCGGGCCAGCCTCGCCGGCGACGCGACCCGGCTGCCGTGGCACCCCGGCCTCGTGCGGGTGCCGATCACGCCGCCGGTGCCCGCCTACCCGTGGTGGCTGCTGCGGCACCGGCAGAACCGGCACCCGGCGCTGGCCGCCTTCACCCGCCACCTCGCCGCCCGCCGCCCCGCCTTCGACCCGGCGCGCCTCTGGCTCCCCGAGAGCGACCGCCCCGCCTTCACCGCGCCTCCGCGATGAGCCGCACCGCCTGCCGCACCACCGCCGCCTGCGCCGGCGCGAGCCCGTCGAGGACCGGCTCCACCGCCGCCGCGTCCCACCCCGCCGCGTCCCACCCCGCCGCGTCCCACCCCGCCGCGTCCCACCCCGCCGCCTCCGGTCCCGCCGCCTCTGATCCCGCCGTTTCCGATTCCGCCGTTTCCGATTCCGCCGGGCCGCTCGGGAACGCGGGCAGCAGGTGCCGGAGGCTGTAGTCGGCCAGCTCGGCCGCCAGCGGACCCACCCGCGGGTCGTCCGGCCCGGCCTCGGCCAACTCGTCCAGCCGCCGGTAGAACGCGTGCCCGGCGGCCGCCGCCACGGGATCGGCGGCGAGGCCGTCCAGCAGCGCGAGCGCCCGCCCCCGCTCGGGCGCCCCGCTGACGGTGTCCATCAGCAGCAGCAGCTCCCGGTCCCAGGCCGCCGCCCCCGAGGCGGGCAGCTCGACGGCCCGCAGGAAGTCCAGCAGCCCGGGGGAGGCGGTGTCCGCCGGCCCCAACGTCCCGGCCTCGGCCCGGCGCAGCACCTCGGCCAGCCGTCTGCGCCGCTCCCCGATCTCCCGCTCCTGCCGCGCCAGGTCCGCGTCGATCTCGGCCAGGATCTCCGGCAGCTCCCGCGACCGGTCCTCGGCGACGACGTCCCGCGCCTCGTCCAGGCTGAGCCCGAGCGACACCAGCCGCCGCACCCGGGCCAGCGCGACGGCGTCCCGCATGCCGTACTCCCGGTAGCCGTTGGCCAGCCGCGGCGGCTCCGGCAGCACGCCCTGGTGGTGGTAGTGCCGCACGGTCCGGGTGGACACCCCGAGCAGCGCGGCCAGCTCTCCGATCCGCATGCCCCCAGTCAACACGCTGCCGCCACGTCAAGGTCAACGCCACCGAAGCGAGACGAGACGATCCGTCTTGACAGGAGCGACGGGCGTTCGCGGAGGCCGCCCTCGCGGCCGGTGACCGCGTGGTCGGCGTGGCCCGCAATGTGGAGCCGCTGGCCGGGCTGGCGGAGAAGCACCCGGGCGACCTGGTGCGGATGACGCCACCTCCTGCAGTTCACGACGATGGGCACGGGCGGCGGCGTCGCCTCGGCCGGCTTCTACGCGGGCGGCAAGTCCGCGCTCGACTCCATCAGCCAGGCCCTCGCGATGGAGGTCGCGCCGTTCGGGGTGAAGGTGACGATCGTGCAGCCCGGCGGGTACGACACCGGCCTGTTCACCGCCGGCACCACCATGACCGAGCCCGACCCCGCCTACGAGCCGCTGCGCGCCCGGCTGGCCGGGATGTGGGGCGACGACGCCGACCCCTCCCCGGCCACCGCCGCGCCCGTCGTGATGGAGCTCGTCGACCTGCCGGAGCCCCCGCTGCGGCTGGTCGTCGGCGCCGCCTCCTTCGACCTGGTGCAGGAGATGGACCGGGCGAGGACCGCCGAGTACCGCGCCTGGGAGCGGCTCAGCCGGCTGGCTCCGGGCTGACGGGGGACCGGACGGCCCGATAACGTCCCTTTGTGGCGTCATGGGGCAGGATCGCCCGGCGGGCGGCGGCGGGCGCGGCGGTGCTGGCGCTCTCGCCGGTCGCCGGGCTGGCCGCGCTCGCCGGGACGGCCATGGTCGGCCTGCCTCCCGGGGTGTTCACGGCGGCGGGGCTGGCGGTGTTCGCGTCGGTGTGCTTCCTGGGGCTGCTGTTGTGCGTGCCGCGGCCCCGGCGGCCGTGGGCGCGCTGGGTGCGGGCGCTGGCCGTCCTGGGCACGGCGGGCCTGGTGGTGTGGCAGACGGCCGGGGTGACGCTGCGCCCGCCGTCCCCGGCGCCGCCGGGAGCCTCGGGCAAGGTGCCCGGGCAGCGCGAGTGGCGCCTGCCGACCGGCTCCCGGCTCGCGTACGTGCGGCTCGCGCCCCGCAAGGCCGTCCGGCCCGAGCCGGTGGTGTTCCTGCACGGCGCGCCCGGCCTGTCCGACCTGGCCGCCGACGCGCGCTTCTACGGCCGGCTGACGGCCGACGGCCACCAGGTGTACGTCTACGACCGGGCCGGCACCGGCCGCTCGGCCCGGCTGGCCGACCCGCGCGGCTACGGCCTGGCACGCGACGTCGCCGACCTGGAGGCCATCAGGCGGGAGGTGGGGGCCGACCGGCTGAACCTGGTCGCCCGCGACGAGGGCGCCCGGCTGGCCGTGGCCTACCTGGCCGCGTACCCGGGGCGGGTGGCCGGCGCGGTCCTGTACGCGCCCGCCGCCCTCACCCCCGGCCGGGCCACGGCCGCCGCGGCGCTGCTGACGGGCCAGGAGCCGCCGGGCCCGCGCCTGCTCGCCGTGTACACGCTGCTGCGGGTGGACCCGCGGGCGGCGCAGTCCTTCGCCGGGGACGCGGAGCTGGACGCCTACCTGGCGCGGGCCCGCCTCCGCGCCTGGCGTCCTGCGCGGGCCCGGCGCCGGCGGCCGGCTCGGCCGGGTCCGCGGCGCTGGGCGCCGCCGGGCCGGTCGAGGAGCCGGCCGGCGTGCCGGCGCCCGTCCTGGTGGTCGAGGGGGCCTGCGGCGAGCGGGACGGCGCGGCGGCCGGGTACCGGAAGGCGCTGCCGTCGGCCCGCTTCACGCGGGTGCCCGACACGGCGGCGTACCTGAAGGCGGTGCGCGCCTTCCTCGCCGGCCGCCAGGACCCCGGCCCCGCCTAGCTAGCGGGACGCCGGGCGCCGCCCGCAGCCGCCGGCGTCGGCCCCCGACACCTGCCAGTCCGCCCCGGGGAACGGGCTCATGAACGAGGCGAGCAGGTCCACCGCGTAGTCCGGCGCCTGCCCGCCCAGATCGAGCAGGGAGACGAGCTGCGGCCCGTCGGCGCCGCGCAGCGTGACGCGGCCGTCGCCGGCGGCGGCGAAGCCGGGCCGGGCGGCCACGCGCACGCAGGCCAGGCCGATCCCGGCCGCCTCGATCTCCTGCCGCGCCCCGATGCCGCGCATCCGTTGGTCGTAGCGGCGCAGCGCCAGCCGCCCGGCCGGGGTCAGCCGCACGGAGTCGTGGAAGACGTCCGCCCCGGCCGCCCTGCTCAGCCGGACGTCGAGGGCGACGTCGGGGCGCAGGTCCACGTCCCTGGCGGTGACGGTGACGGTGCCGTAGGAGCCCTCGAAGGCGGGCGCGACGTACCCGAGCGCCGGGGACGCCGTCAGCCCGAACGGGATCCGGCCCGGCCGGATCCGCAGCCGCTCCACCCGCCGCTCCGACAGCCCGACGTCGCCGACCGCGCTGCGCCCGAGCCCGAACCACCCCTCGACCCGGTAGGCCAGGAACCCGCCCGTGTACGGCACCTCCTTGCGCACCGCGAGCCGCTGCCGGGCGACGGGATCCAGCCGCAGCCCGGCGTGCAGGACGACGCGCCCGGTCGGCACCGGCCGGGACACCAGGTCGACCGACTGGTCGGGGTTCACCAGGACGGTGGTGTCGGCGGCCAGGTCCTCGACGGCGAGCGACACCTCGCCCAGCCGCCCGCCGGGATCGACCAGCCCGCCCTCGACGCGGAGCCGCCCGTCGAGAGTGCTGAGGCCGTCCTCCGCCCGGTACGTGACGGCGGGCACGCCGAGAGCGGCGCCGGAGGCGTCGGCGTCCACGGCGAACCGGGCGGGCACGTCCGACAGGCGCAGCCCGCCGCTGCCCCTGCCGGGCACGGTGACCTCGGCCGACAGGCGCTCGACGGCCGCGGAGTTCCGCACGCGGACGCGGGTCCGCGCGCCGTAGGCGCCCTGGACGTCCACCGCGGCCGGCACCGGGTCGAGCGCGACGTGGCCGCGCACGCCGCCCGCCTCGGCCAGCACGTCGAGCGAGCCCAGCGTGGCGGCCGGCTCGATCCGGTACGCGGCCCGCACGGCGTTGCCCGGCGCGACCCCGATGGGCCCCACCGACAGTCCGGTGATGGCCGCCGGCAGCCCGGTCAGGGTGGCGCGCGCCTTGACCGGCACCGGCGACAGGACGCTGCTGGCCAGGTAGACGCCCAGGCTGCGGACCCTGGGGCGGAACCCGGCGAAGGCGAACGTCCCGGCCGCCGGGTCCACCGTCACCCGCTCCGGCAGGCCGCGGACGTCGATGTCGCCCCGCAGGCCGAAGCAGCCGCGCGACGGCAGGCAGAACGCCCCCGGCGCGCAGCCCCGCGTCCCGGCCGCGCAGCCGCCGTCCACCAGCGACACGCCGCCCGGCACGGCGGGGGCGGGCGGGGTGCGGTCGAGCGCGGCGGCCGTGCCGAGCCAGGCGCGGGCGCGGAGGTCGAGGCGGGAGCCGGTGTAGGTGAGCCGGCCCCCGTCGGAGGTGACGGACAGGCGGCCGGGCGCCGGGCCGAGCGTGCCGGACAGGCCGAACCGGTCGTCGCCGCGGGTGACGTCGGCGTCCACGGCCAGCTTCTGGCCGGCGGCTCGGAAGCCGGCCGTGAACCCTCCCGGCGAGGCGCTGAGCTCCACCTGCGACAGGCCCTCGACCAGCACGCTGGCGTCGAGGTCGCCGGTGGCCTCGCGGTAGTGAGCGGCCAGGTGCGGCCCGGCGGGGGCGGTCGCGCCGTCATGGTTGGCGAACGCCAGCGCCGCCGAGCCGACGGGCCCGGAAAGGCCCCGGAAGCGGTAGGCGGAGGCGTCCCAGGAGGCGTCGAAGCGGGCGGGGACGCCGCGCACCTCGGCGGCGGCCCGGACGTACCGGCCGCCGAGCGTGGCCCTGGCCAGCGCGGACACCTTCGGCACCGGCGCGCCTGCGGTCCAGGTGAGGGTCTTCGCGCCGGTGTCGGCGACCAGCTCGGCCCGCTCGCGCACGCCCTCCACGGTGACCTGGAGGTCCTCGCCGGTGCGGCGGGTCACGTGCGCCCGGTTGGCGTAGATCCGCACCCGGTCGATGCGGGAGCCGGTCGAGACCGTCGCGGCCGAGCGCGCGCCGAGCCGCCAGGACGCCGTCACGTCGTCGCGCACGCCCAGCACCGTGGCGTCGACCGTGGGCCCCGACCTGGTGTCCGTGTACGCCGCGCGCACCCTCCTGACGGCGCCGCCGGCCCGGTAGGCGGCCCGGCCGGCGGCGGGGTCGAGGCCGACGTCCACCGTGGCGGGCAGGCCGGAGACCTCAAGCCGGGCCAGGCGCGTCCCGTCGACGCTCGCCGCGCCCAGGAACGACCGGCCGGGGGAGCCGGTCTCCAGGCGGGCGCGCGGCGCGGCCCCGTACCTGACGTCCAGCCCCGACAGGCCCGACAGCAGCGCCGACACGCCGGTGGCGTCCCCGTCCTTGATCAGGGTCAGGTGGTCGCCGCGCGGGCTCGCGATCGCGCCGCCGTTGCGCTGCAGCAGCACGGCGAGCCGGCCGATGGGCGAGCTGGTGGTCAGCGTGACGCGGTTGGCGGCGAGGTCGCCGGCCAGGCGCACCCTGGCGGGCAGGCCGGTCAGCTCGGCTCTGATCACGGTGCGCGCGGCGGCCCGGTCGAAGAAGGTCAGGGTGCCCGAGGGCGCCCGGCCGCGGCCGGCGTCCACGGCGAGCGTCTGCGCGCGGCCGGTCGAGGCGAACGCGGCGCGGAACGACGCCGGCACCCGCGACACCTCCGCGAGGACGGCCCGGTCCAGGCGGCCGTCGCGGTAGGCGAAGTGCCGCACCTGGGCGCGGGCGACCGGCGACGAGCCGGTGAAGCGCACCTCGCCGCCGGACAGGCGCACCCGGGCGCGGGCGGGCATGCGGTCGAGCACGGCCTCGGTGAACCGGTCGCCGGTCACGGCCAGCGCCTCGACCGTGGCCGGCCGGGACGCGGCGAGGTCGAGGACGGGCGGGTCGAGGGCCGCCTCGATCGTCAGGCGGGCGGTGGCCGGGGTCTGGCGGAGGCGCACCGCGCCGCGGCCGGCGAGCCCGGCGACGATCGCGGCGGAGGCCCCGGGCCCGGAGCGCTCGACCGTGGCCGTGACGCGCCTGCCGGTGCGGTCGACGGTGAAGGTGCCCCGGTCGGAGTCCGACAGCGACCCGCCGCCGAGGCCGTCGAAGCCGACCGACACCCTGCCGTCGTACTCGGCCCACACCCGCGCCTGGACGCGCGCCTTCCCCGTCCGCCGCACGGCGAAGCGCAGGCCGATGGTCCCGTCTGCGGCCCCGGCGGCGGGTGTCAGGTCGGCGGCCAGGTCGGGCACCGCGTCGCCGGTGACGTCGGCGGCCACCGGCGTGCCGACGGGACGGCGGAGCGAGCAGGAGACCGGCACGTCGGCGCTCTCCACGCACAGCCGGTAGAACACGCCCGGCACGCCCCGGCCGCCGGACCCGCCGATCGGGACCGGCGTCAGCGGCCGCGCCCGCGAGCTGTCGGGCAGCACCCCGCGCACGTCAGGGGCCTGCCGGCCGAGCCCCTGCCGTTCCTGGACGGCGGCGGCCGCGGCGGCGACCTCACCCGCCAGGCGGGCGCCGGCGGGCGTGGTGACCGGCGGCAGGTCCGGGCCGACCGGCGCGTCGCCCACCGGCCGGACGGCGAGCGACGGCCGCGCCGGCACGCTCGTCGCGGCCGGCGGCGGCTCCTGGACGGCGGGCACCGGCGGCAGCGGCCGCGCGTGCGCCACGGCGGCAGCGGGCGGCGTGCCCACCAGGACCGCGCCCGCGACGGACGTCGCGGTGAGCACGCGTAGGAGAGCGGGCGGCATGGAACTTTCCCCCGGACCGGTGTAAATCATCCCATCAGAAACAATGGTCACGAGATGACCACAGATCCTTACCAAGGGTCAAACCCGATCCGACATGGGGCTCCGACTTCCGGGCCGGCGACGGGACCGGTCAGGAAGGCGGCGGCTGCGTGCGGCGGGCGTAGGCGCGGGCGGCGCGGGCGCGGTCGCCGCACCGCGTGGAGCACCAGTGGCGGCGGCCGTGCCGCAGCAGGTAGCGGTTGCAGGGGGCGGACCCGCAGGCGGTCAGGCGTTCGGCGTCGGGGCCGGTGAGCAGGTCGGCGGTGCCGGCCGCCAGGGTGGCGAGGGCGCGGTCGAGTATCTCGTCGGTGGGGCACGGCGACGCCCGGTAGGGGCCGGTCTTCTCGTCCCAGTACAGCAGGTCCGCCGAGGGGGCCCTGCTCAGCGCGTCGTTGACGGCGGACAGGGCCGCGGGCAGGGCGGGCAGCCCGGCGACGCGGGCCGCGAACAGCGACCTGACGTGCTCGCGCAGCGAGCGGAGCTGCGTAGCGCACATCTCCTGCACCCCGGCGTCGGCGGGGGCGAGGCCGCGTTCGGCGAGCCAGCGGTTCGTCGCCTCCGGCGTGCCGAGGAGGTCGATGAAGTGCCCTCCCGGCAGCGCGACGGCGCTGTTGACGAAGTCGAGGGCGAGGTGGTCCTCCGCGCCCGGCGCGGGCGGCAGCGCGTCGCTCATGCCTCTCATGGTACGGCTTGCGCCAGTCCGTGAGACACCGCTACCGTCATCACGGATATTCCACTAATCATCCGTGAGGTTCTTGCGTGCCCAGCTCCCGTGACCAGCAGTTCCCCGTCCGCGTCCTCGGCGGCCCCACCGCCCTGTTCGACTACGGCGGCCTGCGCTTCCTCACCGACCCGACCTTCGACCCGCCGCGCGACTACCACGTGCCGGGCGGCAGGCTGACCAAGACCGCGCCCCCCGCCGCCGCGCCCGCCGGCCTCGGCCGGATCGACGTGGTCCTGCTCTCCCACGACGAACACCCCGACAACCTGGACGACTCCGGCCGGGCGCTGCTCGCCGCCGTCCCGCTCACGCTCACCACGCCCGGAGGCGCCCGGCGCCTCGGCGAGGGGGCCAAGGGGCTGGCCGACTGGGAGCGGGCCGAGCTGGACCGGCCCGGCGGCGGCACGATCACCGTCACCGGCGTGCCCGCCGTGCACGGGCCCGGCCCGCGCGAGCAGGTCGAACCCGTCACCGGCGAGGTCGTCGGGTTCGTCCTGACGGGGGACGGCCTGCCCACGGTCTACGTCAGCGGCGACAACGCCTCGCTCGACGCGGTCAGGCGGATCGCCGGCCGCTTCGGCCCCGTGGACACCGCCATCCTCTTCGCCGGCGCGCCCCGCTTCGACGTGCTCTTCGACGGCGAGCTGATCGTCCTCGACAGCGCGCAGACCGCCGAGGCGGCCCGGATCCTCGGCGCCCGCCGGGTCGTGCCCGTCCACTACGACGGCTGGGCCCACTTCACCGAGGGCCGCGACGCGCTGGTGGCCGCCTTCGCCGACGGCGGGCTGCTCGACCGCCTGGACCTGGACGGCCTCGGCAACGCCCCCGATGGCGACCCCGGCGGCGATCCTGGCGGCGATCCTGGCAGCGGACTCGGCAGCGGAAGGGCCTCCGCGTGACGCCTGACGTGCTCGCCAGGGCCGGGGACGCCCCGCGGCTCCGCGCGCAGCGCCGCGCCCTGACCGTCCTGGTCGCCGCCCAGGTGCTCAGCGGCGTCGGCCTGGCGGCCGGCGTGACCGTCGGCGCCCTGCTCGCGCAGGACCTGCTCGGCTCCACCGGGCTCGCGGGCCTGCCCAGCGCCGTGGGCACGGCCGGCTCGGCGCTGGCGGCCGTCGCCGTCGGGCGCCTGTCCCAGGCCCGCGGCCGCCGTCCCGGCCTCGCCGCCGGGTACCTGGCCGGGGCCGCCGGCAGCGCCGGCGTCCTCGCGGCCGCCGTCGCCGGCAGTCCCGTCCTGCTGTTCCTCGCCCTGTTCCTGTACGGCGCCGGCACCGCCACCACCCTCCAGGCCCGTTACGCCGGGGCCGACCTGGCCGCCCCGGCGGGCCGGGCCCGCGCCGTGTCCGTCGTGCTGGTCGCCACCACGCTGGGCGGCGTGGCCGGGCCCAACCTGGCCGCGCCCACCGGCGGCCTCGCCCGCGCGCTCGGCATCCCGTACCTGGCCGGGCCGTTCCTGCTGGCGGGGGTGGCGTACGCGCTGGCCGCGCTGGTCCTGGCCGGCTGGCTGCGCCCCGACCCGCTGCTGCTGGCCCGCACCCTGGAGACCGCCCCGCCCGCCCCGCCGCCCGCCCCCACCCGCCGGCCGGACGGGCCCCGGGGGCGTCCGAACGTGCCCGGCGACCGGCTGGACGGGTCTGGGGATCGGCCGGGCGGGCCTGGGGGCCGGTCGCGTGGGGCCGGTGGCGGCGGGCGAGGGGCCGGGGTGCCGGTCGGGGTGCCGGTCGGGGTGCTCGTCATGGTGCTCACCCAGCTCGTCATGGTCGCGATCATGACGATGACGCCCGTCCACATGGCCGCCCACGGCCACGGCACAGCCGCCTCCGGCCTGGTCATCGCCGTGCACATCGGCGCCATGTACCTGCCCTCGCCCCTGACCGGCTGGCTCGCCGACCGTCACGGCCGCCCGGCGGCGGCCGCCGCCTCCGGGGTGGCGCTGCTCGCCGCCGGGCTCGTCGCCGCCGCCGCTCCCGGCGACTCGGCCGGCTGGTTCGCGGTGGCGCTCGCGCTGCTGGGGCTGGGCTGGAACCTCGGCCTCGTCACCGGCACCGCGATCATCACCGACGCCGCCCCGGCGGCCACCCGCGCCAGGACCCAGGGCTCGGTGGACGTCGCCGTCGCGGTCGCGGGCGCCGCCGGCGGGCTGCTCTCGGGCCTCGTCGTGGCCGTCGCCGGCTTCCCCGTCCTCGCCGCCGGCGGCGGCCTGCTGGCGCTGGCCGTCGTCCCGGCGGCGGTCGCGGCGGGACGCAGACGGTGAACGTCCGCTCCGGGAAGTCCTGGTGGCCGCCCCGCTCCGGTAACGGCTTGACAAGATCAGCGGCAGGCGCGTGTAATGGCCGTCGCGTCGCGTGACGCCGGCCGCGTGGACGGCGGCGGCATGGAGGCGCCGATTCAAGGGGGATGACACCGTGGCCACTCGCACATTCGGTCGTGCCTGACCGCCGGATCCCCGCGCGTCACCCCATGCCGTGGGCGGTGTAGTCGGCCCGCCCTTCCCTCGTTTCTCCTTCCCGGCATGCCGTGCGGGTTCTCACCAGCCCGACATCTTTCGTACCTGAGGTGACGAAACCGCATGCCCATGGACTTCAACCAGCAGATCATCGACGAGTTCCGCGCCAACGGCGGCCGGGTCGGCGGCCCCTTCGAAGGGGCCAGGCTGCTCCTGCTGACCACCACCGGCGCCCGGAGCGGCGCGCCCCACACGGTCCCGGTGGCGTACCTGCCCGACGGCGACCGCGTCCTCGTGATCGCCTCGGCGGGCGGCTCGCCGCGGCACCCGGCCTGGTACCACAACCTGCGCGCCCATCCGCGCGTCACCGTCGAGGACGGCACGTTCACCTACCAGGCCGAGGCGGTGGTGCTGACCGGCGAGGAACGGGAGCGGCTGTTCGCCCGCGCCGTCGAGCAGAGCCCCGGCTGGGCCGACTACGAGACGAGGTCGGGCCGCGTGCTGCCGGTGGTCGCGCTCGTCGCCGCCGACGCCGGGCCGCCCGCCGGGCCGATGGGGGACGGGCTCAGGCGCCTGCACGACGCCTTCCGCCGCGAGCTGGCCCTCATCCGCGCCGAGGTCGCCGCCTCCGGCCCGCGCGTGGCGGCGCAGCTCAGGGTCAACTGCCTGACCCTGTGCCAGGGGCTGCACGTCCATCACTCGCGCGAGGACGAGCACCTGTTCCCCGCCCTCGGGAGCCGCCACCCCGAGCTGGGGCCGGCGCTGGAGCGGCTGCGGGCCGAGCACGTCACCGTCGCGCGGCTCCTGGAGGAGCTGGGCACGCTGCTCGCCGCCGACGACGTCGCCCCTGAGGAGCTGGCGGCCGGGGTGGACCGGCTGACCGGCGACCTGGAGGCGCACCTCGACTACGAGGAGGAGCAGCTCGTCGTGCTGCTCAACGGCGGCTGAAAAGTGCAGTGGACTGAAATTTCGCAGTAGACTGCAGGAATGTCAGAAGGGCTCCGGGAGCGCAAGAAGCGGCAGACCCGGCGGCGCATCTCCGACGTCGCGCTCGGCCTGTTCGTGGAGCGCGGCTTCGACGCGGTCACGATCGCCGAGGTGGCCGCCGCCGCCGAGGTGTCGGTCAACACCGTCTACAACTACTTCGACGCCAAGGAGGACCTGGTCCTGCCGCCGGAGGAGGCCTCGCCGCAGCGGCTGGCCGACATCGTCAGGCGGCGGCCGGCGGGCCGGTCGGCGGCGGAGGCGGTGCTGGCGCGGCTGCGCGAGGAGGTGCGGGGCCGCGAGCGGCGGGTCGGGCTGAGCGCCGGGTTCGGGCGGGTGCTGGAGATGATGCGCGCCGCCCCGACGCTCACCGCCCGGCTGGAGTCGCTGGCCGCCGAGATGACCGACGCGCTGGCCGCGCTGCTCGCCGAGGAGACCGGCGCGGCCCCCGGCGACCCGCTGCCCCGGGCGGTGGCCTGGCAGCTCGGGTCGGTGCACGCGCTGGTGCTGTCGGAGATCGGCCGGCGCACCGCCGCCGGGCAGCACCCGGACGCCGTCGCCGAGGCGGTGCTGGAGCTGCTGGACGTCGTGGAAGGGCTGCTGGGGGAGCGGGTGCTCGCCTATGCCGTGCGGGAGGAGGAGCTGTGTTCAGGGTGACGATCAGGGGCAAGTTCAAGGGGCTGGACGAGGCGGGCCGGGCCGCGGTGCTGGCGGTGAGCGGGGCCGCGTACACCGAGGCCGGGACGTTCACCCACGACGCCGGCCTGTCGGTGTTCACCTTCCGCTGCCAGACGCCCGGCGAGGACCAGGACGAGGCGGCGCTGCGGGCCATGACGGCGCTGGACGCGTACGCGGTGCCGTACGAGATCCTGCACCTCGCGGCCACCGACCTGCGCGACGTCAAGATCCGGCGGCCCCGCTGACGCGGTGTCCCAGATGTGAGATAGCATCCCGGATGTGAGAAACGCCGAGGAGCTGGACACGCGGCTCGCCGAGCGGCTGGCGCGGCTGCGCGTCGACCGCGGCTGGTCCCTGGACGAGCTGGCCCGCCGCGCCGGCGTCAGCCGCTCCACCCTGTCCCGTCTCGAACGCGGCGAGATCAGCCCCACCGCCTCCCTGCTCAACAAGCTGTGCGCCGTGCACGGCCGCACGATGTCGCGGCTGCTCGCCGAGGTCGAGGCCGAGCCGCCGCAGCTCCTCCGGGCCGGCGAGCAGCCGGTGTGGCGGGACGAGGAGTCCGGCTTCACCCGCCGGTCGGTCTCGCCGCCGCACCCCGGGCTGCGCGGCGAGGTCGTCGAGGGCACGCTGCGGCCCGGCGCGGACATCGCCTACGACGTGCCGCCGGTGCCCGGCCTGGAGCAGCACATCTGGGTGCTGGAGGGCGCCGTCGAGATCGCCGCCGACGGCCGCGCGCACCTGCTGGCGGCGGGCGACTGCCTGCGCTTCCGGCTGTGGGGGGCCTCCCGGTTCCGCTGCCCCGGCCCCGG
This sequence comes from Actinomadura luzonensis, assembly GCF_022664455.2. Taxonomy (NCBI): domain Bacteria; kingdom Bacillati; phylum Actinomycetota; class Actinomycetes; order Streptosporangiales; family Thermomonosporaceae; genus Actinomadura; species Actinomadura luzonensis. The sequence continues at coordinate 1,519,977 of NZ_JAKRKC020000002.1, forward strand.
CCCGGCCCGCTACGTCCTGCTCGTCGTCCTGCCCTGACCCGCGACCCGGCCCACGACCCCGAGAGGAACGAGCCCGCGCATGTACGCCATCGACCCGCTGCCCGCCGAGGAGTTCGACGCCGCCGTCAAGGGCCTCGCCGTCCTGCTGGCCGACGCCGTGGACGACGGCGCCTCCGTGGGCTTCCTGACGCCGTTCGGCGTCGAGGAGGCCGCCGCGTGGTGGCGGGCGCAGGCCCCGGCCGTGGCCGCCGGCCGCCTGCTCGTCTGGGTCGCCCGTGACGAGTCCGGCGTCGCCGGCACGGTCAGCCTCGCGCCGGCCGCCAAGCCCAACTCCCGGCACCGCGCCGAGATCGTCAAGCTCATGGTGCACCGCGACGCCCGCGGGCGCGGCCTGTCGCGCGCGCTGCTGGCCGCCGCCGAACGCGCGGCGCTCGCCGCGGGCGTGGACCTGCTGATGCTCGACACCGAGTCCGGCAGCACCGCCGAGCACGTCTACCTCACCGGCGGCTGGACCCGCTACGGCGTCGTCCCGGACTACGCCGCCTCCCCGGACGGCACGCTCAGCGCCTGCAGCTTCTTCTACAAGCGCCTCACGCCGCCCGCTTCACAGGGTGCGGGCGATCGCGTCGAGGTCGGCGAGCCGTCCGGCCGGTGACAGCCGGGCGGCCGCCGCCACCAGCAGCAGCTCGGTGACCGCGATCTCGTGGGCGAGCGGCGCGATCGGCCCGGCCGCCTCGCGCGGCAGGCGTACCAGCAGCTCGGCCTCCGGGGCGAGCGGCGACTCCCAGGCGTCGGTGATCAGGACGAGCCGCGCCCCCCGCGCCCGGGCGGCCCCGGCGAAGCGGGCGGTCGCGGGGGAGTAGCGGCGGAAGTCGTAGGCGGCGAGCACGTCCTGCGGCCCGAGGTCGAGGACGGCGCGGGCGCGGGCCTGCGGGTCGCCCGGCACCCGGTGCACCCCGGGCCGCAGGCTGGCGAGCTGGCGCACGAGGTATTCGGCGGCCAGCTCGCTGAGCGGCCCGCCGAGCGCCCACACCGTACGCGCCCCGGCGAGCAGGCCCGCCGCCGCCTCCAGCAGCGGCTCGGTGACGGCGGCGAGCGTGCTGTCGAGCCCCGCCCGCAGCTCGTCGGCCGCCCGCCGCACCTCCACCGCCCCGCCCGTCGCCTCGCCCGCCGCCGCCCGTTCCGGCCCCGGCTGGACGAACTCCAGCAGCCGCGACCGCTCCCGCGCCCCCTTCCTGACCGCGTTCTGGAAGTCGGCGAACCCGCGATACCCGAGCCGGTCGAACAGCCGTGACGCCGTCGGCGGGCTGACCCCCGCCCGCTCGGCCAGCGCCCGCAGCGACCCGAGCGCCGCGAACGGCCAGTCGTCCAGCAGCACCCGCACGATCGCCCGTTCCCCGGGCGGCAACGTGGCGTAGACCTCGCCCAGCCGGTCCTCCACCGCATCCGTCTCCATGCTGACAAATGTTACATCACATTCCATCGACCCATATGTCCGGAACAAGTGTTACGGTGCGGGACATGACCCCTTGGAACGGACTGATCGAAAGCCCCTACCGCCGCTGGCTGCCGCTCGCCCCCGGCACCCCGGCCGTCTCGCTCAACGAGGGCAACACCCCGCTGCTCCGCTCCGCCCACCTGTCGGCGCTGACCGGCTGCGAGGTGTGGCTGAAGGTCGAGGGCGCGAACCCGACGGGCTCGTTCAAGGACCGGGGGATGACCGTCGCCATCAGCGGCGCCGCCGCCCGCGGCGCGCGCACCGTCATCTGCGCCTCCACCGGCAACACCAGCGCCTCGGCCGCCGCCTACGCCGCCCGCGCGGGCCTGGACGCCGCTGTGCTCGTGCCCCGGGGCCACGTGGTGCCCGGCAAGCTCGGCCAGGCCGTCCGGTACGGCGCCCGCGTCGTCGAGATCGGCGGCACCTTCGACGACTGCCTGCGCGTCGCCCGCGAGCTGGCCGCCGGCCACCCGGTCGCGCTGGTCAACTCGGTCGGCAACGAGCTGCGCCTGTCGGGGCAGCGCACCGTCGCCTACGAGATCGCCGACGCCCTCGGCGACGCGCCCGACGTGCACTGCCTGCCCGTCGGCAACGGCGGCAACATCACCGCCACCTGGGGCGGCTACGTCGCCTACCGCGCGGCGGGACGCACCACCCGGCTGCCCCGGATGTGGGGCTTCCAGGCGGCGGGCGCGGCCCCGCTCGTGCGCGGCGCGCCCGTGGCCGCCCCGCGCACCGACGCGAGCGCCATCCGCATCGGCAACCCCGCCACCTGGGACGGCGCGATCGCCGCCAGGGACGACTCCGGCGGCCTCATCGGCGCCGTGACCGACGAGCAGATCTTCGCCGCCTACCGGGAGCTGGCCCGCCGCGACGGCGTCTTCGCCGAGCCCGCCTCGGCGGCCGGCGTGGCCGGGCTGCTCGACCGGCACGCGCGCGGCCTGCTGGAGCCCGGCCTGCGCGTCGTGATCACGCTCAGCGGCAACGGGCTGAAGGATCCGGAGGCGTCCCTGCGCGGCGGCCACGCCGCCACCGAGACCTCGGCCTTGACCGCGGACGTGGCCCGCGCCCTGAACCTGGCCGCATGACCCTACCTGCGAAAACTACGTGAAGTAACTATAGCGATACGTTATGTAGCCTTGACTACGGGCACGAATGTCCCAACAAAGCCGACGAGGCGGCCGATAGGGCGATACGCCCTTTCGCTGCGCTGACGCCCGACCGGCGAACCTCCACCCCCCGGAAGGACATTCACCATGCCCGGAGCCCGATTCTCGCCTGCCCTGAAACGCTCGGCCGCCGCCGGCGCGCTGCTGGCCGCAGCCGCCGCGTCGGCCGTGCTCACCACCACCACCCACGAGCACCACACCGGCGGCGGCACCGGAAACAGCACCGCCGACAGCACCGCCGACAGCGCGCCCTGCGAGCGCTACCTCCAGCCCGGCCACACCTACCGCGCCGGGCCGGGCACCTTCACCACCGACGGCCAGGGCCGCCCGCAGGAGGCCGTCGCCAAGACCCTCACCCAGGCCAAGGGCGAGCGCACCGGATGCGAGTCCACCGTCGGCAACTGGGCCGGCTCCGGCGACTGGAACGGCGGCCACCTCATCGCCGCCTCCTTCGGCGGGGTCAGCAGGCGGTACAACCTCGTCCCGATGCGCGGCCGGCAGATCAACCAGGGCCTGATGAAACGCGTCGAGGACGGCGCCCGCGCCTGCCTCGACGGCCGCGGCGCCGTCACCGGCTACCGGGTCCGCCTGCACTACCCCGACGCCAGGAACATCGTCCCCGACGGCATCGCCATGAGCCTGACGCCGTCGGTGTCCGGCAGGTCGCGGCAGCTCGGCTTCACCCTGCCGAACAAGACGCTGCCCGCGAGCGAGGTCAAGGCCAAGGAGGCGGAGATCGACAAGGAGTTCGAGGCCGCGGGCTGCCGGAAGGTATCCTCTGCCCGCAGATGATCGCCCGGAAAGTTGTGGGAACCCGCCATGCCTGAAGCACGCCGTTCTGGTGTGAGATCGACCTCATGAAGAATGCAGGCAAGCCGCGCAGGTTCCCCACCGGCGACCTCGCGCGGGTGGCGGTGTTCGCCGCGCTGATCGCGGTGCTCGGGCTGCCGGGCTCGGTCAACGTCTTCGGCAACCTGGTCCCCATCACGCTCCAGACCCTCGGCGTCATGCTGGCCGGCGTGATCCTCGGCTCGTGGCGGGCCGCGCTGGCGGTCGCGGTGCTGCTGGTGCTGGTGGCCGCCGGGCTGCCGCTGCTGGCCGGCGGCCGCGGCGGGCTCGGCGTCTTCGCCGGGCCCTCGGCCGGGTTCCTCGTCGGCTGGCTGCCGGGCGCGGCCGTCACCGGCTGGCTCACCGAGCGGGCCGGCCACCGGCCCGGCCTGACGCAGCTCGCCGGCGCGTGCCTGGTGGGCGGCGTGGGCGTGATCTACCTGTTCGGCATCCCGGTGCAGGCGCTGGTCACCGGGATGTCGCTGCCGGCCGCGGCGCTGCTCAGCGCGACCTTCCTGCCCGGCGACCTGATCAAGGCGCTGCTGGCCGCCGCCGTCGCCCGGGGCGCCCAGCGGGCCTACCCGGACGCGGTGCCCGCCGTGCACCGCGACCGGACGCGGTCCGGCGAGGGGCGCTGAGCCGTCCATGCCGGTAGCCGGACCCGTCCTGCGGCACGCCGCCGCCCGTCCCGGCGCGGTGGCGCTGCGCGGGCCGCGCGGCGCGCTGACCTACGCCGCGCTCGCCGCCGATGCCGGGGAGGGGGCGCGGCACCTGCTGCGCCGCGGCGTGCGGCGCGGCTCGCTCGTCGCGATCGGGCTCGCCGACCCGGCCGCGCTGCTCACCGCCGTGCTCGCCGCGGACCTGGCCGGAGCCGTCCCCCTGGTGGGCGACCCGGCGTGGGACCGGGAGAGGTGGGCCCGCATGACCGGCGCCGCCCGCCCGCGCCTGCTGGTGGACACCCCCCTCCCGGCAGCCGCCGGCCCGTCCGCGGCCGGCCCCGCCCTCCCGTACGTGCCCGCAGGGAGCGACCTGGCGTGGGCCTGCTTCAGCTCCGGCAGCACCGGACGCCCGCGCGCCGTCGTCCGCACCCGCGCCTCCTGGACCGGCTCGTTCCCGCACCTGTCGGCCCTGGCCGGGATGAGCGCCGACGACGTGGTGCTGGTGCCCGGCCCGCTGTGGTCCTCCCTGTACGCCTTCGCCGCCGTGCACGCCCTGGCGATCGGCGCGACCGCCGTCGTCCCCGGCCGCATGCCTCCCGGCGGCGGCCCCCAGGGCCTCGCCGCCCTCTGCGCCGGGGCCACGGTCGCGCACCTGGTCCCGCACCTGCTGCCGGCCGTGCTCGCCGACCCGGGACGGGTGCGCGCCGCCGTGGTCGGCGGGGCCGCGCTCGCCCCTGAGATGCGGGCCGCGGCCGAGCGGGCCGGGGTGCGGGTCGTGGCCTACTACGGGGCCACCGAGCTGTCGTTCGTCGCCGCCGACGCCGACGGGACGGGGCTGCGCCCGTTCCCCGAGGTCGAGATCGAGGTCCGGCCGGGCGCGGGCGCGCTGGGCGAGGTGTGGGCCCGCTCCCCGTGGCTGGCCGAGGGCTACCTGGGCGGCGCGGCCGGGCCGCTGCGCCGCGACGGCGCCGGCTGGATGAGCGTGGGCGACGTCGCCCGCCCGTACCGGGAGGGGGAGCGGCTGCGGCTGCGCGGGCGCGGCGACGGCGCGATCCAGACCGGCGGCGCGACCGTCGTGCCCGAGGACGTCGAGGAGGTGCTGCGGAAGGTGCCCGGCGTGGGCGACATCGTGGTGATCGGCTCGCCGCACCCGTCCCTGGGGTCGGTGGTGACCGCCGTGGTCGAGGGCGACGGGGGAGCGCCGCCGCCGCGGGCGCTGCTGGAGGCCGTCGCGCGCGGCGGCCTGGACGCGGCGCAGCGGCCCCGCCGCTGGTACGCGGTGCCGAGCCTGCCCCGCACCGGCACCGGCAAGCCCGCCCGAGCCCTGGTCGCGGCCCGGCTCGCCGACGGCGACCCCGGCATCCGGCGCCTCCGTGACCGGCGCCGACGCCCCGTCGTCGTCGCGGCGCGCCGCACGCCCATCGGCACCGCGGGGCACGCCTTCAAGGACCTCGCCGTGGACGGGCTGGCCGCGCCCGTCCTCGCCGCCGTGGCCCGCGACCTGGCCGCGCAGGGCGTCGCCGGCCCGCCCGACGACGTCGTGCTCGGCAACTGCATGGGCCCGGGCGGCAACGTGGCCCGCGTCGCCGCGCTGGCCGCCGGGTTCGGCCACGGCGTGCCCGGCCTCACCGTCGACCGTCAGTGCGGCAGCGGCCTGGCCGCGATCCTGGTGGCGGCGCAGGCCGTCCGCGCGGGCGAGGCCGGGCTGGTGCTCGCGGGCGGCGCCGAGAGCGCCTCGACCGCCCCGCTCCGCACCCGTCGCGGCGCGAGCGAGCCCTACGCCCGCGCGCCGTTCGCCCCCGGCGGTTACCCCGACCCCGACATGGGCCCCGCCGCCGAGGCGCTGGCCGCCGCGCGCGGCATCACCCGCGAGCGCCAGGACGCCTACGCCGCCCGCAGCCACGCCGCCGCCCTGGCCGCCCGCGAGCGGGGCGTCTTCGGTGGGGAGATCGTCCCCGTCGGCGGCCGGCACGACGACCAGCGGCCCCGCCCGCTGCGCGCGGCGACGCTGGCCCGGCTGCCGGCCGCGTTCGCGGCGGGCGGTACAGTGACGGCCGGCAACTCCTCCCCGGTCAGCGACGGCGCGGCGGCCGTGGCCGTGGTGCCCGAGCGGCTGCGCGCGGGCCTGCCGGGGCTGCGGCTGGTGTCCGGGGCCGTGGTCGGCTGCGATCCCGCGCTGCCCGGGTGGGGGCCGGTGCCCGCCGTGCGGCGGGTCCTGGCCCGCGCCGGGGCCGACCTGGGGCGGGTGGCCGCGGTGGAGGTCGTGGAGGCGTTCGCGGCCCAGGTGCTGGCCGTCACCGACGCGCTCGGGCTCGACCCGCTGGGGGCCGACGCGGGCCGCGTCTGCCCCGACGGGGGCGCGCTGGCGCTGGGGCACCCGTGGGGCGCGACCGGCGCGGTCGTGGTGACCAGGCTGTTCACCCGGCTGGTCCGGGGCGGCGCCCCGGCGGGGACGCTGGGCCTGGCCGCGGCGGCCGTCGGCGGCGGCCTCGGCGTGGCCGCGCTGTTCGAGGTGGTGCGAGGGGGAGCGACGTGATCGAGTTCGCGGACGTGCACGTCCGGCTCGGCGAGCGGGACGTGCTGCGCGGTGTCACCGCCTCGCTGGCCGAGCGCCGCGTCGGCGTGATCGGCGCCAACGGCTCGGGCAAGAGCACGCTCGCGCGCCTGATCAACGGCCTGGCGCGGCCGACGTCCGGCGCGGTCACCGTCCTCGGCCTGGACACCCGCCGGCACGCCGCCGAGATCAGGCGCGGCGTCGGCTTCCTGTTCACCGACCCGGACGCCCAGATCGTCATGCCCACCGTGGCCGAGGACGTCGCCTTCTCGCTGCGCCGCCACCGCCTGCCCCGCGCCGAGGTGGACCGGCGGGTGGCCGAGGTCCTCGGCCGCTACGGCCTGGCCGGGCACGCCGACCATCCGGCGCACCACCTGTCCGGCGGGCAGAAGCAGCTCCTCGCGCTGTGCTCGGTGATGGTGCTGGAGCCCAAGGTCCTGGTCATGGACGAGCCCACCACGCTGCTCGACCTGCGCCACTCGCGCCAGGTCGGCGAGCTGCTGCGGGAGATGCCGCAGCAGGTGGTGGTGGTCACCCACGACCTGCCGCTGCTGACCGGCTTCGACCGGGTGCTGGTGCTCGACGAGGGCCGGGTGGTCGCCGACGGCGCGCCGGGCGAGGCCGTCGCGCACTACAGGAAGCTCATGTCGTGAACGGCCTGACCGGCGCGTACGTCCCGAAGGACTCGCCGATGCACCGGCTGCCCGCCGGGGCGAAGCTGGCCGGGCTCGCGGTCGCCTGCACGGTGGTGGTGCTGCTGCGCTCGCCGTTCGCGCTGGCCGGGGCGGCGGCGGTGACCGCGGTCCTGTACGCGTTGTCGCGGGTCGGCCCGGCGGCGGCCTGGGCGCAGGTGCGGCCGGTGCGCTGGTTCGCGGCGGCGCTGCTGGCGGTGCAGTGGGTGGTGGCCGGGCCGGAGGCGGCGGCCGTCACGACGACGCGCGTGGTGCTGGCGGTGGCGCTGGCCGGGCTGGTCACGCTCACCACGCGCACCTCCGAGCTGATGGCCGCGCTGGAGCGGCTGCTGGCGCCGGCGCGGCTGGCCGGGCTGGACCCGTTCCGGCTGTCGCTGCTGCTGTCGCTCACGGTCCGTACGGTGCCGGTGCTGGCCGCGCTGGCCGGCCGCGTCAGGGACGCGCAGCGCGCCCGCGGGGTGGAGCGCAGCCTGCGGGCCTTCGCGGTGCCGCTGGTGGTCAGCGCGCTGCGGCACGCCGACGCGCTGGGCGAGGCGCTGAGCGCCCGTGGCCTGGACGACTGACCCGCCCCTCTTACCTCAGGTTTGACTTATATAAGTGGTCCTTGAAATACTCGGGACGTGCACGCATTCGACGTCCTCGGCGATCCGGTCCGGCGCCGGATCCTGGAGCTCCTCGCCGGCGGTGAGCAGAGCTCCGGCGAGGTCACCGCCGTCATCCAGCACGAGTTCGGCATCTCGCAGCCGGCCGTCTCGCAGCACCTCCGGGTGCTGCGCGACAACGGGTTCGCCAGCGTGCGGGCCGAGGGCACCCGGCGGCTCTACGCCGTCGAGGCCGGCCCGCTGCGGGAGGTCGACGTGTGGCTGGAGCGCTTCCGTGGCTTCTGGGACCAGCGCCTCGACGCGCTGGCCACCGAGCTCGCGCGCGGCAAGCGCGAACGCCGCCTGACCGCTGAGAGGAAGGACCCCACCGATGGACATGGTTGACGAGATCGCCCGGGCGCACCGGGAGCTGATCGACGGCGAGCGCAAGGTCGCCGTCCTGCGCCGGCGCTACGACGCCGAGATCGAGGACGTGTGGGACGCCTGCACCGACGCCGGCCGGCTCAAGCGCTGGTTCCTGCCCGTCACGGGCGACCTGCGGCTCGGCGGCCGCTACCAGTTCGAGGGCAACGCGGGCGGCGAGATCCTGGAGTGCGAGCCGCCCCGCCGGTTCAAGGTGAGCTGGGTGATGGGCGACGCCCCCGGCCTGTCGGAGGTCGAGGTCGAGCTGACCCCCGACGGCGACGGCACCCGGTTCGAGCTGCGCCACACCGCCGAGGTGCCGCCGGAGATGTGGGACGGCTTCGGCCCCGGCGCGGTCGGCGTGGGCTGGGACCTCGCCGTGCTCGGCCTGGGCCTGCACCTGGCGGGCGGCGAGCAGGTGGACGAGGCGACCTTCCATCTGACCGAGGAGGGGCGGCGGGTCATCACCGCCGCGGCGGCGGCCTGGGGCAGGGCCTCGGAGGCCGCGGGCGTCCCGCCGGAGCGCGCCGCCGCGCACGTCGCCGCGGTCACCGCCTTCTACGCCCCCGAGCCCGAGGCGTAGCCCGCCCCTCGCTGGATTGACAGATATCTAATCAGGGGAGAAGCTTGATTCGATAGCCATCGATTCAAGCGCCGCCCCGCCGCGGATCGCGCGACCCAGGGCGGCGGAAGGAGCGCGTGATGAGCGACCAGCGGTCCGCGCGGCTGCGCGAAGAGGTCAGGCAGCACTACGCCGCCGCCGCCCGGGCGGTGCACGACGGCGGCGGCGGCTGCGGCGCCTCGCTCTACGACCCGGACGAGCGCCGCGCCCTGCCCGCCGAGGCGATCGCCGCCTCCCTGGGCTGCGGCAACCCCACCGCCGTGGCCGGGCTGCGCGCCGGCGAGCGCGTGCTCGACCTCGGCTCCGGCGGCGGCATCGACGTCCTGCTGTCGGCCGGCCGGGTCGGGCCGGAGGGGAAGGCGTACGGGCTGGACATGACCGACGAGATGCTCGACCTGGCCCGCGCCAACGCGGCCAGGGCGGGCGCGGCCAACGTCGAGTTCCTGAAGGGCACGATCGAGGCGATCCCGCTGCCGGACGCCGCCGTGGACGTGATCGTCTCCAACTGCGTCGTCAACCTGTCGGTGGACAAGGACGCCGTCTTCGCCGAGGCCTTCCGCGTCCTGGCCCCCGGCGGCCGGCTGGCCGTGGCCGACATCGTCGCCGACGACTCCCTCACCCCCGCCGACCGGGCCGCCCGCGGCGACTACAGCGCCTGCGTCGCCGGCGCCCTGTCCTTCACCGAGTACCGCGAGGGGCTGGCCGCGGCCGGGTTCACCGGCATCACGATCACGCCGACGGGCGGAGTGGCCGACCGCCTCCACTCCGCCCTCGTCCGGGCGGTCAAGCCCCCTGCGGCCCCGGCAGCCGGCTGAGGTACGGCGAGCGGCCGCGGAAGCCCCGCTGGAAGCGCCCCGGCGGGCCGAGGCCGGCGATCTCCCGCAGCCACGCCTCGTGCTCCAGCTTCTCGTGCCGGACGGCCGCGACCAGCTCGTACGTCCAGACGTCCCGGCCCTCGGTCAGCTCGCACAGCGCCGCGTACGGGGCGGCGTCCGCGGCCGCGGCGCCGGCGAGCACGGCCGCCGGGTCGCGCCCGCCGGACAGCAGCTCCTCCAGCACCGCGTCCCCCGCCTCGCCGAGGAACCGCCCCGCGCTCGCCGGGAATGCCCCCTCCAGCTCGCACACCCGGCGGGCCAGCGCCTCGAAGTGGCGGCGTACCTCGCCGCGGATGTCCTCCAGCACCTGCCGCAGCCCCTCGCCGGCGAAGGCGAGCGGCCCGGAGCTCAGGACCGTGTACCGGTACAGGGCCCGCAGCTCGGCCCTGGCCGCCGCGGACAGCGCCTCGACCAGGGCGTCCACGTCGAGTCCGGAACGCCCGGCGATCTCACGCGCGGTGGGCATGGCGTGCCGCGCGATCAACCGGCCGGGGCCTCGGCCCGCGGCTTCGCCGGCGCCGGGGCGGGGGCGCGGTCGGCCGGGTTGAGCGCGAGGAAGGCCGCGCCGGCGAGCGCGCCGCCCGCCAGGTCGGCCAGCAGCCACACCCAGATCTTGGACCAGGCGAACAGCCCCATGCCCGCCGCGCCGAGCGCGACCGCGGGGTTGAAGGCGCCCCCCGAGATCCCGCCCACCGCGAACGCCCCGGCCGCCACCGTGAACCCGATGGCCAGGCCGTAGAAGCTGTTGCCCGGGTGGTCGCTGCTGGTGGCGGCGTTGAGCACCACGTACGCCAGCGCGAACGTGAACAGCGCCTCCGCCAGCAGCGCGACCCACAGCTCCCGCCCGGACGGCGCCAGCGGCGGCCCGCCCGCCTGCCCGCCCGCCGGCCCGGCCACGTAGACCGCGGTGACGGCGGCGGCCGCGCCCCCGGCGAGCTGGGCAGCCCAGTACGCGAGCGCGTCGCCCGGCCCGATCCGGCCGCGGACCAGCACTGCGAGCGTGACCGCCGGGTTGTAGTGCGCCCCCGAGACGTGGCCGCCCGCGTAGACCATGACCATGAGGATCGCCCCGATGGCCACCGGCGCGAGCGGCGCCTTGGCCAGGACCGTGGCGCCGACCGTGAAGACGAGGAAGAAGGTCCCGATGAACTCCGTGACATACCTGCGCACGTTGTCCTCCCATGTGTCGGTGGGCCCCCGATGCCCGCACAACGGGTCCCGGGGGCGCGCGGTTCAGTGGTCCACCGGGTAAGGTCGTGAGTGAATGCTTACTCACCCCCGCAGGAGTGGAAGGGGAGGCTCATGAGGCTTGCCGTCCTCGGAGCGACCGGCGGCATCGGCGGCGAACTGGTCCGCCAGGGGCTCGACCGGGGCCACGAGATCACCGCCGTGGTGCGGGACGCGTCCCGGCTGGCCGCCGAGGTGCGCGACCGGGTGGACGTCGTCGAGGCCGACGTCATGGACCCGGCCGCCGTCGCCCCCGCCGTCAAGGGCCGCGACGCCGTGCTCAGCGCCATGGGCAGCCGCGAGCGGGGGCCCACCACCGTCCACTCGGGCAGCGTCGCCGCCATCACCGAGGCCATGCGCCGCACGGGCGTGCGCCGCGTCCTGACGGTCGGCGCGGCCGGCGCGGTGGCCGACGCGGGCGACGCCCCCTTCACCCGGTACGTGCTCAAGCCGCTCATCGTGCAGCGGCTCTTCCGCGACTCCTACGCCGACCTCGCCGCCTCCGAGGACCTGCTGCGCCGCTCCGGCCTCGACTGGACGATCGTCCGGCCCGGCAGGCTCAGCGACGACGGCCCGACCGGCCGCTACCGCACCTCCTGGGACCGCAACCTGCGGGGCGGCCACCGCACCACCCGCGCCGACACGGCCGACTGCATGCTCACCCTGCTGGACGACCCCGCGTCGGCCGGCCACGTCGTCTACGTGCTCTCCTGAGCCCGCCGGGCCGGGCCGGGCGCGTCAGGCGGGCCAGCGGCCGTCGGCTCGCGCGCGTTCGACGGCGGCGAGCCCGGCCGGGCGCATCCGCCCCTCGCGCGTCAGCCGCGCCACCCGTTCGACGTTCGACCGCGACCACCCGCTCCGCGCCCGCCTCGGCGTGTAACGCTGCAGGTACGTGCCCGCGTCCCGGGAGCGCGTCAGGCCGTCGATCCAGCCGTGGCACAGCGCCTCCTCCAGCGCCTCCAGGTACGTCAGGGAGGTCGGCTCGGTGGTGCCCTTCTTGGCGAGCACGACCCACGCCTCGCTCGCCTCGGCGTGGTGGCGCTCCAGCCAGTCCCGCCACGCGGCGGCGTCCTCGAAGATCTGCATGTCCCCATTCTCCCGCCCAAAGCGCTCATCTCCTGAGCACTTTCTCTGCGACCATGGACCCATGCGCGCCGACCGGCTCGTCGCCGCCCTCCTCCTGCTCCAGGGCCGCGGCCGCGTGACCGCCGCCGAACTCGCCGAGGAGCTGGAGACCTCCGTCGCGACCGCCCGCCGCGACCTGGAGGCGCTGTCGGCCGCGGGCATCCCCGTCTACCCGCAGCCGGGCCGCGGTGGCGGCTGGTCGCTGGTGGGCGGCGCGCGCACCGACCTGACCGGGCTCACCGCCGCCGAGGCACAGGCCCTGTTCCTGCTGCTCGGCCCGGCCACCGGCACCACGACCGGCACCAGCGGCACCAGCGGCGCGCAGGACCGTTCGCCGGCCCTGACGTCGGCGCTGCGCAAGCTCGTGCGGGCCCTGCCGAGCACGTTCCGGGCCGGCGCCGAGGCCGCGTCGCGGGCGGTGGTGTCCGACCCGGCCCGCTGGGGGGAGGCGGGACGCGAGCCGCCCGCCCTGGTCCGGACGCTCCAGGACGCGGTCGTGGCCGGGCGCAAGCTGCGCCTGACGTACGCCCGCCCGGGCCGCGAGCCGGCCGAGCGCCTGGCCGACCCGCTCGGCCTGGTCGACAAGGACGGCGTGTGGTACCTGGTGGCGGGCACCGAGGCGGGGCGGCGGACCTACCGGGTGGACCGGATCACCGGCGTCGAGGCCACCGGCCTGCCCGCCGAGCGGCCCGACGGCTTCGACCTGGCGGCGGAGTGGGAGCGCGTCGTCGGCGAGGTCGAGCGGCGCCGCTCGCTGGTGCCGGCGGTGGTGCTGGTCGCCGAGCGGCACGTGGCGGTGCTGCGCGGGCAGTTCGGCCGCCACTGCGAGGTGCTGGGGCGCGAGCCGGACGGCCGCGCCCGGGTGCGGGTGGCCGCGCCGATGGCCCTGTCGATCGCCGAGCACCTGGCCGGCTGGGGCGCGCAGGTGGAGGTCGTCGAGCCGGAGGCGGTCCGCGCCGAGCTGGCGAGGATCGGCGCCGAACTGGTCGCCCGCTACGGCCCCGACGCCTCCGTACGCCGTACGGCCGGCGGGGGCTGAGGTTTACCACAGGTAGGCTCGGGCACCAGCCTCATTTCAGGCATATCCGATCTTCCCTAGCCTTAGGCCTATGACTGACTGGCTCGTTGGACTGATGGAGACGCTGGGGGCCCCGGGGGCGGGCCTCGCGATCGCGTTGGAGAACCTCTTCCCGCCCCTGCCCAGCGAGGTCGTCCTGCCCCTGGCCGGGTTCACCGCCAGCAGGGGCGAGATGGACCTGCTGGACGTGCTGGTGTTCACCACCCTGGGCTCCGTGGTCGGCGCGCTGGCGCTGTACTGGGTGGGCGCGCTGCTCGGGCGCGAGCGGGTGCTCGCCCTGGCGGCCAAGCTGCCGCTGGTGAAGACGTCCGACATCGAGAAGACCGAGGCGTTCTTCCAGCGTCACGGCCGCAAGACGGTGTTCTTCGGGCGCATGATCCCCATCTTCCGCAGCCTCATCTCGATCCCGGCGGGCGTCGAGCGCATGCCGCTGCCCATGTTCCTGTTCCTCACGACCGCCGGCAGCCTGATCTGGAACACCATCTTCGTGATGGCCGGCTACCTCCTCGGCGAGCAGTGGCACCTCGTCGAGACCTACGTCGGCGTGGGCACGAACGTCGTGATCGGGCTCGTGGTGCTGGCGGTGCTGGTCTTCGTCGGCGTCCGGCTGGCCGAGCGGCGCAAGGGGAGGCATGCGGCTCGCCGCTGAGGGCCTGCGCCTGCTCGGCGCGGTGACGCTGGGCGCGCTCACCGCACTCGCCGAGCTGGTGTTCGTCCTGCTCGCGCTGCCTGTCTCCGGCAACAGGCGAGCCGGCGCGGCGGCCCGCCGGCTGGCCGCGCTGGAGGCCCGCCGCCTGCGGCTGGACCCGGCCGCCCTGGACGCGCTGGAGCCGGGCGGCGAGGCCCGCGCCTTCCGCTACCTGGCCGCCCGCGTGCCGGTCGGCGTGCTGGGCGGGCTGGTGGTCGCGCTGCTCGTGCTCGGGGCGCGCATGGCGGTGCTCGCCGCCCTGGCGTGGGGGCGGGGGGAGGCGTTCGACGGGATGGCCCCGTCGCCGCCGCTCGTGACGTACCTGCTGGTGGCGGGGATCGTGCTGCTGTTCCTCGACCTGTCGGGGGTGGCCGGCGCGCACCTGCTGGAACGCGCCCTGGCCGGGCGCCTGCTCGGCCCGGGCCGCACCGAGCGGCTGGAACGCAGGATCGCCGAGCTGGCCGAGAGCCGCGCGAACGTCGTCGCCGCCGTCGACGCCGAACGGCGGCGCATCGAACGCGACCTGCACGACGGCCTCCAGCAACGCCTGGTCGCCCTGTCGATGCTGGTCGGCCGCGCCCGCCGGGGCCGGCCCGAGCTGCTGGAGCAGGCGCACCAGGAGGCGCAGCAGGCCCTCGCCGAGCTGCGCGAGGTGGCCTGGCGGGTCTACCCGAGCGGGCTGGACGCGCTCGGGCTGGGCGAGGCGCTGGCGGGCGTGGCCGAGCGGTCCGGCGTCCCGGTCAAGGTGGCCTGCGAGCTGCCCCGCCGGCCGCCGCGCGCGGTGGAGACGGCGGCGTACTTCGTCATGTGCGAGGCCGTCACGAACGCCGCCAAGCACGCGCGGGCCGGCCTCATCGTGGTCGAGGTGCACGAGGAGGACGGCGCGGTCGTGGTGCGGGTGCGCGACGACGGCCGGGGCGGCGCCGACGCCGCGGGCGGCGGCCTGACCGGGCTGGCCGGGCGGGTGGCGGCGCTGGACGGGCGCTTCGAGGTGGACAGCCCCGCCGGCGGCCCGACGACGATCACGGCGGTGCTGCCGGCGCCCTGATCTCCCCGAAAACATGCCACAAGGTGTCGGCTTTCGCGCCGAGCATGGTTCCCGTAGGACCGACACACCTAAGGAATTCCATGCGCGAAACGCCGGAGCAGCTCAAGGAGCTTCAGGCTCTCCTCGATGCCTCGCTCTCCCGCTCCACCTCTCACCTCCGCTCGATCGTCACCGATCGCACCGCGACCGCCGAGCAGCTCACCCGGATCCTGGTCGGCATGTGCACGCTCGCCCTGTCCACCGTCACGGCGAAGGGCGAGCCGCGGATCAGCGGCGCCGACGGGCACTTCCTGCACGGCCGGTGGTGCTTCGGCACGGCGCGCACCGCCGCCAAGGCCCGCCACCTGGCCGCCCGTCCCGCGGCCAGCGTCGCGCACCTGCGCGGGGAGGACCTGGGGGTGTTCGCGCACGGCACGGTGGAGGTCCTGAACCCGCGGGACGGGGAGCCGGCCGCGGACTGGCCGTACCTGCTGGCGTACTTCAAGGACTTCTACGGCGCCGACGCCTTCGACTGGGACGAGGAGGTCGTCTACTACCGGCTCCACCCGCACTGGATGACGGTCTACGCCCCCGACCTTGACCAGCTCCTCCGACAATAGAACCTGCCTTGACAATTTAATTATTCGGTGCCAGGGTTGGGGCATTCCACCGAACGGACGAGGAGCCCGACCATGAGGAAGATCGTCGCGGGGCTGTTCATCTCACTCGACGGCGTCGTCGAAGCCCCCGAGACCTGGCACTTCCCCTACTTCAACGAGGAGATGGGGGAGGAGGTCGGCCGCCAGATGCAGGCGTCGGACGTCCTGCTGCTGGGGCGGCGCACGTACGAGGAGTTCGCCGCCCACTGGCCCCACCAGGACCCGGAGAAGGACCCGATGGCCGCCCGGCTCAACGCCGTCGACAAGTACGTCGTCTCCGCCACCCTCACTACCCCGACCTGGCAGAACACCACCGTCATCACCGGCGACGTCACCGCCGAGCTGGCCCGGCTCAAGGAGCGGCCCGGCGGTGACATCTCGATCACCGGCAGCCCCACCCTGGTCACCGCCCTGCTGCGCGACGGCCTGCTGGACGAGCTCAACCTGCTGCTGCACCCGATCGTCGTCGGCGCCGGCAAGCGCTTGTTCGACGGCGACCCCGGCCGCGTCCCGCTGACGCTCACCCGCTCCGCCACCTTCGCCACCGGCGTCCTGAACCTGACCTACACGAGGAGCTGACCGTGACCGCCAAGACCGCCGCCGCCAAGCTGCTCGTCAAGCCGGGCACCGCCGTCTGGGTGTCCGACGCCGCGCACCGCCCGCTGGTCGAGCCGCTGCCCGAGGGCGCCCGCCACGCCGAGGACCTGGCGGAGGCCGGGGTCGCGGTCGTCTTCGCCGCCGACGCCGCCGCGGCCCGCGACCTGCTCGGCCGCCACCGCGCCGGCCTCGCCGCGCCCGGGGTGCTGTGGGTGGCCTACCCCAAGGGCAACCGCTCCGACATCAACCGCGACACGCTGTGGCCCATCGCCGGCGAGTACGGCCTGCGGCCCAACGGCCAGGTCGCGATCGACGAGGTGTGGTCGGCGCTGCGCTTCCGGCCGCTCAAGGAGGGCGAGGCCCCGTTCACCGGCGGCCGGTGACGCCGCCTTGCGCCCTGCGGATCGGGAGTTGCCCCGCGTCGCCGGGTGTGCCACAGTGACCTTGGCCGTGCCCGTCCGGCGCGTGGTCACCCATGATGCGAAGGATCTGAAGTCCATGGTCTCGGCGTCCCGCAGCGGCCGCCGCCGGCACTGACCCGCCTGCCCTGCCATCCCGGCCGGCAGGCGTCACGTGCCGCGCCCGTCTCCTCACGGCGGCCCCACGTTGATCTTCCCCTGAATCAGCACTCATTGACGTGAGGACATCATCACCTTGGGCACCGACGTCCAGAGCTTCGCCATCGCCAACCTCCGCCGCCGTCCCGTGGTCATCGAGACCGGTGGCTTCGTCGCGGGCATCGACCCCGGCACCGACAGCCCGTTCGTCAACTACGCCACCCCGCTGCGCGGCGCCCGGCCCACCCCGGCGGACGTCGCCGCGCTGGTCGCCGTCTTCCGCGAACGGGGGCTCAGGCCCAGGCTGGAGTTCGCCCCCGACGCCGCGCCCGGCGTGGCGGACGCCCTGCGCGCCGCCGGGTTCGGCGTGGAGGCCGAGCACTCCTACCTGGTCTGCGCCCCGGCCGAGCTGACCCCGCCCCGCACCGGGCACGTCGCCGAGGTCCCGGACACGGACGAGGACTACCTCGCCGTCGACGCGGCCCTGTCGGAGGCGTTCGGCGGCGAGTTCCCGCCCTCGCCCGCCGGCGCCGCCCGGCTGCGGCGCACCCAGGACAGCGGCGGGCGGTGCGCTTCGTCCGCGCGCCCGGCGGCGGCTGCGCGGGCGCGGCCTCCTGCTCGCCGCCCGCCGCCGGCACCGCCGAGCTCGCCGGGGTGGGCACCCGGCCTGCCTGGCGCGCCCGCGGCATCGCCGCCGCGGTCACCGCCGCCGTGACCGCGGCCATGTTCGGCCAGGGCGCGGAGACGGTCTGGCTGGAGTACGGGGGCGACGGCTCGCGCCGCGTCTACGAACGCCTCGGCTTCGCGCCCCGGGGCACCCGCCTGTACATGTCGCTGGAGACGTGACGGCCACGTCACCGTACGGCCGGGCCGGCGTCCGCGTCAGGCCGCGTGACCCGCGGGCGGGCGCCAGTCCGAGCGGCGGGGCCTGATCGCGCCGCGCAGGTAGAGGCCGAGGGCGACCCGCCGGGCCAGGACGTCGAGCTGGGAGTCCAGCAGCGGCACGGGCGCCTCGGCCAGCTCCGCCCGGACGAGCCGCACCAGGTGCTCGGGCAGCGGCAGCTCGGCGGGGTCGGCGGCCGGCTCGGGCGCGATCTCGTCCCGGTGCAGGCCGGGACGGCGCGGGTCCGGCTCGCCGCCGCACACGCGGCACTCCTCGGCGGCGTCCGGGTCGTCGGGGTCGGTCCAGGGCACGTAACGGTGCGGCAGCACGGGTGGCTCGAACATGGGCGAATCACCTCATGCCCAGGGTAAGCCGTGACGCCCCGCGTACGCGTCAGTGGCCGGCCCCGGCCAGGTTGAGGCCGACGACGCCGCAGAGGATCAGCCCGATCGAGACCAGCTTCAGCGGGGACGCGCTCTCGCCCAGCACGATCATGCCGACGGCGGCGGTGCCGACCGCCCCGATGCCGGTCCAGACGGCGTAGGCGGTGCCGACCTCCAGGTTCTTCAGCGCCAGCGCCAGCAGCCCGAACGACAGCACGGCCGCGACGCCGAACGCCACGCTCGGCCACAGCGCGGAGAACCCGTCGCTGAGCTTGAGCGAGTAGGCCATGGCGACCTCGAACAGACCGGCCGCGACAATGAGCACCCAGGCCATGACGGCTCCTCTCTTCGTCAAGGGGGAGCGTCGTCTTCGCAGGCCGGGTACGGCGCGTCTCGTCCGGACGGACCCCGGGCCGGGGACCGCATCCGGGCCAACGGCCTTCCTGCCCCCTCTATTCCGGCCTTCCCGCCCGCCCGAGTCCCGGCGTCCGGCCCGGCCTCCTCCCCCTCCCGGGCCGGGCAGCCGCCGGTGCGGTCACAACCGTTCAAGACGGCGGCCCGCCTTCTCCGCTACAACGGACGTCCCGGTCACCCGGCCGGGACGGGCGGCGGGAGGGGCAGGGCATGACGGCGGTGGCGGGGTTCATCGGGCTGGGGATCATGGGGCGGCCGATGGCGCTCAACCTGGCCAGGGCGGGCACCCCGCTGGTCGTGTGGAACCGCACCCCGGGCCGCGCCGGCGAGCTGCGGGCGGCCGGGGCGAGGGTGGCGGCGAGCCCGGCCGAGGTGTTCCGGCAGGCCGGGGTGGTGCTGCTCATGCTGGCCGACGAGGCGGCAATGGACGCCGTGCTGGACCGCGGCGCCCCGGGCTTCGCCGCCCGCGTGGCCGGCCGGGTCGTGGTGCACATGGGGACGACCTCGCCCGCGTACTCGTCGGGCCTGGCCGCCGACGTGCGGACGGCGGGCGGCCGGTACGTGGAGGCGCCCGTGTCGGGCTCGCGCGGCCCCGCCGAGGCCGGCCGGCTGGTGGCCATGCTGGCGGGCGAGCCCGACACGGTGGCGGAGGTGCGGCCCCTGCTGGCCCCCATGTGCGCCCGTACGGTGCCGTGCGGGCCGGTGCCGGGCGCGCTGCTGATGAAGCTGGCGGTGAACCTGTTCCTCGTCACGATGGTCGGCGGCCTGTCCGAGGCGGTGCACTTCGCCGCCGGGCACGGCCTGGACCTGGACACCTTCGCGCAGGTGCTCGACGCCGGCCCGATGGCCAGCGAGGTGTCGCGGGTCAAGACGCGCAAGCTGGCCGAGGGCGAGCACACCGCGCAGGCGGCGATCGCCGACGTGCTGAAGAACAACCGGCTCATCGCCGAGGCGGCGCGGGCCCGCGGCCTGGCGTCACCGCTGCTGGACGTCTGCCACGAGCTGTTCGCCGAGACGCTGGCGCTCGGGCACGGCGGGCTCGACATGGTGGCCGTGATCCGCGCGATCGAGGCCAGGACGGCGGCGTCCGCAGGAGCGGAGGCCGCCGGAGGGGACGCGGCGGCTACCCGGTCCCGGCCTGGGCGGCCAGCCACCGGCCGGGGGTGAGGCCGTAGGCGCGCCGGAACATCCGCGTCATGTGGCTCTGGTCGGCGAACCCCGCCCCCAGCGCCGCCTCCGGCAGCGGCGTGCCGCGCCGCAGCGCGTCCCGCACCAGGTCGAGCTGCCGCATCGTACGGAACCGGGTCGGGCTGGTGCCGAACGCGGCCCGGAACTGCCGGGCCAGCGTCCACCGGTCGAGCCCGGACACCCGCTCCAGCTCCGCCACCGTCCGCCGCACGGCCGGATCGGCGGCGATCAGCTCGCGCGCCCGCGCCAGCGCCGCCGACGCCAGCGGCCCCCGCGCGGGCACCGCCGTGACTCCCGAGTGCCGGCGCAACGCGGCGGCCACCAGCAGCGCCACCTCCAGCCGCGCGAGCTCCTCCAGCGGCTCGTCCATCCGGCGCAGGCACTCCAGCAGCGACGGGTGCATCCCCGACGGCCGCACGATCGGGTCGGCCACGAACGGCAGCGGCCCCCCGCCCAGCGCCTCCCGCACCAGGTGCGGATCCACGTACAGGATCCGGTACCCGAACCCCTCGTCGGTGCCCGCCGCGCCGTCGTGCGGCTCGTCCGGGTGCAGGACGTGCCACTCGCCCGGCAGGCAGTGCCGCCGCTCGCCCCGGTACCGGAACGTCTGCACGCCGCTCAGCGTCACGCCGACGGCGTAGGTGTCGTGGCGGTGCGTGCCGAACGCCACCCCGGTGAGACTGGCCTCCAGGCGTTCGATGCCCGGGGCGCCCTGGCCGAACCGCAACCGCTGCCCGGGGACCGGCCGCAGATGCCTGCTCGGGTCGTCCACGGACGGCACGGTAGCAGGACGGCCCGCGATCAGGTCCCGGCGGAGCGGGTAGGAGGGGGGACGGGACAGGCAGGGGGCGCAGTGGGCAGAGCCGTGTACGTGGGGGCCGCCGTCGAGGTGGCGGCGCCGCAGGAGCAGGTGTTCGCGCTGATGACCGACTGGTCCCGGCAGCGGGAGTGGATGTTCCTGACCACGACGCGCGAGGTGGGCCCGGACGCGGTCGAGGCGTACACCGGGGTGTGGCCGTTCGGGGTGCTGGACACGATGACAGTCACCCGGTGGGAGCCGCCCGAGCTGGTCGTCATGGAGCACACCGGGCGGGTGGTGCGCGGCCGGGGCGCGTTCCGGGTGCGGGCGCGCCCGGGCGGGAGCCGGGTGATCTGGGCGGAGGAGCTGCTGCTGCCGTTCGGGGCGGCGGGCCGGGCGGGGTGGCCGCTGGTGCGTCCGCCGGCGACGGCCGTGTTCCGGCACAGCCTGCGCAAGCTGGCCGCGCTCGCCGCCCGCGAGGCCCCGGCGGCGCGGGACGTCACCCGCGCCTGAACCCGCGCCGGGCTCACGCCCGCCGAGGGGCCCCCTGATGCGTCGTCGAAGGGGCGTCCGGGACGCCGTGCGCGACCCAGCGGCGGATCTCCTCGGCCGCCCGCTCCACCACCACGTTCGTCCGGGCCCGTGTCACCAGGTCGCTGAGGGCGAACATGTCCAGCACCCGCCCCAGGTACGCCCAGTCACGATCGGGCGGCAGGTCGGCCGGCAGCCCGGCGGCGAAGGCGGCGCGGAACCCGGCCACGAACGGCGCCGGGTAGTCGGCCGCGAACCGCAGCATGTTCGCCGCGTCCCCGTACGGGCTCCCCGCGTAGGCGAACTCCCAGTCCAGCAGCGCGCTGACCCGCCAGCCCCCGCCCGGCGCGCGGCTGACCAGGATGTTCTTGGGGTTGGCGTCCGCGTGCGCGAGCCGGCTGTGCCGCTCGACCCGGGCGAGCGCGGGCGCGTGCGCGGCGCACAGCGCGGCCCAGCCCCGCCGCGTGGCGGCGTCCAGCCGTCCCAGGACGGGCTCGGCGGCCATGCAGGAGGCCGCGAAGCTGGGGAGCTGCGCCGACCACGGCTGCTCCATCCCGGGCGTCAGCGCCTCGCCGGTGAAGAACCCCGGCCGCTCGAACCGCACGCCCCCGACGGCCGCCACCACCCGTCCCACCTCGGCCCCGAGCCCGCGCAACTCCTCGCCGCCCACGTCCCCGGCGCCGCCGCGGCCGTCAGCCCGGCCGTCAGCCCGGCCGTCAGCCCGGACGTCGCCGAGGGTGTGGTCGAGGACGTCGCCGAGCGGCGTGCCGGCGACGTGCTCCAGCAGCATGACCGCCCGGCAGCCGGGCGCGGCGGGCAGCACCGTCAGCACCTCCGGCACGGGCACCACGGCCCGCGCCCGCGCCATGACCGCGGCCTCCACCGCCGGATCCGGCCCGCCGAGCCGCGCGACGACCGCGTCCCGCCCGGACAGGGTCAGCAGGCAGGTCTCGTGGGAGTAACCACCGGCCAGCGTCCGCACCGCCGTCACCTCGGCGCGCAGCGCGCCGCCCACCCGCCTGATCTCCTCCGCCCGCATGCGATCACGCTACCGCCCCGTCGGGGAGAGGCCCGCCGCGTCGCGGGGTCAGACGCGGGCCGCGGCGGCGTGCCGGGCGACGGCCGCCGCGAACGCCGAGATGACCGGGTGCGGCCGGTCGCGCCGCTCGGCCAGCTCCGGCTGGAACAGCGTGGCCAGGAAGAACGGGTGGCCGGGCAGCTCGGCGACGCGGGCGGTGCCGTCGTCGGCGGCGTGACCGGAGAACACCAGCCCGCCGGCGGTCAGCGCCTCCTTGTACGCCTCGTTCAGCCCGTAGGAGCAGACGTAGGACTCCATGGTCTCGCGCGCCGCCACGATCCGTCCGGCGAGGGTGCCGGGGGAGAGGCGGACCAGGCTCTCGTGGCCGGCCAGGGAGCAGGCCAGCGGGGTGAGCAGAAAGTCGCGGGCGCCGCCCGGCTCGTTCTCGGCGTGCGCCACGTCCAGGCCGCACACGTGGCGCGCGTACTCCAGGAGCATGTGCTGGAACCCGGCGCAGGTGCCGAGGAACGGCACGCCGCCCTCCCGGGCCGCGCGGACGGCCTCGATCGCGCCCGCCTCGTCCCGGTACGGGCTGCCGGGCAGCAGCCAGACGCCGTCGAAGCCGTCGAGAGCGTCCAGGCCGGCGACGTCGGTGGTCGGGATCCAGTACGGGTCGAGGGCGATGCCGTCGTGCTCCCGTACGGCCTGCATGACGAGGGGGACGCGGACGTGCGAACGGACGCTCGGGGAGCGGTCCCCGACGAGGGCGATTCTCATGCCCCCATCGTGGCGTCCCCTACTGGTTAAGCGCCAACGATGATTCCTGCATCTGATATAAGCGGTGCTGATGGACCCGCATCTGCTGACGACGTTCGTGACCGTGGCGCGGCACGGCTCGTTCTCGGCCGCCGCCGCCGAGCTCGGCTACACCCAGTCGGCGATCTCCCAGCAGATCGCCGCGCTGGAGGCCGACCTCGGGCTGCCGCTGCTGAGCCGCCGTCCCGTGGAGCCGACCCCGGCGGGGCGGCGGCTGCTGGAGCACGCCGAGCCGCTGCTGCTGCGCCTGCGCGCGGCCCGCGCCGACGTGCTGCGGGCCGCCGGCGGGCCACGCCACCGGCTGACGCTGGCCGCGAGCCCGCTCGGCGTCAACGCCACGCTGGCCGGCCGGCTGGCGCGGGCGCGGGCCGCGCAGCCGCGCCTGGAGGTGACAGTGGTGACGTGCGGGCGCGAGCGGGTCGCGGCGATGGTCGCCGGGGGAGGCGGACCTGGGGCTGGTGGACGGCATCGCCGCGCCCAGCGACCCGCTGCGGCCCCGGACGCCGGCCCGCTCACCACGATCGGGGCGGGTGAGGAGGACCTGGTCGTGGCGCTGCCCGCGGACCACCCGCTGGCCCGGCGGGCGGCGCTGCGGCTGGCCGACCTGGTCGACGCGCGCTGGCTGCAGACGCCGCTGTGCCCGCTGCCGCGGCTGCGCGACCTGGTGGGGGACGGCTTCCCCACGGGGCTGGAGCACCGGGGCGACGACGTGCGGACCGTGGTCGCGCTCGTCGCCGCGGGCCACGGCCTCACCCTGCTGCCCGCCTCGGCCCTGCCGCCGCGGCCACCCGCCGCACCGGCGGAAGGGCCGGTCGGGGTGCCGGTGGGGGCGCCGCGGCTCGTCCACCGCGTCGAGCTCCTGCACGGCGCCCTCCCGCCCGGCCCGGCGGCCGACCTGGCCCGCGCGCTCACCGCCTGACAGGCGGGCGGCGGCCTGACAGCGATCTGTGCGGGAGATGCCAGCGCCGCCCGCCACCATGGCCGCATGAACGCCTTCGAAGCCGAGGGCCTGGTCAAACGCTTCGGCAGGACCACGGCCCTCGACGGCATCTCCTTGTCCGCCCCGCCCGGCACCGTCCTCGGCGTCCTCGGACCCAACGGCGCCGGCAAGACCACGGCCGTGCGCGTGCTGGCCACGCTGCTGCGTCCCGACGCCGGCCGGGCGGCCGTCGGCGGCCTGGACGTCGTCCGCCACCCCGCCCGCGTCCGCCGCCTCATCGGCCTGACCGGCCAGTACGCCTCCGTCGACGAGGACCTGACCGGCGCGGAGAACCTGGTCCTCGTCGGCCGCCTGCTCGACCTGACCGCCCGCGAGGCCAAGGCCCGCGCCGCTGCGCTGCTGGCGGACTTCGGCCTGGCCGAGGCCGCCGGCCGGCGCGCCGGCACCTACTCGGGCGGCATGCGCCGCCGCCTCGACCTGGCCGCGAGCCTCGTCGGCCGCCCCGACGTGATCTTCCTGGACGAGCCCACCACGGGCCTGGACCCGGCCAAGCGGGAGGACGTGTGGGCGATCGTCCGCCGCCTGGTCGCCGACGGGGTCACCATCCTGCTGACCACCCAGTACCTGGAGGAGGCCGACGCCCTGGCCGACGCCATCTCGGTCGTCGACCACGGCCGGGTGATCGCGCACGGCACCGCCGCCGAGCTCAAGCGGGTCGTCGGCGGCCAGACCGTGCTGGTGCGCCCGGCGGACCCGTCCCGGCTGGCCGAGGCGGCGGCGATCGCCGAGGCCGTCGCGGGCCGCCCCGCCGAGTCGCCGGGCCGGGACGTCGTGACCGTGCCGGTGCCCGGCGACGCCGCCTTCACCGAGATCGTCCGCAGGCTGGACGCGGCCGGCGTCGCCGTCACCGAGCTGTCGCTCCGGCTGCCCAGCCTGGACGAGGTGTTCTTCACCCTCACCGGCCACCGCGCCGACGAGCAGCCGGAGCAGCGGCGCGACGAGCAGGAGGACGCGGCATGACCGCCACGAGGACACCCGGCACCGCCGGCGCCGTGGCGCGCGCCGTTCCCCGCCCCGGCCGGGCGGGCGGGCGCCTGGTCGCCCTGGCCCGGCACAGCCTGGCGCTGGCCGGCCGCAGCGTCCGCAAGACCCTGCGCACCCCCGAGCAGCTGCTGGACGTCACCCTGCAGCCGATCGTGTTCGTCGTCATCTACGTGTTCCTGCTCGGCGGCGCGGTCGCCGGCTCGACGGGCGACTACCTGCAGTTCCTGCTGCCCGCGATCATGGTGCAGACCGTGCTGTTCGGCGGCATGGCCACCGGCGTCAGCCTCAACACCGACATCAAGAAGGGCGTCTTCGACCGGTTCCGCAGCCTGCCGATCAGCCGCGCCGCGCCGCTCATCGGCTCGGTGCTCGGCGACCTCATCCGGTACGTCGTCGCGGTCGTGGTGCTGCTCGGCTTCGGCTACGCGCTGGGCTTCCGGGCGCGGACGGGAGTGGTGCCCGTGGTGGCGGCCTGCCTGCTGGCGATCTTCCTGGCGTTCTGCGTGAGCTGGGCGTTCGTGCTGCTGGGCATGCTGATGCGGGAGCCGGGCGGCGTGCAGGGGACGGCGTTCCTGGTGTTGTTCCCGCTGACGTTCGGCACCAGCATGATCACGCCGAAGGACACGCTGCCCGGCTGGCTGCAGACCTGGGTCTCGATCAACCCGGTCAACCACGCCATGGACGCAGCCCGCGCCCTCATGCTGGGCGGCGAGGCCGCCACCGGCGTGTGGTGGACACTGGCGTCGGGCGTGCTGATGCTGGCCGTGTTCGCGCCGCTCGCGGTCGCCGCCTACCGCCGCCGCGCCTGACCGCCCGGTCCGCCGGGGCGGCCCGGGCCGCGTGGGTTGCCCAGCGGGGGCGGGGCGGTCAGCCGGCGGCGGCGACCGGGGGCGCGCCGCTGCCCTCCAGGCGGGTGGCGATCGCGATGCGGTTGTGGGCGTTGATCACGGTCGCGGCCCAGATCAGCGCCGCGAGCTGGGTCTCGTCGAAGACGCGGGCCGCCTCGGCGTACACGCTGTCGGGGACCTGGCCGGCGAAGACCAGCGTGATCGCCTCGGTGAGCGACAGCGCGGCCTGCTCCCGGCGGGTCAGCACCTTGCTGTTGCGCCAGGCCCGCACGTCGCGCAGGCGCTGCTCGCTCTGGCCGGCCGCCCGCGCGGCCCGCGTGTGGCGGGCCAGCGACGACGAGCAGCCGTTGATCTGGGACGCGCGGATCTTGATCAGCTGGAGCAGCTCCGGCTCGACGCCCGCCGCGTCGGCCGCGGTGAAGGCGGCCTCGTGCAGGGCGCTCATCGCGCTGGAGACGTCCGGGGTCACGTTCTTGATCACAATCCGCGCGGCAGGCGCGGCCGTCGACCACGGCAATGTGGGTTCCCCTCCCCGCCGGGCCGTCCCGCCTCCGGGCGTCTTCCTCGCCGACGAGCGCGCCGTCGCGGTCAGCATCGTCCTCGCCGCCCGCATGCGGCTGTCCTGGCTCGGCGCGGCCGGCCTGGCCCGCGTCGTCGCCCGCGGCGGCCGGCTGGCCGGGCTGATCGCCACCGGCGGGCACTTCATGGCCGCCGCCGGCGCGACCCGGCTCGGGCCGGTCAGCCGCCGCTTCGAACTGTTCTCGGTGCACCGGCCGCTGCCGGAGCTGGTCGCCGCGCTCAACCGGTACCGGCCCGCGGTCCTGCTCGGCTACGGCAGCGTCATCGCGCTGCTGGCCGCCGAGCAGGCGGCCGGACGGCTGCGCATCGACCCCGTCCTCGTGGAGCCCGCCGGGGAGAGCCTGAGCGCGGGCGAGCACGGGCGCATCGCCGCCGCCTTCCCCGACGCCCTGATCCGCGCCCCGTACGGAGGCACCGAGTGCACGTTCCTCAGCGACGGCTGCGCCGAGGGCTGGTACCACGTCAACACCGACTGGGCGGTGCTGGAGCCGGTCGACGCCGGGCACCGGCCCACGCCGCCCGGCGAGTACTCCCACACCGTCCTGCTCAGCAACCTCGCCAACCGCGTCCAGCCGATCCTCCGCTACGACCTCGGCGACTCCGTGCTGATGCGGCCCGGCCCGTGCCCGTGCGGCGACCTGCGGCCCGCGCTGCGCGTCCAGGGACGGGCGGCCGACGTGCTCACCTTCCCCGGCGCGGACGGCGGGCAGGTCTCCGTCGCGCCGCTGGCCCTCGCCACGCTGGCCGACCGCACGCCCGGCGTCGAGCAGTACCAGGTCGTGCAGAGCGGGCCGGCGGCGCTCCAGGTGCGGCTGCGGCCCGCGGCGGGAGCCGACCCCGAGACGGTGTGGCAGGCCGTGCGCGACGGGCTCACCGGCCTGCTGGCCGCGCAGGGGCTCGCGCACGTCACCGTCGAACGGGCCGCCGAGCCGCCACGGCAGTCGGCCGGCGGCAAGTACCGCACGGTGATCCCCCTCACCGCCGGCCCGGTCCCGGCCGCCCGCCCCTGACCGCCCGGCCCCGGCCGGTCGACCGGCTCAGCCCCTCGGGGTGGGCTCGGGGGTCGTCGCGGCGCGGACCAGGGACAGCGCCTCGGCCGGCGGCAACGCGTGCCCGCGGGCGAAGGCGGCGGCGTACCCGGCCTCGCCCAGGCTCTCGCGCAGCCGCGACACCAGCCGCACCACGTCCGGGTTGCCCACGTCGGGCGCGCCGCGCAGCCGCTCCGCCGCGCCCGCCAGCGTCGCCGCCCGCTCCGGCTCGCCCAGCGCGTCCCGCAGCCCGGCCGCGGCGACGGCGACCCTGGCCAGCACCGGCATGTCCCTGGCCTGCAACGTCAGCTCCACCGCCGCCACCAGGTGCCCCGCCGCCGCCTCCGGCGTCCCCCGCTCCATCGCCAGGTGCGCCCGGCCGGCCTCGACCAGGGCCCGGAACTGCGGCGCGACCGCGTACGTCGCCTCCAGCAGCTCCGCGGCCCGCTCGTACGACCGCTCCGCCCCCGCCAGGTCGCCCTCCAGCCGGGCCAGGTCGCCCAGCCCGAGATGGGCGAAGGCCACGTCGCGGTCCGGCGGGTCGCCGCCGGGCTCCAGCATCGCGCGCAGCTCGGCCCGCGCCCGCTCCACGTCGCCCATCCGGATCCGGATCAGCGCCTTCCAGCCCTGCTGGTGCAGCAGGCCGGCCTCCGGGTTCAGCTCCCGCAGCAGCGTCATGGCCTCGTCCATGGCCGCGAGCGCCGCCTCGAACGCGCCGAACACCGCGTGCGTCTCGGCCAGCGACGTCAGCGCCATCGACAGCCCCCACCGCTCGCCGGCCAGCCGGAGCTGCGCGCACCCGGCCAGCAGGTCGTCGCGCGAGCCCGCCATGTCGCCGTCGTTCTCCTTCAGCGCGGCCCGCACCACGTACAGCATGCCGCGCGTCCACGGGTCGGGATGGCCGAGCCGCCGCTCGACCACTTTCATGCCGAGCGCCGAGTCGTCGGTGAACAGGGCCAGCGCCGGCTGCAACATCGCCAGCACCGGGTGCTCGGTCAGCGGGTCCACCGCGGCGGCGGCGCGGCGCAGCTCCCGCAGCGCGGACTCGATCCTGGTGTGCCCGCCGGCCAGCGCCCCGTTGATCAGGTAGACGGCGGTGGCGATCAGGCGGGCCTCGTCCGGGGCCCGGCCCGGCATGGCGAGCGCGCGTTCCAGCCAGGCCATCGACTCGACGCCGAAGCCGCGGATCACCCAGAACGTGCCCATCGCGGCGGCCAGCCGCAGCGCGGTCGCGGCGTCGCCGGTGTCGGCGGCGTGGTGCAGGGCGGCCAGGACGTTGTCGTGCTCGGCCAGCAGCCGGTCGATCCAGGCGAGCTGCTCCTGACCGCGCAGATGCGGCTCGGCCTCCTCGGCCAGGTCACGGTAGTAGGCGGCGTGCCGGGCCCGCGCCTCGGCCAGGCGGCCGGCCGACGACAGCCGCTCCAGCCCGTACTCCCTGATCGTCTCCAGCATGCGGTAGCGGCCGTGCCCGGCCGGCTGCACGAGGGACTTGCCGACCAGGGCGGCGAGCTGGTCGAGCGTGCCGCCGGCGCGCTCGGCGGCGGCCAGCCCGAAGCCGCCCGCGAAGACGGCCAGCTGCTCGGCCAGGGCGCGCTCGCCGTCGTCGAGCAGGTCCCAGCTCCAGGCGACGACGGCGCGCAGCGTCTGGTGGCGGGGCAGCGCGGTGCGGCTGCCGCCGGTCAGCAGCAGGAAACGGTCGTCCAGCCGGTCGGCCAGCTCGCGCGGGGTCAGGGCGCGCAGCCGCGCCGCGGCCAGCTCGATGGCGAGCGGCAGGCCGTCCAGGCGGCGGCAGATCTCGGCGGCGACCTCCGGATCGAGGACGAGGCCGGGCTCGACGGCGGCGGCGCGGTCGGCCAGCAGCCGCACGGCGGGCTCCGGCGGCAGCGGCGGGACGGGGCTCAGCGCCTCGCCGAGGATGTTGAGCGGCTCGCGGCCGGTGGCCAGCACCTTCAGCCGCGGGCAGCGGCCCAGCAGCTCCTCGGCCAGCCGGGCGGCGGCCTCGACGACGTGCTCGCAGTTGTCCAGCACCAGCAGGACACGGCCGGGCGCCAGCACCTCGGCCAGCGTCTCCACCGTGCCGGCCGGGCCCGCCGGGCGGCCCGCGGGCAGTTGGTCGCCGAGCACGGACAGCACCGCCTGCGGCACGTCGCCCGGGTCGGTGACCGCGGCCAGCTCCACCAGCCACACCGCCGTGTGCTCCGGCAGCAGCGCCGCGGCGGCCGTGGTCGCCAGCCGGGTCTTGCCCGCGCCGCCGGGCCCGACCAGCGTGACCAGGCGGCCGGCGCGCAGCCGGTCGCGGACCCGGGCCAGCTCGGCGTCGCGGCCGACGAAGCTGGTCAGCGGGGCGCGCAGGTTGGTGCGCCGCGGGCGGGGCGGCTCGGCCCGCAGCACCGCCAGGTGGGCCTCGCGCAGCTCGGGGCCTGGATCGGCGCCCAGCTCGGCGGCCAGGGCGCGGCGGCACTCCTCGTACGCCGCCAGCGCCTCGGCGCGGCGGCCGGCCGCGTGCAGGGCCCGGACCCGCAGGGCGTGCAGGCGCTCGCGCAGGGGGTGCCGGGCGGCCTGCCCGCCCAGCTCGCCGGCCAGCCCGGCGAGGACGTCGTCCAGCCCTCCCGCGTGGCTGTCGAGGAGCGCTTCGGCGCGGTCCTCGACGGCCGCCAGCCGGGCCTCCTCCAGCCGGACGGCGTGACCCACGAGGGACGGGTGCCCGGCCACCTCGCCCAGGGCCGGCCCCCGCCACAGCGCCAGCGCCTCGCCCAGCAGCCGCGCCCGCCCGGCCGGGTCGGCGAGGCGGCGCGCCTCGGCGGTGAGCCGTTCGAACGCCCCGGCGTCGGTCGCGGCGTCCAGCCGGTAGCCGCCGGGCACCGACGCCAGGGCCCCGGCGCCGGGCAGCGCCCGCCGCAGGCGCGAGACCAGCGACTGCAGCGCGTTGCCCGGGTCGGCGGGCGGCTCCTCCGGCCACAGGCAGCCGGTCAGCTCCTCGGCGGTGACCGGGCGCCCGGCGGCCAGGGCCAGCCGCGCCACGAGCAGGCGCAGCCGGGCGCCGCCGACGGCTCTCGACTCGACCTCTACCGGCCCCAGGATCCCGACGCGCACACGACCATGCTGCCACCGCCGCGGCGCGCGCCGTCCGGGACGCCGCTCAGCCGTGCCACCCGGCGACGCCGCCGGGGACCGGCGCGGCCGGGTCGTACGGCTCGCGGGTGAAGACGAACGTGTTGAGGTCCAGGTGGCCGGGGGAGACGCGCAACGTCTCGCCCGCGTAGTAGCCGTCCAGGCCCAGCCACGTCCCGTCGTCCTGCGGCACGAACCGCGAGGCCCGCCCGCCCCCGTTCAGCGGCTCCAGCGACAGGCCCCGCTCCGGCAGCAGCCGCAGCGCGTACGGCTTCGGGCCCCAGTGCCACAGGCCGGTCAGCGCCAGCAGGTCCGGGTCGGCCGCGACGGGGTGCCACTCGTCGGGCAGCCGCGGCTCGTGCTCGTCCAGGAGGTCGAGCAGGTCCGTGAGCAGCCGCCCGCTCAGCCCGCTCGTGGTGTTGGCCATGAACAGCACTCCCACGCTCTCGGCGGGGTCCGCCCACACGGTGGCGAGGAAGCCCGGCATCGACCCGGTGTGCCCGGCCAGGCGCCGCCCGCCGGCGCGGGCGAGCTGCAGGCCGAGGCCGTAGCCGCCGGTCCAGGCGTCGCCGTCGTCCACGCCGGCCGGCTCGCGCATCTCGGCCAGGGTGTCCGGGCACAGCACGCCGCCGGTGTCGCCGCACAGGAACGCCGCCCACCTGGCCAGGTCGTGCGGCGTGGACCAGAGCTGCCCGGCCGGCCCCATCGCGGCGGCGTCGTGCTCGGGCTCGGCCAGCACCACGTCCGCCCAGGGGTGCACGGCGTAGCCGGTGGCGTGCGGGGCGCGGGGCCGCGGCGTGGTGGCGTCCATGCCGAGCGGCGCCAGCACCTCGCCGCGCACCGCCTCCCACCACGTGCCGCCGCGCAGCCGGGCGACCAGCTCGCCGAGCAGCGCGAAGCCGACGTTGGAGTAGTGGAAACGCCGGCCGGGACGGTGCTTGGCCTCCCCGGGCCCGAGCCGCCCGAGCAGGTCGTCCACCGGCACGCCCGGGGTGCGCTCCCACCAGTCCGTGGGCGGCTCGGCGCTCAGCCCCGCGGTGTGCGACAACAACTGGGCGACGGTGAGCTGCCCGTGCGGCGCGCCGGGCAGGTGGGCGTCCAGGCGGTCGTTGAGGTCGAGCGCGCCCTCGTCGCGCAGCCGCATCACCACCACCGCCACCATCGACTTGGTGATCGAGCCGAGCCGGTACTGCGTGGCGGGGGTCGGCGGCCCGTCGCCGACCCGGCCGCGCCCGCCGAACCACGCCGTCCGCCCGTCGCGGACGATCGCCGCCGTGAGCGAGGGCACCCTGCATTCGGCCTGTTCGACGGCGAGCCGGCGCAGCAGGGCGCGGGCCGTCACGTGTCCCACCTGAGTCATGGGCGACAAGGGTAGCCGCTGGGCCGGGCCCGGCTCAGCGGGCGGGAGCGCGGTCGAAGGCGTCGAGGATGAGCGCGGTGGCGTCCAGGGCGCGGGAGGTGACGCCCAGCCGGGCCACCTGGACGGCGCCCGGCCAGGTGTGGCCGCCCCCGTCCACCGTGTACAGCGCCAGCGCCGTCCTCCCCGGGCACGACGTCCAGGCCCGCAGCCGCACCCCGGCGGCGGGACGGGAGGCGGTGCGGCCGGTGCAGCCGAACGCCCGCGCCCAGTCGTCCACGGCCCGCTCCACCGGCGGCAGCACCACCAGGTCGGCCAGGGCGCGCAGGGTGCCGGTGGCGTCGGGGAACGGGTGCCCGCCCCGGTACGGGACCGCGCGGTCGGCCGTGCCGTGGAAGGCGAGCAGCGTGGCCGGGCGCGGGTGCGCGCAGGGCCGGGCGACGCTGATGCCGCCCACGGCCGCCGCGCCCGCCAGCCGGCCGTCCAGGGCGCAGACCAGCGCGGCGGACATGGCGGCCCCGTACGACATGCCGGCCGCGAACTCGCGCCGCCGGTCCACGCACAGGCCCTGCTCCAGCCGGTCGAGCAGGGCGGCGAGGAAGCCGGCGTCGTCCGGGCCCGACGTGCCGGGCAGCGTCCAGCCCATCCGGCCCTCGGCGGCCTGCGGGGTGGCCACGACGTAGCCGCGGCGCGGCCCCTCCACGGCCAGGCGGCTGTAGGCGGCCTCCTCGGCCGCGCTGGAGCCGAGACCGTGCAGGTCCAGCAGCACCGGGTGCGGGCCCTCGCCGTCGGGGACGGACAGCAGGAACGTCCTGCGCAGGCCGTCGTGCGTCATCGTGTGCCGGCCGGGCCGCAGCGGGCGGGCGGCGGCGCACCCGTTCTCCCGCGCCTGCCCGCCCGGCGCGGACCCGCTCGCCGACGGAGGCGGGGGAGACAGGGAAGACGGGGGAGACGGGGGAGCGGGCGCGCCCGCGCAGCCGGCGGCCAGCAGCGCCGCCAGCGCGATCGTCAACGCCGTCCTCCCGGTCAACGCCCCTCCTCAGGCAGTCGGGCCCGTGCGCCCGGCCGGTGCGGCGGGACGCGTCGTCCGGCGGCGCGACCTCCAGCGTAGGCGACCTCCAGCGTAGGCGACCTCGACGGAACGGCCAGGCCGGGACGGTCAGTCGGGGGCCTTGACGGTGGCGATGCCGAGCGTGCTGGTCATCGGCAGCAGGCCCGCCTCGAAGACCGCGCCGAGGAGTGGCGCGCCGAGCCGGGCCAGCCGGTCGGCGCGGTCCTGCCCGAGCAGCCGCCACGGCCCGGCCGCCAGGTCGTCGGTCATCCGCTCGACCTGGTCGCGCAGGGCCCGGCCGCGCTCGGTGGCCTGGCCGGCGGCGTCCACCAGCCCTCGCGCGGCCAGGCGGTCGCGGGCGGCGGCCCACTCCTGCTCGCTCCAGCCGCGGCCCTCGAACGCCTCCACCGGCGCGGCCCCGATCGCCGCGAACGACACCAGCGCCTCGCAGCCGTCCAGCTCCGCGGCCTGCAGGGCCGCGAGGTGGCCGTCGCCGCGGTGCTCGCGCAGCACGGTCGCCGCCTGCCACAGCGCCAGGTGCGGCTCCTCCGGCCAGGGCAGGTCCAGGTTGGCGGCGGCGAACGGGCGCCCCTCCACGCCCGCGCCCTCGGCCGCCCGGCGGGCCAGCTCGGCCGCCTCCCGCACCTCCGGCCCGCTCAGCCACTCCTGATCGGCCAGGCTCTGGTACGTGCGGTCCACGGCCGTCAGCCGCGCGTCCAGCACCTGCCCGGGGGTGGCGACCGCCCATACGGCGGGCACCTGCCCGGCGATCGCCGCCGGGCTGAAGCTGTAGTACGTCGCCGTCGCCAGGCGGGTGCCGATCGGGCCGAGCGGGGCCGTGCGGTAGGCGAAGTAGCTCGGCCAGCGCGACTCCACGTCGTACCCGAGGGCGGCGGCCGCCTCGAACGCCTGGGGGGAGAAGTACAGGACCGCGTGCAGGGGCTCAAGCTGGTGCCACATGCGGCGGGCCAGCCGGGACGTCTCGCTCATGCCGAACCTCACTGTCTAGTCTGCGTACGCCAGTGACGATAGACCCTCCGCGCATCACTGGTCAATGCGAGATAGACAGTTATGTGTGGGTCAGTCGGTGGGCTCGGCGCCCGGGTCTCCGTCCCCGCCGCCCGTCTCCTCCCCGCCGTCGGCGGCCACCTCCCGCCGCTCCTCCTCGACCGCCTGCTCCGGGTCGGGCGGCGACTCGACCGGCTCGGCGGGGATCGGGCGCGGGGTCCGCCGCACCTCCACGCCGGCCCGCGCGACCAGCGTGTCGGACTCGCCGTTGACCTGCCCGACCGCGGGCGGCATCTCCTCGGGGCGCTTCTCGTCCTGTCCGTCCATGACCGCCACCTTCCCTCACCATGACCTTCTGAACGAGGCGGCGCCGGGGGACGGGCGCGTCCCCCGGCGGAGCGGTCAGCGGACGTAGATGTCGGGGCGCGGCGGCGTGGGCATGCGGTCGCCGAGGAAGAAGCCGGTGTGCGGCGGCTGGTTGTAGGCGGTGTTCTGCCAGGCGACCGACACCCGGTACAGCGGGTCGTGCATGAGGGTGTAGAGGCGGCGGTCGGTCGGGACGGTGGTGGAGTAGACGCGCAGCGCGCGGTTGTCGGTGGTGGGCCAGACGACCTCCTCGCGCCAGTCGCCGAACAGGTCGGCCGACAGCGACGGGGTGGCCTTGGTGCCGTTGTTGGAGTGCACGCCCGAGGCGGTCAGCAGGCGGGTGTCGGCGTCCGTGCCGTACTTGTCGATGCGGGTCTGGTCGAGCAGCTCGCGCACCGGGTCGCCGTCCCACCAGACGAGGAAGTTGACCGAGGACGGCTTGCGCCCGGCGGTGTTGCCGGTGACGCTGCGCAGGTTGCCGTCGGCGGCGGACCAGAACTCCGAGGCGACCCGGACGGTCGAGATGTCGCCCGCCACGCCGCGCCCGTTGTCGGAGCCGGAGGCCGTCTGCCACAGGATCTGGCCGGTGCGCGGGTCGATGTACAACGAGCCGGGCTGGCTCGTGCCCTCGCTGACCTTGAAGTACTCGAGGCCCGCCCGCGCCGGGTCGAAGTCGCCGAGGTGCTGGGCGTCGCCGTGGCCGGTGCGGGTGCTCCACAGGCCGGTGCCGTTGTCGTTGACGGCCATCGCGCCGTAGACGATCTCGTCGCGGCCGTCGCCGTCCACGTCGCCGACGGACAGGCTGTGGCTGCCCTGGCCGGCGTACTGCGAGCCGGCCGAGTTGCTGTCGAACGTCCACCGCTTGGTGAGCGTGCCGTTGCGGAAGTCCCAGGCGGCGATCACGCTGCGGGTGTAGTAGCCGCGCGCCATGATCAGCGACGGGCGCTCGCCGTCGAGGTAGGCGGTGCCGGCCAGGAAGCGGTCCACCCGGTTGCCGTAGCTGTCGCCCCAGGAGGAGACGGTGCCGCGCGGCGGGTCGTAGCTCACGGTGGACATGGCGGCGCCGGTCAGGCCGTTGAACATGGTCAGGTACTCGGGGCCGGACAGGACGTAGCCGCTGGAGTTGCGGTAGTCGGCGCCGGAGCTGCCGATGACCGTGCCGGCGCCGTCCCTGGTGCCGTCGGCGGTCTTCATGGCGACCTCGGCGCGGCCGTCGCCGTCGTAGTCGTAGACCTGGAACTGGGTGTAGTGCGCGCCGGCCCGGATGTTGCGGCCGAGGTCGATGCGCCACAGGCGGGTGCCGTTGAGCCGGTAGGCGTCGACGAAGACGTTGCCGGTGTAGCCGGACTGGGAGTTGTCCTTGGAGTTGGACGGGTCCCATTTGAGGACCAGCTCGTACTGGCCGTCGCCGTCCAGGTCGCCGACGCCGGCGTCGTTGGCGCTGTAGGTGTAGGCGACGCCGTCGGGGGTGGTGCCGCCGGACGGGGGCTGGATGGGCACGTCCAGGTACGCGCCGCCGGTGAAGCGCAGCGAGGCGGGGGAGGCGGCCTGCTCGGCGCCGCCCACCACGGCCCTGACGGTGTAGGAGGCGTCGGCGGCGGCGCCGTTGTCCAGGTAGTTCGTGGCGGCGGTGAGGCCGGCGGCGATCCTGGTGGAGCCGCGGTAGAGGTTGAAGGAGACGCCGTCGGGGTCGGTGCCGAGCAGCCGCCAGGAGACGAGGTTGCCGGAGCCGGAGCGGACGCTGATCAGCCCGCGGTCGAGGTCCTCCATCTGCTTGGTCGGCGGGGCGGCGCCGGCGGGGGCGGTGACCAGCGCGCTTGTCACCAGAGTGGTCGGCAGGGCGGTCGACAGGGTGGCGGCCAGGGCGAGGGCGGCCTTGCGTAACCGCATCGCGGGTCCTTTCTGCGGTGGATGGAAAGCGCTTTCCCGATAGGCGAAAAAGAAACTTTCACGGGCACGTGACGGCCGGCCCCCGTCCGCCGGGCGCCGGAAGGCGGTGCGGGCCTGCGGCGACGTTCATGCGGGCTCCTCGGGTGGGGCGGCCGGATCTCGGCGTATTAAAGCCGCCGCGTCACCGGCCCGCAAGAGATCGCGCGGCCCGCCGGTTGCCTTGACGCCGGTGTCAGGGTCCTAGCCTGTCGGCGACCGCTGTGAGCAGTGAGGAGTGACGGTGAAGTTCGGGATCAGCTACAACACGGCCCACTTCGGCATGGATCCGGAGCGGGTGGTGGAGTTCGCCAGGCTTGTCGAGGAGTGCGGGTTCGAGTCCCTGTACGTCCCTGAGCACGTCGTGCTGTACCCGGGCGCCAGGGTCGGCCCGTTCGAGCTGCCGCCGACGCTGCCGTACGCCGACCCCCTGGACCTGCTGGCCTTCGTCGCCGCCGCGACCCGGCGCGTCCTGCTGGGCACGGCGGTGCTGCTCCTGCCGTACCACCATCCCGTGCTCCTGGCCAAGCGGCTGGCCACCGTCGATGTGTTGTCCGGCGGCCGGATGCGGCTGCTCACCGTGGGGGTGGGCGCGCTGCCGGGGGAGGCGTGCGCGGTGGGGGTGGACTTCACCACCCGCGGGCGGCGCGCCGACGAGGCCGTCGACGTGCTGCGCCTGCTGTGGTCGGGGGAGGAGGAGGGCGTCGGCTTCGCCGGCCGGTTCTTCGCCTTCGACAGCCTGTGCAGCTACCCGAAGCCGCTCGGCGGCGCGGGCCTGCCGATCCACGTCGGCGGCTCCAGCAGGGCCGCGGCGCGCCGGGCCGGCCTGCGGGGCGACGGCTACTTCCCGGGCGGCCGGCTCGACGCGCGGGAGCGGGCCGAGCAGTGGGACCTGGCGCGCGCCACGGCCGCCGCGGCGGGACGCGACCCCGAGGCCCTGGAGTACACCCGCTGGGGCACGATCGACATGACGGAGGACGACATCGAGGCGATGGCCGCGCAGGGGGTGACCCGGCTGGTCGTCAGCCCCGCCACCGCCGAGCCGGGGACGCAGCGGGAGGAGCTGGAGGCGTTCGCGCGGCGGTTCGGTCTCCACCCTTCCTGATCTACTTTGTAAAGGCGTCGGGTTCGGGACCTCCTGCCCTGGCGACCAAGAAAACCCGCGGCGAGGATGGGAGCGCGACGCGAGGAGGAAGGCGGGCAAGTCATGCGATGGAATGAGATGTCCAGGCCGCGCCGCCGCATGCTCGTGCTGGCGGCGGCGACCGAGCTGGTGCTGACCTCGGCCGCGGCGGCGGACCTGTGGTCGCGGCCGCGGGCGGCGGTGCGGGGGCGCAAGGCGCTGTGGTGGCCGGCGATCTTCGTGCAGCCGCTGGGGCCGGTCGTCTACCTGGTGTGGGGACGGCGCAGGCAGCCATGACGGGGCGCCTGGTCGTGGCCGGCGTGGACGGCACGCCGGCCGCCGAGCCCGCCCTGTTGTGGGCCGCCGCGGAGGCGGGGCCCGGTGGGCGGTTGCTGATCGTGCACGCGTGGGAGCCGATCGTGGCGTACCACGCCCTGTACGCCCGCCAGTGCGCGCCGGGTGATCTGCTGGAGCGGCGGTTGTCCGCGCTGCGGGTGCTGGACCGGGCGGCCGGGCTGGTGCGGAAGACCTGCCCGGGGGTGGCGGTGGAGTGCCGGCTGGTGCCGGGGCGTGCGGAGACGGCGCTGCCGGCCGCCGCCGAGGGCGCTGATCTGCTGGTGCTGGGGTCGCTGGCGCAGCGGCGGGGTGACGGGCGGCTGGGCGCGGTGCTGTTGTCGTGCCTGCGCTGGCCGCCGGGGTGCCCGGTGGTGGTGGTGCCCGGTATGCCTGCTGGGGGCGGGCGGGCGGTGTCCGTGCCCGCCGAGGCGGTGGCGGGACCTTTGGGTGGCCCGTCGTTGTGACCTTAGGCACTGTCCCGGTCGCGGGTCGTCGCCGACAGTGGGGACATGGAGCTGCTCAGGGTGGAGTTCGACGAGGGCTGCCTGGTGCGTACCCGCCGGGCGGTCCTGGCGTGTGCCCGCGTCCAGGGGGTGGCCGGTGAGCGGCTGGGTGATTTCCTGGCGGCGGTCAACGAGTGCATGATCAACGCGGTGGAGCACGGGGGCGGGCGGGGCCGGTTACGGGTGTGGCGGGAGGACGCCGGGCCGGGAGAGGGGCCGGTGGCCGGCCGGCTGGTGTG
Source organism: Actinomadura luzonensis (assembly GCF_022664455.2). Taxonomy (NCBI): domain Bacteria; kingdom Bacillati; phylum Actinomycetota; class Actinomycetes; order Streptosporangiales; family Thermomonosporaceae; genus Actinomadura; species Actinomadura luzonensis. The sequence goes on from NZ_JAKRKC020000002.1 coordinate 1,558,327, forward strand.
CGAGGTGGCCGACGACGGCGGCGGCATTCCCGGCGGGGTGCTGGAGCGCGAGGCGTTGCCGGCGCCGTCGGCGGCGGGCGGGCGGGGCATCTGGCTGATGCGGCGCCTGTCGGACGAGGTGGTCTTCGTGACCGGTCCCGCGGGCACCCGTGTGCGGCTGGTCCTGGAGCTGTTCGCGCCGGCGGAGCGGCCGGGGGTGGTCAGGGCGGCGCGCGCCCGTCCCGCTGCCCGGTGAGGACGGGCGCGGGCGTCGGGCGCATCCGGCGTATCACCATTTGTCCCATTTGGTGTCGTCGTGCTTCCAGGTGAGCTTGTCGATGACGTCCACGACGCCGTTGACACGGGCGACCATGCGCACGGCGATGGCGGCCTCGCTGCGCCGGTCCATCCAGCCGCTGAGGGTGACGATGCCCTGCCGTACGGCGACCTCGACGCCGAGCGTCTCCACCCACAGCGAGCGTTCCAGGACGTCCTCGCGGATCTCCCTGGCGATGTCGGCGTCGGCGCGGACGAACACCTTGAGCAGGTCGCGGCGGCTGACGACGCCTTCGACGCGGCCGTCGCCGTCCACCACGACCAGCCGCTTGACGCCGTGCTCGTCCATGCGGCGGGCGGCCACGACGGTCGAGGCGGTGGCGGCCACGGTGACGGGCGGCGCGGTCATCAGCTCCGCCGCGGTGTCGCCGGCGGCCTTGCGCCGCCCGCCGCCGTGCTCCTCCGACAGGCGGTGGCGGAGCCGGGCGCGCAGCGGCGGCTGGTAGTCGTCGCCGTAGTAGCGCTCGCGGAACTCCTCCTTGGGCAGCAGGTCCGCCTCGGACACGACGCCGACCGCGCGGCCGGCGTCGTCGAGCACGGGCACGGCGCTGACGCCGTGGGCGATGAGCGCCTCGGCGACGTCCTTGAAGGACGCGTCCGCGGGGACCGAGGCGATCTGCGAGGTCATGACGTCTTTGACTGTGGCGCGCATGGGGGATGCCTCCTTCGGTGCTGCTTCCATGGCAGCGCGGAACGGGGCGGGGCCGTAGGGGCGGAGGTCCCGTGGCGGCCGGTCCTTGGTCAACCGCCGGGCCGTGCGCGGGTTCCGGAGGGGGCCGGCGGGGTACACGTACGATCTCCGTTTCTGGATCCGTCCGTGGGAAGGGCTTCGGTGCGCCGATGATCGGAAGGCTGGTCGAGCTGGGCGGCTTCGGGGTGGAGGCGGCGCTCACCCTGACCCGTAACGGGCTGCTGGGGGCGGTGCCGCCCGCCGCGCTGGCCCGCGTGGTGGAGGCGTACCGGCATTTCCATGTCACCCCGGCGGCGGGGCTGGCGATCGCGGCGGCGCGCTGGCCGGACCGGACGGCGGTGGTGGACGAGGCGGGGTCGGTGACGTTCGCGGAGCTGGACGCGCGGGCGGCGGGGCTGGCGGCGGAGCTGCGGCGGCGGCACGGCGTGGGGCCGGGCCGGACGGTGGCGGTGATGTGGCCCAACGACCGCGGCTTCCCGCTGGCGATCGCGGCGGTGTCGCGGCTGGGGGCGGACCTGCTGCTGCTCAACACCGGGCTGGCCGGGCCGCGGCTGCGCGAGGTGCTGGAGCGGGAGGGCGTGGACGTGCTGATCGCGGCGCCGGACCTGCCGCCGGTGGGGTTCGACGGGCCGCGTGTGACGGAGCTCGACGCGCCCGCCGGGGTGCTCCCGGTGGAGCCGCCGCGCCGGCCGGGGCGGCTGGTGCTGCTGACCTCCGGCACGACGGGCGCGCCGAAGGGCGCGCCGCGGCGGTTGTCGCTGACGGCGCTGGCCGAGCCGTTCGTGTCGATGCTGACGACGGTGCCGTTGCGCGGTGGCGAGCCGATGCTCATCGCGCCGCCGCTGTTCCACGGCCTCGGGCTGCTCTGGTACGCCGCGGCGCTGGTGCTGGGCTGCCCGGTGGTGCTGGTGCGCAGGTTCGACGCCGAGGCCGTGCTGGACGCGCTGGCCGTGGAGCGGGCGGCGTCGCTGGTGGCGGTGCCGATCATGCTGCGGCGGCTGCTGGCCCGCCCGCCGCGCCGCCTGCCGGACCTGCGGGTGGTGATCTCGGGCGGTTCGGCGCTTCCGCCGGACCTGGCGGCCTCGTTCATGAACGCCTACGGCGACGTCCTGTACAACCTGTACGGCTCGACCGAGGCCGGCTGGGCGGCGCTGGCCACGCCCGCCGAGCTGCGCGCCGCGCCCGGCACGGTGGGCCGCCCGCCGCGGGGCGCGACGGTCCGCGTGGCGGGCCCGGACGGCGCCGAGCAGCCGCCCGGCGAGGTGGGCCGGGTGCTGGTGAGCGGCGGGCTGACGTTCACCGGCGCGGCCGACGGGCTGCTGCCCACCGGCGACCTCGGGCATCGCGACCGCGACGGGCTGCTGTTCATCGACGGCCGCGACGACGACATGATCGTCTCCGGTGGGGAGAACGTGTTCCCGCAGGAGGTGGAGCACCTGCTGGCCCGGCAGCCGGGCGTGGCCGATGTGGCGGTGCTGGGCGTGCCCGACGACGAGTACGGCCAGCGCCTGGCCGCGTACGTGGTGGCCGAGGGCGACGCGCCGCCGTCGGCCGAGGAGCTGAAGCGGGCGGTCAAGGCGGAGCTGGCCGCGTACAAGGTGCCGCGCGAGGTGGTGTTCGTGCCGTCGGTGCCGCGCAACCAGACCGGCAAGGTCGACCGGGTGAAGCTGGCGGAGCAGGGCGTCTGAGCTCAGCTCGCGCCGTGGCGCGGGTGCTGCGGCTCGGAGATCTCGGCCACCACGGGCTTGAGCAGGTCGCCGCCCACCTGGTGCAGGTGCAGGAGCAGGTCGTCCAGGGTGAGCATGCCGATGACCTGGCCGTCCTCGACGACCGGCAGGCGGCGGAAGGCGTTGCGCCGGAACACCTCGAATGCCAGGTCCAGCTCGTCGCCCGGGCGGGCGGTGACCGGGGCGGGCGTCATCACCTCGGCGACGGGCGTGTCGGCGGGCAGGCCGGGGGCCAGGGCCCGCAGCACCAGGTCGCGGTCGGTGACCACGCCGAGGGCGGATTGACCGTCGGTCACCAGCACGCAGCCGACGCCCGAGTAGTCCATGTGCTTGGCGACGTCCCTGACGGTGGAGGCGGGCGGCACCGCCACCACGGGCGCCGACATCACGTCTTTGACCTTCACGGCTCCCCCTACGTACGGATCGCGGGTCTGGGACCCACCATCGGCCGTGCCGGGGTCCCGCCGTCAGGGCCGGAGGTCCCGGACGGGACGGACCAACGTCAGCAGGTGCCCTCCGCGGGCGGGCGCGGGGACCTTCGGCCCTGCCCGCGGCCGGCCCCGGGCGCCGACACTGCAGGCGACGAGAGGGGAGGAACGCAGATGAGCACGTCGAAGGTCCTGGTGGCGTATGGCACCAAGAACGGCTCGACGGCGGGCATCGCCGACATGATCGCCGCCACGCTCATGCGTGAGGGCGTCGAGGCGGAGGCGCGGCCGGCCGGCACGGTGCGGGACGTGACGCCGTACCGGGCCGTGGTGCTGGGCGGCGCGCTGTACTCGGGCCGCTGGCACGGCCAGGCGCGCAGGTTCGCCCGGCGGCACGCGGCGGCGTTGCGTGAGCGGCCGGTGTGGCTGTTCAGCAGCGGCCCGCTGAGCGAGGCGGCCGACTCCGCGGACGTCCCGCCGGTGCGGGCCGCGGCCGAGGCGGCGCGGCTGCTGGGGGCGCGCGAGCACGTCACGTTCGGGGGGCGGCTGACGGCCGAGTCCGGCGGGTTCGTGGCGCGGGCGATGCTGCGCAACGGGCGCGCCGGTGACTGGCGCAACCCCGAGCGGATCGCGGAGTGGGCCGGGAAGATCGCCGCCGAGCTGCGGTGACACCGGCTCGGACGGGACGGCCCGGGCCATCGGGGCCCGGGCCGTCACGGGTGGGTGCGGAGGTGCTCCACGACCAGTCCGGCGACGGCCGTCATGCCCGCCTGGGTCGGGTGGTACGGCACCGCCGCCTTCCGCCGCAGCGGCGAGCCTTGGTAGCCGGTCACCCACGGCTCGGGTGACAGCGGGCCGTGGCCGAGGCTCGCCGCCGAGGCGCGGACCAGCTCGGCCCCGCTGCGTCCGGCGGCGGCGGCGAACGCCTCGGCCAGCAGCTCGGCCGTGCGGGCGGCCTGGCGCAGCTCGGCGGGCGTGAGCGGCAGCAGGGGCGCGGGTACGGCCGCCGCCTGCTCGCAGCTCCCCACGATCGTGAGGTAGTCCACGAACAGCACCCGCGCGGCCGGCGCCCGCCGCCGCACGGCCTCGCCGACGGCCGTCATGGCCCGCTCGGCGGCCTCCACACGGTCGCCGTCCACCTCCAGGGACACGCGGTCGCGCACCCAGCGGGCGGCCCGGCGCGAGAGGCGGCGGGCGATGGCGGCGGCGAGCCCGGCCTTGATCAGGCCGCCGATGTAGCCGAGGTCGTTGCCGCCCACGGTGATCGTGACGAGCGCCGTGCCTTCCGTGACGGCGTCGACCTGCGGCGGCACCCGGCGCCGGCCCTCCAGGACGTCGGCCGTCGTCGCCCCTGAGCGGGTGACGTCCGTCAGGCGCAGGCCGAGGGCGTCGGCGACCTGGTGGGGGTAGTTGCGGCCGGACCTGCCCGCCCGGCGCTCGACGACGGGCGGGATGCCGGGTCCGGCGGCGAACGAGCTGCCGATCGCGACGTAGTGCGCGCCCTCGGCGATGCGCCGCGCGGGCCCCTCGCCCGCCCCCGTGCCCACTGCTGGGTATCGGGCCGCGTCCGGTCCCGGGCCCGTCCCGTCGTCCGCCGTCGCCATGCGTCCTCCCTCGTCGTCGCGTCCGCCACACCCTGCCCTGGACCGCCTCCCGTCGGCAAGATCGCGGCCGGAGTTCTGGCCGGAGTTCTGGCCGGAGTTCTGTCGGAGGCGGCGGCTAAAGTCGCCGACCATGACGACCGGCTATCGCACGGAGGTTCGAATCGTGACCACTTGGGACGACCTGGCCAAGCACGTGCGGGCGGGTGACGTGACGGGCACGGTCCGCCTGGTCGGGGAGCTGAGCCCGGCCGGGCGCCGGGCGGTCGCCGCCGAGCCCGCGCGGTGCCTCGCCCGGCGGCGTGCCGACGGGATCGCGTGGTGGGAGCGGCGCGGCGAGCTGCTGGCGCTGCTCGTGGCGGGGGCGGGTGTCATCGGCGGCGCGGCGGCGGTGGCCGGTGGGTGCTGCGGCGCGAGTTCCGCACTCGACGGCGGCAAGGCCGTCCCGCACCTGCTCGCCGGCTGCGGAGCGGCCCGCGAGCCTGCGGGCCGGCGTGGCGGTGCGGCTGGCCGCGCGGCTGCGGCTGGAGGAGCGGTGGCCGTGGGAGGTGGCGGCGGCGCTGGTGCGCGAGACGGGTGTGCGGCCGCCGGGCGACGACGCTTTCATGACCGGCTGGCTGCGCGCGCTGCAGGTGGAGCGGGTGGCGGGCGACCCGCTGTTCGCCGCGTACGGGCCGCGGCTGTTCGAGATCGACGGGCTGCGCGCGTTGCCGCTGTGGGAGCTGGTGGAGAAGGTCCACCGGCTGGTCGAGCGCGGGTCGCTGGAGCGGGCGGCCGTGCTGGACGGGCTGGTGCGGCGGCTGCTGCGCGACGGGCCCGCCGCCCTGGCCCCGCTCGCGGGCCTGCACGACCGGCTCGACCCCGACCTCGACGAGGCCGCGCGGCACGCCCGCGACTATGTCGCGCTGTTGCCGGCCGGTCCGGTGGCGGTGGCCGATGTGGCGTTGGCGCAGGTGCGGCGGCTGGAGGAGGGGGGCCGGCTGCCGGAGGAGGCGTTCGCCGAGGCGCTGGAGGCGCTGGTGTCGCGGCCGGAGCGCAAGCTGCTGCGGGCGGCGGTGAGCTGGGCGGGCGAGGCGGTGGCGCGCGAGGCGGGCCGGGCGGGCGTGGTGCTGCGGGCGGCGGCGGCGCTGTTCGGGCAGGACACCTTGGCGTTGCAGGAGCGGGCGGTGCGGCTGGCGGTGCGGCTCGCCCCGCTGGCCGACGCGGCCGCGCGGGAGGAGGTCAGGCGGGCCGCAGCGGGGCTGCCCGAGGAGCTGCTGGAGAAGGTCGCGGCGGCGTACGGGGGCGGCATCGAGGCGTGGGAGCCGGTGGCGGCGCCCCTGCCGTCGGCGTGGGACGAGCGGCGGCTGCCCGAGCCGTACGGGTCGGCGGAGGAGCTGGTGCGTGGCCTGGCGGCCGTCACGTGGATGGACGATCCCCACGAGTTCGAACGCCTGCTGGCGGGGCTGGCCACCTGGTCGGCGCGCGACCGCGGCGGGCTGCGGGAGGCGTTGCGTCCGTGGTGGGAGCCGCTGGACGAGGAGTTCTTCGGCTGCTGGAACGGCGAGCCGTACGACGACGTGACGTCGGCGCTGCGGCGGGCGTTCCTGGCCGCGGCCGCGCCGGAGACGGCCCAGGCTTTGTCCGGGGGCTCGCGTGCGGGGGCGCGGCGGGCGGTGTTCGACGAGCTGCCGGGCCGCCGGTGCGCCGAGTTGCACGCCCACCTCGCGGCCGGCGGGCGCTACCCGGTGGTGCTGGCCACGCCGACGGCGGTCACGGGTCATGTCGAGCCCGGCGTGCTGCTCGACCGGCTGGCACGGCTGGAGGCCGACGGGGTGGCGGCCCTGCCCGCCGACCTGAGCCAGGCGTTGCTGCGCCTGCCGCGCGACATCCCGGCCGCCGACGTGGCCCGGGCGGCGCGGCTGACGTCGCAAGCGGGACGGGCCTGCGCCGCCTGGATGGGGGGCGACCGGCTCGGCGACCCTCAGGTGACCGTCGCCTATCACCGCAGCCCGGCCGGCGGCGGTGGCCGGGAGTCGCTGCGGGCCTCCGTCAGCACGCCTCCCGGCACGCCCGCCCACCTCCAGGAACTGCTGCGGACGACCTCTTTCCCTTCGTGGAGCCTGGCCTGGTGGCCCTTGGTGCTGCCCTCGCACCGGGAGATCGTGGCCGCCCACCTGGCGTCGCGGTTGTGCGAGAGCGCGGAGAGCGGGGAGAGCCAGGCCCGCGTGCTCGCCGGCCTCGTCCACGGCGAGGGGCCGCTCGGTCCGGGCATGGCGCACGCGCTGGCCTGCGGGATGGGGCAGGCGCAGGCGGCCGGCCGGGCGGCGGCGACGGACACGCTGCTGAGGCTGGCGGCGGCCGGCGAGGTGCCCGCCGCCGACCTGGCCGCCGCGGTCACCGGCCTGGTCAGGGCGGAGCTCGTCAAGCTGAACCGGGTGGTGGCGGTGCTGGACGATGCCACGCAGGCGGGGGCGCACGAGGCGGTGTGGGAGGTCGTGGTGCGGCTGTTGCCGGGGTTATTGCCGCAGGAGGGCGAGCGGGCGCGCACGGGGCTGGCGGACCTGCTGGCGGCGGGGGCGCGGGCGGCCAGGATCGGCCGGGTACGGGCGGAGCTGCCGGAGGTGGGGGCGGTCGCGGCGCGTGGTGGCTCGTCCCGCCTGGTGCAGGAAGCCCGCCGCCTCCAGCAGCTCGTCCGCGCTTATTGATCTACTTTGTAAAGGCGTCAGGCTTTTACAGCCCTATACCCTCCAAAACCATCAAAACCTCCCGACAACAGAGGAGGGCTCGCCGAACCAGCGCGAGAGCTGGCCGTCCAGGTCCTGCTGATCGTCGCCGATCCAGGCGACGTGGCCGTCCGGACGGAGCAGGACGGCCGGGGCGTCCAGGTCGGCGGCGGGATCGGCGAGGTGGTCGACCCGGTCTGACCAGCCGCCGGTGGTGAGGCGTGCGGTGCGGTCGAGCAGGAGGCCGCGGCCGTGGTGCAGCCGGTCGTAGAGGTGGCCTTGGTTGAGGTCGATGTCGCGGAGGCGGCGGCCGAGGAGGTCGGGGCCGTCGCCGAAGTCGTAGCGGATGTCGATGGCGGCGATCTTCTCGATGAGGTGGCGGTTGACCTCGTTGATGGCCATGAGTTCGGTGAGGAGTCTGCGGACGGCTTGGGGGCCTGGTTCGGTGGACAGGAGTTCTTTCTGGGCGCGGGTGTTGTCCAGGACGTTCGCGGCGACGGGGTGGCGTTCGGTGTGGTAGGTGTCCAGGAGTGTTGGCGGGGCCCAGCCGTGGAGGTGTGCGGCGAGTTTCCAGCCGAGGTTGATGGCGTCCTGGATGCCGAGGTTGAGTCCTTGTCCGCCGATGGGTGGGTGGATGTGTGCGGCGTCGCCGGCGAGGAGGGCTCGGTCGAGTCGGTAGCGTTCGGCGAGGCGGGTGGCGTCGCCGAAGCGGGAGAGCCAGCGTGGGGAGTGGATGCCGAAGTCGGTGCCGGCGATGGTGTGAAGTGCTTGTTTGAAGTCGTCGAGGGTGGGTGGTTCGGCGCGGTCGGTGACGTGGGTGGCGGGGACCAGGATGCTGTGTTTTCCTTCGCCGGTGGGCCGGATCCAGAACGGGTGGTGGGATTGGCCGATTGGGGGGACTTTGGCGTTGATTTCCGCTTGGGGTGCGGTTACTTCCATTTCGCCCATGAGGGTGTCGTTGCGGGAGGGTTCGCCGGGGAAGGCGATGCCGAGGAGTTTGCGTACTGTGCTGCGGGCGCCGTCGCAGCCGATGAGGTAGCGCGATCGTAGGTGCCGGCCGTCGGCGAGTTCGACGGTGACGCCTTCGTCGTCCTGCTGGAGGCCGGTCACGGTGTGGCCGTGCCGGATCTGTGCGCCGAGTTGCGTGGCGTGTTCTTGCAGGAGGCGTTCGATGACCGGCTGGGGGATGCCCAGGAGGTAGGGGTGGGTCGAGTCGAGGCCTTGGGGCACGGGTTTGTCGATGGCGGCGAAGAAGCCGGCGGCGGGGCGCTTCCTGCCGTGCTGGAGCAGGCGGTCGAGCAGTCCGCGCATGGCCATGAGTTCGAGGCTGCGCATGTGGAGGCCGACGATGCGGATGAAGGATTTGGGCTGGGTTTCCTTCTCGAGCACGAGGACGCGCACGTCGTGGAGTCGGAGTTCGGCGGCGAGGGTGGCGCCGGTGGGGCCGCATCCGGCGATGATGACGTCGTGCTCGGGTGGTTCGGTGGGGGCCTGGGGCCGCATGGGTGTTGCCTTTCGGGGAGTGCCTTGTGGGAGGGGGCACTCCTGGCGACACCTACGTCGATCGCCTGATCGTGACGGTGAGGGGGAGCACCCACGTCGATACAGCGTTCATGGGTCTCACCTCCTCGGGCGGTGTCACGATCATGGGCAAGTTACCGGGCTGGGCTTCGTTGCGTCCAGTTGTTTTCCTGGGGTCGTGGGGTGTGCGTTCCGCTACCGTCACGAGTACCTAATCGTGACAGATGCCCGCTATGGGCGTTTTCTCTAGTTTCATGGTCATGAAGACCACCCCACGAGTCCTGGCCACCACCCTGCTGAGCACCCTGGCCCTCACCTCGCTCGCCGCTCCCGCGTCGGCACGACAGTCCGACGCCCCGGTGATCGAGGGGCGGGTCAGCCCTGCGGCGCAGACCTTCATCGACCGGCAGACCCGCTTCGGCGCCATGCCCACGAGCCCCGAGCGTGTCGACGCCTACGGTGAGATCTTCGCCGACGACGCCACCCTGTGGGAGGCCGCCGGCAACGTCATCAACGGCAGGGCCGCCATCAAGCAGTCCATCGCGGCCTCGCTCAAGCTGGTGCCGCAGTTCGGGTTCACGCCGCGGCGCCTCGCCGCCGGCGGCGACACCGTGATGTACGGCGCGCACAACGTGGCCGTCATCGGCGGCACGACAGTCGAGTACCCCGCCATCTACCGCGTGGTCATCGACCAGGCGGGCGATGTGGTGCAGGGGCGGCGCTACTACGACCGGTACACCTGGTTCGCCCCCATCGCCACCGGGGAGCTGAAGCTGGACAACCTCTTCGCGGGCATCGCCGACGCCCCGGCCGCCGCGGCGGGCGCGCCGGCCGGTGAGCCTGCCGCGCGGGTGCGGGCAGCGACGCTGGGTCCGGGTCTGCTCGGCAGGGCCGCTGCCTGGAACGCCAGGAACGCCCGCGCCCTGGTCGCCGCCTCCGGCCGGGCGCCGCTGACCGGCCCGGGGCTGGAGGGCCGCAAGCTGTACACCAAGGCGGCCAAGCTCGCCTACCTCGACCGGCTGCTGGGCAGTTTCGACGACGACGAGCAGGGCCGCAATCCCACCGCGCTGCGCCCGGGGAAGGCCGTCCACACTCGTGAGGCCACCTATCAGGAGTGGTACGGCACCGTCCGCAGCCAGGGCAGGGAGATCAGCTACGGCGTCATCGAGCGGTTCGGTTACCGCGACGGCAGGGTCGCCGACTGGAGCCTGACCTTCGACACCTTGCCGCTCATCGCCGACGCCGGCAAGATCACGCAGCTGTACGGCCTGCTGAGCCGCCCTGCGTGAGCCCGTCCTCGGCGCGGGCATGCGGGAGGTGTGCCGGCCCGTCACGGGCGGCCCTGGTCGTCCTTCGATGGCAGACCGTGGGGTGAGTGCACGTTCCGCTAGGTTTTCAGCCATGTTGTACGGGCGGGCCGCGGAGCAGGCGCGGATGGATCGGCTGCTGGCGGACGCGCGATCCGGCCGCAGCGGTGTGCTGGTGATGCGTGGCCAGCCGGGCATCGGGAAGTCCGCTCTGCTCGGTCATCTGGCCGGGCGCGCCGCGGGAGTGCGGGTGCTGCACGGGGTCGGTATCGAGTCCGAGGCGGAGCTGCCGTACGCCGCTCTGCATCTGCTCCTGCGTGCCGAGCTGGGCCGGATCGACGCGCTGCCCGGGCCGCAGGCGGCGGCGTTGCGGGGTGCGCTGGGGCTGGACGCGGCGGCCGCGGCGGACCGGTTCCTCGTCGGGCTGGCGGTGCTCAGCCTCCTGGCCGAGATCGCGGGTGACGGGCCGCTGCTGTGCCTGGTCGACGACGCGCAGTGGTTCGACAGGGCGTCGCTGGACGCCTTGTTGTTCGTGGCGCGGCGGCTGGAGGCCGAAGGCGTCGCGCTGGTGTTCGCGGGCAGGGAGGAGTTCCGGCCGCAGGGGCTGCCCGAGCTGTGGCTGGACGGCGTGGACCGCGAAGCGGCGCTCGCGTTGCTGGCGGAGTCGGCCGGGGATCTGCCGCCGAGGGTGCGTGACCGTGTCCTGGCGGAGGCGCGCGGCAATCCGCTCGCGCTGCTCGAACTGCCGTCCTCGTTCACCGCGGAGCAGCGGGGGCGGCAGGGGCCGCAGGGGGAGCTCAGCCCGTTCACCGCGATCCCGGTCGCGGGGCGGGTGCTGGAGGCGTTCCAGCGGCAGATCGGGGCGCTTGCCGGCACGGCGCGGACGCTGCTGGCGGTGCTCGCCGCCGACGACACGGGTGACCTCGGCATCGTGCTGCGCGCCGCGCGGTCCTTCTCCGCCCGGCTCACGGATCTGGAAGCGGCCGAGCAGGCCAAGCTGGTGCTGGTGAACGGGTCCACGGTGACCTTCAGGCATCCGCTCATCAGGGCCGCGGCCTATCAGAGTGTGCCGCTGACGTCGCGGCTGGCCGTGCATCGCGCGCTCGCGGAGGTGCTCGACGGCGGCGAGCACGCCGATCGCCGGGCCTGGCACCTGGCCGCGGCGACGACCACGCCTGACGAGGACGTGGCGCGCGAGCTGGAATCGGCCGCGGAGCGGGCGCGTACCCGTTCCGGTTACGCGGCCATGGCGGCGGCCTACGAACGAGCCGCCGAGCTCACTCCCGACGCCGGCAGGCGGTCGGTGCGGCTGGCCGCCGCGGCTGTCGCGGCCAGCGACGCGGGCCGGCTCACGCGCGCGGACGCGCTGGCCGATCGGGTCGGCGCGGAGATCCAGGCTCCGTCGGCCCTCGCGCACCTGGTCCAGGTGCGTGCTCATCGGGAGTTCGAGCAGGGCAGCCCGGCCAAGGCCGCTGAGCTCGTCATCGCCGGTGCGGAGCGGGTCGCTCCCCTCGATGCCGAGCGGGCGGCCTACCTGCTGGTGGAGGCGGTGCGTTGTGCGTGGTACGCGGGCGCCCCGGACCTGGCGGGGCGGGCGGCGAAGCTGCTCAGGGCGTTGCCCGAGGTGGGTTCGCCGCTGGTGGGCGGCGCGCTCGGGCTGGCCGCGCTGGTCGACGGCGAGCTGCCGGACGCCGTCGCGCTCGTGCGGGGGCTGGTGCTCGCGCCGGATCTGTCCGGGCTGCAGGTGCCGGGCCTGCTGTTCATGGCTCAGGTGTGCGCGCCGATCGGGCACTACGGCCGGGCCGAGGCCGTCGCGGCGCGGGTCGAGGCCGAGTGCATGACCCACGACATGCGCGGCTGGCTGACCGTCGCGGTGGAGACCCGGATGCAGGCGCAGATGTTGCTCGGCCGGTATCGGGAGGCGGCGTCCCGGCTGGAGGAGAGCGTTCCCGTGGTGGGCGATCTGGGGCAGCGGAACGGGGCCGTCGCGCTGACCGCGCTGCTGGCGCTGGCGCGCGGCGAGCTGGGCGACGAGGACGGTTGCCGGGCGGCGGCCGGGGCGGCTTTGGAGCAGGCGAGGGCGCACGGGCTGCGTGCTGCTGAGGCGGTCGCGGTGGCCGGGCTCGGGCGGCTGGAGCTCGCGCTGGGCCGTCCGGAGGCGTCGCTGAGGATCTTGGAGGGGAACGCGGCCGCCGGCCCGCCCATGTCCGTCTTCTCCGCGCCGGACCGGGTCGAGGCCGCGGTGCGGGCCAGGGAGCCCGGAAGGGCGGAGGAGCCGCTGGCGTACTACCTGGGCTGGGCCGCCCGGGTGGGGGTGCCGTCGGCCGAGGCGGTCGCGCTGCGCTGCCGTGCGCTCGTCGAGGACGACGAGGAGCTGTACGTCCAGGCGGTGCGGGCGCATCAGCGGGGCGAGCAGCCGCAGGAGCAGGCCCGTACGGCGCTGCTCTACGGCGAGTGGCTGCGGCGGGCGCGCAGGCGTGCCGCGGCCCGGGCGCAGTTGCGTGCCGCGTTGGAGGCCTTCGACCGGCTCGGCATGTCGTTGTGGGCCGAGCGGGCCCGCGCGGAGCTGCGGGCCACCGGTGACGTGCCCGCGGCGCCGCGCCGGGCGGACGATCCGCTCAGCGTCCTGACGGCGCAGGAGAGGCAGGTGGTACGGCTGGCCGCCACGGGCGCGTCCAACCGCGACATCGCGGCTCAGCTGTACCTCAGTCCGCGCACTGTCGGTTACCACCTCTACAAGGCCTTTCCCAAGCTGGGGATCTCCTCGCGGGCGGAGCTGGCCAGGGTGTGCGGGACTTGATCCGCGTTCGACGGATGCCGTTTCGCTTGGGCGAAGGCGTTCGCCTGGGCGAAGGCGCCGACGTCATCAAGCCCGAGCTCAACGATCCCCGCAACCCGCAGCGCCTGTTCGGCCACCTGGAGCAGGAGCACGCCTGCCTGACCTTCACCGCCTCCTCCGACGCCCCCGGAGGACCTGTGGCACCTGGCCGCCCTCAACGTGACGGTGACCGGCGCCGACAACTCGACGTTGGCGGCGGCGGGACCGGGTCGGTCGGGCCCATGGTGAGGTGACGGGGACGAGCAGTCCGGCAGGCCGGAGCCGCCCCCCGGCCGGCCGCTGCGGGCCCGGGTTTCAGGGGTTGTGGAAGGTCACTTCGGGGTTGGCGGTGGAGGGGCCGTCGAGGAGGGGCTGGGGCCGGTCGCGGAGGTGCTGGTCGAAGAAGGCGCCCACGTACGCGGTGGTGATCTCGCCCGATCGCTTGCCGGGCAGGGGTGCGCTGGGGTCGGTGATGCCGGCCTGGGCGCCCAGGACGGGCAGGTCGATGAAGGTGAAGTGGCCGGCGTCGGCGACGGTGAGCCAGCGTTTCCAGCCGTTGAGGCGGGGCCAGTCGCGTGACCAGGTGGTGTCGGCGGAGCCGGGGGAGTGCTGGGCTTTCGTGCCGAGCATGAGGAAGGGCCGTTCGCCGAGCCCGCCGGGCGGGACCGGGGCGAAGAACGAGCCGTCCAGGTCGGCTCCGGCGCGGACGCGCCGGTCGGCGGCCATGACGCTCGCCGCGGCGTTGCCGCCGAGGGAGTGTCCGGCGGCGCCGATGCGGCGCGGGTCGATCAGGCGGGAGTGTTTCCAGGCGGGTGCGGATCGGCGGGTGAGCTGGTCGATGACGAAGGACAGGTCGGCGGCCCGGACGGTGGCGGCCTTGCCGAGGAGTTCCTTCTCCGCCTGGTCGGTGGGGGCGTTCTCGATCGTCTCGCAGGCCAGGCAGGTGAGGGTGCGGCCGCCGGGGAACGTCGTGCCGAACGATTCGTGGGCGTGGTCCACCAGGGCGACGACGTAGCCCCTGGAGGCGAGGTCCTCGGCGAGGGTGGTGAGGGTGGCGCGGTTGAGGCTGAAGCCGGGGGAGAGCATCACGAGGGGGTGCCGGCCGCCGATGGGGCGGGCGTTTTGGCGGGCGTTGGTGGTGACGCCGGCGAGTTGTTCGGGCTCCAGGACGGTGTCGAGCCGTTGTCCTTGGAGGAGAGCGCGGGCTTCGTCGACGGTCATGTACGGGGCGGGGCTCCCGCCGGTGCGGGCCGGGTAGTACAGGGAGACCATCAGCTCGCGTGCGGTCGTGGGGACCCAGGGGTCGGGGCGGCCGGTGTCGACGAGGTGGAGGGTGTCGCGCCCGACGTGGTACAGGCCGGTGGGGCGCGGGATCGCGAACCGCACATCGGCGACGACAGCGGTGGCGGGGACGGCGGCCGCGGCGGACGCGGTGAGGGCGGCGGCGGCGAGGAGGAGGGCTGTGGGGGTGCGTCGAGCTCTGATCATGCAGAGCACTGTAGGAACGCCACCACCTCGCCCGGCATGCCGGAAAGACCAGCTCGAACCCCTACTTTCGTCAGGTCCCGTCGTGGGCCGGGCCGGTCCGGCGCCTGTGGGGGCGTCTGGTGTCGACGTTGCCCGCCATGGTCCTGAGGAGGGCGGGCAGTCGCGCCGCTGTCTCGGCGTCCAGGCCGGTGACGGTTTCCTGCGCGAGGGTGCGCCAGAGCTGTTTGACCTGGTCGGTGAGGGCCCGGCCGGCGTCGGTGAGTTCGACGACAGTGGCGCGCTGGTCGTCGGGGGCGGGGGTGCGCCGGATGTGGCCGGCGGTTTCGAGCTTGCGGGCCATGAGGGTGACGCTGGGCCGTTCGACGCCGAGGGCGTCGCTGAGCTGGGCCTGGATCATGGGGCCGGTGCGGGCGAGCTCGAGCAGGAGCGCTTCTTGCCCGGGGTGCAGCCCGAGGGGGGCCAGGAGTTCGGCGATCCTGGCGCGGTGGCGCAGGCTGAGCAGGCGGACGGCCTGGTTGATGCTGTCGGCCTGGTCGAAGTCCATGGGGCCTCCCCTTGACAGATTTGTTAGCCGCATAACTATTATGCGGCTAACAAATCATAGCCGACGACGGGAAGCCGACATGACCGCGAAGATCGCCGTCATCTACTACAGCGCGACAGGCACCGTGCACGCCCTCGCCCAGGCCGTCGCCGACGGCGCCGCCTCCGCCGGGGCCCAGGTGCGGCTGCGGCGGGTCGCCGAGCTGGCGTCCGCCACCGCGATCGCCCGCAACCCGCGGTGGCGGCGGCACGCCGAGGCCACCGCGGCGATCGCCGAGGCCTCGCTCGAGGACCTGGCCTGGGCCGACGCGTACGCGTTCGGGACGCCGACCCGGTTCGGCGCGCCGGCCGCGCAGCTCAAGCAGTTCATCGACCAGGCGGACGGGCTGTGGCAGGAAGGCGGCCTGGCCGACAAGCCGGTCACCGCCTTCACCTCGGCCTACCACCGGCACGGCGGCAACGAGGCCACGATCCTGTCGCTGGGCAACGTGTTCTACCACTGGGGCGCGCTGATCGTCCCGCCCGGGTTCACCGGCCCGGCCGTGCACGCCGCCGGCGGCAACCCCTACGGCGCCTCCGCCGTGACCGGCCCCACCGGGGACGACCTGGCGAGCGCGGCACTGGAGGCCGCCCGCCACCAGGGACGGCGGCTGGCCGCCGTCACGGCCCGGCTGCTGGCGGGCGGCCACGCCACCGGCAACGCCACTGGGCTCGAGACGGCCGCGCGCGGCGCGTGATGATCCCACTCAGGAGACCTCTCGTGACTTCCCGACCCACCACGGCGATCCACGCCCGCCCGCGCACCGGCCCCGCCCGGATGACGCTGGCGCTGGTGTCCGCCTGCCAGTTCATGGTGATCCTGGACTCCTCCATCGTGAACGTCGCGCTGCCCTCGATCGACCGGGAGCTCGGCTTCGCCTCCACCGGCCTGGCCTGGGTGGTGAACGGCTACCTGCTCACCTTCGCCGGTCTGATGCTGCTGGGCGGGCGCGCCGCCGACCTGTTCGGCCGGCGCCGGGCCCTGACCGCCGGGCTGGTGCTGTTCACCGCGTCCAGCCTGGCCGCCGGCCTGGCGGCCGTCCCCGCGGTGCTGGTGGCGGCCCGCCTCACGCAGGGCGTGGGAGCGGCGCTGCTGGCCCCGGCGACCCTGGCCGTGATCAACACCGGCTTCGCCGAGGGCCGCGAACGCGCCCGCGCGCTCGGCGCGTGGTCGGCCGCGGGTGGCGTCGGCGGCATGGCCGGCGCCCTCGCGGGCGGCGCCCTGACCACCGGCCTGTCGTGGCGGTGGGTCTTCCTGATCAACGTGCCGGTCGGCGTGGCACTGATCGCCACGGCGGTGCGGGCGCTGCCGGGCACCAGGACCGCCGGGCGGGAAGGGCTCGACCTGGCCGGCGCGGTCACCGGCACGGCGGGGCTGGCCGCGCTGATCTACGGGATCATGCACGGCGCCGGGCACGGCTGGACGTCGGCGCCGGTGCTCGCGCCGGTCGCGGCGGGCCTGCTCCTGCTCGCCGTCTTCGCCGTGGTCGAGGCGCGGTTCGCGGCCCAGCCGATGATGCCGCCGCGGCTGCTGCGCTCGCGCGGGGTGGCCGCCGGCACCGGCTCGCTGCTGCTGTTCGGCGGGATCACCATCGCCATGTGGTACTTCACCTCGCTGTTCCTGCAGAACGTGCTCGGCTACGGCGCGTTGCGGGCGGGGCTCGGGCAGACGCCCGCGGCGGTGACGTTCATGGTGGTCGCGCGGGCGGCCGGCGTCCTGCTGCCGCGCGCCGGCGTGCGGCCGCTGATCCTGGCGGGCGGCGCCTGCTTCGTGGCCGGGTTCGGCTGGCTCGCCCAGGCCGGCGCCGGCAGCGGCTACCTCACCGCCGTCCTCGGCCCGACCCTGCTCGTCGCCACCGGGATCGGGCTGGTCTTCCCCACCCTCATGGCCGCCACCACCGCCGGCGCGCCGGGTGGCGACGCCGGCGCCGCCGGCGGCCTGGCCCAGACCGCCGGGCAGGCGGGCGGATCGCTGGGGCTGGCGGTGCTCGCCACCGCCGCGACCCAGGCGTCGGCCGGCGGGAGCTCCCCGGCGGCCCTCGCCGCCGGCTACGACCGGGTCTTCCTCATCGCGGCCGGGCTCGGTGCGGCCGTCGCGGCGGCCGGCCTGCTGCTGCCACGCCGGCCGCCGCCCCCCGCGCAGCGCTGACGACCCGTCCGAATGCCCTGGATCGCGGCCGTCGCGACATTCGTGCAAGACGGGCGGGCGGCCGGCGGCGCATGCTCTCGTGCATGAGTGACGACTTTCTGCTGCATGTGGTCCAGGACGGCCCGCCTGAGGCGCCGCCGCTGCTGCTCGTTCACGGGTCGGGGGCGTCGGGGGCCTGCTGGGAGCCGGTCGTCGCGGCGCTGGCGGAGCGGCGGCGGGTGATCCGGGTCGATCTGCCGGGCTGTGGCCAGTCGCCGCCGGCGTCCTCGTACGGGGTGCCCGAGCAGGCGGGCGAGGTGGCGGCGGCGCTGGACGGCCTGGGGGCCGGGGCCGTGGACGTGGTGGGGCACTCCAGCGGCGGGTACGTCGCGACGGCGCTGGCGGAGCGGCGGCGCGATCTGGTGCGGTCGCTGGTGCTGGTCAGCACCGGTCCGGTGCCGGAGGCGCTGTCGCCGCAGCCGTTGCTGCTGCGGGCGCTGCTGGCCCCGCCCTTCGGGCCGCTGGTGTGGCGGGTGCGTTCGGCGGCGATGATCCGGCGGGGGATCAGCGTGACGGCGGCCGGCCCGGTGCGGGTCCCTGAGGGGCTGGTGGCCGATGTGCGCGGGATGTCGTACCGGACGATGAGGGCGGTGCTGCGCGGCAACGGGGCCTACATCGCGGCGAAGGGAGTGCCTGAACGGCTGGCCGGGCTGGGGGTGCCGGTGCTGGTGGTGTTCGGCGCGGCCGATCCCCGGTGGGATCCGGTGTCGGCGCGCCGCTACGAGGTGGTGCCGGGCGCCCGGGTGGAGATGTTGCCCGGCGTCGGGCACATGCCGATGCTGGAGGCGCCGGAGAAGGTGGCCGGGCTGGTGCTGGGGTTCGTGGCGCCGGGCCGTTGAGAGGGGTGGGGGTGCGTCATGCCGGTGGCGGCGTCGTGGGACTGGGCGCGGGTGGAGGTGGCGGTCCCGGGCGCGGGGGTCCGGTTGCCTGGGGTCGCCATGGCGGGGTTCCGGCAGCGGGTGGCGTCGGCGGCGGAGCTGGCGATGGTGGCGCACCCGTCCGTGACGGTGCTGGTGGACCTGAGCGACGACGGGGCCGTGGTGTTCGAGTCGGGCGGGCGGCGGGTGCGCGGCAGCGCGGTGATCGGGTTGCTGCCCGGGCAGGTGCGGGCGGCCGGGCCCGGGACCGGTGACTGCCTGCAGGTGCGGCTTGAGCCCGCAGTGGCGGCCGCGGTGCTGGGCGGGGCGGCGGAGCTGAGCGGGTCGGTGGTCCCGCTGGAGGAGGTGTGGGGACACGACGCCGCGCGGCTGCGGGAACGGTTGCGCGCGGCGAGTTCGTGGCAGGCCAGGTTCGTCGTCGTAGCGGAGCTGCTGGCCCGGCGGCTGGAGGCGGGCCCGGCGGTGGACGCCGAGGTGGGGCACGTGTGGGGGCGGTTGCTGCGCAGCCGGGGGCGGCTGCGGGTCGACGGGCTGGCGCAGGAGGTGGGGTGGAGCCGCCAGCGGCTGTGGTCGCGGTTCCGGGCACAGGTGGGCCTCTCACCGAAACGGGCGGCGCGGCTGGTGCGCTTCGATCGCGCGGCTCGCCTGCTGGCGGCGGGCCGCCCCCCGGCGGGGGTGGCCGCGCACGCCGGGTACGTCGACCAGTCGCACCTGCATCGGGAGGTGCGGACGTTCACGGGACTGACGCCGGCGGAGGTGGCGGCGGCGCCGTGGCTGGGGATCGACGAGGTGGCGTGGCCGGCGACACCTTGAACCCCGCGGGGCCAGGTCGCGCGGGCGCTGCGGAGATCCTGCCCGAGGCGGTGCGGGGCAACCCGGACGTGGTGGCGGTAGGCCGGCTGGCCGAGGCGGCCGAAGACCTGGAGACGCTGGACGCCTACCGCTCGACCGGGTCGCCGCGGCGGGCCGCGGGCGCGGGTCGCGCTCGCCGCGTGGCGGCTGCTCGACGGCTGACCACCCACCAACTATTTCACTAGTAAAACATCTGATAAGCTTTGGGTATGCCCACGTCACCCGCCTCGCCGGCCCATGCCCTCCACCTGCCCGTACGCCTGCCCGTCCGGTCGGCGCTGCGGCTGGCGCCGCTCGGCGACGTATGGCACAAGCCCGCGCTCGGCTCGGTCGCCGCGATGGCCGTGGTACTGGCCACGCTGCTGGCCGCCGACCGGCTCGACCTGGTGCTGTACGCCGCCGCCGGAGCCATGTGCGCCCTGTACGGCCACGGCCTGCCCTACCGCGCCCGCGCCAGGGCGCTGGCCTGGGTGGTGGCCGGCTCGCTCGCCGGCACCGGCACCGCGCTGCTGGCCGCTGCCCTGACGGACGCGACCGCCGTCCGGGTCGCGGTGGCGGCGCTGCTGGCCGGGCTGCACAAGGCCGTCTGCGACGCCACCCGGATCGGGCCGCCCGGCAACGTCGTGCTCACCTTCATCGCCTCAAGCGCCGCGTTCGCGCCGCAACGCCTGGCCGACGTGCCGCCGCACCTGGGCGTCGCCCTGCTGGGCGGGCTCGTGGCCTGGGCGGTGGGCATGGCGCCGGCCCTGCGGCGGCCCGACGGCCCCGAACGCGTCGCGGTGGCCCGCGCGCTGGAGGCCACCGCCCGCCTGGCCAAGGCCACCACCGAGAAAGCCACCACCGGACCGGCCGCGCCCCGCCGCCCGCACGACGGGCGCCACGACGAGCGCCCCGACGGGCACCACGACGTCCACAACGAGGGGCGCCGACGGCCGGACGGGTGCACCGCGCCCGCCACGCCGCCGCCGCGGCCGTCAACGCCGCCTGGCAGACCCTCCTGCGCGCCGGCAACGGCCGCCCGGAGCTGCGCCGCCTGCTGGCCAGGGCCGAGTCCGCCGCCGCCCGCGCCCCGCGCGGCACCCAGGCGGACCAGCTCGCGGCATGGGCGCGCGACCTGCGCAAGGGACACCCGGTGCCCGTCCCGCCCGCCGCCGGCCCGTCGGCCACAGCCGCCGAGCTGGCCGAGCTGGCCGGCGTCGCCGCCGAGCAGCACATCCCGGACGGCGCCCGCACCGCCCGGGACGTGCTGCGGGACGTGGCGGGGCGGTGGCGGGTGCTGCTCATGGTGTTCGCCGGCGCGGCGGCCGCCGGGTGGGCGTCGACCGCGCTCGGCGTGGGCCGGCCGTACTGGGCGGTGGTGACGGCGGCCGCGGTGTTCGCGGCCAACACCACCATGTCCTGGAGCCGGGCCGTGCAGCGGACGGTCGGCAACCTGCTCGGGGTGGCGCTGTTCACGCTGCTGGCGCCGGTGGCCGGGCTCGGCGCGGTGGCGCTGGTGGCGGCGGTGCTGGCGCTGCAGTTCGTGACGGAGGCGGCGATCACCCGTAACTACTGGCTGGGCAGCGTGTTCGTCACCCCCATGGCGATCTTGATGACGGAGTTCGCGGGGACACGGCCGGTGCCCGTGCTGGTGGCCGACCGCTGGCTGGACAGCTGTCTCGGCGCGGCGGCCGGTCTCGCGGCATGCGTGCTGCTGCGCGACCGGCGGGCGGCGGGCCGCGTCCACGACGGCCTGCGACGGCTGGAACGCCTGGTCGCCGAGCCCCGTCCGGCCGCCGACCGGCTGCGCGGCGCGCTGGTGGAGCTGCGCGAGGCCGCCGACCTCGCGGCGGGCGAGTGGCGCGGCGCGCCGCTGCCGGAGGAACGCATCGCCGCGGCCGAACGGGCCGGGCACCGCCGCCTGGCCGAGCTCACCATCTGACCGAAGCCGCGCTCCGGGCGCGTCACCTGTGACCCCCGCGCGTCCGGCGGCGGGCGGACGCGGCGGCCCCGCGGACGCGTACGATCGATTGGCCGGCCGCACCGGCAAGCCGCACGCGAAAGAGGGGCGAGCACGTGGAGGACGCCGTGAACGACGTCGGGGAGGACGTCGTGGCGGTCGCCCTGCGGCAGTGGCGGCAGGTCCTGCCCGACGCCGACCTCGGCGCCATCGCCGTCATCGGCCGGCTCAACCGGTGCGCGGCGCTGCTGCAGCAGGCCACCGACGCGCCGCTCGGCCGGGCCGGCGTCAACCGCGCCGAGTACGACCTGCTGTGCGCGCTGCTGCGGGTCGGCGGCGAGCTGACCCCTGGGCGGCTGGCCCGCGAGACGTTCGCCTCCGGCGCGGCGGTCACCAAGCGGGTGCGGCGGCTGGAGGAGCTCGGGCTGGTGGCGCGGCGCGTCGACGAGCGCGACCGGCGGGTGGCGCACCTGTCGCTGACCGAGGCCGGGCGGGCGTTCATCATGCGGCTGATGCCCGAGCAGCTGGAGTACGAGAACGCACTGCTGGCCGGCCTGCCGCCCGGGCGGGAGGACGAGCTGGCCGGCCGGCTCGGCGAGCTGCTGCTCATGCTGGAGGGACGGCTGGGCGGCATGCTCGGCTGAGCACACCGCCCACCAGGCCGCCCGCATGAGGCCGCCCGGGGAGGGCGGCCGGGGAGGGTCAGGTGCCGGTCATCGCGGCGTGCAGCCGCAGGTAGGGTGCGGCCTCCCGCGGCCGGCTGCGCCGCTCCAGCGTGCGTCCCAGCAGCAGGTACGCGTACGCCTCACCGGGATCGCGCGCCAGCACCTCCCGCAGCTCGGCCTCGGCCCGCCCGAGCTGCGCGGAGTGGTAGTAGGCGCGCGCCAGCAGCAGCCGCGCCGCCACGTCGCCCGGCGCCTCGGCCACCACCTGCGCCAGGGCGCGCGCGGCCTCGATGTAGTCCTTCAGCTCGAAGAACATCCGCCCGCGCGCGTAGGTGCGGGCCAGCGTCTCGCTCGCCATCTCCTCACTCCTTCCCCGGGACCGGGCCGTCGGCGTGCGGCACCCGCTCGGCGGGGACCACGCCCAGGCGGCCCGCCCGGTAGTCCTCCATGGCCTGGACGATCTCGGCGCGCGTGTTCATCACGAACGGCCCGTAGTGCACGACCGGCTCGCGGATGGGCCGCCCGCCCAGCAGCAGCACCTCCAGGTTCGGCTCGGCCTGCGGCTGGGCGGTGTCGGCGGCCAGGCTGAGCGACCCGCCCTCGCCGTAGACGGCCAGCCGCCCCTTGCTCACCGGCCGCCGCTCGGCGCCCGCCGTGCCCCGGCCGGCCAGCACGTAGGCCAGGGCGTTGAAGCCGGGGTTCCACGGCAGCTCCAGCCGGGCGCCGGGGGCGAGGGTGGCGTGCACCATCGTGATCGGCGTGAACGTGACGCCCGGCCCGGCGTGCCCGTCCAGGTCGCCGGCGATGACGCGCAGCAGCGCGCCGCCGTCGGAGGAGGCCAGCAGCGCCGACTGCCGGCCCCGGATGTCCTGGTAGCGGGGCTGGTGGAACTTGTGGGCGCGCGGCAGGTTGACCCACAGCTGCACGCCGTGGAACAGCCCGCCCGAGACCACCAGGTGCTCCGGCGGCTTCTCGATGTGCAGCAGTCCGCTGCCGGCGGTCATCCACTGGGTGTCGCCGTCGGTGATCGTGCCGCCGCCGCCGACCGAGTCCTGGTGCTCGAAGATGCCGTCGATGATGTAGGTGACGGTCTCGAAGCCGCGGTGCGGGTGCCAGGGTGTGCCCTTCGGCTCGCCGGGGGCGTAGTCGACCTCGCCCATCTGGTCCATGTGGATGAAGGGGTCCAGCAGCTCGTGCGGCACGCCCGCGAACGCGCGCCGGACGGGGAAGCCCTCGCCCTCGAAGCCGCTGGGCGCGGTCGTCACCGAGCGCACGGGGCGCGGCCGGGCGGCGGCCGGGTCGGGGGTGGCGACGCGGGGGAGCGTCAGGGTGTCTGCGGTGACGGCGGGCATGACACGCCTTCCTGTTGAAGTTTCAACTTCTTGTGCCGTGCAACCACACCACCCCGCCCGGCATTCCCGGGCCCGGGACAACGGCGGCAGGCCCTTCGGTCGGGTCAGGGCCGGGTGCGCCGAGCCGGTGCGACCAGGGCGTTGTCGTAGGCGGCGATGACGAGCTGGGTGCGGTCGCGCAGCCCCAGCTTGTTGATCATGTTGGTGACGTGCGTCTTGACGGTGTGCGGGCTGATGAACAGGCGGGCGGCGATGTCGCCGTTCGGCAGGCCCTCCGCCACCAGGCGCAGCACCTCGTGCTCGCGCGGCGTCAGGCCGGGCAGCCGGCCCCCGGGCGGCGGCGGCGGCCGGTGCGCGAACCGCTCGATCACCCGCCGCGTCACCCCCGGCGCCAGCAGCGCGTCGCCGGCCGCGACCGTGCGCACGGCCGCCCGCAGCTCCTCGCCGCGCACCTCCTTGGTCAGGAACCCGGCCGCGCCCACCCGCAGCGCGCGGAAGACGTGCTCGTCGGTGTCGAACGTGGTCACCACCACCACGCGGGTCGCCGGCAGGGCGGCCAGGACCCGTTCGGCGGCGGTCAGGCCGTCGAGGCCGGGCATGTGGATGTCCATGAGCACGACGTCCGGCCGCTCGCGCAGGGCCGCGCGCACCGCCTCGTCGCCGGTGGCGGCCTCGGCCGTGACCCGGATGTCGCGCGAACGCGACAGCAGGGCCCGGAAACCGGCCCGCACGAGAGCCTGGTCGTCGGCGATCAGCACAGTGATCGGGGTAGTGATCGGGGTGTCGTTCACGGGACGGCTCCGATCGGCGTGGCGGGGATGACCGCCTCCACGGTGAAGCCGGCCGCCGTGGGACGCGCGGTGAGGGTGCCGCCCAGCCGGGCGACCCGTTCCCGCATCCCCGCCAGGCCGAACCCGCCCCCCTCGCCCCGCCGCCCTCCGTCGTCCCCGGCCGGAGCGGGGACGTCGCCGGCGTCGGTGACGGTGAGGCGGACCGCGTCCCGGCCGTAGTCGACGCGCACCTCCACCGCGCCGGCCGGCCGGCCGTGCTTGACCGCGTTGGTGAGCGACTCTTGCACGACGCGGTAGACCGCCCAGGCCACCGGCCCCGGCACGGCGGCGGCGCGCCCGCTCTGCCGCAGGACGACCTCCAGCCCGCAGCCGCGCATCCGCTCGGCCAGAGCGGCCAGAGCGGCGAGGTCACGCTCCGGCCCGCAGCCCGGCCCGCAGCCCGGCCCGGAGGCGGCGTCCGTGCCGAGCGCGCCGATCAGCGACCGCAGCTCGGCCGCCGCCTGCCCGCGCACCAGCCGAGCCGTCTCCAGCGCCCGCCCGGCCCCGTCCGGGTCGTCGGGCAGCGCGTCCTCGGCGACGGCGAGCTGCACCCCGAGCACCGCCAGCGTGTGCGCGACGACGTCGTGCACGTCGGCGGCCAGCGCCACCCGGTCCGCGGCCGCAGCCGCCCGCGCCGCTCCTGCTCCAGCCGCCGCCGCGCCGCCAGGCCACCGCCACGGCCAGCACCGCCGCCAGCCACAGCGCCTCGCCCGCGAGCGGCCGCGCCTCAGGGCGGACCCGGCCACCAGGCAGGCCGCCCGATCCCCGCCGCCCGCCCCGCCCGGCCGGCCAGCCGCCCGCCCGTACAGCGCCGCGCCCGGCCACGCAGGCGCCCGCGCCAGCCCGGCGCCGAGCCCGGCGAGCACGGCCGCGCCCGCCGCGAGCGCCGCCACCGGACGGCGTCCGCGGCCAGGCCGAGGCCCGCCAGGCACACCGCCATCGGCGCCGCCCCCCCACGACGGCGCGACGCCGGTGACGACCGGCAGCGCCGCGACGGCGAGCACACCCGCCAGAGCCGTGAAAAGGTCGAGCCGTCCGCTCACCCCCCGAACGGTAGCGACCCCGGCCCGGCCGGAACATACGCCAGAGGATGAGATCCTCACCCGCAGGCGCAGCGCCCGGCCCGTCCCGCGCGGCGATGCGCGCGGCCGGGCCGCCGTCCTAGCGTCGGCGGCCATGAGAGTCCTCATCGCCCTGACCCTGACGGCCGCGCTGGCCCCCGCCCCCGCCCCCGCCACCGCCACCGCCATGGCCCCTGCCACGGCCCCCGCCCCCGCCGCTGCCCCCGCCACCCCCTACCAGGCCGCGGTGGACGCGGTCGTCCGCGCGGGCGCGCCCGCCGCCGTCCTCGCCGTACGCC
The DNA here is from genome assembly GCF_022664455.2 of Actinomadura luzonensis. NCBI lineage: Bacteria > Bacillati > Actinomycetota > Actinomycetes > Streptosporangiales > Thermomonosporaceae > Actinomadura > Actinomadura luzonensis. The sequence continues at coordinate 1,583,574 of NZ_JAKRKC020000002.1, forward strand.
AGGACGGCCGCCTGCGCGAGACCGCCTCCGGGGTCGCCGACCTGCGCACCGGCCGCCTGGCCGGCGCCGCCGACCGCTACCGCGTGGCCAGCATCACCAAGACCTTCACCGCCGTGACGGTGCTGCGGCTGGTGGCCGAGGGCAGGCTCGCGCTGTCGGACCCGATCGGCCGCTGGCTGCCGCAGGTGCCTCACGCCGACGCGATCACGGTACGCGACCTGCTGCGCCACACCAGCGGCCTGCCCGACTTCTACGACGCGCTCGGCCTGCGCAGCTCCGCCGACTGGCAACGCCACCGCCTGGACCGGCTCACCGACGAGCGCCGCCTGGCCCTGGCCCGCACGCTGCCCGCCGGCCCGCCCGGCGCCGCGGCGGCGGCCTACGCCAACACCAACTACGTGGTGCTCGGCCTGCTCGCCGAACGCCTCACCGGCGAGCCGTACGAGCGGCTGCTACAGCGTGGCCTGATCGGCCCGCTGCACCTGACCGGCACCGCCTACCCCGACGGGCGGCCCGCGATTTCCGGCCCCCACCTGCACGGATACATGCCCGGCGACCTGCCCGGCCGGCCCGACGCCGACTTCGCGCACCTGGTGGACTTCACCGCGCAGACCGTCAACCAGAGCGGCCCGGCCGGCTCGGTCACCTCCACCGTGGCGGACCTGACGGCGCTGTACCGGGCGCTGTTCACCGGCAGGCTGCTGCCGGCGGCGCTGATGCGCGAGCTGACCACGACCGTTCCCGTCGCCGGCGAGCAGTTCCCGTGGCTGCGCGGCTTCGGGCTGGGCGTGCACCGCTACGACCTCGGCTGCGGCCCGCTCTACGGCCACATCGGCGGCGTGCGCGGCTACACCGGCCTGGTCGTCTCCACCCTGGACGGGCGGCGGCAGGCGGCGATCGCCGTCACCCTCAACCCCAACCCCCCGGCCGTCATGACGGCCGCGCTCGCCGCTGTCACCCGCGCCGTCTGCGGCCCGCCGGACTGAACCCTCTCGCTAAGGGAACGAGCCGCCGGCTCGACGGCGCGTTCCGGGGCAAGGCGGGCGTCCTGCGGGAAGCGGCGGCCGAGCCCGTCCGCGGCGCCGACGAGATGGGCGTGGCGACGGGGCGACGAGGGGATGGGCGAGGTCCGCCCTCACCCGGCCGGGAGGCGCGGACCACCGCGCCTCGCAGGAAGCACGGCCGTACGCGGGAAGGCCGCCCTACGACGCCGCCGCCGGCGCCGGACCAGCCGCCGCCGGCGCCGGACCAGCGGGCGCCGGACCAGCGGGCGCGTCGCCGAGCGGCGCAGGATCGAGCGGCGCGGGACTCAGCGGCGCGGGACTCAGCGGGGCGCCGCCGAGGGGCGCGGGACTCAGCGGGGCGTCGCCGAGGGGCGCGGGGCCGGCCGGGCCCGGCCGGCGCAGCGCCTCCTGCACGCCGGTGACCCTGCGCACCACCGCGACCGCCAGCACCGCCGCCACCAGCATCAGCCCGATCCCGGCCACGTCCAGCCTCAGCAGGAGGGCCGTTCCCGCCGGGTCCTCGGTGAGCCCGGTCAGCACCCAGCTCGTCCGCGACACCATGTGCGCGACCAGCCAGGCCGCCCACCAGAGGTTGATCAGCGCCAGGCCGCGCGCGGCCGGCGGCGCCGAGGCGCGCCAGACGTCGTGCACGACGTGCCGCGGGATCCAGAACCAGCCGATCGGCATCACCCACCCCGCGACCACCCAGAACCGGCCGTAGCGGTGCCCGTCCGGCGACAGCCGCACCGCGTTGGCCCGGACGCGCGCCAGCCACGCCAGGAACGCCGCCGCGGCCGCCAGGAAGACCAGGACGCGCGCGGCCTGCGACGCCGACACGAGCAGGTCCCCGGCCCGCAGCTCGGCCGGGGCGACCAGGCCGGGATCGGTGACCAGGCGGTCGGCGAGCGCCGCGTAGGACAGGTCGACGCCCGCCCTGGCGACCGCCACGACGGAGTCGAGGACGAGGCCCGCGATCGCGACGCGCGCGAGGCCGGCGACCGGACGTACGGGAGAGGGATGCGACATCTGGACGCCTTCGATCGAAGATCAAGGGGACGTACCAGTATGCAACGGGACACGACCCGGGAGGCCGCCCCGCGTTCCGTTCTCGTGATGGATGATCACGCTTCAGCCCCTCCATGCGAACCGTTCACCCGGGCCCACCAGGGTGTGTCCGCCCATCAGGGCGCATGCACGCACGGAAGGACTGCACCTGATGCAGAAGTTATTGGGTGGCCGGGGCCGCCTGGTCACCGCCGCGGCGCTCGCCGTGGTCCTGGCCGGCGGCCTGGTGACGGCGGCCCACGCCGATCCCACGCCCGGCTCGCAGGACCGGGGCCGCCCCACCCCCGCGCCCACCCCCACCGCGAGCCCGGGCCCGCCGGCGCTGACCCCGGCGACCGGCTCCTACCTGGAGGGCACGGTCAAGGTCGCCGCGACCCCCGTCGCCGCCGGCGACAGCGTCACCGGGCTCGCGATCGACGGCCAGGCCGTCCAGGCCGCCCCCACGTACGGCCTGGCCAGGCTCGCCTTCGACGTCGGCTCCAACTCCACCGAGGCGCAGTACCACAGCCACATCCTCGTCAACGGCGCCACCGCCGGCATCGGCGTTTCCCGATCAGCACCCACGCTGGCAGCTGGCCTTGCAGCGGCGCGCCGACATGGCGACCGCCGACATCGGCGACCACGTCAGCGAGCGCGCCACCATGGACGTGCCCAGCGAGCACCTGGTCAAGGGCGAGAACACGGTCGAGATCGTGGTCGGCGCCATCGCGTCCTCCTGCGGCCAGAACTACGACGACTTCGTGCTGTCCGACGTCGGCCTGGAGCTGCTCGGCGAGGTCGCCGACGGCGAGGACAACCCCTACACGCTGTCGTTCGGCGACGGCAGCTGCGGCACCAACACCACCCTGCTCAAGCGGGTGACGCTGACGTTCTTCCTGCGGTCCGACCCCAAGGCCACCACCGGCCTGGCCGCCGACGTCGACACCACGGCCCTGTCCAACGGCGAGCACGTCCTGACCGCCGCCACCGCCTCCGGCGCCGCCGCCAGGAACACGGTGACGGTCAACAACGCCCCGGCCGGCGCGCCCCGCGTCCTGCCCGTGGACGGCACGCTCGCCTCCGGCGTCGAACCGGTCTTCGCCCACGTGCCGGCCGCCGGCGACGGCGGCGTGCGGTCCCTGACCGTGGACGACGCCGAACCGCCCGCCAGGGCCACCCTCGGCACCGGCGCGGCCCTGCTGAGCTTCGACGTCGGCGCCGACGGCATCGAGGACAAGTACGACGACCACCTGCTGGTCAACGGCAAGCGCGTCGACCTCGGCGGCACCTACACCGGCCGCCGCGTCACCGTCGCGATCCCGGCCCGCCACCTGGTGCCCGGCGACAACGTGATCAAGCTCGTCGCCGGCGACTACAAGGACTCCTGCGGCGTCAACCGCGACGACTTCACCGTCTCGGGCCTCGCTCTGGTCCTCGACGGCGCCACCGTCACCGGCCAGGACGTGCGGGAGGCGTACCGGATGGGCGACGGCGCCTGCGGCGACGACCAGGCCGCGCTGCGCGAGGCCGAGCTGCGCTGGACGATCGACGCCCCGCCGGTGCGGGTCGGCCCGACCCTCGGCTCCGGCGACGCCACGCTCAGCTTCACCGTCGGCAGCAACTCCATCGAGGCCCGCTACCAGAACTACGTGCTGGTCAACGGCCAGAAGATCGTGCTGGACGGCGACTTCGTCTCGCGCCGCGTCGACCTGACCGATCAGGCTCCCCAGCAGGCTCTGCGCCACCCCCAGCAGCCGGGTCGGGTCGAACGTCTGCAGCGTCCTGCTGAGCACGTCGTTCCCGAGCCCGTACGAGGCCGCCCACTTCTGCGCGTCCACGAGCAACCGCTGGAACTGGTCGGTGTACGTGGGCAGCAACGAGGCGAGCTGCGTGACCGAGATGGTCAGGATGCCCACCATGCCCAGCAGTACCAGAACGACGATGAGGAAGGGCACCGCGACCTGCAGCCAGCCCGGCGCCCCCTTGGCGGCGAGCCAGCCGCGCACGGGCGCGACGGCGATCACCAGGACCAGGGCCAGCACCACCGGGCCGACGATCGAGCTGACCTCACGCAGGCCGAACAGGGCGACCACCGCGCCGGCGATGCCGACCAGGATGATGAGCGCCCGGGGAAGGGGTTGATCTCGCACCCCCGGTTCCTACCCCGTGCACGCGGGGGGAGCCGTCGATTTGACGGTTCCCGGGACCGTACATAGAGTTCACCAGTCCCGCGAGAACGGCAGTGATCGCCGGCCTCACTTCGGGGACGACCTCCTGACACCTCCACTTCGGTGGCGTTCGCAAGCATGCGAAACGGCTGGTAAGTTAGAGGGGTTGCCCCGGAAACGGGGCGCGGATTAATTCCAGCAGGTCGAGCAGGGCCGGTCAATTTGACAGCCACCTGAACGACTGAAAGAATTAGGACACAACGAAAGACCGAAACGAAACGCCTCCGACGCAAGGCTTGAAAGCCTGGCTGACGATGTACGCGTCCGTTTCTTGAGAACTCAACAGTGTGTTAAAAGCCAGTGCATGTGCATCACACATGTATCACCCCGTCATTCATGACGGATTCTTGCTTGGACAGTACTGTCCGAACAGTCATTGTTTGGAGAGTTTGATCCTGGCTCAGGACGAACGCTGGCGGCGTGCTTAACACATGCAAGTCGAGCGGAAAGGCCCTTCGGGGTACTCGAGCGGCGAACGGGTGAGTAACACGTGAGCAACCTGCCCCTGACTCTGGGATAAGCCCGGGAAACTGGGTCTAATACCGGATATGACCGCCTCCGGCATCGGATGGTGGTGGAAAGTTTTTCGGTCGGGGATGGGCTCGCGGCCTATCAGCTTGTTGGTGGGGTAGTGGCCTACCAAGGCGACGACGGGTAGCCGGCCTGAGAGGGCGACCGGCCACACTGGGACTGAGACACGGCCCAGACTCCTACGGGAGGCAGCAGTGGGGAATATTGCGCAATGGGCGGAAGCCTGACGCAGCGACGCCGCGTGGGGGATGACGGCCTTCGGGTTGTAAACCTCTTTCAGCAGGGACGAAGTTGACGTGTACCTGCAGAAGAAGCGCCGGCTAACTACGTGCCAGCAGCCGCGGTAATACGTAGGGCGCAAGCGTTGTCCGGAATTATTGGGCGTAAAGAGCTCGTAGGCGGCTGGTCGCGTCTGCCGTGAAAGCCCGCAGCTTAACTGCGGGTCTGCGGTGGATACGGGCCGGCTAGAGGTAGGTAGGGGCAAGTGGAATTCCTGGTGTAGCGGTGAAATGCGCAGATATCAGGAGGAACACCGGTGGCGAAGGCGGCTTGCTGGGCCTTACCTGACGCTGAGGAGCGAAAGCGTGGGGAGCGAACAGGATTAGATACCCTGGTAGTCCACGCTGTAAACGTTGGGCGCTAGGTGTGGGACCCTTCCACGGGTTCCGTGCCGGAGCTAACGCATTAAGCGCCCCGCCTGGGGAGTACGGCCGCAAGGCTAAAACTCAAAGGAATTGACGGGCCCACCAGTGCCGCGGCGCTTGCTGTCTTGAGGAGGGCAAAGAGTGAGTGCAGGTGGAAAAAAAAGACGAGCAGGTCGAGTATGTGTGAAAAAACCCGGTAGTGTGAGAGAAAAGGTTTGCTCAGAGCTGTACAGTGTGCATGGTTTGTACCTCCTCCTTCCTTCCTTCTTCTTCTCCTTTTCTCTTCCTTCTTTCTTCCTCTTTTCTCTCGCTTTTTTCCTCCTTCTTCTTCGGGGCCTTCTTCTTCTTCGCTTCTTGTTTTTTCTTTTTTTTCAACGCGAAGAACCTTACCAAGGTTTGACATCACCCGGACCGCCTCAGAGATGGGGTTTCCCTTTTGGGCTGGGTGACAGGTGGTGCATGGCTGTCGTCAGCTCGTGTCGTGAGATGTTGGGTTAAGTCCCGCAACGAGCGCAACCCTTGCTCCATGTTGCCAGCACGCCGTTCGCGGTGGTGGGGACTCATGGGGGACTGCCGGGGTCAACTCGGAGGAAGGTGGGGATGACGTCAAGTCATCATGCCCCTTATGTCTTGGGCTGCAAACATGCTACAATGGCCGGTACAGAGGGTTGCGATACCGTGAGGTGGAGCGAATCCCTAAAAGCCGGTCTCAGTTCGGATTGGGGTCTGCAACTCGACCCCATGAAGTCGGAGTCGCTAGTAATCGCAGATCAGCAACGCTGCGGTGAATACGTTCCCGGGCCTTGTACACACCGCCCGTCACGTCACGAAAGTCGGCAACACCCGAAGCCCGTGGCCCAACCCGTAAGGGGGGGAGCGGTCGAAGGTGGGGCTGGCGATTGGGACGAAGTCGTAACAAGGTAGCCGTACCGGAAGGTGCGGCTGGATCACCTCCTTTCTAAGGAGCATCTTCACCCGTCACCGGCGCACGATCGGTGGGGTGACAGCTCACTAGTGGAGCACTGGCTACTCAACCTGGCCTGGTTGTCCGCGTGCTGGTACCGCCCTTCGGGGAGTGGGAACGCGCGGGGGAGGGCCGGCTTCGGTTGGACACACTGTTGGGTCCTGAAGGAACGGGCAGCGCGAGCTGGTCGTCTTCTTCGGTGCACAGGACCAGCGAACGACCTGTTGATCGGGTCGGGAGCTGGTTGCTGTTTGTTGTTTGAGATTTGCATAGTGGACGCGAGCATCTTTGTGGCCAAGTTTTTTAGGGCACACGGTGGATGCCTTGGCATCAGGAGCCGATGAAGGACGTGGGAGGCTGCGTTAAGCCTCGGGGAGTCGCCAACCAGACGTTGATCCGGGGATGTCCGAATGGGGAAACCTAGCACCAGTCATGTGGTGTTGCCTCCGCCTGAATGTATAGGGCGGTTGGTGGTAACGCGGGGAAGTGAAACATCTCAGTACCCGTAGGAAGAGAAAACAACAGTGATTCCGTGAGTAGTGGTGAGCGAAAGCGGATGAGGCTAAACCGGGCGTGTGTGATAGCCGGCAGGCGTTGCATGTCCGGGGTCGTGGGACCCTCTTGGGATGGCTGCCGCCGTCTCGGGCAGTGATAAATCGGTGGGGTAGTCGAAGCCTCTGGGAAGGGGCGCCGTAGACCGTGAGAGCCGGGTAGGCGAAACCTTGTCGACTGCTGGAGGGGATCCCAAGTAGCACGGGGCTCGAGGAATCCTGTGTGAATCTGCCAGGACCACCTGGTAAGCCTAAATACTCCCTGATGACCGATAGTGCACGAGTACCGTGAGGGAAAGGTGAAAAGTGCCCCGGTGAGGGGTCGTGAAATAGTACCTGAAACCGTGTGCCTACAAGCCGTAGGAGCTTACACCGGCTTTGCTGGTGTGTGATGTGACTGCGTGCCTTTTGAAGAATGAGCCTGCGAGTTATGGTGTGTGGCGAGGTTAACCCGTGTGGGGGAGCCGTAGCGAAAGCGAGTCTGAAGAGGGCGTTTGAGTCGCATGCTGTAGACCCGAAGCGGGGTGATCTACGCATGGGCAGGTTGAAGCTCAGGTAAGACTGGGTGGAGGACCGAACCCACCAGGGTTGAAAACCTGGGGGATGACCTGTGTGTAGGGGTGAAAGGCCAATCAAACTCCGTGATAGCTGGTTCTCCCCGAAATGCATTTAGGTGCAGCGTCGCGTGTTTCTTGCCGGAGGTAGAGCACTGGATGGCCGATGGGCCCGACAAGGTTACTGACGTCAGCCAAACTCCGAATGCCGGTAAGTGAGAGCGTGGCAGTGAGACTGCGGGCGATAAGGTTCGTAGTCGAGAGGGAAACAGCCCAGATCACCGACTAAGGCCCCTAAGCGTGTGCTAAGTGGGAAAGGATGTGGAGTCGCAGAGACAACCAGGAGGTTGGCTTAGAAGCAGCCACCCTTGAAAGAGTGCGTAATAGCTCACTGGTCAAGTGATTCTGCGCCGACAATGTAGCGGGGCTCAAGCACACCGCCGAAGTCGTGGCACTGACAGCGTCTTGTTGTTGGTGGGTAGGGGAGCGTCGTGCGGCCGGTGAAGCGGCAGAGTGATCTAGCCGTGGAGGCCGTGCGAGTGAGAATGCAGGCATGAGTAGCGAATCGAGGGTGAGAAACCCTCGCGCCGGATGACCAAGGGTTCCTGGGGCAGGCTAATCCGCCCAGGGTAAGTCGGGACCTAAGGCGAGGCCGACAGGCGTAGTCGATGGACAACGGGTTGATATTCCCGTACCCGCTTCAATGCGCCCATATCGAACCTCGTGATGCTAAGAGTCCTTAAGTCAGCTGTCTCTTCGGAGACGGTGTTAGGCCGAACGCTCGATCCGATCGGGTAGTAGGTAAGCGATGGGGTGACGCAGGAAGGTAGTCCAGCCCAGGCGATGGTTGTCCTGGGGTAAGCATGTAGGGAGCGAGGTAGGCAAATCCGCCTCGTATGTATCCTGAGATGTGATGCCGAGCCGATTGTGGTGAAGTGGATGATCCTATGCTGCCGAGAAAAGCCTCTAGTGAGTGTTGTGGCGGCCCGTACCCTAAACCGACTCAGGTGGTCAGGTAGAGAATACTAAGGCGATCGGGTGAACTGTGGTTAAGGAACTCGGCAAATTGCCCCCGTAACTTCGGGAGAAGGGGGACCTCTGCTGGTGATGAGTTTTGCACTCGGAGCTGGTGGGGGTCGCAGTGGCCAGGGGGAAGCGACTGTTTACTAAAAACACAGGTCCGTGCGAAGTCGTAAGACGATGTATACGGACTGACGCCTGCCCGGTGCCGGAACGTTAAGGGGACCGCTTAGCTCCACTTGTGGGGCGAAGGTGAGAACTTAAGCGCCGGTAAACGGCGGTGGTAACTATAACCATCCTAAGGTAGCGAAATTCCTTGTCGGGTAAGTTCCGACCTGCACGAATGGCGTAACGACTTCCCCGCTGTCTCAACCGCAGACCCGGCGAAATTGCACTACGAGTAAAGATGCTCGTTTCGCGCAGCAGGACGGAAAGACCCCGGGACCTTCACTACAGCTTGACATTGGCGTTTGGAGCGTCTTGTGTAGGATAGGTGGGAGACTGGGAAGCTCGGACGCTAGTTCGGGTGGAGTCATTGGTGAAATACCACTCTGGTCGTTTTGAACGTCTAACTCTGGTCCGTGATCCGGATCGGGGACAGTGTCTGGTGGGTAGTTTAACTGGGGCGGTTGCCTCCTAAAGGGTAACGGAGGCGCCCAAAGGTTCCCTCAGCCTGGTTGGCAATCAGGTGTTGAGTGTAAGTGCACAAGGGAGCTTGACTGTGAGACTGACGGGTCGAGCAGGAGCGAAAGCTGGGACTAGTGATCCGGCATCGGCGTGTGGAAGCGGTGTCGCTCAACGGCTAAAAGGTACCCCGGGGATAACAGGCTGATCTTCCCCAAGAGTCCATATCGACGGGATGGTTTGGCACCTCGATGTCGGCTCGTCGCATCCTGGGGCTGGAGTAGGTCCCAAGGGTTGGGCTGTTCGCCCATTAAAGCGGTACGCGAGCTGGGTTTAGAACGTCGCGAGACAGTTCGGTCCCTATCCGCTGCGCGCGCAGGAGACTTGAAAGGGGCTGTCCCTAGTACGAGAGGACCGGGACGGACGAACCTCTGGTGTGCCAGTTGTACCGCCAGGTGCACGGCTGGTTGGCTACGTTCGGAAGGGATAACCGCTGAAAGCATCTAAGCGGGAAGCTCGCCTTGAGATGAGGTCTCCCACCCTGTGAGGGGGTAAGGCTCCCGATAGACGATCGGGTTGATAGGCCGGAGGTGGAAGCGCGGTAACGTGTGGAGCTGACCGGTACTAATAGGCCGAGGACTTGACCACAAAGCATCTTGCTCGCGTCCACTACGCAATTCTGAGACAGCAAACACGCCTGTGTGTGTTTGGTTGTTTCTCAGGGTTACGGCGGTTATGGCGGGAAGGAAACACCCGGTTACATTCCGAACCCGGAAGTTAAGCTTCTCTGCGCCGATGGTACTGCACTCGGGAGGGTGTGGGAGAGTAGGTCACCGCCGGACAATCTTTAGGGAAAGGCCCCGACGCCTAGCGTCGGGGCCTTTCTTGTTTTGCCAGGTCATTGCCTGGGATGAAGCGGGACACATCACCTTTCGGGTGGCGTGCTCGCAGGTCACCCCGTCACTCTGGGTAGGTGATGGTCTCTTCCCCCTCAGGGCAGACCTCCCTACCAGTGCGGCGCTCTCTCGGTGATTCGGTAAAGGTGCCGAATGTGATGAACACGCGTATCGGGCTGATTCGCGTGTTCAGGAGAGCCGGCCGGCTGCTGGTGGCGGGGGCATGGGTGTTGTTCGCGCGGTGGCGTTCCGAGGAACAGCCGCCTTCCGATGATGGCGGCGGAGAGGAGGCGGCGGACGAGGCGGGGCGCAGTCGGGGACCCGGCTTGGGAGAAGACGGGACTCAGGTGCAGGGGCCGAGCTCGCCGTCGGGTGCGGGCCAAGGCGAAGGTCGAGGGTCGGAGGAGGAGCCGCTGTCGGCTGGTTCTCATGAGGACGGCGATCAGGAACCAGGCCCGGTGGGCGGACAAGGACCGGGCTCGGGGACGAGCCATGCGCAGGACTCAGGCTTGGAATCTGAGCCGGGTCAGCGGCGGAGCCGGGTCAGAGGGCGGAGGCGCGTAGGTCGGCGGGGTGAGGATGTGATGCCGGAGGGCTTCGTCGAGGGCGGCGGCGGTGGTGCTGCTGCTCGCGGGGAGCGGGGCATCGCTGTCGGGGGGAGCAACCTCGGGGTGGCGATGACCGGGGACGGGGCTACGGCCGTCACCGGGGAGCACGTTGAGGTCGATGTCGAGGTGGTCGGGGACGTGCACCTGCAGCCTCGGCCGCAGGTCCCTACCCGGCCGGTGCAGCTCAAGCCGCGGCCGCCGCTGCTCATCGGGCGGGAAGAGGTCGTCCGGGAGCTGCGGGAGCGGCTGACGACCGGGCGGATGCCGACGCGTACCGGGCAGGCGGGTGCGCAGGAAGTCGGCAGGGCGGCCGCGGGCGTGCGGGCGGGGGCGGAGACGGCGGCTGGGGAGGCCCGCCCGAGTGACGGGCGTCAAGGGGAAGCCCGTCCAGGTGATGGGCGTCGAGTCGGGGGTGGCGCCGCCTGTCCCACGGGTGTGCCGTTGGCCGCTCCGGAGGTGGGGGAAGGCGTCGGTGGGGAGCATCAGGCGTCGGTCGCTCCTGCCGTGGTGGAGGCCGGGGGTGCGGTGGAACCCAGGTGGGAGGGGAGCGCCGGATCGGAGGGGTCGGAGGAGGCGAATGCCAGAGGGGCGGCGAGCGCCGAACGAGGCCCAGGCGGTGAACCAGATGTTGAGGCAGCGGGTGTGCGGTCCGGTTCTTCGCGGTCTACGGCGGGGGCGGCACCGGGTTCTGCGGACGGTCTGGCGGGAGGTTCGGCGGCGGACTCGACGGACGGCTGGACGGGCAACTCGACGGCCGGCTCGGCGGGTGGCTCGGCGGAAGGTTCGGTGGCGGGGGAGGCCGCGGGGGCCGTGGGGGGCGAGGGGCGGCCTCGGGTTGTGGTGGTGCATGGGCTTGGAGGGGTGGGGAAGACCAGCGTCGCGTTGGAGTACGCGCATCGGTTCCTGAGTGGCTACCAACTGGTGTGGCAGTTCCCGGCGGAGGAGCCGGCGGTGTTGTCGGCGGCGTTCGGGAGGCTGGCGGCGCTGCTCGGCCTGGGGGAGGCGGTGCAGGGGGCGGATCCGGTGGATCAGGTGCACGCCGCGCTGGCCGCCCGTACCGAGCCGTGGTTGCTGATCTTCGACAACGCGCCCGAGGCGGACGTCGTGCGGCCGTTCCTGCCGCCGGCGGGGCCGGGGCATGTGCTGGTGACCAGCCGGTCCGGGAACTGGCCGCGGGAGCAGGGGCTGGAGCTGCCGGTTCTGGAGCCGTCGGCGGCGGCGGAGCTGGTGCTGGCGCGGGCCGGTCAGGAGGACGCGCGGGCGGCGGCCCAGGTGGCGGGGGAGCTGGGCGCGTTGCCGCTGGCGCTGGAGCAGGCCGGGGCGTTCATGGCGGAGACCGGGCTGACCATCGCCGGGTATCTCGACCTGCTGCACCGGCAGCGGGCCGAGCTGCTGGCGCAGGGGCAGGCGTGGGGGTACCGGGAGCAGGTCACGACGACGTGGCAGCTCGCGTTCGAGAACTTGGAGCGTTCCAACCGGTCGGCGATCGCGTTGTTGCGGGTGCTGGCCTGTTACGCGCACGAGGCGATCCCGTACCGGCTGCTGCTGGGGCAGGTGGAGCGGCGCTCGGCGCTGGAGCTGTTCCGGATGGATCTGCGGCGGCGGCAGGTGTACGGGCGGGTGCCGGTCACGCGGGTACGGCTGCTGCGGCAGGCGCGGCGGCGGCTGGGCGGCGTCCTGACGATGCAGGAGCTGCCGCGCGACGCGGTCGCGGTCAACGCGGCGATCGGGGCGTTGCGGCGGCACAGCCTGGTCGCGCAGCCGGTGGACGGCACCGTGTCGGTGCACCGGCTGGTGCAGGCCGTGACGCTGGACCAGCTTCCGTCGCGGCAGCAGCGCCGCTGGCGGGAGGTCGCGGCGGTGCTGCTGGAGAGCGTGCTGCCGGAGGATCCGGCGCGGCCGGAGAGCTGGCCGCGTTACGCCCGGCTGCTGCCGCACATCCGCACCGTGCTCGGGGCGTCCTCGCCCGGCATGGACAAGACGGCCCGCTACCTGGGCGCGAGCGGCGACCATCGTACGGCGAGGGCGTTGTTCCTGGAGATCTGCGAGGCGCTGACGGCGGTGCTCGGCCCGGAGCACCCCTCGACGCTGACGGCGCGACACGAGCTGGCCCGCTGGACGGGCGAGCTGGGCGACGCGGCGGCGGCCCGCGGCCAGTACGCGGTGCTGCTGCCGTTGCGCGAACGGGTGCAGGGGCCGGAGCATCCCGACACGCTGGCGGTGCGGCACGAGCTGGCCCGGTGGACGGGCGAGGCGGGCGACGCGGCGGCGGCGCTCCGGCAGTACGCGGCGCTGCTGCCGATCCGGGAGCGGGTGCAGGGGCCGGAGCATCCCGACACGCTCACGGCGCGGGCGAACCTGGCGCAGTGGACGGGCCAGGCGGGCAACGCGTCCGCCGCACGCGACCAGTTCGCGGCCTTGCTGCCGATCTGGGAGAGCGTCCACGGGCCCGACCATCCGGCCACCCTCACCGTCCGCGCGAACCTGGCGCAGTGGACCGGCGAGGCGGGCGACCCGGCGGCGGCCCGCGACCAGTACGCGGCGCTGCTGCCCGTCCACGAGCGGGTGCTCGGCCCCGAGCACCCCGACACGCTCACCACCCGGCACAGCCTCGCCCAGTGGACGGGCAAGGCCGGCGACCCGGTGGCGGCGCGCCGGCAGTACGCGCTGCTGCTGCCGGTGCGGCGGCGGGTGTCCGGCGCGGAGCATCCCGACACGCTGATCGCGCAGGCCAACCTGGCGCAGTGGACCGGCCAGGCGGGCGACCCGGCGGCGGCCCGCGACCAGTACGCGGCGCTGCTGCCGGTGCAGGAGCGGGTGCAGGGGCCGGAGCATCCCTCCACGCTGGTCAACCGGCACGAGCTGGCCCGGTGGACGGGCGAGCTGGGGGACGCCCTGGCGGCTCGCGACCAGTACGCGGAGCTGCTCGTGGTCCGCGAGCGGGTGTCCGGGGCGGATCATCCGGACACGCTGACCGTCCGGCACGAGCTGGCGCGGTGGACGGGCGAGCTGGGCGACCCGGCGGCGGCCCGCGACCTGTACGCGGCGCTGCTGCCGATCAGGGAGCGGGTGCAGGGGCCGGACCACCCCGACACGCTCACCGCGCGGGCGAACCTGGCGCAGTGGACGGGGCAGGCGGGCGACCCGGAGGCGGCTCGTGAGCTGTACGCGGCCCTTCTCCCGCACCGGGAGCGGGTGCTGGGGCCCGAGCATCCCGACACGCTGGCCGTGCTGCACGAGCTGGCGCGCTGGACGGGGGAGGCGGGGGACGCGGTGGCGGCCCGGGACCTGTACGCGGCGGTGTTGCCGGTCAGGGAGCGGGTGCAGGGGCCCGACCATCCCGACACGCTGACGACGCGGCACAACCTGGCGTACTGGACGGGGCAGGCCGGCCACCCGGCGGCGGCCCGCGACCAGTACGCCGCCCTGCTGCCGGCCAGAGAGCGGACGCTCGGCCCCGACCACCCGGACACCCTGATCAACCGGCACAACCTCGCCTACTGGACGGGGGAGGCGGGCAACCCGGAGGCGGCCCGTGAGCTGTACGCGGCCCTTCTCCCGCACCGGGAGCGGGTGCTGGGGCCCGAGCATCCCGACACGCTCACGGTCCGGCACGAGCTGGCGCGGTGGACGGGCGAGCTGGGCGACCCGGCGGCGGCCCGCGACCTGTACGCGGCGCTGGTGCCGATCAGGGAGCGGGTGCAGGGGCCGGAGCATCCCGACACGCTCACGGCGCGGGCGAACCTGGCGTACTGGACGGGACGGGCGGGCGACCCGGCGGGGGCGCGGGACCTGTACGCGGCGCTGGTGCCGGTGAGGGAGCGGGTGCTCGGGCCCGATCACCCCGCGTCCCGGGCCACCCGGCAGCAGCTCGCCCGCTGGACCACCGCGGCCGACCGGCGCTGAACGGCGTGGCGGCCGGCGCTGGGTGGAAGGCAGGGGAGGTGGGTCAGTGGGCGGTGAGGGTGGCGGCGGCGACGACCAGCAGGAGCGTGCCGGAGACCGCCGACACCCGCCGCGCGGCCTTCGGCGTGCGGGTCAGCGCGTGCCCGGCGCGCGCCGCGGCCACCGCGATCAGCCCGTACAGCAGGGCGCAGCCGGTCACGTGCAGCAGCCCCAGCACGGCGAGCTGCCCGCCCAGCGGCATCCCGGTCCCGGGCGCGATGAACTGCGGCATCAGCGACACGTACAGCAGCAGCCCCTTCGGGTTGAGCAGCGCCGTCAGCACGCTCTGTCGCAGCACGGCGGTGGACGGCTGGGCGGGCGCGACGGCGAGGCCGCCACGGCGGCGCAACGACACCAGCGTGCGCACCGCGAGGAGGACCAGGTAGGCGGCCCCGGCGTACCGCATCACGGGCAGCGCGCCCGGCACGGCCCGCAGCGCCGCCGCGAGCCCGGCCGCCGCCAGCGCGGTGTGCGCGGTGTAGCCGAAGCAGATGCCCGCCACGGCCATGAGCCCGGTGCGGCGGCCTTGCCCGAGCGCGCGGGCGGTGACGTACAACATGTCCGGCCCGGGCGTGCAGATCAGCAGCAGGTCCATGCCGAGGAAGAGCAGCAGCAGTCCGGCGTCCATGCGACCGACGCTAGTACGAAGGCGTTGGCAGCCGATGGTGGATTGCTGCCGGACGACGGGCTGCAGTGGCAGAATGTTGCGCCGTGGACCGGATCGATCGCATGATTCTGCGGGAGCTGCAGAAGGACGGGCGGCTCAGCAACACCGAGCTGGCCGACCGGGTGGGCCTCACGCCGTCGCCGTGCCTGCGCCGGGTGCGCCACCTGGAGGAGACCGGGGTGATCCGCGGCTACCGGGCGCTGCTCGACGGCGACGCGGTGGGGCGGGGGTTCCAGGCGTTCGTGACCGTGGTCATGCGGTACGAGGACCACGACACGGTCGCCGAGTTCGAGCGGCGGGTGGCCGGGATGCCGGAGGTCGTGGAGGCGCACCGGCTGTTCGGCGACCCCGACTTCCTGCTGCGGGTGGCGGTCGCGGACCTGGCGGCGTACGAGCGCTTCTACTCCGAGACGTTGTCGGGGGTGCCCGGCGTGGCGCAGGTGACCTCGCATCTGGCGATGAAGGCCGTCAAGGCGGACGCCGGGCTTCCCGTCTGAGGTTACTTCGGCAGGATCAGCAGGGAGTCGCCGACGCCGCGCTCCACGCCGTCCGAGGGCCGGTTGACCAGCTTGTCGTTCACCACCATCGCCGTCGAGCCGCCGCCGTCGAGGTTGATCGCCTGGCGGGCGCCGAGCCAGCGCATGAACTGGGCGGCCTCGTGGAAGTTCGCGCCCACGGTGACGCCGGGCTGCCGGCCGTCGATGGTGGCCAGGATGAGGCTGCCGTTGCGGGTGACGCCGAGCAGGGTGCGCGGGTGGCGGCGCAGGATCATGTTGACCGAGTCGTGGCCGTCCCGCTTGGCGGTGATCTTGACCTGGCCGTTGCGGACCAGGCCGACGCTGCCCGCGATGACGTGCAGGTCGGGCGTCAGCTTGAGGGCCTTGCCGGTGCGCAGGTCCTCGACCCTGGTGTCGACCCGGATCGTCCAGTCCTGCCAGGCGTGCTGGTTGAGCCAGTCGGCGGCGAGGCCGTTGCCGTGCAGCACCCGCGTGCCCTTGGCGATGGCGGCGCCCGAGGCGCGCAGGCCCAGCACCTTGCCGGCCGGGTCGAGCACGGCGTCGGTGCCGCCGGCGGGGGTCTTGGCGCCGTACTCCTCGGTGTAGAGGATCAGCTCGTCGGTGGCGGCGGCCCGGTTCACGCCGTTCGCCTTGACCTTCTCGCCGTCCTGGGAGACCACGGTCACGGTGGTGCCGATCTCGGTGATCCTGGCGGTGCGGCCCTGGAGGACGACCGCGCTGCGGCCGGGCACGGCCTCGCTGAGCAGCCGGCCGCCGACCACGGACGCGCCGACCGGCTCGCCGCGCAGGTTCTTGGCGGTGTGGATGTTGAAGAAGCCGCCGTTGACGCCGACGATCGCGCCCGCGGCCTTGGCCATCGAGGAGACCGTCTCGCGCTTGGCGACGCTGGTGCCGAGGGAGGCGGCGTACGAGCCGCGGAACGTCCTGGAGTCGATCATGACGACCTTGACGTCCCACGGGCCGGTGGTCTTCATGCCGTCGTCGCCGAGGTAGTCGACCTTGACCTTGAGCCCGGCCTCCTTGAGCGCCTTGGCGGTCTTGTCGGCCTCCTTCTTGTCCTTGAGCGACCACATGCCGACGCGCACCATGTAGACGGTCTGGGAGGGGGCGTCGGCCACGCTCGGCCGGATCACCTGCTGCACGCTGGGCGTCTCGCCGGCGGCCTCCACCTCGGCGGCCACGTTCTCGGCCGTCGCCTGCGCCCCGTAGTCGCGGCCGCTCGGCATGAGGACGGTCACCGTGTAGCCGTCGGTGGAGCTGCCCGCCTTGACCTGGTAGAAGTCGATGCCCTGCGTCACGGCGGTCATCGTCTTGGTCGGCACCGGCCTGGCGCCCAGCGGGAACCTGGCCGACGGGAACGCCACGGCCACCTGCTCCGCCGCGACCGAGGCGGCGGGCAGCGTGGTGACGGTGACCGCCGCGGCAATGGCCAGGCCGCCGGCGAGGGTACGTCGAGACATGAACTCTCCAGAGGGCACGAAAGGGACGGCACCATAGTGGCGAGATCAAGACCGCGGCGGCAGGAGAACGCGCGAACAGGTCGCAAGGGTTACGGAATCGACACCGGCTGCGGATACAATTCAGGCATGAAGCGCATCTGCATGTGGTGGCGGCCGACAGACGGCCGCTGATCGCACATGCTCGGGCCGTCCTCGGACGGCCCGCACGGGATGCCGCGGAGCCTCTCCTGGGACGGCGAAGACCACCAAGGAGAGGACCATGAACCACGTCGTGCTGACGGGCGACCGCCCGACCGGGCCGCTGCACCTCGGCCATTACTTCGGCTCGCTGGCCAACCGGGTGCGGATGCAGGACGAACACCCCATGTACGTCCTGATCGCCGACTACCAGGTCATCACCGACCGCGACAAGCCCGGCCACATCCAGGCCAACATCACCGACCTGCTGCTCGACTACCTGGCCATCGGGCTCGACCCGGCCAAGGTGACGATCTTCCAGCACAGCGCGGTGCCTGAGCTCAACCAGTTGCTGCTGCCGTTCCTGAGTCTGGTGTCGGTGGCCGAGCTGAGCCGCAACCCCACGGTGAAGGACGAGATCGCGCACAGCTCGCAGGCGGCGGTCAGCGGGCTGATGTTCACCTATCCCGTGCACCAGGCGGCCGACATCCTGTTCTGCAAGGGCACGCTGGTGCCGGTGGGCCGCGACCAGTTGCCGCACGTGGAGGTGACGCGGCTGGTGGCGCGCCGGTTCAACGAGCGTTACGGCGAGGTGTTCCCGCTGCCGGAGGCCGTCATGGGCGAGCGACCCCTGCTGCGGGGCCTGGACGGCGGCAAGATGAGCAAGAGCCGCGGCAACGCGATCGCGCTGAAGGCGAGCGAGGACGAGACGGCCGCGCTCATCAGGAAGGCCCGCACCGACGCCGACCGGACGATCACCTTCGACGAGGAGCGCCGCCCCGAGGTCGCGAACCTGCTCACCCTGGCCGGGCTCTGCCTCGGCCGCAAGCCCGAGGACGTGGCCGCCGAGATCGGCGACGGCGGCGCCGCCGCGCTCAAGGCCCTGGTCACCGCGGCGGTCAACGACTTCCTGCGGCCGATCAGGGCGCGGCGGCGGCAGTGCACGGAGGCGGACGCGCGCCGGGTGCTGGCGGAGGGGAACGCGCGCGCCCGCGAGCGGGCGGTGGACACCCTGCGCGAGGTGCGGCAGGCGATGGGCTTCTAGCGGCTCCCGGGCCGGGCTCCCAGCGGTCCCTGAGGCCGGGCTCCCAGCGGCCCCTGAGGCCGGGCTCGTGACAGCCCCGGCCTCAGGACCGGTTCTCGCGGCGGAAGGACTCGAGGGCCAGGATCGCGACGTGCAGCGACAGGCAGGACTCGACGTCGTCGAGGTCGGTGTCGAGGATGCGTTCCAGCCGCCGCAGCCGGTCGTAGAAGGCGGGCCTGGACAGGTGCGCCTTCTGGGCGGCGACCGCCTTGTTGCGTCCGGAGTCGAGGTAGACGCGCAGGATGCGGGTCAGGTCGCCGCCCCGCTGTGCGTCGTGCGCGAGCAGCGGCCCCAGCTCGCGCTCGGCGAACGTCTGCAGCCGCGCGTCGTCGCGCAGCAGGTGCAGCAGCCCGCGCAGGCGCAGGTCGGGCAGGCGGTAGAAGGCGCGCCCGTCCGGCTGGCGGACGGCCACGTCGGCCACCTGCTCGGCCTCCAGGAAGCTGCGGCGCACGTCACGTACGGACTCGACCACGGACCCGGCGGCCAGCACGAACGCCGCCCCCGGCCGCCACAGCAGGCGCAGCCGCTCGGCGAGCGTGGTGAGCGCGGCCTCGGCCTGGACGCGCGGCGGCAGCGGCAGCAGGACGCCGACCCGCTCCTGGTCCAGCGCGCCGACCAGGGCGGGCAGCCGGGCGTCGCGGCAGGCGCCGGCCGTGGCCTCGGCCAGCTCGCCGAGCTGCGCCTGGCCGTCGAGCGCCTGGTCGGCCGGGTCGGTCGGCCTGATGACGACGCTGACCAGCTTGCGCCCGGTCAGCGGCACGCCGACGGCGCGGGCGCGGGCCGCGGCCTCCTCGGGGTCGGCGTAGGCGTGGGTGAGGATGCCGGTGATGATCGTGCCGTGGGCCTGGCGTTCCAGGGACTCCTGGTGGCGTTCGAGCAGGCGGCCGAGGGCGAGCGTGGTGGCGGCGCGCTCGGCCAGCACCAGGTCGCGCGGCGACGGCGGGGCATTGCAGACCAGGATGAGCCGCCCCCAGTCCTGCCCGCGCGCGCCGACGGTGGTGACCAGCCAGCCCGAGGCCGGGTCGTACGCGGTGCGCCCGGCCGGCGCCACCGCGCGCGACCGGGTCTCCCACCCCGCCAGGAGCGTTCCCGCGTCGCGCCCGGCCGACTCGCAGGCGAGCACCTGGTGGGCCAGGTTCTCCAGCAGCACGGGCCGCCCCGCGAGCCGGGCCACCTGGGCGAGCACCTCGGCCGGCGAGGCCCCCTCGACCGACAGCTCGGTGAAGACCTCGTGGAGCTGCTCGGAGGCCCGCAGCTCCTCCAGCTGGATGTCGATGATCCGCGCGTGCACCGACTCGGTGATCTGCACGAACGGCGTCTCTCTGGTCAGCACGATGACCGGCAGCCCGTGCTCCTCGGCGGACTTCACCACCGCCCGCGGCAGCTCCCGCACGAACCGGCGGCCCAGCTCCACGACCAGCCCGGACGCGCCGACGCCGGCCAGCGCGCCGATGTAGTCGGCCAGCTTCTCCGGGTCTTCAGGCAGCGCGACGCCGGTGGTCAGCACCAGCTCGCCGCCCCGCAGCAGGCCGGCGATGTCGGCGATCTCGCCCACGTGCACCCACCGCACCCGCGTGTCCAGCCGGTCGGCGCCCGCGACCACGCGCGGGCCGCCCCGGCGCACGGTTTCGAGTTCGAGGACATCGGAGATGGTGGGGAGCACGGGGCAGAGCCTAGCCGATCAATCTGTAAGAACGGCTATAGGCCGATTTACGATTTGTCAGGTGTTCAGCTCGTCCTCGCGGTACTCCCGGCGCGGCTCGCGCACCCGCAGCTCGACCCGCCGGATCTTGCCCGAGATCGTCTTGGGCAGCTCGCCGAACTCCAGCCGCCGCACCCGCTTGTACGGCGCCAGCTCCCGCCGGCAGTGCTCGAAGATCGACCGGGCGACGTCCTCGCCGGGCTCGAACCCGGGGGCCAGCGTCACGTACGCCTTCGGCACCGCCAGCCGCACCGGGTCGGGGGCGGGCACCACGGCCGCCTCGGTCACCGCCTCGTGCTCCAGCAGCACGCTCTCCAGCTCGAACGGCGAGATGCGGTAGTCGGAGGCCTTGAAGACGTCGTCGGTGCGGCCCACGTAGGTGATGTAGCCGTCGGCGTCGCGGGTGGCGACGTCGCCGGTGTGGTAGTAGCCGTCGCGCATCGCCTCGGCGGAGCCGCCGACGTAGCCCGCCATCAGGCCGAGCGGGCGGCGGCTGTCCACGGGCAGGCAGATCTCGCCGTCGTCGCCCTCCTCGCCGGTGTGCGGGTCGAGCAGGACGACCTCGTACCCGGGCAGCGGGCGGCCCATCGAGCCGGGCTTGACCCGTTCGTCCGGGACGTTGCCGATCTGGGCGGTCGTCTCGGTCTGGCCGTAGCCGTCCCGGATGGTGATGCCCCACGCCTGCCGGACCTGCTCGATGATCTCCGGGTTCAGCGGCTCACCGGCCGCCACGGCGGCGCGCAGCGGCAGCTTCCACGCCGCCAGGTCCTCCTGGATGAGCATCCGCCAGACGGTCGGCGGCGCGCAGAACGTGCTCACCCGCTCCTCGCGCAGCACCTCCAGCAGCGCCGGGGCGGAGAAACGGCGGTAGTCGTGCACCAGCACGGTGGCCCCGGCGTTCCACGGCGCGAACACGTTGCTCCACGCGTGCTTGGCCCAGCCGGGCGAGGAGACGTTGAGGTGCACCTCGCCGGGCCGGACGCCGATCCAGTACATCGTGGACAGGTGGCCCGCCGGGTAGGAGGCATGCGTGTGCTCCACCAGCTTCGGCTGCGAGGTCGTGCCGGAGGTGAAGTAGAGCAGCAGCGTGTCGCCGGCCCGGGTCGGGCCGTCGGGGGTGAAGCGGTCGTGCGCCTCGTACGCCTCGTGGTACGGCAGCCAGTTGTAGGCGTCGCCGACCGCGATCCTGGTGAACTCGCCGGGCCCGAACTTGCCCGCGTCCGCCGCGTTGGCGATCACGTGCGCGACGCCGCCGCGCTCGATGCGCTCCACCAGGTCCTTGGCCGTGAGCAGGGTCGTGGCCGGGATGACGACCGCGCCCAGCTTCATCGCGGCCAGCAGCGCCTCCCACAGCTCGGCCTGGTTGCCGAGCATGAGCAGGATCCGCTCGCCCCTGCGGACGCCCTGCTCGTGCAGCCAGTTGGCGACCTGGCCGGAGCGGGCGGACAGCTCGGCGAAGGTGTAGCGCGCGGGGTTGTCACCGACGATCTTGAGGGCGACGGCGTCGGGGGTCTCGGCGGCCAGGACCCCGTCGAACCAGTCGAGCGCCCAGTTGAACTCCGTCAGCTCCGGCCAGCGGAAGTCGCTGCGGGCGGTGGCGGGGTCGGCTTGGAGGAGGAAGTCGCGGGCGGCACGGAAACTGCTCATGCCGGGATCCTGCTACGCCACCGGTCGCGGCTCAAGGGCGATCGGGTCGTCCGGCCGGTCGCGGGTCAGGGGCGATCGGGTCGTCCGGCCGCCTCGCGGCCTGGTGTCCCTGGTGGCCGGTGAGCCGGCGTTCGAGGCCGTCGAGCACCGAGACCAGGCCGAAGTCGAAGGCCATCGCCCGCACCAGCCGCGGGTCCTCGTAGTGGGCGGTGTCCGCCGCCTCCAGGAGGTCGGGGTGCTGCGCGGCGACCCTCCTCAGCATGGCCCGCGCCTCGTCGGGGTCGAAGTCGTCGCCCATCGAGGTGTTCCAGGCGATCTCCGGCGTCGTCATGCCGAAGATGAACGCGGTGAGCGTGGCCCCGGCGAAGTCGATGTCCCAGCCGGAGAACCCGGCCAGCCGGAACGTGCGCCGCATGCGGTCGCTGACCTCGATCGCGTGCGGCCCGAGCGCGGGCAGGCGGCCGATCAGGTCGGCCGTCCACGGGTGGCGCAGCATGGCCTGCCGCAGGCTGTGGGCCAGGACGGAGGCGACCTCCCGCCAGTGCGCCTCGTCGGGGTCGGGCACCTTGATCTCGCCCCACACCTCGTCGTAGGCCAGCTCCAGCAGCTCGTCCTTGGTGGCGACGTACCAGTAGAGGCTGGTCGCGCCGGACATCAGCTTCGCGCCGAGCTTGCGCATGCTCAGCCCGTCGAGCCCTTCGGCGTCCAGCAGCTCGACGGCCGCCCTGACGATCTCCTCGCGGCTGCGGCCCGGGGCGGCGCCGGCGGGTCTGCGCGGCTCGCGGGTCCAGACGGAGGTGAAGTGCCTGCTCATGACGTCCAGGATAAATCCACTCGCACAGTGTGCGAGAGTTGTCGTACGCTGTGCGAGTGACCTCGAACACTGTACGAGACCCCCGGCGCTGGTGGATCCTCCTCGTCCTGTGCCTGGCCCTGCTGGTGCTGGTCGTCGACAACACCGTGCTCAACCTGGCGATCCCCTCGCTCAACCAGGAGCTGGGCGCCACCCCGTCGGACATTCAATGGATCATCGACGCCTACGTGCTGGCCTACGCCGGCCTCCTGCTGACCTCCGGCGCGCTGTCCGACCGCTACGGGCGGCGCCGCCTGCTGATCATCGGCCTGGTGTTCTTCGGCGGCGCGTCGCTGCTGGCCGTGCTGGTGTCGGAGCCGTGGCAGCTCATCGCCGCCCGGGCGCTGATGGGCGTCGGCGGCTCGCTCGTCATGCCGTCCACGCTGTCGATCCTGCTGACCGTCTTCGACGAGGAGGAGCGGCGCAAGGCGATGGCCGCCTGGAGCGCGGTGGCGCTGGTCGGCCTGGTGTCCGGCCCGACCCTCGGCGGCTTCCTGCTGGAGCACTACTGGTGGGGCTCGGTCTTCCTGCTGAACGTGCCCATCGCGGCGATCGCCGTCGTGGCCGCCGTGACCCTCATGCCGGAGAGCCGCAGCGAGGGGCGCCGGATCGACCCCGTCGGCGTCGTGCTGTCGATCGCCGGCCTGACCGCCGCCGTCTACGTGATCATCGAGCGGGAGTGGAACCTCCCGGTCATCGCGGTGGCGGTGCTCGCCCTCGCCGCGTTCGTGGTGTGGGAACGCCGCCAGGAGCAGCCGATGCTGCCGCTGCACCTGTTCGCCGACCGCAACTTCGGCGGCGCGTCGTTCTCGATCCTGCTGATGTCCTTCGGCGCGGGCGCGGTGATGCTGATGCTCACCCAGTACCTGCAGTACGTGCTGGGCTACACCGAGATCCAGGCCGGTCTCGCCATGCTGCCCTACGCCGTGGCCGCCGCCGTCTTCAACGGCGTGGGCGCGGGGCTCGGGCAGCGGGTGAGCAACCGGGTGCTGGTGGGCGCGGGGCTGGTGCTCATGGCCGGAGGCTTCGTCGTCATGGCGCTGACCACCGGCTACTGGGGGCTGCTGAGCGGGCTGGTCGTCATGGGCGTCGGCGGCGGCCTGGCCGGCCCGTCGGCCTACGCCTCGCTGATGAACGCGATCCCCGTCGAGCACGCCGGGGTCGGCTCGGCGCTGAACGACACCGTCCAGCAGGTCGGCGTGGCGCTGAGCATCGCGATCCTGGGCAGCGTGCTGGCCGGCCGCTACACCGCCGAGATGCCCGCCGGCCTGCCGGCGGCGGCCAGGGAGTCGGTCGGCGGCGCGCACCTGCTCGGCCTGAACGGGCCCGCCGACGCGGCCTTCACCTCGGCGATGCACCTCGGCGCGTGGGTGGGCGCGGCCTTCTGCGTCGCGGCGGCGCTGCTCGCGGTGTCGGTGCTGCGCCCGGCCAGGCCCGCCGAGCCCGCGCAGCCGGTTTACACCTCGTAACCCTTTTTCTGCGCGGGCCGACAGGTTGCGGGTAGGAGCACGGCGAGCGGGACGGGATACTCGATAACATGTCGGAGCTACTCGCGCGCCACCGGGCAGTGATGCCCAACTGGCTGGCGCTCAACTACACCGAGCCCATCGAGATCGTCAGCGGTAAAGGCAACCGGGTCGTCGACGCCGACGGCAAGAGCTACCTCGACTTCTTCGCCGGCATCCTGACCAACATGATCGGCTACGACGTGCCGGAGGTGCGCGAGGCCGTCGAGCGCCAGCTCGCCACGGGGGTCGTGCACACCAGCACGGTCTACCTGCTGCGCGGCCAGATCGAGCTGGCGGAGAAGATCGCCCGGCTGTCCGGCATCCCCGACGCCAAGGTCTTCTTCACCAACTCCGGCACCGAGGCCAACGAGACGGCGCTGCTGCTGGCGACGTACGCGCGAAAGAGCGACCAGGTGCTCGCCATGCGGCAGAGCTACCACGGCCGCAGCTTCGGCGCCATCAGCGTCACCTCCAACCGCTCGTGGAAGAACAACTCGCTCTCCCCGCTCAACGTGCACTTCCTGCACGGCGCCGACCGGCACCTGACCCAGTTCAAGGGCCTGTCGGACGCCGACTACATCGCCGCGTGCGTGGACGACCTGCGCCACGTCCTGGCCACCGCCGTCTCCGCCGACGTGGCCGCGCTCATCGCCGAGCCGATCCAGGGCGTGGGCGGGTTCACCATGG
This sequence comes from Actinomadura luzonensis, assembly GCF_022664455.2. Lineage (NCBI taxonomy): Bacteria > Bacillati > Actinomycetota > Actinomycetes > Streptosporangiales > Thermomonosporaceae > Actinomadura > Actinomadura luzonensis. Next base: position 1,608,490 of record NZ_JAKRKC020000002.1, read on the forward strand.
CGCCCGACGGGCTGTTCGCGGCGTACAAGGAGGTGCTGGACGAGCAGGGCATCCTGTTCATCTCGGACGAGGTGCAGACCGGCTGGGGCCGCACCGGCAGCGCGTTCTTCGGCATCCAGAACCACGGCGTCACCCCCGACATGATCACCTTCGCCAAGGGCCTCGGCAACGGCTTCGCCGTGGGCGGCATCGTGGCGCGCGGCGACCTCATGGACGGCCCCCACGCGGTGGGCCTGTCCACCTTCGGCGGCAACCCGATCTCCATGGCCGCCGCCAACGCCACCCTCGACTACGTGCTCGACCACGACCTCCAGGCCAACGCCGCGCGCACCGGCGCGATCATCATCGACGGCCTCAAGGAGGCCGCCCAGCGCCTGTCCTGCGTCAAGGACGTGCGCGGCAAGGGCCTGATGTTCGCCGTCGAGCTGGAGAGCCCCGCGCAGGCGGCCCGGTTCATGGAGGAGACCAAGCGGGCGGGCCTGCTCGCGGGCAAGGGCGGCCTGTACGGCACCGCCATCCGCATGGCCCCGCCCCTCACGCTCACCGTGGAGGAGGCCGTCGAGGGGCTCGGCATCATCGTCAGCGCGTTGGAGACCATCGACGCGGAGGCGGCGGAGCGGTGAAGTCGGTCGAGCACTGGATCAACGGCGCTCCGGCCGGAGGCGGCTCGGGCCGCTCGGCGGAACTGTTCGACCCGGCCACCGGCGAGGTGTCGGGCCACGTGGCGCTGGCCTCCCCCGCCGACGTGGACGCGGCCGTGGCGGCCGCCGTGGCCGCCTTCCCCGCCTGGCGGGACGCCTCGCTGACCAAGCGCACGCAGGTGTTGTTCCGCTTCCGCGAGCTGATGGTGGCCCACCGCGACGAGCTGGCCGCGCTGATCTCCGCCGAGCACGGCAAGGTGCACGCCGACGCGCTCGGCGAGGTGGCCCGCGGCCTGGAGGTCGTGGAGTTCGCCTGCGGCATCCCGCACCTGCTCAAGGGCGGCTTCAGCGAGGGCGTCTCGACGCGGGTGGACTCGTACTCGTTGCGGCAGCCGCTCGGCGTGGTGGCCGGGATCACCCCGTTCAACTTCCCGGCCATGGTGCCGATGTGGATGTTCCCGCTGGCCGTGGCGTGCGGCAACACGTTCATCCTGAAGCCGTCGGAGAAGGACCCGTCGGCGTCGCTGCTGATGGCGCGGCTGTGGCAGGAGGCCGGGCTGCCCGACGGCGTGTTCAACGTCGTGCAGGGCGACAAGACGGCCGTGGACCGGCTGCTGGAGCACCCCGACGTCAAGGCCGTCTCGTTCGTCGGCTCCACCCCGATCGCCCGCTACGTCTACGGGACCGGCACCGCCCACGGCAAGCGGGTGCAGGCGCTCGGCGGCGCGAAGAACCACATGCTGGTGCTCCCGGACGCGGACCTCGACCTGGTGGCGGACTCGGCGGTGTCGGCCGGGTTCGGCTCGGCGGGGGAGCGGTGCATGGCGATCTCCGTCGTGCTCGCGGTGGAACCGATCGGCGACGACCTGGTCAAGAAGATCACCGAACGGGTGGACAAGCTCGTGGTCGGCCCCGGCGACGACCCCAAGGCCGAGATGGGCCCGCTGGTCACCGCCGCGCACCGCGACAAGGTCGCCTCCTACCTGGACCTCGGCGTCGAGGAGGGCGCGGAGCTGGTCGTGGACGGCCGGCGCACGCCGATCCTGGGCGGCGGCACGGCGGAGGACACGCCGGGCTTCTGGCTCGGCCCCACGGTCCTGGACCGGGTGCCGCCGGGCTCGCGCACGCACCGCGAGGAGATCTTCGGCCCGGTGCTGTCGATCGTGCGCGTGGGCTCGTACGAGGAGGGCCTGGAGCTGATCAACAGCGGCGAGTACGGCAACGGCACCGCCATCTTCACCAACGACGGCGGCGCGGCCCGGCGCTTCCAGAACGAGGTGGAGGTCGGCATGATCGGCGTCAACGTGCCGATCCCGGTGCCGATGGCCTTCTACAGCTTCGGCGGCTGGAAGGCGTCGCTGTTCGGCGACACCCACGTGCACGGCACCGAGGGCGTGCACTTCTACACCCGCGGCAAGGTCGTCACCTCGCGCTGGCTCGACCCCTCGCACGGCGGCGTGAACCTGGGCTTCCCCACGAACAGGTAAGCCCCCGCACCGGCCGGGAAGGACCGCCGTCCTTCCCGGCCGCGTCCCGGTAAGCTCCTAGGGCACCGGACAGAGGGGGACATCGTGCATCGCCGACGTACTTATGCCCTGGCGCTCGCCGCGGCGGCGCTGGTGGCCGGCACGGGCGCGGCGAGCCCGACCCCCGCCCCGGCGTCGTTCGTCAAGCCGAAGGCCACGCCCAGCCCCTCGCCGACGGCCACCCCCACGGCGACCCAGAGCGACGGCACCCTCCAGATCCTCACCTATCGCGGCTACGCCGAGTACGGCGGCGTCAGCCCCCGCTTCAACTGGGTGGGCGACTTCGAGAAGGAGACCGGCTGCCGCATCGCCAAGCTCGACACCGTGCAGACCGCCGAGGACATGATCAAGCAGGTCGGGGCCCGCCCCTACGATCTGATCTCGGCCGGCCCCGCGCTCGCGGGCGGCCTCATCGCGGCCAAGCAGGTGCAGCCCGTCGACCCGGCCAAGGTCGACGGCTACGACGACCTCGGCGAGCGCCTCCGCGACCTGACCACCGTGTCGGGCAAGGTGTACGGGGTGCCGTACCTGTGGGGCTACCACGAGTTCGTCTACGACCCGGCCAGGGTCAAGGGCGAGCTGAAGGAGGCGTTCGCCTCCAGCCGCACGGCGCTCCGCGACAGCCCCATGACCCTCGCCGACGCCGCGCTGGCCGCCGGCAAGGGCGGCGACGACCCGTTCGCGCTCACTCAGGAGCAGCTCGACGCGGCCGTGGGCCTGCTGGAGGGGGCCAAGGAGCGCACGTACTGGAAGAACCCGCTCGACCTGGTCAAGGGCTTCGCGACCGGCGAGCTGGACTACGCGCAGGCCACCCCCTACTACCGGCTGCTGCTGCAGAAGGCCGGTCTCGGGGTCAGGACGGCCGCCGCCCGCGAGACCACCGGCTGGGCCGACTCCTGGATGCTCGGCGCGAACGTGCCCGACACGACGTGCGCCTACCGCTGGCTCAACTGGATGACCGCGCCGAACGCCCAGCGCGACGCCGCGGCCTGGACGGGGCTGGCGCCCGCGAACGCGAAGGCGTGCAAGGGGCGGGCCAGGGAGATCTGCCAGGCGTACGGGGTGGGCGACGCCAAGCGCCTGGAGCGGGTGGCCTTCGCCGAGCGGCCGCCCGCGGGCTGCCGCGAGCAGGACGGCTGCCCCGGCTACGACGCCTGGGCCAAGCTGTGGGACAAGCTGGCCAAGTAGCCCCGCCGGCCTGGGGGCCCGCCGTCAGCGGGAGGGGAACGCGACCACCGTGGCGAGCGGCGCCGGCATGAGCGCCTCCGCGCAGTCGGCGCAGGCCAGCACCGGCGCGTCGTCGGGCAGCCGGCCCACCCGCACGCGGGGGCGCGGCCAGCGCTTGTGGCAGACGACGCAGGCGTCGCCGTCGCGCTGAGCCAAGCTCAGGCCCTCAGGGTCGAACGTCAACATACTCCGCGCCGTTCTTGTCGGACCCCAGTTCATCACGTTCCCAGCAGCCATCGCCCATCCGTATGTCGGATCCGTTATAACCCTGACCGCGGCCATGAGCGTCCTGCTGAGCGTCAAGTCAGGGTGAATTCTCTACCCTCCTGCCGGGCTTTACACCAACAAAATCGGGCATCCAGCCACAAGTTGGATGCCCGAAATCGAGGGATATCTACAGTTCGGCGATGGCTTTCTCAAGGATCCCCAGGCCCTCGTCGAGCAGGTGCTCGGGGATCACCAGCGGGGGCAGGAAACGCAGCACGTTGCCGTACGTGCCGGCGGTCAGCACCAGCAGGCCCTCGGCGTGGCAGCGCTTGACGACCTCCTGCACGGCGGTCGGGTTCGGCTCCTTGGTGCCGGGCTCGACCAGCTCGATCGCGATCATCGCGCCCCGGCCCCGGACGTCGCCGATGACGTCGAAGCGCTCCTTCAGCGCCTCCAGCCGGGGGAGCATGATCTCGCCGATGCGGCGGGCCCGCGCGACCAGGTCCTCCTCCTCGATGGTCTCCAGCACGCCGAGCGCGGCCTCGCAGGCCAGCGGGTTGCCGCCGTACGTGCCGCCGAGCCCGCCCACGTGCACCCGGTCCATGAGCTCCGCGCGGCCGGTCACGGCGGCCAGCGGCAGGCCGCCCGCGATGCCCTTGGCGGTGGTGATGATGTCGGGAACGACGCCCTCGTCCTCGCAGGCGAACAACGTGCCGGTGCGGGCGAAGCCGGTCTGCACCTCGTCGGCCACGAACACGATGCCGTTGGCCCGGCAGAACTCGGCGACGCGCGGCAGGAAGCCCCGGGCGGGCACGATGAAGCCGCCCTCGCCGGCGATCGGCTCGATCACCACGGCGGCCACGTTCTCGGCGCCGATCTGCTTGGTGATCGCGTCGATGGCCTGCTCGGCGGCCTCCTCGGCGCAGTTCTCCGGGCCGGTCGGCCAGCGGAACGGGTAGGCCAGCGGCACCCGGTACACCTCCGGCGCGAACGGGCCGAAGCGGTGCTTGTACGGCATGTTCTTGGCGGTCAGCGTCATCGTCAGCAACGTGCGGCCGTGGTAGCCGTGGTCGAAGACGACGACCGCCTGGCGGCCGGTGGCGTGCCGGGCGATCTTGACGGCGTTCTCGACGGCCTCGGCGCCCGAGTTCACCAGGAACGTGCGCTTCTCGTGGTCGCCCGGGGTCAGCTCGTTCAGCTTCTCGCAGACCCGCACGTACGACTCGTACGGCGTCACCATGAAGCAGGTGTGGGTGAAGTCGGCCACCTGCCGCCGCACGCGCTCCACGACCTTGGGGGCGGCGTTGCCGACGTTCGTCACGGCGATGCCGGAGCCGAAGTCGATCAGCGAGTTGCCGTCGGCGTCCTGCACCACGCCGCCGCCGGCGCGGGTGACGAAGACCGGCAGCGTGGTGCCGATGCCGGGCGGGACGGCGGCCTGCTTGCGGGCCAGCAGCTCCTGGGACTTGGGGCCGGGGATCGCGGTCACGACGCGCCGCTCCTGCGGAATGCTCATGCCTCCGACGCTACGGCCGCCTCCCACCTGCGCCGATACGTCGATATGGCACACTGGGGGTGCTCGTCTTCGCCGGAATGGACAAAACCCGCATGCCGCCTACGCTGCAGACCGTCGTGCGCCGGATGGGCCTGCGGCCGCTGGCCGGCCCCGTGCCGCCGGAGCGCGTGGTGCGCTGGGTGGCGGTGAGCGAGCTGGCCGATCCCACACCGTACCTGGAGGGGGACGAGCTGCTGCTCACCACCGGGCTGCGGATGGAAGGCGACCTGGCCGGATCGGACCTGGCCGGATACGTCGGGCGGCTGGTGGCGCGGGGCGTCGCCGGGCTCGGCTTCGGCGTCGGCGTGTCGCACGAGGAGGTGCCCGGCGCGCTCGTCGCGGCGGCCGGGGAGGCGGGGCTGCCGCTGCTGGAGGTGCCGCGCGAGACGCCGTTCATCGCGATCGGCAAGGCCGTCAGCGAGCTGCTGGCCGCCGAGCAGTACGAGGAGATCACCCGGGCCTTCGCCGCGCAGGGGCGGCTGACCCGGGCGGCGCTGCGGCCCGAGGGCGTGCACGCGGTCATCGACCGGCTGGCCAAGGAGGTCGGCGGGTGGGCGGCGCTGCTCGACGAGACCGGCGCGGTGCGGCACGCCACGCGCGGTGCGCGCGTCGACGCGGTCACGGCCGACCTCGCGCGGCTCCAGGACGCCTCCGCCGAACGCCCGGGGCCCGGGGGGCGGTCGTTCGCGAGCCTGGCGTTGTCCGGGCCGGGGGAGCACATCGTCGTGCAGCCGCTGGGCGGCGGCGGTGGTGGCGGCGGGGCGCGGCCGCGCGGGTTCTTCGCAGTGGGGGCGGCGCGGGCGTTCTCGCCGGTCACCCACACCGTGATCAACGCGGCCGGCTCGCTGCTCACGCTCGCGCTGGAGCAGGGCCGGGCCCAGGCGGCGGCCGGGCGCCGGGTGCGGGCGGCGGTGCTGGACCTGCTGCTGTCCGGGGCGCTGGAGCAGGCGCGGGGGGTGCTGGCCGCGCTCGGCGGACGGCTGCCCGAGCCGCCGCTGCTGGTCCTCGCCACGCGGGCCGACGCTCTCGACGCGCTGGAGCCGCGGGCCTTCGCCGCGCCCGGGCCGGACGGGACGGCGTACGCGCTGGTGGCCGAGCAGGCGGGGCAGCCCGAGCGGGCGGGGGAGGCCGAGCGGGCGGGGAGGCCGAGCGGGCGGCCGCTGGCGGGCGAGGCGGCGAGTGCGGCGGCGCGGAAAGCGGCGGGCGAGGCGGCGAGTGCGGCGGCGCGGAAAGCGGCGGGCGCGGGGGCGGGCGAGGCGGCGGGTGCGGTGGCGGGTGCGGTGGCGGGTGCGGTGGCGGGTGCGGTGGCGCGGGAGGTGGGGGTGGTCGTCGGGGTCAGCCTGCCGGCCACGTACGACCCCGTCTCCCTTTCCACGGCCCTCGACCAGGCCCGGCGCGCCCTGGACGCCGCCGCCCGCCCCCGCGACCCAGTGCGCGGCGAGGACGCCGCCGGCGGCGGCCGGGTGGTCCGGTTCGCGGAGCTGGCCGGGCAGGGGCTGCTGGGGCTGCTGGACCCGGCGGCGGCCCAGGCGTTCGCGACCGCGCTGCTGGCGCCGCTCACCACGTACGGCTCGCGGGCCGACCTGGTGGAGTCGCTGCGCGCGTACCTGGAGAGCAACGGCCACTGGGACGCCGCCGCGCAGCGCCTCGGCATCCACCGCCACACCCTGCGCTACCGCATGAGAAGGGTCGGCGACCTGCTCGGCCGCGACCTCGACGACCCCGGCGTGCGCGCCGAGCTGTGGCTCGCCCTGGAGGCGGCCAGGCGGCACCCGGCCGCCGCCGCTACTTCTTCTGCTTCTGCTCCAGCAGGAAGCTGCAGATGACGGCGGTGGTGACGGTCTCGTACGTGCGCCCGTCGCGCAGGTGCCCGGCCCGCTCCAGGCTGATCGCGCCCTGGGCGGCGGCCCACAGCGCGTCGGCGATCTTGCGGGGCTGGGTCGGCACGAGGTAGCCGGAGGAGATGCAGTCGGCGATCACCCGGTCGAGGATGTTGAGCGCGGCGCGGGCCAGTGTCCTGGCGCGCTCGCTCGGCTCGAACCCGGGGATGGCCCGCTCGAACATGAGGCTGTAGTAGCCCGGCTCGGCCAGGCACGCCTCCCGGTAGGCGGGCCCGAGGGCGTGCAGGTGCTCCAGCGGGTTGCGCCGCTGCGGCACGGTCTCCAGAAAGCGGCGGAAGCGCTCGAACCCCTCCAGATAGAGCGCCTCCGCCAGCCCTTCCCGATTGCCGAACATCGTGTAGATGACGGTCGTCGTGCAGCCGGCCTCGGCGGCGATGCGGCGCATGGTCAGGCTCTCGGGCCCGTCGGTCTCCAGCAGGTTGACCGCCACGTCGAGCAGGCGGGAGCGCAGTTCGTCCTGGCTGGCGCGTTCACCCAGGAGATAGGCGCCCTGCAGCCCCAGCGGCGCCGAAGTCATGAGACCTCCCCGGTGGCCACGGACTTCCTTGTCCTGGTGACCTCACGCTGTTCGGTCACGGGGCCCACGCCTTTCTGATCGGGGGCCCGCCGCGCTTGGAGACCCGCACCCGATGACTTAGCCAAGGCGGAGATCCCTCAAACCCCTCCGCATGGTAAACATCCCGAATTAGGTCTACTTCTGTTACATCCTGGGTATACAACGGAGCTTGTACTTAACGGTGAGCGCTCACGAGGCTCTTGTGCAACGTGGTGTAAATCCCCGAGCCCGGGCTTGGCATAACGTCGTCGTATGGACGTGCGTACCTTCTGGCTGAACGGCAGCCCGGCGACCGGGGACTCCGAGCTCACTGTCACCAACCCCCACGACGGCCGGGAGGTCGGCAGGCACTCCGTGCCCACCGACGCCCAGGTGGAGGAGGCCGTCGCGGGCGCCCACGCGGTGGCCCGGCAGGCCGCCGCGCTGCCCGTGCACGTACGGGCCGAGGCCCTGGCCCACGTCTCGCGCCGGCTGGCCGAACGGGCCGACGAGATCGCCCGCCTCATCACCGCCGAGAACGGCAAGCCCATCCTGTGGGCGCGCGGCGAGGTCGCGCGGGCCGTCGCCACGTTCCGCTTCGCCGCCGAGGAGGCCCGCCGCTGGTCGGGCGACGTGCAGCGGCTCGACACCGAGCCGGCCGCGGCCGGGCGGCTCGCCTACGTCTCGCGCGTGCCCAAGGGCCCGGTGCTGGCGATCACCCCGTTCAACTTCCCGCTGAACCTCGTCGCGCACAAGGTGGCCCCGGCCATCGCCGTCGGCGCGCCGGTCGTCGTCAAGCCCGCCCCGGCCACGCCGCTGTCGGCGCTGCTGCTCGGCGAGATCCTGGCCGAGACCGACCTGCCCGCCGGCATGTTCTCGGTGCTGCCGCTGCCGAACGAGCGCGCCTCCGCCCTGGTCGCCGACCCGCGCCTGCCCGTGGTGTCGTTCACCGGCTCCGCGCCCGTCGGCTACGCCATCGCCGACCAGGTGCCGCGCAAGCACGTCACGCTGGAGCTGGGCGGCAACGCGGCGGCCGTCGTGCTCGCCGACGCCGACCTCGACTGGGCCGCGCAGCGCGTCGCCCTCTACTCCAACTACCAGGCCGGGCAGAGCTGCATCGCCGTCCAGCGGGTGATCGTCGAGCGGCCCGTCCACGACGCGTTCGTCGAGCGGCTGCTGCCCGCCGTGGACGCCCTCGTCACCGGCGACCCGGCCGACGAGAAGACGCAGGTCGGGCCGCTGGTGTCGGAGGCGGCGGCGGAGCGGATCGAGCAGTGGGTGCAGGAGGCCGTCGCGGCCGGGGCCCGCCTGCTGACCGGCGGCACCCGGCAGGGCGCCACGTTCGCGCCGACGGTGCTCGCCGACGTCCCGCGCGAGGCGAAGGTGGCCTGCGAGGAGGTCTTCGGGCCGGTCATGATCCTGCAGCAGGCGGCCTCGATCGACGAGGCGTACGCGATGGTCAATGACTCGCGGTACGGCCTCCAGGCCGGCGTCTTCACCCGTTCCCTCGACGCCGCCTTCCGGGCGAACCGGGAGCTGGAGGTGGGCGGCGTGATCATCGGCGACGTGCCGTCCTACCGGGCCGACCAGATGCCGTACGGCGGGGTCAAGGACTCGGGGATCGGGCGCGAGGGGCTGCGCTCGGCGATGGAGGACCTGACGTACGAGAAGGTCATGGTCCTGACCGGCCTCACCCTCTGACGGCCGCCGCCGGGCCCTCGGCCTCCCGCGCGCCGAGGGCCCGCGCGACCGTCAGGCTGTCCTCGTAGATGTGGTACCGGGTGATCAGCCCGTCCTCGACGGTGAGCCGCAGCGCGAACGGCGAGCGGTAGGCCGCGCCGCCGCGCACCGTCTGCGCGATGTCGCCGAACACCACCGCCTCCGCCCCGTCCACCACGATCTGGGTCACGGTCGTGCCGTTCAGCTCGGGCACGTGGTGCTCCTCCAGCGACCGGAAATGCTCGGCCACGTCGGCGCGGGTGCGGCGGGGCCTGATCCACGGCACCGCCGGATGCCCCTCCTCGGGCCAGTCGAGCCGCCAGTCGACCGGCTCGGCGAACAACGCGGCGGTGCGCCGGTGGTCGCCCTCGCCCATCCTGCGCAGGAACTCTTCTACGATCTCACGGGTGCTCATGCCGTCGAGCCTGCCACCCGGAGGTCATGGCGTCGATTACCTCCCAGGTAACCGGCTCACCCGGCCAGCACCTCGCCGACCACCCGGCGCGCGTCGGCCGCCTCCGCCCGGTCGCCCGACGCGAGAGCGCGGGTCAGCACGAGCAGCGCCTTCCACAACGCCCACCCCTTGGCCCGCGCCCAGGCGCCGTCGTCCTGCCCGGCCGCCTCCCGGAACCCCTTGCGGCTCCCGCCCGCGAACATCGTCCAGGCGATCACCAGGTCGCACGCCGGGTCGCCGACCCCCGACGTGCCGAAGTCGATGACCGCCGTCAGCTTCCCGTCCGCGACCAGCAGGTTGCCGGGCGCGACGTCCCCGTGGAACCACACCGGCGCGCCGCGCCACTCGGCCGCCAGCGCGTCCTCCCACACGGCCCGCGCCCGGCCGGTGTCCACCTGCCCGCCGAGCTCGGCCAGGCAGCGCCGGGTCTCCTCGTCGTAGTGGGCGGGCGAGGCGCCGCGGTAGAAACTGTGCTCCCCGGCCAGCGGCCCGCCGGTGGCGTCGCAGCGCTGCAACGCCCGGACGAACTCCGCCACGTCCACCGCGAACACCACCTCGTCGTCGATGCGCCCCCGGAGCGCCGTCTCGCCCTCGATCCAGCCCCGCACCGACCACGGGAACGGATACCCCTCACCCGGCTCCCCCTTGGCCACGATCTCCGGCACCTGGACCGGCAGCCCCGCCGCCAGCCGCGGCAGCCACTCGTGCTCCTTCTCCACCGCCGGCACGTACCCGGCCGCGGTGGGCAGCCGCACGGTCATCCCCGCGCCCAGCCGGTACGTCCGGTTGTCCCACCCGTCCACCTCGACCGGCGTCACCGGCAGCCCGCTCCACTGCGGGAACTGCGCCGCGATCAGCCGCTTCACCAGCCCGGCGTCGATCCCGGCCCGGCCGTCGTCCCGACTCGTCATCCGATGATGATGACCTTCGCCCTCCGGACGAAGCAACCGATTTGCCCGGCCGAGGCACGACCCCTACTCCAGCAGTCCCTCTGCGCGTGCCCACTCCACGAAACCGGCGCCGTCGCAAGGAAGGAAGGCCTCGTGATCGCTCAGGAGATCAACCACGGCGGCGGCCTCGGCTAACTCCACACAACCGCTCCTGACGCCTTCGCAGAGCAGCTCAAGAGTGCCCGTCACCTTGACGCCGCGCTCCGTCCCATGACGGCGCCCGACCCGGTCGTCGACCACTGCGGCGATATTGTGGAACTCGGCATAGGCCAAAGTCGTGGCCTCGCCGATATTGCGCGGGCCGCGTCCGAGACGTGCGTGGTACTCGGAGAACAGCATCAGGTATCCCAACGAGCTCTCGTCGACCACGATGATCCAGGGCTGGGCCGACGCCTGGTACAACTGCGCGTACTTGGCCCCTCCGCGGAGCAGCTCTTCCTCCACCGCCATGGTGATGAGGCATGTGCTGCCGGCGACGAGCTTGGCCAGGACCGGAAGTTGGCCGGAGCGGGCGAAGTAGTTCAGCGGCGAGCTGTCGATGACCAGCCGGCCCGCGTTCAATGAAGCTCGCCTCGCAACGCTTCCAGCGGTATCTCGTCCCGGATGGGAAGGTCATCGATCTCGATCTCGTCGCGCAGGATCTCCACCACTCGCTCGGCCGAGAGCCGGTGGGTCCGGTACGCCCGGATGGCGGCGGCCGACACCCCTGTCGGGACATAGGGCGGCCGGAGCTCCTCGGTCACCCGCAGATTGCACTCGAGATAGTCCGCGCGCGTAGGGGAGCGCGAATCGAGAGCTTTGTACTCGTCTGTCGAGACCAGCTCGAACTTCCGTAGCTGGCGCAGCGCGGCGGTCCAGCTCACGCGGTACTCGGCGCTTATGGTGATGGCGGACGGGCGGGCCTCGTGACGCTCCCGGAGCTCGTGCCATCGTGGGGTGATGCCGGCGCGCGGGAGCAGGAGGTCGATGGCGAAGGCGTCGATCGCGGCCTCTATGGCGTCGGTGTCCGTCCCCCAGTCCACCGAGTAGGCGTCGCCGAAGAGGTGATGCCCCAGCTCGTGGGCGAGGGTGGAGCGTCTGCGACCGGGATCGATCTCTCCGTTGACCAGTGCCACTCCTATGCCGTCCACCTCCACGTAGGCGCCGTCGGCCGCTTCTTCGCCAAGCGGCAGCGAGTATGGGAACAACCCCACTCGTTCGACCAGGTCGGCCAGGTCGTGGAGAGGCTGGGCGGGGTCGGCGCCGAGGAGCGATCGGGCTTCGGACGCTGCCTCCTCAGCCCGCCGGTCCGCGCCGTCCCGCGGCCTGATCGCGCTCAGGGAACCTCTGGCGGAGTGCGGTGTCAGCACCCGGACGTCGGCGAGGACCGCCACGTCGCGGGCGATGTCCTCGACGGCCAGGTCGCTCCTCTGGTCGCTCCGCCGCCCCGCCACGGCAGCGCGGCGGCTGATGACGGCGTGCGGGGGAAGGGAGACGAACCATTGAAGAGGTCGTTCGAGGACTTCTGACAGGCGGACGAGCTCCAGCGAATTGACCTGCCTGCGACCGGCCTCGATCTTGGTGATGGCGGTGCGGTCGACGCCCAGCTCGCTGGCCAGGTGGTCCTGGCTGTAGCCGCGGGCTTTACGCGCCTCCGCGACGCGGGCGCCGACTTCGAGCCAGCCCTGCTCATCCACCATGGTGCCATTATCGCACATCAGCGCGCTGCCGCCCGGCCGGCCCGTTGTTCGACGGACACCGCGGCAAGGGCCGACGCCGTCCGGCGACCAGGACGCCCGCCGACGACGAAGCGCCGCCGCCTCCGGTCGGAGGCGGCGGCCCGGGTGGGGGTCAGCTCACCGTGACGACGGGGCCGGAGGTGGCGGGGGAGTCGTCGTCGAGGTCGATCTCGACGCCCATCTCCTCGGCCAGGCGCAGCGCCTCCTCGATCAGCGTCTCCACGATCTGCGACTCCGGCACGGTCTTGATGACCTCGCCCTTGACGAAGATCTGGCCCTTGCCGTTGCCGGAGGCGACGCCGAGGTCGGCCTCGCGGGCCTCGCCGGGGCCGTTGACGACGCAGCCCATGACGGCCACCCGGAGCGGGACCTTCAGGCCCTCCAGGCCGGCCTGGACCTGCTCGGCCAGGGTGTAGACGTCGACCTGGGCGCGGCCGCAGGACGGGCAGGAGACGATCTCCAGGCCGCGCTCCCGCAGGCCCAGCGACTCCAGGATCTGGGTGCCGACCTTGACCTCCTCGACCGGCGGCGCGGACAGGGAGACCCGGATCGTGTCGCCGATGCCCTCGGCGAGCAGGGCGCCGAACGCGACGGCCGACTTGATCGTGCCCTGGAAGGCGGGGCCCGCCTCCGTGACGCCGAGGTGCAGCGGGTAGTCGCACTTGGCGGCCAGCAGGCGGTAGGCGTTGATCATGACGACGGGGTCGTTGTGCTTGACCGAGATCTTGATGTCGCGGAAGCCGTGCTCCTCGAACAGCGAGCACTCCCACAGGGCCGACTCCACCAGCGCCTCGGGGGTGGCCTTGCCGTACTTCTGCAGGAGGCGGGGGTCGAGGGAGCCGGCGTTGACGCCGATGCGGATCGGCACGCCGTGGTCGGCGGCGGCCTTGGCGATCTCGCTGACCTTGTCGTCGAACTTCTTGATGTTGCCCGGGTTGACCCGGACGGCGGCGCAGCCGGCCTCGATGGCGGCGAAGACGTACTTCGGCTGGAAGTGGATGTCCGCGATCACCGGGATCTGGGACTTCTTGGCGATGAGGGGGAGCGCGTCCGCGTCGTCCTGCGACGGCACGGCCACGCGCACGATCTGGCAGCCGGACGCGGTCAGCTCCGCGATCTGCTGCAGGGTGGAGTTGACGTCGGCGGTCACCGTGGTCGTCATCGACTGCACCGAGACGGGCGCGTCGCCGCCCACGGGCACGTTGCCGACCATGATCTGGCGGGAGTGACGGCGTTCGGCGAGCGGCTTGGGACGCACCGTCGGGATGCCGAGAGCTACGGAAGACATTTCAACCCTTACTGTGACGACGGTTTCAAGTTTATGTAGCTAGCGGGACTGCCCGGCTGTGAGTTCGGCCGCACGGGCCCGCGCCCACGCGTCGGCCGCCAGCACCTCGTCGACGGACTCGGCGGCGGTGACCTGGTGCTCCTCGACCACCTGGGCCACGGTGTCGACGATCGCCAGGAACGGCAGCCCGCCCCGCATGAACGCCTCCACGCACACCTCGTTGGCGGCGTTGTAGACGGCCGGCGCGGTGCCGCCCTCGGCGCCGACGTGCCTGGCCAGCGCCACCGACGGGAACGCCTTGTCGTCGAGCGGCTCGAAGGTCCAGGTGTGGGCCTCGGTCCAGTCGACGGCCCGGGCCGCGCCGGGGACGCGGCGCGGGTGGCCCAGGGCGAGCGCGATCGGCAGGCGCATGTCGGGCGGGCTGGCCTGGGCCATGGTGGAGCCGTCGACGTACTCGACCATGGAGTGGATGATCGACTGGGGGTGGACGACCACCTCGATGCGGTCGAAGCCCACGTCGAACAGCAGGTGCGCCTCGATCACCTCCAGGCCCTTGTTGACCAGGGTCGCGGAGTTGATGGTGATGACCGGGCCCATGGACCAGGTGGGGTGGGCGAGGGCCATCTCGGGGGTGACCTCGGCCATCTCCTCGCGCCGCCGCCCGCGGAACGGCCCGCCGCTGGCGGTGACGACGAGCCGCCGCACACTCGCCGGGTCGTACGCCCCGGGACCGGCGCCCCACAGGCACTGCTGCAGCGCCGAGTGCTCGGAGTCGACGGGCAGGATCTGCCCGGGCGCGGCCAGCCGCTTGACCAGCGGGCCGCCGATGATGAGGGACTCCTTGTTGGCGAGCGCGAGCGTGCGGCCGGCCTCCAGTGCGACCAGCGTGGAGGTGAGCCCGAGCGCGCCGGTGATGCCGTTGAGCACGGTGTCGCAGCGCCAGGCCGCCGCCTCGGCGACGCCTTCGGGGCCGGCCAGCACCTTGGGCCGGACGCCGTGCCCGGCCAGCGCCTCCTTCAGCGCGGGCACCGCCGCGGGGTCGGCCACCGCCACCGCCTCGACGCCGAACTCGGCCGCCTGCCGGGCCAGCAGCTCGACCTTGCCCCCGCCGGCGGCCAGCGCGACCACCCGGAAGTCGCCGGGGTTGCCGGCGACGACGTCGAGGGCCTGGGTGCCGATCGAGCCGGTGGAGCCGAGCAGGACTACGGAGCGGAGGGTCTGCGCATGCACCCGTCCATTGTCGCCGGTGCGGGACGCGGCCGGGCACGGGACGCAGGACGTCCCGAAATTCGCATACGTATGAGACGGCAGTTGATGGAGCGTATTTGTGTCGGAATATTGCTATATCGGAATGCGCATATCTTGAGAAATCTGGATATTGCGGCGGCTACCTTCCAACCTCACGTCCGGTTTCGGGAGGTACGTAATGCACCGCAGGCTTGCCTTGTTCTCCGTCTTCTCCGTCTTCTCCACCTTCGCCCTCGCCGTGGTCCCGCCCCCCGCGACGGCCCAGGCGCGGCCCAGGCCCGCCCAGCACGCCGCCGCCGACTCGGCCGCCGAGCGCCGCCAGGTCACCCGCTATTGGACGGTGCAGCGCATGGAGGCCGCCGAGCCCCTGGACGCGCCCAACCCCGCCAAGGGCGCGAAGTTGCCGGCCGCCGACACGGGAACCCCCTCCGCCACGCCCCCGACGATCCAAGCCGCGCGGAGCGGCGGCGCCCCCTGGACCGGCGGCGGCGCGGTCACGCGGACCACCGGCCGGATCTTCTTCACCACGCAGGGCCGCAACGCCTCCTGCTCCGGCTCGGCGGTGACCAGCGCGAACAAGAGCGTGGTGCTCACCGCCGGCCACTGCGTCAAGCTGAACGGCGCCTTCCACACCAACTGGGTCTTCGTCCCCGGCTACGACAAGGGCAGCCGCCCGTTCGGCACCTGGGCCGCCACAAAGCTGCTGACCACCCCGCAGTGGAACGCGAGCGAGGACGTCAACTTCGACGTGGCCGCCGCCGTGGTCGCCCCGCTGGACGGCAAGAGCCTGGTGGACGTCGTCGGCGGCCAGGGCGTGGCCTTCAACCAGCAGCGACGCCAGCAGATGTACGCCTTCGGCTACCCGGCGGCGGCCCCGTACGACGGCTCGAAGCTCGTCTACTGCAGCGGCCGCACCTTCGACGACTACCTCGTCTCCGACGACCTCGGCCTGACCTGCGACCAGACCGGCGGCGCGAGCGGCGGCCCCTGGCTGGCCGGCTTCAACGAGTCGACCGGCCTCGGCACGCTCAATTCGGTGAACAGCTTCAAATACAACTTCGCCCCGAACTGGATGTTCGGCCCCTATTTCGGGAACGAGGCCCAGTCCGTCTACCAATCCGCGCAGACCACCGGCGCACTCTGAGCAATTTACCGAAAGTAGTCACAACAACACAGGCAGTGGTGCACACTCGGGGGGCATGACCATGAGCACCCCCCTGCTTGCGGCGGCCCCGCTGCTGGCGGGGCTGATGGGGCCGGCCCTCATCGGCGCGGCCGCCCCCGGCCCGCGGCAGGCCGACCCCACCCCGCCCGGCGCGCCCGCCCACCAGGCCCGGCACCTGAGCGCGGCCCGCGCTCCCGCCCCCCAGCCGGTGGTCGAGCACGTCGCCGCGCGCACCGCGGGCGAGCAGCGCCGCGTGCTCGACTACTGGACGCCCGAGCGCATGGCCAAGGCCCTGCCGATCAACCTGCTCGACCTGGTGACCGGCGGCGACGGGCTGCTCGGCGGCCTCACCGGCCGCCCCGGGCCCGCCGCCCCGCCCGGCCCTCGACCCGCTCCCCAGTCCGCGCCCCAGTCCACTCCCCAGTCCGCGCCCCAGTCAGCCCCCCAATCAGCCCCCCAGTCCGGGCCCCGCCCGGCCGCAGCGTCGGTGCAGGGGGCGGCGCTCGCCGTGCCGCGCCCGCTGCTGTCCAAACTGCCCGTGTCCAGGGCGCCCGTGTCCAAGGCGCCCGTGTCCAAGGCGGGCGCCCCGCGCCCGCAGGCCGCCGCCGCCCCGCGGGCCAGCACGATCGGCTCCCGCTGGGCCGCCGGCGGCGCGGTGGCGCGCACCACCGGGCGGGTGTTCCTGACCCTGAACGGCGCCGACTTCGTCTGCTCGGCCAGCACCGTCAAGAGCGCCAACAAGGACGTCGTCGTCACCGCCGGCCACTGCGTCAAGGACGGCGCCGGCGAGTGGGCCGAGAACTGGACGTTCGTGCCGGGCTACGGCACCCGCGGCGACCAGCCGTACGGCCGCTACGCCGCCCGCCGCATGTTCGTCACCGGCCCGTGGGCGC
Organism: Actinomadura luzonensis; assembly: GCF_022664455.2. Lineage (NCBI taxonomy): Bacteria > Bacillati > Actinomycetota > Actinomycetes > Streptosporangiales > Thermomonosporaceae > Actinomadura > Actinomadura luzonensis. The sequence continues at coordinate 1,625,517 of NZ_JAKRKC020000002.1, forward strand.
GCAAGTCGGACGACGACTACGACATCGGCATGGTCGCCCTCGCGACGTCCGCGGGCCGGCACGCGGGCGACGCGGTCGGCGGCCAGGACATCGCCTTCAACGCGCCGCGCGGCGGGCAGGCGTACGGCTTCGGCTACCCGGCGGACCCGCCCTACCGCGGCGACCACCTGGTGTACTGCGCCGGGCGGCTGCGCGACGACCCGTACAAGCAGACCCGCGACCAGGGCCTCGGCTGCGACATGACGGCCGGCTCCAGCGGCGGCCCCTGGCTGACCGGCTTCGACCCGGTCTCCGGCCGGGGCCGGATCACCTCGCTGAGCAGCTTCAAGTACACCGACGACCCGCGCACCATGTACGGCCCGTACTTCGGCGACGCCGTCAGGGCCCTGTTCACCACCGCGCAGCGCGCCTGACCGGCGAGGGCGATCACGATCGGCCATCCGCCGATTACAGAATGGCAAGGTTTTCCCCATACCCTCCGTGGCCGTCCGCACACTCCGCGACCATCACAGGGCCTAAGCACAGAGAAGGGGGCCGGGTGAAGCGGGTAGTTGGGGTCGTCGCCGGAATGGCGGTGCTGGTCGCGTTGGTCGCGAGCGTGGACGAGCCGGCCGCCGCCGGGAACACCGTCACCACGGTGGCCGCGGAGAGCGCGGCGCGGAGCGCGCCGGCGGTGCCGGCCGCGCCGGTGGTGTGGGGGGCCTGCCCCGCGGTGGCGGGCAAGGCGGTCGACGCCGCTCTCGAATGCGCCACCGTACGGGTGCCGCTCGACTACCGCCAGCCCTGGGGCCAGTCGATCAAGGTGGCGATCAACCGGGTCAGGGCCAAGGTGTCCAGGGACGCCGGCCACCTGGGCACGCTGCTGGTCAACCCGGGCGGCCCGGGGGCGTCCGGGCGGGCGCTGACCGAGTACGTGGCCGCCGGCCTGCCGGCCGCCGTCAGCGAGCGCTACGACGTCGTCGGCTTCGACCCGCGCGGCGTCGGCGCCAGCGAGCCGGCGCTGCACTGCGTCGACCCCGAGGTCTACTACCGGGCGCCGCGCCCCGACGCCGTGCCGCACGGCCCCGCCGACGAGCGGGCGCTGCTCGGCCGGGCCGCCGACTACGCCGCCCGCTGCGGCAACCACTGGTCCTGGCTGCTGCCGCACCTCACCACCGAGAACGCGGCCAGGGACCTCGACGTGATCCGCGCCGCCCTCGGCGAGGAGCGGATCAGCTACCTCGGCTTCTCCTACGGCACCTACCTCGGCGCGGTCTACGCCACGCTTTTCCCGAAGCGGGTCAAGCGGCTCGTCATGGACAGCACCGTCGACCCGACCGCCGTCTGGTACCGCTCCAACCTGGCCCAGGACTACTCCTTCGAACGCCGCCACCGGCAGTTCCTCACCTGGACCGCCAAGCACCACGACGTCTACAAGCTGGGCCGCACCCTGCGGCAGACCCAGTTCGCCTACTACGCGATGCGCGACCGGCTGCGCGCCAGGCCGGCGGGCGGCGTCGTCGGGCCGAGCGAGCTGGACGACACCTTCACCATCGCCGGCTACAGCGACCGCATCTGGCCGCAGTTCGCCCAGGCGTGGTCCGGCTACGTCCGGAAAGGCGACACGCAGCCGTTGATGGACCTCTACGACAAGCACGGCAAGAACGACGCCGCCGACGAGAACGGCTACGCCGTCTACCTTGGCGTGCAGTGCCGCGACGCCCGCTGGCCGCGCGACTGGGCCAGGTGGCGGGCCGACATGTCGCGCACGCACCGCCAGGCGCCGTTCCTCACCTGGCCGAACGCCTGGTTCAACGCGCCGTGCATGTACTGGCCGGTGCCGGGCGGCACGCCGGTGGACGTGCACGGGTCGAAGAAGCTGCCGCCGGTCCTGATGCTGCAGTCCCGCGACGACGCCGCGACGCCGTACCAGGGGGCGCTGCGGATGCGGCGGCTCTTCCCGACCGCGCGGATGGTCGTGGACCAGGGCGGCAACCACGGGGTGTCGCTGGCCGGCAACCAGTGCGTCGACCGGCACCTGGCCGCCTACCTGCGCGACGGCACGCTGCCGCGCCGCGACGCGGTGTGCGCCGCGCTGCCCCAGCCCCGCCCCGCCACCGCCACCACCGGCGCCGCCACAGCCGCGGCGACCACCGGCAGGACGGAGCAGGCCGAGCGGATGACCGCCCGGCGGACGGCGCCGCTCGGCGCGGGCGACCTGCTGGGGTTGCTCGGCATGCTGGGGCTGCCGAAGCTGGGCTGACGGGCCGCCGTAACCGGACAAGTCGGGCTGCCGAAAACGGCCCGACGTCAAGAATGGGTCACTGTGGGCTGTGCCGGATGAGCCAATCGGTGACCCTTCGCGTAGTCTGACCATGTGATGCTGCGTACATCGGCGTCGCGCGTGCTGGACGACAGCGACCGGGACGAAGTCCTCGCCCTGCTGGACACCGATCCGGTCGCCAACGTCTTCGTCTCCTCCAGGGTGCGGGCCGTCGGACTCAATCCGGCCAGGCTCGGCGGGCAGATGTGGGGGTTCGGGCCGCGCGGTGCCCTCGTGTCACTCTGCTACGCCGGAGCCAACATGGTGCCGGTCAACGCCGGGCCCGAGGCGGTCCACGCGTTCGCCGACCGCGCCCGCAAGCAGGGGCGGCGCTGCTCGTCCATCGTCGGCCCGGTGGACGCGGTCTCCCTGCTGTGGGAGCGGCTCGAGCCGCACTGGGGGCGGGCGCGGGCCATCCGCTGGGCGCAGCCCGTCATGGCGATCTCGCGCAAGCCGTCCGCGCCGGCCGACCCGCGGGTGCGCCGGGTGCGGCCGGAGGAGTTCGAGGTCCTGCTGCCGGCGTGCGTGGCCATGTTCACCGAGGAAGTGGGCGTCTCGCCCAACCTGGGCGACGGCGGCGCGCTCTACCGCACCCGGGTCGCCGAGCTGATCAGGATCGGCCGCTCCTACGCGCGCATCGAGGACGGCCGGGTCGTCTTCAAGGCGGAGGTCGGGGCGGTCACGCCGCAGGCCTGCCAGATCCAGGGCGTGTGGGTCGACCCCGAGCTGCGCGGGCGCGGCTACGCGGTGGCCGGCATGGCGGCGGTCGTGGAGGCGGCGCGCGAGTGCTTCGCCCCCGTGGTCAGCCTGTACGTCAACGACTACAACCGCTCGGCCCGCGCGGTGTACAAGAAGGTGGGCTTCGCGGAGGTCGACACCTTCATGTCCGTGTTGTTCTAGTCTCGCGTGCATGATCCTTGTCACGGGAGCCACGGGGAACGCGGGCGGCGCGCTGGTGCGGACGCTCGCCGAGCGGGACGCGCCGGTGCGCGCGCTGGTGCGGCGGCAGGGCGATCTGCCCGCCGAGCAGGTGATCGGCGACCTGAACGACCCTGAGTCGGTGGCGGGCGCGCTGGACGGCGTGCGGGGCGTGTTCCTGCTGGCCGGCTACGCCCGCATGGACGAGACGCTGGCCGCGATCGCGCGGGCCGGGGTGGAGCGCGTGGTGCTGCTGTCGGCGAGCGCGGCCGAGGCCGCCGACCTGGCCAACCCGGTCTCGGCCTACCACGTGGAGTCGGAGCGGCTGGTACGGGAGTCGGGCCTGCCCTGGACGATCCTGCGCCCGCGCACGTTCATGTCGAACACGCTGCGCTGGGCCGAGCAGCTCAAGGCCGGGGACGTCGTGCGCGAGGCGTTCCCCGACGTCGCCGTGGCGGCCGTGGACCCGCTCGACATCGGCGCGGTCGCCGCCGAGGCCCTCACCGCGAAGGGCCACGACGGCCAGGTCTACGGCCTGACCGGGCCGGAGCCGCTGCGTCCCGCCGACCGGCTGGGCATCCTGGGCGCGGCGCTCGGCCGTGAGCTGCGCTTCGAGGGGCTGAGCGACGAGGAGGCGCGGACGCGGATGATCGCCGACGGGATGCCGGAGCCGTACGTGGAGGCGTTCATGGGCTTCTTCGCCCGCGGCGAGCTGGACGAGTCGGCGGTGCTGCCCACGGTGGCCCAGGTGACCGGCCGCCCGCCGCGCACCTTCCAGCAGTGGGCGGCGGCCAACGCGAGCAGGTTCTAGAGGCGGACCAGCTTGTCGAACAGGCGGGCCAGCTCGGTGTCGGGGTCGGCGGTGAGGCCCGCGTGCACGGGGCCGGCCTGCACGATCGTGCTGCGGGGGGCGGTCAGCCAGCGGAACCGGCCGCCCAGCGGCTCGTCCGCCAGCGGGCCCGGCCGCTCGCCGCAGGCCAGCTCGTACGCCGACAGCGCCCGGCGCACCGCGTCGACGTCGGCCGCCGGGTCGAGCGCCCGCAGCCGGGCCGGGTCCAGCTCGACCCGGGCGCACAGGTAGCCGCGCGGCTGACAGTAGAGCAGCACGCCCGCGTTGATCTGCTCGCCCCGCTCGACCTTGGGGACCACGCGGATCACCGCGTACTCGTAGACGTCCCTGGTCACCGGCCGCCTCCCCGCCAGAACTCGCCGACCGAGCCCGGGCCGGAGCGGGGCTGCCGCGGCTCGCCGCGCACCAGCCAGTCGGCCGGCCCGTGGGCCCGCGCCAGCAGATGCGCCACGTACGCCTCCCGCACCGCCCCCGGCTCCGCGAAGCCGGGCTCGCCGTCCAGCCACTCGTCGGGCACCAGCGCCGTCACGGACTCCAGCAGCTCGCGGGTGATCCTACCGGCCAGGTCGGCGCCGGCGGCGGCGACGTCGCCCGCGTACGGCGCCAGCACGTGGTCGCCGGCGTCGAAGCGGCGGTGCGGGTCGGCGGTCGGCCAGTTGTGGTGGAACCACAGGGCCGCGCCGTGGTCGATCAGCCAGGTGTCGCGGTGCCAGATGAGCAGGTTGGGGTTGCGCCAGCTCCGGTCGATGTTGTGGATCAGCCCGTCGAACCAGATGACCCGGGCGGCGAACACGGGGTCGGCCACCCACGCCAGCGGCTCGAAGCCGAGCGCGCCCGGCAGGAAGTCGACGGCCAGGTTGAGGCCGGTGCTGGCCTTGAGGAGGTCCTGCACCTCCTCGTCGGGCTCGCGGATGCCGAGCTGCGGGTCGATGTCGATGAGCTTCAGCTCCGGCGTGCGGAACCCGAGCCGGCGGGCCAGCTCGCCCGCGACGATCTCGGCGACCAGCACCCGGCGGCCCTGGCCCGCCTCGCGGAACTTCACCACGTACGTGCCCAGGTCGTCGGCCTCGACGACGCCGGGCAGCGACCCGCCCTCCCGCAGCGGGGTCACGTAACGGGTGGCTGCGATCCTATCCAGCACGAGACGAGGCTATCGCCCATCGGAGGTACTTTCGTCCCCAGGCGTCACAGCTTTCCCCGCGCCCCGCCGTGGCCGGAGCCGCCGTGGTCAGAGCTTGCCGATGACCTCCTCCGCGAAGCGCTCCATGGTGGCGAGCTTCAGCTCCAGCGTGCCCTCGCCGTGCCGGGCCTTCTCCTCCGGCGTGGCGAGCCACCAGGGAGCGGCCAGCGTGCCGGTGACGCCCTTGGCGGCGTAGCGGCGGTAGGTGGCGGCGTCGGGCAGCTCGGCCAGCGGGGCGATGACGTCGAACGGCTCGCCGTCGCGGCCGTTGTCGGCCAGCAGCCGGCGCAGGGTGGCGAGGACGGGGTCGAGCTGCTCCTCGGTGTAGATGCGGTTGCCGATCCAGCCGTCGCCGAGCCGGGCCGCGCGGCGCAGGGCCGCCTCGCTGTCGCCGCCGACGTACACCGGGACGGGCTCGGCCGGGACCGGTGAGATCGACAGCTCGGGCAGGCCGTCCAGCGTCACGCTCTCGCCCGCCCACAACGCGCGCAGCACCGGCAGCATGGCGTCCAGCCGCCGGCCGCGCGTGTGGAAGTCCTGCCCGGTGCCCTGGAACTCCTCCTTGCACCAGCCCACCCCGACCCCGAACGTCACCCGGTCCCGCGACAGCACGGCCGCCGTGGACACCTGCTTGGCCACGGTGAACAGGTCGCGGGCGGGCGCGATGTAGACGTTGGGGGAGAAGCGCAGCCTGGAGGTGAGCGCCGCCATCGCGCCGATCGTCACCCACACGTCCGGCCAGTGCGTCTTGGCGTCCCAGCGGGGGCGGCCGGAGCGGGAGTAGGGGTAGGGCGTGCCGAAGTCGGCGTAGAACAGGTGGTCCGACAGCGTCAGCGTGTCGAACCCGCACCGCTCGGCCGCCCGCGCGAGCTCGGTGAACTGCTCCGTGTCGACGAAGGACGCCGCCAGCCAGATCTTCACCGGAACTCCGGCGCGACCTTGGTGGCGAACAGCTCCAGGTTGCGCTTGACCGTGTCGAGCGGCAGCACGCCCTGCTGGCCCTGCATGTAGAGGCCGAACCACTCCAGGTCCGGCATGCGGTCGAGCATGCGCTGGATGCCGCGCTTGACGTCGTCGGGGGTGCCGAACAGCGCCATCTCCACGTCGTTCATGCGCTTGGCGTCGCCCTTCTCCGGGGAGATGGGCTTGTGCCGCTCGTCCTCCTTCTTGCGCAGCACCTCCAGGTAGCCGAAGGGGCCGAAGAAGGCGGCGAAGTCCTTGGGGATGCTGCGGCCGAAGGTGTTGATGGCCTCCTCGGTGGTGTCCGCGATGCCGACGATCTTGAGGATGCCGGTGTGCTCGCCCAGCCGGTAGTCCCGGCCCTGCCGGGCCGACTCCTCCTGGTAGAGCTTGGCCTTGGCGGCATGGTCGTCGGGGTTGGGGGTGAACATCCACGGCAGGATGTCCTCCTGCGCGGCCCTGATCACCGACCGGTCGGAGATCGTGAACGGCTGCCACAGCTCGGGGTGCGGGTTCTGGTACGGCCGCGGGCAGACGGAGACGGAGACGACCTTGCCGTCCTCGTCCAGCTCGCCGGGCGCGCCGAAGGTCCTCGTCCACTCCTGGGCGGGCCAGCCCTCGATGCCCTCGTACGGGTAGGGCACCTGGTAGTCCAGCACGTCCGACTTGTAACGCAGGGTCTCCTGGGTCCACGCCATCTTCATGATCTTCAGCACCTCGCCGAAGACGTCGAAGTTGCGCGTGTCGGAGGCGGAGCCGTCGGAGCGGGCGGCGGCGGCGTGCCAGCGCTGGCCGAGCACGTTCATCCAGCGGTTCTGGTAGCCGCGGGCCACGCCCAGCCGCAGCCGGCCCTTGCTGAACTGATCGAGCAGCGCCACGTCCTCGGCCGCCCTGATCGGGTCCCAGGCGGGCAGCACCAGGCCGAGCGGGGCGAGCAGGATGCGCTCGGTGCGGGCGGCGAGGTCGGTGAGGAACATCAGCGGGTTGACCGAGAACTCCATGCCCTCGGAGTGGAAGTGGTGCTCGGTCATCATCAGCGCGTCGAAGCCGAGCCGGTCGGCGTGCACCGCTATCTCCCGCACCTCGTGCAGCAGTCTCTGGTACGACTCCGTGTCGCGCCCGATCGGGCGTTTGGCCTTGGCGTTCTCCTCGGCCGCGTATCCAGAGCCTGGAATCTGCGGGTTCAGGAAGATGGAAAACTTCACCGGGGACCTCTTTCCGCGGAGTGTTCCTACGCAAGGTACTCTGGAAATCTTAGCCGAGCAATCGCTTGGTTAACTACGAGGAGGGCCCATGAGGCTGGGCGTCACCATGTTCGCCACCGACCTGGCCATGCCGATCGACGAGCTGGCCCGCGCGGCCGAGGAGCGCGGGTTCTCCTCCCTGTACGTGCCCGAGCACACGCACATCCCCGTCTCGCGTCGCACCCCGTACCCGGGGGCGGCCGGCGGCGAGCTGCCCGAGGAGTACCGGCGCACCCTCGACCCGCTCGTCGCCCTCTCCTTCGCCGCCGCCGCGACCCGCACGCTGCAGGTCGGCACCGGCATCCTGCTCGCCGCCCAGCGCGACCCCATCGTCACCGCCAAGGCCATCGCCTCCCTCGACCACCTGTCCGGCGGCCGGGTGGCGGTCGGCGTCGGGTTCGGCTGGAACGTCGAGGAGATCGAGAACCACGGCGTCCCGTACGCCGCCCGCCGCGACGTCGCCCGGCGCAACGTGCTGGCCATGCGGGCGCTCTGGCGCGACGAGGTCGCCTCCTTCGACGGCCTCCTGGACGGCGTCGAGCCCGCCTGGTCCTGGCCCAAGCCGCGCCGCGTGCCGCCCCTCCACCTCGGCGGGGCGGCAGGGCCGAAGCTGTTCGCGCACGTCGCCGAGTACGCCGACGGCTGGATGCCGATCGGCGGCAAGGGCATCAAGGCCGCGCTGCCCGCGCTCCGCGAGGCGTGCGAGCGGGCGGGCCGGCCGATGGCCCGCGTCATCCCGTTCGGCACGCTGCCGACCGCCGAGAAGCTCGACTACTACGCCGGGCTCGGCATCGACGAGGTCGTCGCCACGCTGCCGAGCGGGCCCGCCGACCGCGTGCTGCCGATCCTCGATCATTACGCCGCGCTGATCCCCGGGGCGGCATAATGCCGATCTATGCCCGAGCTGCGCCCCGATGACCCCCGCCACTTAGGGGAGTACCGGCTGTCGCGGCGGCTCGGGCAGGGCGGGCAGGGCGTCGTCTACCTCGGCCACTCGCCGCAGGGCGCCCAGGTCGCGATCAAGCTGCTGCACGCCAGCCTGTCCGGCGACCCCGTCGTGCGGCGGCGCTTCCTCGGCGAGATCGAGGCCGTGCGGCGGGTGGCCGCCTTCTGCACCGCGCAGCTCCTCGACGCCGACCTCGAAGGCGACCGGCCGTACCTGGTGAGCGAGTACGTCGAGGGGCCGTCGCTGCGCGAGCACGTCGCCGCCAAGGGGCCGCGCCTCGGCGGCTCCCTCGAACGGCTCGCCATCGGCACCGCCACCGCGCTCGGCGCCATCCACCGGGCCGGCGTCGTGCACCGCGACTTCAAGCCGCAGAACGTGCTGCTCGGCCTGGACGGGCCCCGGGTGATCGACTTCGGCGTGTCCCGGCTGGTGGACACCACCGCCACCACCGGGTCGTCGCCCGTGGGGACGCCGTCGTACCTGCCGCCCGAACGCATCAACGGCGAGGCCGCCGGGCCCGCGGCCGACCTGTGGGCCTGGGGGCTGACGGTGGCGTTCACGGCCACGGGGCGGCACGCGTACACGGCGGGCACCTACCAGGAGGTGCTGGCCCGCATCCTGTACGGCAAGCCGGACCTCGGGCCGCTGGGCGGGCGGCTGCGGGAGATCGTCGAGGCGTGCCTCGCGCCCCGGCCGGAGGACCGGCCGGACGCGGAGGAGGTGCTGCGGCGGCTGCTGGGGCAGCCGGCGGCGGGCACGGACGTCCTCACCTCGGGGGCGATGGCCGCTATCGACCCCGCCGCCTCGCGCGCCGGCGCGACCACCGACCCCGACCCCACCACCAGCTTCCCCGCCGTCACCGCCCCGACCGCTCCCGCCGCTCCCACCCCCGCCGTCCCCACCCCCACCCCCGCTCCCGCTCCCGCGGGACCCGCGCCGAAGGCCGGGCGGCGGCTCCGCGCCTGGCAGGTGGTCGTCGGCGTGGCCGGCCTGGCGATGGCGGCGGCCGGTCTCGTCCTCTGGCTGCGGGGCGCCCGCGCCCCCGGCCTGGAGGGCACGTGGACCGGCTCCGCCGAGCACGCGACCGCCCAGCGGGTGTTCCCGGTCGAGCTGCGCCTCGGCGCCGACGGCGGCGGAGCCATGCGCTGGGGCGCCGACCTGCACTGCGCGGGCCGCCTCGGCCGCGCCGGCGACAGCGGGACCGTCTTCGCCCTCGACCAGGTCACCGGCGAGGAGTGCTACCCCGGCACGCTGCGCCTGTTCCCCACCTCCTACGACGGCCAGATGGTCATCAAGGTGACCCGCCAGGGCCAGGAAGAAGTGACGTATTCGGGCACGGTGACCCGCACTTCTTGACGCTCAGTGTCACGTTCCGGTGGCATTGTCCTGCGCGTGGTTGACTGCGGGCGGGCGGTTGCTTCCACTGGTAAGCAGGAACGGGTGGCGGCGAGGGGAGGCACCCGGTGCCAACGGTGCCGACGGCACGGCCGCTCAGGACGGGGGACCCGACCCGCCTCGGCGCGTACGAGCTCTCCGGCCGCCTCGGGGAAGGCGGCCAGGGCGTGGTGTTCCTCGGCTCGCGGGACGGCGAGCCGTACGCGGTCAAGCTGCTGCACGGGCCCGTGGGCGACGAGCGGGCGGCGTTCCTGCGCGAGGTCGAGCTGGCCAAGCACGTGGCGAGGTTCTGCACCGCGCAGGTGATCGACGCCGGGTTCGACGAGGGCCGGCCGTACATCGTGAGCGAGTACGTGGACGGGCCGTCCCTGGCGCGCGAGGTCGCCCTGACCGGGCCGCGGCGCGGCGGCGCGCTGGAGCGGCTCGCGGTCGGCACCGCCACCGCGATCACCGCGATCCACCGGGCGGGCATCGTCCACCGCGACTTCAAGCCCCAGAACGTGCTGCTCGGCTCCGACGGCCCCCGCGTCATCGACTTCGGCCTGGCCCGCGCCCTGGACGCGGCGGCCACGGTCAGCGGCAGGGGCGTGGGGACGCCGGCGTACATGGCGCCCGAGCAGATCACCGCCGCGGCCGTCACCGGCAAGGCGGACGTCTTCGCGTGGGCCGCGACGATGTGCTTCGCCGCCAACGCCACCGCCCCCTTCGGGCAGGACTCCGTGGCTCCGGTCCTGCACCGCATCCTCACCGCGCCGCCCGAGCTGGGCCGGCTGGAGGGACGGCTGCGCACGCTGGTCGAGGCGTGCCTGGACAAGGACGCCAGGAACCGGCCCGGGAGCAGGGAGCTGCTGTTCGAGCTGCTGGGGGAGTCGTCGGCCGACCTGCCCGCCGAGGTCCTCGCCACCCCGCCGCCGCACATCCTGCGGGCCGTGCCGCCGCCCCCTCTGGTGCCCGAGCCGCGCGCCCCGGTCGCCGAACCGGAGGCCACCGGCACACCCGGCGGCTACGTACTCCCCGACAGCGCCCCCGACGCGGCGGACGTCCCCGACTCGGAAGACGTCCCCGATCCGAGCGCCGCCTCCGATCCGAGCGCCGCCTCCGGCCCGAGCGCCGCCTCCGGCCCGCCCGCCCCGCCCCCGTCCGGCACCCCCGGCAGCCCGGCCGCCGGCGCGGAGCCGTCCAACCCCAGGAACGGCGGCTGGCTGAGGGCGGCCCTGGCCGTCTGCGTGGCGCTCCTGGTGACCGCCGCCGTCCTGCTCGCCGCCCTCGTCCCGGCGCTCACCAGGCAGAGCCGGACCGCTCAGGTGGCCGGCGCGCCCGCTCCCGCCGCCTCGCAGCCCGCCTCGTCCCTGCCCGCCTCGTCCCCGTTCGAGAGCGCGGGCCCGCACTCCTCGGCCGACCACCGCACCCGGGCCAACGCCCTCGACAACCCTCCCGCCGACCCGCCCACGGTCGCCCGGCCGGGCACCGGCCCCGCCACCACGCCTCCCGCGACCGCCCCCCTCCTGGTGACGGTCCCGCCGCTGACCGGCCTGGACCGGGCCGCGGCGATCAAGGCGATCAAGCGGGCGGGCCTCGTCCCCGGCCCCGTCACCCAGGTCGACTCGTCGCGGCGGATCGGCCAGGTGCTCTCCAGCAAGCCCGCCGCCGGCACGCAGGCGGCCAAGGGCGGCAAGGTCGCGCTCCAGGTGTCGGCCGGCGTCCCCGTCCCGGCCGTCGTCGGCCTCCAGCGCAAGGCCGCCGAGTCGGCCCTGGCCTCGGCGGGCCTCAGGACGGGGGCGATCACCCGTACCTGCTCGGCGCAGCCGCAGAACCGGGTCCTCGCCGCGCAGCCCAAGCCGGGCGCGCGGGTGGCGGGCGGCGCCGCGGTGGCCCTGACGCTCTCCCGCGAGGGCGTCACCGTCCCCTCGGTGGTCGGCCGCTCCCGCCAGGACGGGCGGGCGGCGCTCCAGAAGGCGGGCCTGACCGTCCAGGTGCGCGGCCAGGTGGTGGACGACCCGTCCCGGGTGGACAGGGTCCTCGCCCAGAGCGTGGCGGCCGGCACCTGCGCGGGGCCGGGCACGTCCGTCGTCCTCACCGTCGGGCTCCAGGGCCAGTCCGGCCCCGACCCCACCGGGCCCACCACCACCCCCACCACCCCGTCCGGCGGCAGCGAAGCCCCCACGACCCCGGCCTGAGGCTCCCGGCTACTTGAGCGCCCCCGCCGTCAGACCTGCCACGATCCGCCGCTGGAAGAGCAGGACCAGGACGACGAGAGGGACGGTGACCAGGACGCCGGCCGCCATCTGCGTGCCGAACGGGGTGTCGAACCTGGCCGCCCCGGTGAACTGCGCGATCCGCACGGTCGCCGTCTGCCGCGACTGGTCGTTGATCATGGTGACCGCGATGATGAACTCGTTCCAGGTCGCGATGAAGGCGAGGATCGCGGTCGTGAAGACGCCGGGCGCGGCCAGGGGCAGCATGACGCGGCGGAAGGCGGCGAACGGCGTGCAGCCGTCGATCATGGCGGCCTGCTCCAGGTCGTACGGCAGCTGCTTGAAGAACGTCGTGAGGTTCCAGATCGTGAGCGGCAGGGCGAAGGACATCGAAGGGACGATCATCGCCTGGTAGCTGTCGATCCAGCCGATCGCGGTGAACAGCTTCAGCAGGGGCACGATCAGCAGCGCGCCGGGGAACATCGAGACCGCGATGACGAGCGCCAGCACCGCGTTCCTGCCGCGGAAGGTCAGCCGGGCCAGGGCGTACGCGGCGAGCGTGCCGACCAGCAGCGTGACCGCCGTGGTGGTGGCGGCCACGATCAGGCTGTTGAGCAGCGCGCCGCCGAAGCCCATGTCGGGGGCGAAGACGGCCTCGTAGCTCTCCAGCGACCACGGGGAGGGGAACGGCGTCTTCGCGTGGATGTCGGCGGTGCGGCGGAAGCTCGACACCACCATCCAGTAGAACGGCACCAGGCAGTAGACGGCGATGCCGATCATCGCGGCCCTACGCCACATTCCGGGCCTCCTTCCGCTGCCGCACGTCGCTCAGCAGGTCGGCCCCGAGGAGCTTGACGAACGCGAACGCGATGACCGCGATGTAGAGGAACAACGCGGTGCCGTAGGCCGAGGCCGGGCCGTAGTGCACCCGGGTGGCCTCGTCCCAGATCAGGCCGGACAACGTCTCGACCGACTGCTTGCGCGGCCCGACCAGCACGTACGGCAGGTCGAAGACGCGCAGCGCGTCCATCAGCCGGAACAGCACGGCCACCAGCAGCGCCGGCCTGACCAGCGGCAGGGTGATGCGCCAGAACGTCTGCCACCGGGCGGCGCCGTCCACCCGCGCGGCCTCGTACACGTCGGCGGGGATGATCTGCAGCCCGGCCAGCACGAGCAGGCCCACGAACGGCGCGGTCTTCCACACGTCGGCGACGACGACCGCGAGCTTGGCCCAGGGGCCGTCGGCGGTCCACAGGATCTCCGTGCCGAGCAGCGCGTTGGCGACGCCGTCCGCCTGGAAGATCCACTTCCACATGAGCCCGGCCACCGCCGTCGGCACCGCCCACGGCACCAGGATGCCGGCCCGCAGGAACGCCCGCCCCCGCAGGGCGCGCCGCATGACCAGCGCCATGGCGACGCCGAGCACGACCTCCACCGCCACCGTCACCACCGTGAACAGGGTGGTGTTGGCGGCCGCGTTGAGGAAGCGCTCGCCGGTCACGCCCGCGTAGTTGGCGAGGCCGGCGAACCATTCGCCCTCCACCACGAACCCGTCGGCGTCCAGGCGCTGCCCGCTGTCGTAGAACGACTCCCGCAGCGCCGACAGCAGCGGGTAGAGGACGACGAGGGCGAGGACGAGGAACGTGGGGGAGAGCATCAGGGCGGCCGCCCGCCCTTCACCGCGCGACCTCACTTGAGCAGCGGGCCGAGGGCCGACTGGAGCTCGGACAGGGCCTGGTCGACGGGCTTGGCGCCGGTGACGATCGCGTACGCCGACTCCTGGATGGCGGCCGTCACGTCGCCGTAGCGGACGGCGGCCGGGCGCGGCCTGGCGGCGAGGACGGCCTCCTTGAGCGCCGGCAGGTACGGGTACTTCTTGATCAGGTCGGGGTCCTCGTAGATCGCGGCGAGCGGCACCGGCATCGAGCTGGTCAGCGCGAAGGCCCTGATCTGGGCGGCGCTCGTCATGAACGCGACGAAGTCCTTCGCCGTGCGCTGGTGCTTGGAGAAGGCGGAGACGGCCAGGTTGTTGCCGCCGAGGGTGCCCGCGCCGGGGCCGTTCAGGCCGGGGATCGGCGCGACGTCGAACTTGCCGGCGACCTTGCTGGAGCCGTCCGTCTTCTGGGCGGCCTCGTAGCCGTAGGCCCAGTTGCGGTAGAAGAGCAGCTTGCCCTCCTGGAAGGCGACCCGGCCCTCCTCCTCCTTGTACGTGACGGCCTCCTTCGGGATCATCCCGCTCCTGAAGCCGTCGGCCAGGAACCGGGCCGCCTGCTTGGCCGGCTCGCTGGTGAGCTGGGGCTGCCCGGAGGCGTCGAGGAGCTGCCCGCCCGCCGAGGCGACGGCCTCGGAGAAGTTGACGGTCAGCCCCTCGTACTTGTCGAACTGGCCGGCGTAGCAGGACATGCCCTTCTGCTCCGGCAGCACCTCGTCGCAGATCTTCTTCATCTCGGCCCAGGTTCTGGGCGGCTGCTTGACCAGGTCGGTGCGGTAGTAGAGCAGGCCGGTGCCGGTGAAGACGGGCATGGCGTACAGCTTGCCGCGGTACTTGCCGGTCTCGACCGTGGTGGGCAGGAAGCCGGACGTGTCCAGGTCGAGCTCGCTCACCCAGCGGTTCGCGGCGAACTCGCTGGTCCACACGGCGTCGAGCAGCATGACGTCGCCGGCGCCGGACTTGGTCTCGGCGTTCTGGATGAGCTTGCGGCGCTGCTCGTCGGCGGCCTCGGGCAGCAGGTTGACGGTGGCCTTCTCCTGCGGGTGCGCGGCGTTCCAGGCGTCCACGATCTTCTGGACGGACTCCGCCTCGAACTTGCCGCCGAGGAACGTGATCGGCCCCCGCCCGCCGTCGTCCTGCGCGGGGGCGGCGGCGGGCGCGGGGGCGGAGGAGCCGCAGGCGGCCGTCCCGAGGCAGAGGGCGGCGGCCCCGGCCAGGAGGTGCAGAGCTCTCATCAGTGGGGGGATCCTTCCGGGGGAGATCAGGAGAGGGTGACGGTCTCGCCGGTCAGCCGCGACCTCTCGGCGGCCCAGGCGATGAGGTGGCTGTGCAGGCTCTCGCCCGGCGAGGACAGGACCGGCGTGCGGTCGCGGGTGGCGACCGCGGTCAGGAACGCCTCGACCAGGGCCTCGTCACCGCCCCCGTGGCCGCCGCGGGCCGTCGCGTCGCCCGTGGGGCGGGTCTCGACGGTCTCGGAGCGGCCGGTGACGAAGTCGTGGACGGTCAGGCGGTCGCCGTCGCCGTCGATGGAGCCGTGCGTGCCGAAGATCCGGGTCTGGCGGTGCAGCGCCGGGGTGAAGGCCGTCATGGTGAACGACGCGGTCGCCCCGCCGTCGAACTCCAGGTTGACGACCTGGTGGTCGACCACGTCGTTGTCGCAGGCGTAGACGCACCTGCCGTACGGGCCGGTGCGGAGGGCCGCGAGCACGCCCTCCTCGGAGACGTCGTCGGTGAGCACCGACACCGGCCAGGCGTCCCGTCCGGCGAGCGGCAGGTAGATGCGCTTGGCCGAGTACGGGCAGCCGGGCTCGGCGGCGCAGTCGAGGCAGCGGTCGGCGGCCCCGTCGGGCCGGTTCTCCGGGCGGAAGTGCTTCAGGCCGCCGAAGGAGGAGACGCGGGAGACCCGCCTGCCGGTCAGGTGCACCAGCCAGTCGAGGTCGTGGCAGGACTTGGCGAGCAGCATGAACGTGGACTCGTCGGCCCGCCGCCAGTTGCCCCGCACGTACGAGTGCGCCTGGTGCCACCAGCCGACCGGCTCCAGGTGCTGGATGCTGACGATCTCGCCGATCCGGCCGGCGTCCAGCAGGGCCTTCAGCGTCCGGGTGTAGCGGGTGTAGCGCAGCACGTGGCAGACGGCGAACACGGCGGACGGCGAGCGCCCGGCGGCGGCGACGATGGCCCGGCAGTCGTCCTCGGAGACCGCCATCGGCTTCTCCAGCAGGATGTCGTAGCCCAGCTCGGCGAAGCGCACGGCGGGCTCGGCGTGGTCGCGGTCCTGGGTGGCGATGATGACCGCGTCGGCCTGGCGGGGCCGGGCGGCCAGTTCCCGCCAGCCGGCGTACTGGGCGGCCGAGGGGAAGCGGGCGCGGCGGCCCTCGCGGGGGTCGGCCACGGCGACCACGCGGCCCCGTCCGGACGCTTCGGCGTGCCGGGCGTAGGCGATGCCGCGCACGCCGGCGCCGACGACGGCGAGGGTGACCATGGCGCCTCCACTTATGTAACCAGTTAACGTATGTCGGCCGATGCTAGGATCCGGGCTGGTAGTCGTCAATAGGGAAGTTATGGGAAAGGGTCTCATAAGTGACCGAGCTCCGGCCGGGTGACGCGTCCCTGCTGCGCAAGGTGAACACCCAGGTCACCCTGCGGGCGCTGCGGCGGGCCGGCGTGGCCACGCTGACGCAGCTCGGCCGCGTCACCGGGCTGTCCCGGCAGACGGTGGAGGCGGTCCTCGACGAGCTGGGCGAGCGCGGCTACGTCCGGGAGGTGCCGCCCGACGAGGGCGCGATGGGGCGGCCCGCGCGGCGCTTCGGGTTCCGCGCCGACGCCGGCTACGTCGTGGGCGTCGAGGTCGGCGGCGAGGCCATGGTGGCGGCGCTGGCCGACCTGAACGGCGAGGTCATCGCCTGGGAGCGGGCCGAGGTCTCCGGCGACGCCGCCGCGCACGTGCGGCTGGAGGCGGCCAGGGAGGCCGCGCTGCGGGTCGTGGACGGCGCGGGCGTGCCCCGCCCGCACGTGTGGGCGGTGGCGGCCGGCACCTCCGGCATCGTGGACCGCACCGGGACGGTGTCGTTGTCGATCACCCTGCCCGGCTGGACCGGCGTGGACCTGGCCGGGCTCGCCGGCCGCTGGTTCGGCTGCGCCGCGCTGGCCGCCAACGACGCCAACCTCGCCGCCCTCGCCGAGCACTGGCGCGGCAGCGCGCAGCACGCCGACGACGTCGTGTACGTGCTGATCGGCCACCGCGCGGGCGCGGGCGTGCTGATCGGCGGCCGGCTGCACCCCGGCCGGCGCGGGGCGGCGGGCGAGATCGGCACGCTGCGCCAGGTCGGCTGGGAGGACGCGGCCCGCGAGCTGGTCAAGGACGCCCCGGCGGGCGAGGTGTTCGCGGCGGCGCTGCGCGGCGAGCGGGACGCGGCGCGCCGCGTGGACCGCTACGCCGAGTCCATCGCCGTCGGCGCCGCCGCGCTGGCCCTGGCCGTGGACCCCGACCTGCTGGTGCTGGGCGGCGGCCACGCGCGGGCGGGCGGCGAGGTGCTGCTCGACCCGCTGCGGCGGCACCTGGCCGAGATGTGCGTGAGCGCGCCCGAGGTGGTGACCTCCACGTTCGGCGACGAGGGGGTGGCGCTCGGCGCGGTCCGGCTGGCGCTGGACCACGTGGAGCGGGAGATGCTGGGCCTGTGATCAGAGCGCTCGGGTGACCTCCAGCAGCACCTGCCTGACCTGCTGCTCCGGCAGGTCCATGGTCTTGGCGACGCCCCACTGCAACGCCCCGAGCAGCGCCCAGCAGCGCACCTTCGTCTCCGGGTCGGGCTCCTGCCCGGCCAGCTTCGCGAAGATGCCGTCGCGGAAGGTGCGGATCGCCGCCGCCTCGGAGTCGGGCGAGACGGGCGAGACCGCGTCGTCGCCCGCCAGGTCCTCCATGAACAGCCGGATCACCGAGCGGTAGCGGGCCGCGAACCCGACCAGCGCCTCGACGAACGCCCGCCGGTCGGCGTACTCGCCGCCGAGCAGCGCCAACATGTCGCCTGCCACCGGCGACAGCAGCTCGGAGGCCAGCCGGTCCTTCGGGTGGAAGTGGTAGGCGACGGCGGTCTTGGTCAGGCCGACGGCGGCGGCGATGTCGGCGAGGGAGGTGGCCGCGTAGCCGCGCTCGGCGAACAGCTCTCTGGCGGCGGCCAGGATGCGGGTGCGCGTGTCGTCCGATGTGGTCATCGTCTCATTTCCCTGGGGGAGACGGCCTTTCCGGAGGTTCCCGTCTTATCGTAGGTCCTGTACGACCGTACAGGACGGGCGTCGAGGTGGGGGCTGAGCGATGACGCGGTGGCTGGGACGGCTGGGCGGCTGGTGCGCGCGCCACGGGAAGATCGTACTCGCGTTATGGGTGGTGGTCGCGGCCGCCCTCATGGGATCGAGCCTCGCCTTCCCCGGGCCCACCAACAACGACGCCAGCATCCCCGGCACCGACGCGCAGCGCGCCCACGACCTCATGAAGGAGGGCTTCGGGCCCGGCTACGACCAGGGCGGCAGCGTCCAGCTCCTGGTGTACTCGCCCGGCGGCCCGCTGCTGGAGGACAAGCGTAAGAAGGCCGTCGAGGACGCGATCGACCGCATCCGCGACGTGCCGCACGTGGAGCAGGTGGACACGCCGTTCCGTCGCGGCGGCATCTCCTCCAACCTCCAGATCGGCATCATCGGCGTCCGCCTCAAGGGCCACGACCCGGACAAGGTGGGCGAGACGACCGAGGCGCTGTCGAAGGCCGCGGAGCCGGCGCGCGCCGCCGGGCTGGAGGTCGTCCCCGCCGACAGCTCCAACCCCGCCAACAAGGAGATCAAGACCGGCCCCAGCGAGATCATCGGCGTGGTGTGCGCCCTGCTGGTGCTGGTGTTCGCGTTCGGGACGCTGGTCGCCGCGATGATCCCGATCTTCGCGGCGCTGGTCAGCGTGGCCTCGGGGCTCGGCGTGATCGGGCTGCTCGGCTGGGTCGTGGACATGCCCAAGCAGGCCGGCATCATGGCCACGATGATCGGCCTCGGCGTCGGCATCGACTACGCGCTGTTCCTGCTCTCGCGCCACCGCCGGCTGCTGGAGCAGGGCGTGCCGGTGGTCGAGTCGGTCCGGCGCACGGTCGCCAGCTCCGGCGGCGCGGTCGTCTTCGCCGGCGGCACGGTGATCATCGCGCTGAGCGCGCTGCTGCTGGCCGGGTTCCCGCTGCTGGCCACGCTCGGCTGGGTCACCGGCATCTCCGTCGTCGCCGCCGTGCTGACCTCGATCACGCTCGTCCCCGCCCTGCTCGGGCTGCTCGGGCACCGCGTCAACGCGCTCAAGGTCCCCGGCCTGCGCGGCGGCGGCACGGCGGGCACCGGCTGGGCCGGGCTCGGCTCGTGGGTGGCGCGCCGGCCGTGGCGGGTGCTGATCGCGAGCGCGCTCGTGCTGGGCGCGCTCGCCGCCCCGGCGCTCGCGCTCAAGCTCGGCGCGCTCGACGAGGGGTACGGCACGCAGGGGTCGGACTCGCGGCGGGCGTACGAGCTGATGGCGACCGCCTTCGGCCCCGGCTCCAACGGCCCGCTCATCGTGGTCGCCGAGCTGCCGGAGAAGGTGAAGGACGCCAAGGACCCGCTGGTCAAGCAGGTCAAGGACGAGATCGCGGACGTCGGCGGCATCGCGCACGTCAGCGACCCCAAGGTCAACGACTCGGGCCGCTCGGTGCTCGTGCAGGCCATCCCCGACTACGCCCCCAGCGACAGCAGGACGGTGGACGTCGTCCACGAGGTCAGGAAGATCGCGCTGCCTGGGGTGCGGGTGCACGTCGGCGGCAAGGTGGCCGGCCTCACCGACGCCGGGGACCGGATGGCCGAGCGCACCCCGCTGGTGATCGGCGTGGTGGTGCTGCTCAGCGCGCTGCTCCTGCTGTTCGCCTTCCGCGCGCCGGTGGTCGCGATCAAGGCGGCGGTGATGAACCTGGTCTCGCTCGGGGCCGCGTTCGGCGCGCTGGCGCTGGTGTTCTCGATCGGGCTCGGCAGCGGGCTGGTGGGCATGGACCCGCCGGTGAACTCCGGCTACCTGCAGACGGTCTTCTTCAGCGTGCCGATCGAGAGCTACGTGCCGCTGATGCTGTTCGCGGTGCTGTTCGGGCTGTCGATGGACTACGAGGTGTTCCTGCTGACGGCGGTGCGGCAGTCGTACGCGCGGCACGGCCGCAACGCCCGGGCCGTGGCCGAGGGGCTGGGCTCGACCGGGCGGGTCATCACCTCGGCCGCGCTGATCATGGTGGCCGTCTTCGTGGCGTTCATCGCCTACCCGGACGCGATGGTCAAGACGTTCGGCGTGGGGCTCGCGGTGGCGATCGCGGTGGACGCCACCGTGATCCGCGGCTTCCTGGTGCCCGCCACGATGGTGCTGCTCGGCCGGGCGAACTGGTGGTGCCCCCGCTGGCTGGACCGGATCCTGCCGAACCTGTCGGTGGAGGGCCACGAGGACGACGAGCAGGACGCGGCCGGGACCGCGCCCCGCCACCGCCAGCCCGTCGGGGTGTAGGCCCCGGCGGGTGGCGGCTGCTCAGCCGATCTGCGTGCAGTCGCGCAGCACGACGTGGTCGGGCACGTCGGCCTGGCCGCCGCCGGTGCAGTGGATGCGCAGCGGGGAGATGCGGATCTGGCCGATGGCCTCTCCGGCGAAGTCGCCGTGGAGGACCGCGCCCGGCGTGGCCTCGCAGTCGCCGACCAGGCGCGTGGTGGCCGGGTCGCCGCCGAGCGTGTGGCAGGTGTAGACGGGGATGCCGGCCGCCTGGGCGGCGGCCGCGGGGACGAGGGCGGCGGTCAGCGCGAGGACGGCCGCGGACGTGACGAGACGGTTCATGGAGATGCCTCCTGTGCCGGGTGGGGGGATCAGTCGGGGTCGGCCAGGTTGCAGGCGGGCACCCAGCCGACGACGCCGGTGGCGAGGTTGCGGCCGTGGTGCCACAGGGTGCTCTCGAACTGGTCGCAGCGGTAGAGCTCGTGCTCCTCGGAGCGGTCGGGCGCGAAGCCCTGCCCCGGGTAGCCGAGCCCGTTGCGGCCTGAGCTCGCCGATGGACCGTTCCAGATGATGACCCCCGGAACGGCGAAGTCGTAGATCCGTGCGGCCTGTGCGGCGGGAACGGTGGCCGGCAGGCCCAGGGCGAGTGCCCCGAGCAGACCGGCCGTGATGGTGCGTACGACGCGCATCGTGCCTCCCTCTGTCGCGATTGCGCTGTTGCTCAGAGTAAAGGCACGTTCACTCAGCGTTCCACTGGTTTTTCGGCGGCCTGTCGCGGGGCGCGCCGCCAGCCGAGCCAGCCGCCGTCCAGCGGGCGGGCGTCGTAGCCGTGCTCGCGCAGCAGGCGCACCGCCTCGGGCGAGACCACGCAGTACGGGCCGCCGCAGTAGGCCACGATCGAGGCGTCGCGGGGCAGCTCGGCCAGCCGCTCGCGCAGCTCGGCCAGCGGCACCGAGATCGCCCCGGGGACGTGCCCCGCCGCGTAGTCGGCGGCGCTGCGCACGTCGAGGACCAGCGTCCCGGGGTCGGCCAGGCGGCCGGCCAGCTCGGCGGCGGTGACGCCCTCCAGCGTGCCGAGCCGGTCGCGCACGGCGTCGCGCAGGTCCGCCAGCCGGTCGTGGGCGAAGCCCTGAAGGTCGCCGAGGAAGCGCGAGACCCGCTCGTCGGCCAGCCGGTAGTAGACCCGCGGCCCGTCCTTCCTGCTGGTCACCAGGTGGGCGGCGCGGAGCTGCTGGAGCTGGGCCGAGGTGTTCTTCAGCGCGATCCCCGACGCCTGGGCCAGCTCCTCGACCGTGCGCTCGCGCTGGTCGAGGACGTCCAGCAGGCGCAGCCGCACCGGGCTGGCCAGAGCCTTGGCCACCCGGGCGAGCTGCTGGTAGATCGGCTCCTCCGGGAAGCCGGACATCAGACCATGTACTGGTCGTGGCGCAGGTACAGGTCGGTCCACTCCTCGGCGGTGAGCTGCCGGCCGCTGGTGGCGAGGTCGGCCAGCTCCTCGAAGTACGCCTCGCGGGGCGCGCCCGGGGTGAACAGGATGAGCATCGAGGCGGGCTCGCCGGACTCGTTGCGGAAGGCGTGCACGCCGCCCTCCGGCACGAACAGGAAGTCGCCGGGGCGGCCGGTGGCCCACGCCTTGCCGTCGAACAGCCGGATCTCGCCGTCCAGGACGTAGAACGACTCGGTCATGGTGCGGTGGAAGTGCGGGCTCGGGCCGGACGGGCCGGGCCCCATCTCCCAGCGGTAGAGGCCGAACGCGCCGTTCGTGGTGCCGCCGGTGCCGAGGTAGTGCACCCGCGTGCCCTTCTCGCCCATCCGGAGGTCGGGGGGCACGTCGCCGGGGCGGAAGACGCCGCTGTGCTCGCCCGTCTCACCGTGGTAACGGACCGGGGGATAGGACATTCCGCCTCCTTCTAACGTTCTAAGGAAGCTTAGAATAGCCTAGAAGGTGATGACCGTGCGCGCGACCGCCCCCTCCCGCACGTGCGCGACGGCCTCGTTGACCGCGTCGAGGGGCAGGCGCTCGGAGACCAGGCCGTCCAGGTCGAGCCGGCCCCGCTGGTACAGCCCGGCCAGCATCGGCAGGTCGCGGTGCGGCGCGGCGTCGCCGCCCTGCGTGCCCATGAGGCGGCGGGAGGCGAACAGCAGCCCTGGGTCCAGCTCCACCGGGCGGCCGGCCGGCGGGCTGCCGACCATGACCGTGGTGCCGCCGGGCTGGGTGGCGGCGAACGCCTGGGCGAGCACGCCGGGCACGCCGGTCACGTCGAAGGCGTAGTCCGCGCCGCCGCGTACCAGCTCGCCGACCTGGCGGGGCAGGTCGGCGGCGAGCAGCGTGTGGGTCGCGCCGAAGCGCTCGGCCAGCTTGAGCTTCTGCTCGGCCACGTCCGCCGCGATGATCGTGGTCGCGCCCGCCAGCACCGCGCCCTGCACCACGTTGAGCCCGACGCCGCCGCAACCCACGACCAGGACCGAGGAGCCGGGCTCCACCCGCGCGACGTTGAGCACCGCGCCGACGCCGGTCACCACGCCGCAGGCCAGCAGGCACAGCGCGGCGCCGGAGGCGGCGCCCCCGGTCCTGACGCACATGGCCTCGGAGACGAGCGCGTACTCGGCGAAGGAGCCGATGCCGATGAAGCGGCGGACCTCCTGGCCCGCCAGCCGCACCCGGGGCGCGCCGCCCATGATCGCCTGCAGCCGGGCCGGGCCCGAGCACAGGTGGAAGCGCCCCGCGCCGCAGTGGCGGCACTGCCCGCAGGGGCCGTTCATGGCGATGACGACGCGGTCGCCCGGCCGGACCGTGGTGACGCCGGGGCCGGTGCTCTCCACCACGCCCGCGCTCTCGTGGCCGAGCACGAACGGCGGCTCGCGCACCACGGGGCTCTTGCCGTCGATGGCCTTGAGGTCGGAGCCGCACACGCCGGACGCCTCGATCCGCACGCGCACCTCGCCGGGGCCGGGGTCGTCGATCTCGACCTCGCGGATCTCCAGGGGGGCGTGGAACCCGGTCAGCACGGCCGCGCGCATCAGCATGCGCCACACGGTAACCGGACGCCCGAATTCGAGCAAGCGCTTGGGAGGGGAGCCGTTGACACCCCCTCCGGGCGAATTTACGCTCACCGCAAACCAAGCGAGCGCTAGGCCAAATCGCGAGGGGACCATGATCGTACGGCGGGGTGCGGCGGCGGCGCTCACGATGGCGCTGCTCACGGGGACGGCGACGGCGGGCTGCGCGGCCCAGCAGCGGACGGCCGCCCAGCAGGAGGGCGGAGCCGTGCCGGGGGTCACCGGCACGACCGTCAAGGTCGGCGGCGTGCTGACCAAGACCAGCGCCAGCGGCTACTCGACCAAGGACGCCGAGATCGGGGCGAAGGCCCGCTTCGAACGCGCCAACGCCGAAGGCGGCGTGCACGGCCGGAAGATCGACTTCCTCGGCGCCGAGGACGACGGCCAGGACGCCGCCAAGGGCGACGCCGCCGCCAAGAAGCTCGTCCAGAAGGACCAGGTCTTCGCCCTCGTGCCGGTGCACGCCCCCAACTTCGGCGGCGCGGCCTTCCTGGAGCAGCAGGGCGTGCCCTGGTTCGGCTGGGCCACCGGGCCTCAGTGGTGCGGCACCAGGACCGGCTTCGGCTACAACGGCTGCCTGGCCCCCAAGCAGGGCGACGGCTCCCAGACCTGGTGGGGCCGGCAGATGGCCGACCTGCTCGGCGGGGCCGCCGGCAAGAGCGTCTACGTCCAGACCACCGACTCCAGCGGCAGCAAGTACGGCGGCACCACCATCTCCCAGTCCTTCACCGCCGCCGGCTTCACCCTCGCCGGCGTCGACTCCGGCCTGCCGGCCGCCGCCCCGCCCCCCGACTGGCTGCCGTACGTCAACAAGATCATGACCTCCGACGCCGGCGGCCCGCCCGACGTGGTGGTCTCGGTGATCGCCGGCACCAAGTTCAACGTCGGCCTCTACGCCGCGCTCAAGCGGGCCGGCTACCAGGGCGTGCTCACCGACGCCACCAGCTACGACGCCGCCATCCTCGACGACCCCGCCGGCGCGAAGGCGCTCGACGGCGTGATCGCGGCCCCCATGTTCGAGCCCTTCGAGTCCACCGCCCCCGAGATCGCCCAGCTCAAGCAGGACGTCGCGAAGGTCGCCCCCGGGCAGCGGCTCACCCAGCACCTCGCGATCGGCTACTGGGCCGCAGACATCTTCCTCGACCTGCTGGACAAGACCGGCAAGGACCTCACCAGGGAGAAGTTCCTGAACACCGCCAACGGCTCGTACGTCTACGAGAACCCCGGCTTCGGCCGCATCGAGTTCCCCAAGGACCACACCGAGCCGAACGGCTGCGGCGCCCTGGTCAAGCTGGCGGGCGGCGCCTTCCGGGTGGCCAGAAGCATGAAGTGCTTCGACAACGTGCCGCTCAAATGATCGTCGGCTACGTCCTCAGCGGCCTGGTCACCGGCGGCGTCTTCGCCATCATGGGGTCCGGCCTGACGCTCTCCTACGCCGCGACCGGCGTGTTCAACTTCGCCCACGGCGCGATCGGCTTCCTCGCCGCCCTGCTGTTCCACGAGCTGAACGCCGCCGCCGGGCTGCCCGCCTGGCTCTCCGCCCTGCTCGCCGCCGGGCTGTTCGCGCCCGCGCTCGGCTACGCGCTGCACCGGGCCATGTTCCAGGGGCTCGCCCAGGCCGGGGAGACCGCGCAGATCGTCGCCACGATCGGGCTGACGATCGCGCTGCCCGCCCTCGGCCTGCTCGTGGTGGAGCTGGCCGAACTGCCGCCCGCGGACGCCACCGCGCTGCCGCGCGGCCTCGGCCCGCACCCGGCCGGGACGGTCGAGGTGCCCGGCGCGCACCTGGACACCGACCAGCTCATCACCTTCGGGTTCGCGGCCGTGACGGCGCTCGGGCTGTGGGCGTTCATGCGGCACACCCCGTACGGGCTGCGCATGCGCGCCTGCGTGGACCGGCGCCGCCTGGCCGCGCTGCGCGGCGTCGACCCCGGCGCGACCTCGGCGCTGGCCTGGATGCTCGGCTCCGGCCTCGCTGGGCTCGCCGGGGTGCTGGCGGTGCCGGTGCTGGGGCTGGACGCGACCGCGTACACGGTGCTGCTGTTCGCCTCGGCCACGGCCGCGGTGTTCGGCCGGCTGCGCTCGGTCCCGTGGACGTTCGCCGCCGGGCTCGCGCTCGGCGTGGTGCAGAACCTGGTCGCCGGCTACACCGACTTCCTCCAGGAGGTCACCGGGCTGCGCACGGCGGTGCCGGTGATCCTGCTGTTCGCCGGTCTCGTGCTGCTGAACCGCTCGCGCGAGCGGGTGGCGGGCAGCGCCGCCGAGGACGTCCCGCCGCCGGACCACCTGGCCGGGCTGCCGCCCTGGCGCCGCCGCCTGCCGTGGGCGGTGGCACTGGCCGCGCTGGCCGTCTTCACGCTGGCCGCGCCCGCGTACTACGTCGGCGTGGCCGCGCAGGGGCTGGTGCTGGCGCTGATCTTCTGCTCGTTCGTGGTGGTGACCGGGATCGGCGGCATGGTGAACCTGGCGCAGGCCGCCTTCGCCGCGATGGCCGCGCTCACCTGCGGGTGGGCGTTCGCCTCGGGGCTGCCGTTCGCCGTCGCGATCGGGCTGGGCGTGCTCGCGGCGGCGGCCGCCGGGCTGCTGGTGGCGCTGCCCGCGCTGCGGCTCGGCGGCCGGGTGCTGACGCTCGCCACGCTCGCCCTCGCGTTGCTGGCCGACCAGGTGCTCTTCCAGGTGGACGCCTTCAGCAACGGCACCATCGGCTGGCCGCTGCCCGCGCTCGGGCTCGGCCTCGCCGACACCGCCGACCCGCGGGTGCTGGTGGCGTTGCTGCTGGTGCTCATCGGGGTCGTCGCGGCGCTGGTGCGCAACCTGGAGCGGTCGGCGTCCGGGCGGGCCATCCTGGCCGTGCGCTCGGCCCCGGCCGCGGCCCTCACCTGCGGGCTGTCGCCGACCCGGGCCAAGATCACGCTGTTCGTGCTGGCGTCCGCGATCGCCGGGCTCGGCGGGGTCCTGTACGCGGTCGCCAAGGGCTCGATCACCGCCACCGACCTGCCGGCGTTCGCCGGCTTCGGCTGGCTGGCCGTGGTGGTGCTGCAAGGGGTGCGCAGGATCGGCGGGGCGGTGCTCGGCGGGCTGGTCGCGGTGACCGTGCCCGAGCTGCTGGCCGCCTGGGGCGTCTCCGCGCACGTCGGGTCCATCCTGTTCGGGCTCGGCGGCATGATCCTGGCCAGGCACCCTGACGGGGTGCTCACCCAGCTCGCCGGGCTGCGCCACCGCCGCCCGCCCCCCGTCGAGGAGCCGCCGCCGCCCGCCTCCAAGGCGCCCGCGCCCGCGGAGGCGCTGTTCCGGCTGGAGGGCGTCGTCGCCGGGTACGCCGACTGCACGGTCCTCCGCGGCGTGGACCTCGCCGTCCGGCCCGGCGAGGTGGTCGCGCTGCTCGGCGCGAACGGCGCCGGCAAGTCCACCGCCTGCGCCGTCGCCGCGGGCGACCTGCGGGCCGCCGGCGGGCGCGTCCTGCTGGACGGCGAGGACGTCACCGCCTGGCCCGCCCACCGCCGCGCCCGGGCCGGCATCCTGCTGGCCCCCGAGGGCCGCGGCGTCTTCCCCGGCCTCACCGTCGAGGAGAACCTGCGCACCTGGCTGCCCGACCCCCGCCCCGTCTACGAGCGGCTGCCGCGCCTCGCCGAGCGCCGCGACGTTCCCGCCGGAGCGCTGTCCGGCGGCGAGCAGCAGCTCCTCACGCTCGCCCCCGCGCTGGTCCGGCCGCCCCGCGTGCTCATCGCCGACGAGCCGTCCCTCGGGCTCGCGCCGCTGGTCGTGCGGCAGGTCTTCGACGTCTTCGCCGAGCTGCGCGAGCGCGGGGTGGCGCTGCTGCTGGTCGAGGAGAAGGCGACCGAGGCGCTGGCCATCGCCGACCGGGTGGCGTTCATGCGGCTCGGCCGCATCACCTGGGCGGGGCCGCGCTCCGAGGTCGACGGCGAGCGGCTGACCGCCGCGTACCTGGGGGTGAGCTGACATGCTCGCCGTCGAGGGCGTGTCGGTGGCCTACGGCGGGGTCCTGGCGCTGGACGAGGTGTCGTTCGAGGTGGCCGAGGGCCGGGTGTGCGGGGTGATCGGGCCGAACGGGGCGGGCAAGACCACGCTGTTCGACGTGCTGTCCGGGCTGCGGCGGCCGGCCGCGGGCCGGGTCCGGCTGGGCGGGCGCGACCTGACCGGGACGCCGCCCGCCGGCCGGGCCAGGGCCGGGCTGCGCCGCACGTTCCAGCGGGCCCAGGTCTTCGGCCGGCTCACCGTCGCCGACAACGTGCTGGCCGCGCTCGACCACCATGGAGGCGGCGGCGGCCTCGCCGCCGACCTGGTCGGCTGGCCGGGCCGGCGGCGGCGCGAACAGGAGCGGCGCGAGCGCGTCGCCGAGGTGCTGGAGCTGTGCGGGCTCACGCCGCTGCGCGAGACGTACGCCGCCGCGCTGCCGGCCGGTCAGCGGCGGCTGGTCGAGCTGGCCAGGGCGCTCGCCGACCGGCCCGCGCTGCTGCTGCTCGACGAGCCCACCTCCGGGCTGGACGCCGCCCAGACCGCCCGGCTCGGCGCCGTCGTCCGGTCGCTGGAGACGACCGTGCTGCTGGTCGAGCACGACATGGGCTTCGTCATGGACGTCTGCGACCAGGTCGTGGCGCTCGACCTCGGCCGGCTCATCGCCGCCGGCCCCCCGGAACAGGTGCGGGACGACCCCGTCGTGCGGGCCGCCTATCTGGGCTGAGCCGCCTGCCCGGCGTGGCGCTCGGTGAAGGACAGGATGCGCCGCCAGGCGTCCTGGCAGGCGTCCTCCCACTCCTTGTACGAGCGGTCGAAGAACGAGTGCGGCGCGCCCTCGTACACGTGCTCCTCGTACGGCGTGCCGGCCCGGTCGAGGGCCGCCTCGTACGCCGCGAACTCCTCCTGCGAGGAGGCGGTGTCCGCGCCGCCGCGCAGCAGCAGGACCGGCGCGCCCGGCCCGGTCTCCGGCGCCTGGATGGCGCGCAGCGCGCCGTAGAAGCCGATGCCGCCCGCGATGCCGTTGCCGCCCTCGTGGGCCTGCCGCCACGAGTGCGCCCCGCCCAGGCAGAAGCCGACGGTGAAGACGGGGCCGGGCAGCGCGTCGGTGGCGGCGCGCACGTCGGCGCGGATGCCGTCGGCGCTGAGCTGCCTGACGTGCGTCATGAAGTCGAAGGCGTCGTCCCGGTCGCCGATGCCGGCCGTGCGGCCGAAGTAGTCGATCGCGATCGTGCGGAAGCCCGCCTCGGCGAAGCGCAGCGCGAGGTCCCGGTAGAACGGGTGCAGCCCGCGCACGTCGGGCATGATGACGACGCTGCGGCCGTTCGGCTCGGCCGGCTCGGCGCGGAAGGCCATGAAGCGGTTGCCGTCGGCGGCGGTCAGCTCGACCTGCTCGTGGGAGGCCACCTCGCCCTGGACGGGCGGCGCGGGCGGCCTGCTGTCGGTGGAATGGCACATGACGGTCAGCATGCCCCGGCCGGTCGGGGATATCCAGGTACCGCGAGGGGCGGGCCCGCCGCCGGACGGCGGGCGCGAGGAGGCCGAACGCCGCCGGATGGCGGTTGTGCCGCCCCGGCCCCGGCTCCGACGATCGGAGGGAGTGACCCATCCCGGCCTGTGGAAAGGTGAACCGCATGGCACTACACCCCAACCTCGACCCCGAGCTGCGGGCCGCCGTCGAGGCGGCGCCCCTGCCCGTCACCGACCTGTCGGCGCTCACCCTTGAGGAGCTGCAGGGGCTGCGCGCCCAGACCAAGGCGTTCGTGGCCGCGTTCCCGCCGCCGCCGCAGACGGGCGTGACCGTCGAGGACCGGCTGATCCCCGGCCCGGAGGGCGCGCCCGAGGTGCGGGTGCGGATCTACCGCCCGGCGGGCGGCGAGGAAGGAGGCCGGCCCGGCCTGTACTGGATCCACGGCGGCGGCATGATCATGGGCGTGCCCGAGATGGACGACGCCCTGATCCTCGACTACGTGGAACGGCTCGGCCTGGTCGCGGTCTCCGTGGACTACCGGCTCGCGCCGGAGCACCCGCACCCCGCGCCGGTCGAGGACTGCTACGCCGGGCTGGTGTGGACCGCCAAGTCCGCCGCCGAGCTCGGCATCGACCCGGCCCGGCTGGCCGTGGGCGGCGCCAGCGCGGGCGGCGGGCTCGCGGCGGCGACCGTGCTGCTGGCCCGCGACCGCGGTGGCCCCGACGTGCTCTTCCAGCTCCTGCTCTGCCCCATGCTGGACGACCGCGACGACACCCCGTCCACCGAGCAGCACGCCGACGCCGTGGTGTGGACCAGGCAGGCCAACCGGTACGGGTGGCGGGCGCTGCTCGGCGACCAGGTGGGCGGCCCGGACGTGTCCCCGTACGCGGCCCCGGCCCGGGCCGCGGACCTGTCGGGGCTGCCGCCCGCGTTCGTGGACGTCGGCGAGATGGAGGTGTTCAGGGACGAGGACATGGACTACGCGCTGCGGCTGGCGCGGGCCGGGGTGTCCACCGAGTTCCACCTGTACCCGGGGGCCTTCCACGGGTTCGACATGATGGTGCCGGACGCGGCGCTGAGCCGGCGGGCGAGGGAGGCCCGGGTGGCGGCGCTCAAGCGGGCTTACGGAGTCTGACCCGCTTCCGGGGGCTCAGCGGGGCTGGGTGCGTGGCTCAGCGGGGCTGGGCGCGGGCGTTGTTGGCGTGCAGGCGGGTCAGGGCCAGCGCCAGGTGGGCGCGCAGGCGGCCCGGCGGGTCGGCGAGGGAGTAGCCGAGCGCGGCCTCGGCGCGGGCGACGCGGGCCGCCATCGAGCTGTGGTGCAGGTGCGCGGCGGCCGCCGCGCCGCGTACCGACCCGGCCAGGCACAACGCCCGCACCGCGGCCACGGCCTCCTCGCCGAGCCGCGCCATCGCCCGGACGTCGGCCAGCTCCGCGATCGCCGCCTCCGGCAGCTCGGCGAACAACGCCAGCGGGCCGAGGTCGGCGTGGCGGACCACCAGGTCGTGGGGGCCGGTGAAGCGCAGCGCCGTGCGGGCGCCGGCCCAGGACTCGGCCGCGCGCGCGGCGGGCAGCTCGGGGCCGACCCCGACCCGGGAGCCCGCAGGCAGCGCGGTGGCGGGCGGGATGGTGGCGGGCGGGATGGTGGCGGCCCTGGTACCGGGCAGGGTGGCGGGCAGGGTGGTGGCCACGAGCACGGCGTCGGTGTCGCCGAAGCGCGCCGCCCGCACCCGGTGGCCCATCGTCCGCAACCCCGCCACCAGGCCGGGGCCGGGCTCGCCGCCCGGACCGGCGGGTGCGGGGCCGCCGCCTGGATCGGCGGCGGGCGTGGGGCCGCCGGTCGGCTCGGCGGCGGGTGCGGGGAGGGCGATGGCGAGGGCCTGGAGCGGGGCGGACGGGGTGAAGCCGAGCAGGCGCAGCGCCCGGGCCCGCTCGGCCTCGCCGGTCTCGGCCGACAGGACCAGCTCGACCAGCGCCGGGTCCTGCCCCTCACGGGCGAGGGCGGCGGCGCGTTCGAGGGTGACCTCGGCCGCGGCGGCGTACCGTTCGAGCACGATCTCGTCGAGCCCGTGCGCGGGGCCCTCGCGCTCCATCCACACCGCGCCGAGCCCGGAGCTGAGCTGCCTGGCCGGCGCCGGCGGCCCGGCGGCCTCCGCGAGCGGCTGGACGGACCCGTCGGGCAGGGCGCGCAGGCGGCGGCCGGAGCCCGCGTCGGACAGCCCGGCCGGGCACTGCGCCAGCCGGGCGGTGGCGGCCAGCAGCGTGGGCACGCTCACGTGGTCGCGCAGCAGCGAGTCGAAGTAGGCGATGACCCGCACTGCGCTCTCGGCGTCGGCGTCC
This sequence comes from Actinomadura luzonensis, assembly GCF_022664455.2. Taxonomy (NCBI): domain Bacteria; kingdom Bacillati; phylum Actinomycetota; class Actinomycetes; order Streptosporangiales; family Thermomonosporaceae; genus Actinomadura; species Actinomadura luzonensis. Next base: position 1,656,575 of record NZ_JAKRKC020000002.1, read on the forward strand.
AGCGTGGACAGGCGCAGCAGCAGTCCCTGCACGCCGTCCAGCCTAACCTGGCACGGGCACCAAGCGTGCGCTAGGTTGGTAGGCGTGGATCTCGACTTCTCCCCGGCCGAGCGGGAATTCCGCGCCGAGGTTCGCGCGTGGCTGCACGCGAACGTCCCCGATCCGCCGCTGCCGTCCATGGACACCGCCGAGGGCTTCGCCGCGCACCGCGCGTGGGAGGCGCGGCTGGCCGAGGCCCGCCTGTCGGTCGTCTCCTGGCCCGAGGAGTACGGCGGCCGCGGCGCGTCCCTCATCGACTGGCTGATCTTCGAGGAGGAGTACTGGGCCGCCGCCGCCCCCGCCCGCGTCACCCAGAACGGGATCTTCCTGCTCGCCCCCTGCCTCATGCGCTTCGGCACGCCCCAGCAGCGCGCCCGCTGGCTGCCCCGCATGGCCACCGGCGCGGACGTGTGGGCGCAGGCCTGGTCCGAGCCGGAGGCGGGCAGCGACCTCGCCGCCCTCACCTCGCGGGCCGAGCCCGTCCCCGGCGGCTGGCGGCTGCACGGGCACAAGACGTGGAGCTCGCGGGCCGCGTACGCCACTCACGGCTTCGGCCTCTTCCGCACCTCGGGCGCCCGCCACAAGGGCCTGAGCTACTTCATGTTCCCCCTGGACGAGGTCGCGGTCCGGCCGGTCGCCCAGCTCGACGGGCTGCCCGGCTTCGCCGAGCTGCACTTCGACGGCGTCTTCACCGGCGCGTCGATGCTGCTGGGCGAGCCCGGGGACGGCTGGCGCATCGCCATGGCCACCACGTCCTCCGAACGCGGCCTCACCCTGCGCAGCCCGGGACGCTTCCTCGCCACGGCCGACCGGCTCATGGCGCTGGCCGCCGGGTCGGGCGACCCGGCGGCGGCCGACCGGGCGGCGCGGTGCTGGGCCGAGGCGGAGGCGTACCGGCTGCACACGTTCGCGACCGCCCGCCGCGTCATGGCGGGGGAGGAGGCCGGGGCGGCGGCCAGCCTGGGCAAGATCTTCTGGTCGGAGCTGGACCTGCGCATGCACGCCCTCGCCCTGGACCTGCTGGGCGACCGGGCCGGGGACACGCCGTGGCTGGACGGGTTCCTGTTCTCGCTGGCCGGGCCCATCTACGCGGGCACGAACGAGATCCAGCGCGGCATCGTCGCCGAGCGCGTCCTGGGGCTGCCGCGATGAACTTCGCCTTCACCGACGAGCAGCTCGCGCTCGGCGCGACCGTGCGCGACGTGCTGCGCGACGCCTGCCCGCCGTCCGCGCTCCGGGCGCTGAGCCCGCCGGGGGCGAGCGACCTGCCGGGGCCGGCGGGGCCGCCGGGACCGCCGGGGGGCGGGCGGCGGCCCGGCTGGGGGCCGCTCGCCGGGCTCGGGTTCTTCGGGCTGCTGCTGCCGCCCGAGCACGACGGCCTCGGCCTCGGGCTGGCCGACGTGCTGCCCGCCCTGGAGGAGACCGGGCGGGCCTGCCTGCCGGGGCCGGTCGCGGAGACCGCCGTGGCCGCGCCGTTCCTGGTGGCGGGCGCGCCGAAGCTGGCCTCGGGCGAGGTGAGCGTGAGCGTGCTCGCGCCCGGCCAGGCGTACGCGGCCGACGCCGACCTCGCCGACCTCATCGTCGTCGCCGGGCCGGACGGGACCCGGCTGGTCGCCCGCGAGGCGGCGCGGCTCACGCCCCGGCCGGGCGCCGACCCGTGCCGGCCGCTGTTCGCGGTCGCGTACGAGGAGTCGGAGCCGCTGGACGTGCCGCTCGCGCCCGCGCTGGACCGGCTCACGGTCGCGACCGCCGCGCAGCTCGTCGGGGTCGCGAAGGAGCTGCTGGCGGTGTCGGTGGCCTACGCCCGGGTCAGGACGCAGTTCGGCGCGCCGATCGGCTCGTTCCAGGCGGTCAAGCACCGGCTGGCGGACGTGGCGGTGGCCGTCGAGTTCGCCGCGCCGCTGGTGTGGCGGGCCGCCCTCGCCCTGGACGGCGGCGCGCCCACCGCCCGGCGGGACGTGAGCGCGGCCAAGGCAGCGGCGGGGGAGGCCGCCGTGCTCGCCGCCGGCTGCGCGCTGCAGGTGCACGGCGCCATCGGCTACACCGAGGAGCTGGACCTGCGGTTCTGGCTGGCCCGCGCCTGGTCGCTGGCGGTCGCGTACGGGACGAGCGCCGCCCACCGGGCCCGGCTGCGGGCCGCCCTGCTCGGCGGCGACGTGCGGAGGTGGCCGTGAAGTTCGGCGTGCCGCTCGGGCTGCTGCACCCGGACGCGTGGAAGGACGTCGCGGTGGCGGCCGACGAGCTGGGCTTCGAGTCGGTGTGGCTGCCCGAGCACCTGGTCTTCGCCACCGACCTGTCGCTCGCGGTCTATCCCGGGACCTCCGACCCCGGGATCACGCCTGGGACGCCGCTGTTCGACGCGCCCGCGTACCTGTGCTGGCTGGCCGCGTTCACCAGCAGGGTCAAGCTGGGCACGGCGGTGCAGCTGCTCGCGCTGCGGCACCCGTTCGTGTCGGCGCGCGCCTTCGCCACGCTGGACGTGGTGTCCGGCGGGCGGGCGGTGTGCGGGGTCGGGGCCGGGTGGTACCGGGGGGAGTGGGACGCGGCCGGGATCCCGTTCGAGACGCGCGGGGCGCGGCTGGACGAGGCGATCGCGGTCGTGCGGCGGCTGTGGAGCGAGCCGGTGGTCGCGCACGACGGGCGGTTCTACTCCTTCCCCGAGGTCGCCTTCGAGCCGAAGCCGGTGCAGCGGCGGCTGCCGGTGCTCGCGGGCGGGGAGTCGGCGGCGGCGCTGCGGCGCGCGGCCCGGCTCTGCGACGGGTGGATCAGCATGCCGCACACCCTGGAGTCGATCAAGCCGCAGCTCGACCGGCTGGGGGGAGGGGTGCCGGTGACCGCGCACGCGTACGGGCTGGGCCCGCCCGAGGAGGTGGCCGCCTGGGCGGCGCTCGGGGTGGAGCGGCTGATCGTGCGGCCCTGGACGCGCCGCCGCGACGCGGTCGCCGCCCTGACCGCCTTCGCCGGCCGCTACGGAGTCGGCGGCACCTGACCCCGGCCGGGCACCACCTCCGGCCGGTATCGCGCCGTGGGTCAGGCGCGGCGGGTCAGGCGCGGTGGCGGCCGCGGCGGCGGTGGCCGGTCGAGGTGGCGCTGATCGCGCCGACCAGCTCGCGCTCGTCGTGCCGGGCGTCGTGCCGTACGTCGTACCGGGCGTCGTACCGGGCGTCGTACCGGGCGTCGTACCGGGCGTCGTGCCGGCGGTCCTCGTGGCGCGGCGGGCGGGGGCTCGCCGGGTGGGACGGGCTCGGCGCGGTGGGGTTGGCCGGGCGAGGCGTGCCGCGGTGGCGGCGGCCCCGCGGCATCAGGTCCACCAGGTGCTCCTCGGCGGTCTGCTCCTGGCGGCGGCGACGCCCCCGGTAGCCGGCCGGGACCGGGGTGGGCGCGTCGAGGACGTCGCCGGTCCAGGCCGGGGCGAAGGCGTCGAACGTGCTGGTCGCCTCGGGGATGACGATCCGCTGGAACGGGCCCGTCTCGAAGACGAACGCGCCGGTGTCGGCGGGACCGGCCGCCGGCCGGGCCGGGCCGGCGTCGCGGATGCGCTGCATCGGCCCGGTGTCCCAGCACGGCTCGAACGGCCCGACGTCGACCGGCTCGCCGAAGGCGTCGGCCTCGGCGGGCGTGTACCGGCCGGACGGGTACGGGCGCTCGACGGCGATGCCGGTGCGCGGGTCCGGCTGGGCGGCCCGGCGGCCCCGGGAGCGGCGCAGCGGCGCGGCGTCCGCGAACGGGTCGAACGGCCGGGTGTCCAGGATGCGCCGCACCTGCTCGGCGGCCGGGGCGTCGCTGCCCCTGCCGCCCGCCGCGACGAGGTCGGCCTCGGCCTTGGCCACCAGCTCGGCCTCGGCCGCGCTGACGGGGGAGGTGCCGACGGGGGAGGTGCCGGCGGCGACGATGTCGGCGTCGCCCCGGACGAAGGGGGTCTCGGCGGCGATGAGCTCGGCCGCGGCGAGGCTCGCCTCGGCGGCGGCGAACAGGTCGGCCTCGGTGGTGGCGGCGAGGTTGGCCTCGGCGGCCGCCGCGACCAGCTCGGTGACGGGTTCGAGCACGGGCTCGGCGGTCGGGTCGAGCGTGGGACGGCGGGTCCACAGGGGCGTGACGGCGGGCTTGGCGGCGCCGCGGCGCTTGCGGCGGCGTCCCCGCTGGGCCGGCGCCGGCCGGGGCGCGGGCGTGGCGGCGGCCACCGCGGCGCGGACCCGGTTCTGCCGGGTCTTGGCGACGGCGAGCAGCGCCAGCGCGGCCACGAGGGTGGAGCCGACCAGCGTCGGCGTGGCGATGACCGGGATCGGTCCAGTGGTGGCGGCGTCGGCGTGGGTGGGCAGGGGCTCGGCGGTGGCCGCGGTGGTGTCGGCGGTCGTCGGCTTGGCGTGCTTGCCCAGCTTGGCGGCCTGCCCGGTGGGGGCGGCGGAGGGAGCGGCCGCCGCGCCGATCTTGGTGCCGGTGGTCTGCCCAGCGGTCTGCCCGGTGGTCTGCTCGGCCCTCTTCTTGGGCGACGAGGTGACCTGGTCGGTCTTCCTCGGCGAGGTGCTGCCCTGCGTCTGCTTCTTGGCGGGGGCGGTGGGCCGGGTGGCGAGCGGGGGCCGCTGGCCGGACTGCTGCTCGGGCGTCTGCGGGATCATCGCGCTGAGCGAGCCGTCGGGCAGGTGCAGCACGCCGGTGGGCGGGCCGGCGTCGGGCGGCAGGGAGCCCTCGACCTCGGACTTCTTCTTGGCGGCTTTGGCGTCCAGGCGGGCCTTGAGCACGTCGGGGTAGCCGTAGCCGACGACCTTGCTGGTGTCACGTTCCTTGCGCTTGGCGACGCCGCCGTCGATGTTGCCCTCGATGGTGATGATCCGGTCGCCCTCGACGCGCAGCACCACTCCGACGTGGTCGATGCGGTCGATGCTGTCGGAGCCGCTCCAGTCGTAGAAGACGAACGCTCCCGGCTTGGGCTTCTTGCCCCAGGCGCCCTGCTCCTTGAACCACTTCGCGTGCTCGACGGTCCAGGCGAACTGTCCCATCCACTCCTCGTAGCCGAGCTTGTGCGCGGCCCAGGAGAGGAACATGTCGCACCAGGGGGCGGAGGTGTAGTCGGCGTCGAACTCGACGTTCTTGCCGTACCAGTCGCCGAACTTGGTGTACGCGCCGGCCTTCTCGGCATAGCCGATCTGGCTCTGGAGCAGCTCGAGGAACTTGTGCGTCTCTGGCGTCATGGAAGTATGCGGGCACCTTCCGGGCAAGACCGGTTTCGTCTCACGCAGCACTGGGTAAAGGAGCCACCTGTGACTGGTGTGACAAAACCGGAGGCTTGTCGTCTACCGTGATGAAGCGAGGTTATCGCGTCGTAACCGCAGGGAAAGCACGCTCCAAGGGACGATCAAGCCTGTCTGGCAACGTAATCGCAGGTCAGGATGCTGCCAGAAATGTCCGTACGAGCGCGGTTTAATCCAAAAAGATCTACCTGTCGCAAAGGTTAGGTCTCAGTACCCCGCGCCCGTGAGCAGCCCGCCGTCCACGGTGAACTCGCTGCCCGTGCAGTAGCTGGACCGGTCCGAGGCCAGGAACGCCACCACGTGCGACACCTCCACCGGCTCCGCGAAGCGCTTGATCACCATCGCCTTCACGAACGCCGCCGCGTCCACCTCCCGCGCCAGATCCGGGTCCTGCACCATGGGCGTGTTGATCGCCCCGGGATGCACGGAGTTGACCCGGATGCCGAGCCGGGCCAGCTCCCGCGCCGCCGACTTCGTGACCCCGCGCAGCCCGAACTTCGAGGCCGCGTACGCCGACAGCCCCTCCGCGCCGATGAGGCCCTCGATGGAGGAGATGTTGACGATCGAGCCCCCGCCGGCCGCGCGCATGGGCTCGATCACGGACCTGATCCCCAGCCAGGCGCCCTTGAGGTTGACGCCGAGGATCAGGTCGAAGTCCTCGGGCGGCATGTCGGCGATGCGGCCGTAACGCAGGATGCCGGCGTTGTTGACCAGCACGTCCAGCTGGCCGTGCAGCGCCGTCGCGGTGCCCACGGCCTGCTCCCACGCGGCCGGGTCGCGCACGTCGTGCCGCACGTAGGCGGCCCCGGTCTCCTCGGCCAGCGCCTTGCCCTCCTCGTCCCGCACGTCACCGAAGACCACCCGGGCGCCCTCGGCCAGGAACAGCCGCACGTGCGCCGCCCCCATGCCCCGCGCCCCGCCGGTGATCAGCGCGACCTTGCCGTCAAGCAGCCCCATGACGTCCTCCTGCCGCGACGGCCGCCGCGGCCGCCTCCATCGATCGGTAGAGCGGGATGCCCGCCGCCGTGGCGATCCGGCGGACCTCGTCCTCGACGCCCGGGGGCGCGCACTCGCCGTTCCTGGTGACCAGCGTGAACCTGGTCCGCGGCAGCCCCTCCTGGGCGGCGGCCAGCGCCCGCGCGTAGCCGCGCAGGGCCTCGGGCGCGTCGCCGTAGGTGAAGAACGCCTGCACATTGACGTGCGCCACCACGTCCCGGTACGCCCGGCGCCGCAGGATCGCCGCCACCACGTCCGGCACCAGCCCCGGCCGCCCGCGCGGGCCCACCGGCACCTCCAGCGGGTTGCCGGAGGCCGGCACGCCGAGCTCGCGCAGCTCGCCCGCGACCTCGCCGGGCAGCGGGTCCAGGCGCACCCCGGCGGCGTCGAACGCGTCGGCCGCCAGCACGCTCGCGCCGCCGCTCGGCCCCACCACGAGCACCCCGTCCCCGCCGGGCGCGCGGCCCCCGTGCGCCTGGAGGTAGGCGAGCGCGCCGATGAGGTCGTCCTGGCTGGACACCAGGGCCGCGCCGGCCTGCTCGGCGACCGCCTCCCACACCCGCCGGTCGCTGACCAGGCCGCCCGTGTGCGAGGCGGCGGCGGCCCGGCCCTGCCCGGTGCGCCCGCCGACCAGCAGCACGACCGGCCGGTCCAGCGCGCGCAGCGCCTCGAAGAGCCGCCGCCCGTCGCGCGGGTCCTCCAGGTACAGGCCCACGGCCCGCGTCTCGGGGTCGCCGACCAGCCAGCGCAGCAGCTCGGCGGGGGTGACGTCGGCGGCGTTCCCGACCGTGACGACCCGGCTGAACGCCAGGCCGCGCCGCTCCCCGACCTTGATCACCTCGCCGGCGAGCCCGCCGCTCTGCGAGATCAGCGCCACCGAGCCCGGGGGTCCCATCCCGCCGCCCACGAACGTCTGCCGGCCGCGCGGGCAGTAGACGCCCATGCAGTTCGGCCCGAGCAGGCGCGTCCCGGCCGCGCGGGCGGCGGCGGCCAGCTCCTCCTCCAGCCCGGCGCGGCCCGCCTCGCCGAACCCGCCGCTCATCACCTGGACGAACGGCACGCCCGCCGCCTGCCCGACTACCTCGGCGCAGCGCTCGGCGGGCACCGCGACCAGCGCGTAGTCCACGTCCGCCGCCGCGAGCGAGGGCACGGCCGGGACACCCGCCACCTCCGCCGCCCGCGGGTGCACCGCGACCAGCGGCACCCCGGCGGCCCGGTAGAAGTCGAGGAACATGTTCCCGAAGTTCGGCCGCGTGGCGGAGGCTCCGACGACGGCCACCGCCCGCGGCTCGAACAGCGGCAGGAAATCGGCCGTGACCAGGTCGTGAGAGGGGGGCGGCGCGGCCGTGGGGAGGTACCGGGCGTCGACCGCCGTCACCCCGTCCCCCGTCGCGATCACCGGGTTCAGCTCGAACTCGCCCAGCTCCAGCCGCTCCCAGAGCCCGCCGGCGCCGCCGACCGTCAGCAGCAGCTCGACCAGCGCCGCCACGTCGACCGGCGGCCGGCCCCGGCCCCCGCCGAGCAGCGGTGCCGCGCGCAGCGAGCCCAGCATGGCCCGGGCGTCGCGCTCCGACACCGGGCACAGCCGCAGCGCCGTGTCGCGCAGCGTCTCCGTCCACACCCCGCCCAGCCCGGCGAGCAGCACCGGCCCGAACGCCGGGTCCCGCACCAGGCCCACGATCAGCTCGACCCCGGCCGCCGCCTGCTCCTCCACCAGGAACCCGGCGAGCCCCGGCACCCGCGCCCGCATCCGGGCCGCCGCCGCCGGCAGGTCCGCCGCGCGCAGCCCGAGCTCCACCGCCCCGGCCTCCGACTTGTGCACCAGCCCCGGCCCGAACGCCTTCAGCACCAGCGGCTCGGCCAGCTCCCTCGCGGCCCGGAAGTCCGGCAGGTCGCGCGCGACCACCACGCCGCGCGGCACCGGCACCCCGGCCTCACGCAGCAGCGCCTTCACTTCGTGCTCGTGAACGTGGACCGCGCGGGCCTCGTGGACGCCGGCCCCGTGGACCTCGGCCCCGTGGGCATCGGTCTCGTGGACCTCGGCCCCGTGGGCATCGGTCTCGTGGACGTGCTCGGGCGCGCTCACCCGAGCAGGTGCCCGTACTGGTCGCGGATGGCCTTGCGCAGCAGCTTGCCCGGCCCGCCGCCGGCGTCCTGCGCGTGCGGCAGCTCGTCGGCGACCACGATGCGGTCGGGACGCTGGTGCGCCGGCAGGGTGTCGGCCAGCGCCAGGGCGATCTTCGAGGCGTCCAGCGAGTGCCCGGCGCGCGGCACGACGGCCAGCAGGACGCGCTGCTCGGCGGCCCCCTCCGGCACCCCGACGGCGCCGGCCTCGGCCACGCCGTCCAGCGCGGAGGCGGCCTCCTCGACCGCGACCGGCTGCGTCCACACGCCGCCCTTGAGTATGGCGTCCTCGCGGCGGCCCAGCACCCGCAGCACGCCGTCGGCGGAGACCGTGCCGAGGTCGCCGCCGACGTACCACTCGCCGCGCAGCACCTCCGCCGTCCGCTCCGGCAGGCCGTCGTAGCCCGCCATGCGGTGCGGCCCGGCCAGGTTGATCTCGCCGACCTCGTCGATCACCCGGCGGCCCTGCGGGTCGGTGACACGGACGGCGTTGCCGGTGCGGGCGCGGCCGGAGGAGCCGAGCGGCGTCGAGCCGTCGTCCACCCGGCCCATGCACGTGTAGGGCGCCTCGGTCTGCCCGTAGTAGGCGTACACGCCCGCCTGCGGCAGCCTGGCCTTGATCCGGTCCAGCATGGCGGCGGTCAGCGGCTCGCCGCCCAGCATGATCACCTGGATGGACGACAGGTCCACGTCCTCGTGCTCCGGCGAGCCGAGCAGCGCCGCGTAGAACGACGGGATCTGCGACACGTGCGTGACCCGCTCGCGCGGCACGACGCGCAGGAAGTTCGCCGGCCCCCAGTCCTGCTCCAGCACCAGGCGCATGCCGGCGTACAGGGCGGGGCCGACGATGGCGGGGAAGCCGATGCCCCAGATGATCGCGCCGGTGCCGAACACCGAGTCGGGGCCGCGCGGCACGTCCAGCCAGATCTGCGCGGTGGCCAGCGAGGAGGCGTGCGTGTGCGTCACGGCCTTCGGCAGGCCGGTGGTGCCGGAGGTGTAGTAGAGGGCGAGCGGGTCGTCGTGGAACCCGGCGAGCGGCGGCTCCTCGTCGGAGCCGTGGACCAGCTCGCGGGCGTCGATCCACCGGGTGACGTGCGGCAGCGACCCCTTGATCCGCTCGACCGTCGCGGCCACGGTCGCGTCGTACACGAAGGCCGTGCAGCCGGAGGCGGCGACCACGTCGCGCAGCGTCTCCGCCGTCCAGTACGGGTTCAGCGCCGCCGTCACCGCCCCGATCTTGGCCTGCGCCAGGTAGACCTCGGCCACCAGCAGCGTCTCGTTGAGCAGCGCCGCCACCCGCCGGCCGGGGCCGAGACCGGCCGCGAGCAGGGCGTTGGCGCGGCGGTTGACGTTGCGGTTCAGCTCGTCGTAGGTGAAGCTGCGCTCGCCGCAGTACGTCAGCGCCACCCGGTCGGGGGTGCGCATCGCGGCGGCGGTCAGGATCGCGTGGCCGTAGTTGCCGTACGGTGCTCGTGCCATGGGGGGTGCCTCCACATCAGTAGCGGCTCGGTGCGGCTCAGAGGGGCGAATAGAGCACGAAGACGTTCCCTGAGGGGTCGCGCAGCACGGCCCGCCGCTCGTGCGGCCCGTCCTCGGGCGCCCGCACGACCTCGGCCCCGCGCGCCGCCAGCTCCCGCACGCTCTCCCGCACGTCGGCCACCTTGTACGACGGCGCCGCCCCGGCCGTGACGTGCTCGGCGGGCCCGGCCAGCGCCACCGTGACCCCGCCCCCGTCCAGCGCGGCGAACCGGTCGCCGTCGCGGAACTTGACCGGCAGCCCGTAGAAGGCGATCGCCTCGTCCAGGTCGGCGACCGGGATCAGCACGTTCCCCAGCTTCACGCGGGCCTCCAATGCGGTAACTCGTCCACGAACGTCACCCGTACCGGCATCCCGACGCGGACCTCCTCGGGGGCGCACCCCACGATGTGCCCGAACGCCCGCACGCCCGCCGCCAGGTCCACCCACGCCATCACGTACGGCTCCCGTCCCTGGTAGCCGGGCGCGAACGACCGGTGCACGACGGTGAAGGTGTGCACCTCACCCGTGCCGGCCACCGGCTCGAACGCCAGCTCGCCGCTCCCGCACCACGGGCACGCCGCCTCGGGGAGCTGCACCCACCGGCCGCAGCCCGCGCAGCGCTGCACGACCAGCTCGCCCCGCCGGCAGGCGTCCTGGTACGCGGCCCAGGCGGCGGGCTGGTCGGTGGAGGTGTCGGCGCTCATCGCTTGCCAAGCTAGCGCACGCTTGGTTGCCCGGCAAGGCCGGTCCCGGTCACTCCGCCGGGACCGGCGTCGCGGCGGATCCGGTGCTCGCCGCCTCGACCGGCGGCGCCTCCGTGAGGTCGACGCTGACGTCGGACGGCCCGTCGTCCGGGGGCGGCTCGCTGAGCGCGTGCGAGCTGCCCGGACCCGCCGGGCCCGTCGGCGCCCGGCCGTCGAGGGCCGAGGTCTCGCGGGCCGAGGTCTCCCCGGCCGAGGTCTGCCCGGCCGAGGTCTCCCCGGCCGAGGTCTCGCGGCCGGCGGTCTCGCGGGCGGCCGTCGGGGCGGCGGGGGCCGGGGTCGGCGGGGGCGGTGCGGGGGAGGACGGGGCCGGTTGGGTGGCGGCCGGGGTGGGGCAGGCGGGGCCGTCCACGGCGGCCTCGCTGACCTGCGGCCCGTTGCCCGAGGCGGGCTCGGTCATCACCAGGACGCCGAAGTAGGCGCGCCGGCCGCACGCCACCTCGCCCGGGTCGTGCCCGACCTCGCTGGTGTACCGCGTGCGGCCGCTCAGCACCCGGGCCTCCCGGCGCAGCGTCGTCGCGGCGGCGCTGTCGCCGTCGCGCCGCGTGTACGTCACCAGCAGCCGCACCTGCCCGGGACCGGTCGCCGTGACCTGGACCGCGCCGGCCCGCCCGCTCCACCGCAGGATGGTGGCCGCCTGCACGGCGGCCCGCGGGACGGCGCTGCCGCCCTGCCCCGAGGTGGGCTGGGGCGGCGGGGGCGGCGGCACGGTGGCGGGGGCGGTGGCGGTGGGCGTGCGTCCCGGGGCGGGCGCGCCAGACGTCCTGGCGGGGGTGGCGGCGGCCGTGCGGGACGGGACCGCCCTCGTCATGGCGTCGGCGGGGGAGGGCGCGGGCTCCGACTTCTCCTCGGGCGGCGGCATGAGGATCGCCCCGGGACCGGACGGCAGCCGCCCGCCCGACAGCACGATCCCGATCGCCACCGCCGCGACCAGCGCACCCGTCACCCACAGGTGCGGAGGCAGGCGCGGCATGCGCGCCATCCGGTCGCGGAGGGCGAGCGCGGCCCCGGCGCCCGTGGCGCGCTCCGTCCTGGCGAGGGGGAAGCGGAGGGCGAGCAGGGTGGCCAGCTCGGCCAGGTGGCGCCGGCCGCGCTTCTCCCAGTCGGCGCCGTAGCCGGCGACCGCGTCCTCCTCCAGCTCGGCGGCGAACCGCCGGGCGGAGGCGTACCGTTCGGCCGGGTCCTTGGCGAGGCCGCGCCGCAGCAGGTCGCGCAGCGTGTCGGGGACGACCTCCAGCGGGATGGGCTCCACGAGGTGCCGGTCGCGGGTCGCCGGGACGTCCAGCTCGTCCGTCCCCTCCTTGACGGCGCGAAACGGCGGCCGGCCGCGTACCGCCTCGAACAGGGTGCAGGCGGCGGCGTACAGGTCGGCGGGCGGCCCGGCCTGGTGCCGGGTCCACAGCTCCGGCGCCATGTACGCGGGGCTGCCGGCCGGCACCCCCGGCTCCTCGGCGTGCACCACGACGCCGAAGTCGGCGAGCTTGCTGGTGCCGTCGGCCTGCACCAGGACGTTGTCCGGCTTGACGTCGCGGTGCGCCACGCCCCGCTCGTGCGCGGCGGCCAGGGCGGCGAGCACGCCCTTGAGCACGGTGAGCGCGGCCTCGGGCGTGACGTGGCCGTGCTCGGCCAGCAGGGTCCGCAGGGACACGCCGTCCACCAGCTCCATGACGACGGCCGCGCGGGCCGGGGTCTCGACGTACTCGTAGAGCCGGACGACGTTCGGGTCGTCCAGCTCGACCAGGTGGTGGGTGTCCGACCGGAAGCGCTCCATGAACTCGGCGTCCCTGCGCAGGGTGGCGTTGAGGTACTTGATCGCCACGTACGCGCCGGTCGATTGGTAGGTGGCGAGGAACACGCGGCCGGTGCGGCCGGCGCCGAGCTGGCGCACTTCACGGTAACCAGGGACCAAGTCCTACCCCCATAAGGCAGCCGTCTTCGATTCGACGGTCTCACCCGGGGTTCGGGTTGTCACGAGTGAGGATATTTCGCCCTGCGTTAACCCGGGATGACGGCTGGTGGCGGTGATACCCTCTTTGTGCCAAGCAAGCGCTCGGGTAAGAAGGTGGAAGGGGTGGCCGGGTGGAGGGCGTGGCGGTGCTCGTCATGGAGATGCAGCGGGGCGTCGTCGGTGATCTCACGAAATTTCCCGACCTGGTGGCGGCGTGCGCGCGGCACGACGTCGTCCCCAACACCGCCCGGCTCCTCCGGGCCGCCCGCGCCGCCGCCGTCCCGGTCGTCCACTGCACGGCCGCCTTCCGCGCCGACCGGGCCGGCTCCCACACCGCGAACTGCCCGTTCATCGTCTCCCTCCTCAAGGACCCCGCCCACATGCTGGAGGGCACCCCGGCGGTCGAGGTGCTGCCCGAGCTGCGCGACCCCGGCGACCTGGAGAGCCGCCGCCACCACGGCTTCTCGCCGTTCACCGGCACCTCGCTCGACATGACGCTGCGCTCGCTCGGCGTCTCCACCGTGGTCGCCGCCGGCGTCTCGCTCAACCTCGGCATCCCCGGGCTGGCGCTGGAGGCGGTCAACCTCGGCTACCGGGTCACCGTCGTCACGGACGCGGTGGCCGGCGTCCCCGAGGACTACGCGCGCGCGGTGCTGCGCAACACCCTCGGCCTGCTCGCCACCCGCGTCACCGCCGCCGGCCTGGTGGAGGCGTGGTCGTGAGCCGCGCCATGGACGGCATGGAGCTGGACGGCCGGGTGGCCGTCGTCACCGGGGGAGCGGGCGCGATCGGCGCGGCCATCGCCGCCGACCTGGTCGCGCTCGGCGCCCGGGTGGTGCTCGCCGACGTGGACCGGCCCGGCGCGGAGCGCGTCGCCGCGCGCCTGCCCGGCGCGCGGGCCGCCGCCCTGGACCTGACCGCCCCGCCGTCGGTCGAGGCGTTCGCGGCCGCCGCCGGGGACGTGGACGTGCTCGTCCACAACGCCGGCGTCGCCGTCATCGGCCCGTTCACCGACAGCGACCCCGCCTCCTGGGACCTCATGTGGCAGGTCAACCTGCGCGGCCCCATGCTGCTGACCAAGCTCCTCCTGCCCGGCATGCTGGCCAGGGGCTGGGGGCGGCTGGTCTTCGTCTCCAGCGACGGGGCGCGCGCCGGCTCGGGCGGCGAGGGCGCGTACGCGGCCACCAAGGCGGGCCTGTTCGGGCTGGCCAAGACCCTCGCCAGGGAGGCCGCGCGAGGCCAGGTCACCGCGAACGTGGTCTGCCCCGGCCCGACGGACACGCCGATGCTGCGCCGGGTGTCGGCGGCGGAGCCGGGCCTCGTGGACAGGATCGCGCGCGGCATCCCGCTGCGCCGCCTCGGCGTCCCGTCCGACGTTTCCGGCCTGGTCGCCTTCCTCTGTACGGACCGCGCGGCGTACATCACCGGCCAGACCCTCTCGGTCAGCGGCGGCGTGACGATGCAATGACCCGTTCAGAGCGACTGGTAGACCGCCTCCATCAGCCGGATGCCGCGCAGGTTGCCGGAGACCGCGTTCGCCATCCGGTTCATGACGTAGGCGACGCCGAGCCCGTGCTCCGGGTCGCCGAGCCCGATCGAGCCGCCCGCGCCGCTGTGCCCGAACGCGCTCCTGGACGGCATGAGGAACGTCAGCGACGGCCGCATGTAGCCCAGCCCGAACGCGGTGTCCAGGAGCAGGACGCGGTCGGGGCCGTCGACGCGGGGGCGCACGGCGTCCTGGAGGGTGTCGGGGCGGAGCACGTCCCCGGCGACGAGGGAGCGGTAGAAGCCCGCGAGGCCCCGGGCCGTCGTCACCAGGCCGGCGGCGGGCCAGCCGGCGCGCAGGACGACCGGGTTGTTCGCGCCGCCCTTGAGCAGGTGGATGCCGGGGTTGCCGAGGGCGCGGTTCATCAGGCTCTGCGGGTCGAGCGAGGCCCTCGCCATCTCGGCCAGCACGTCCCGTGGCCGCCCCCCGGCCGTGGCCGCTTCGGCGGGGGCCGACTCCGCCGGAGCGTCGTCGGCGGGGGCCGGGCCGGCGGGGGCGCCGCCGTCCGCGTCGGCCTCGGTGACCTTCATGGGCCGCGCGCGCTCGCCCGCCGTCAGCCGCGCCGCCCGGTCGATGACGTCGTCCGGCGCGCCCACCCACATCTCCAGGCCGAGCGGCCCCGCGATCTCCGCCGCGACCAGCTCGCCCACCGACTTGCCGGTCACCCGCCGGACCACCTCGCCCACCAGGAACCCGTACGTCAGCGCGTGGTAGCCGTGCGCCGACCCCGGCTCCCACAGCGGCTCCTGCGCGGCGAGCCGGGCCGCGATGGCGGGCTGGTCCTCGAACTCCTCCACCGGCACCGGCTCCTCCAGCGCGGGCAGCCCCGCCTGGTGGGTGAGCAGGTGCTCGACGGTGACCGCCGCCTTGCCGCGCGCCGCGAACTCCGGCCACACCTCGGCGACCGGCGCCTGCACGTCCACCAGCCCGCGCTCGGCGAGAAGGTGCAGCACGGTGGCGGTGACCGCCTTGGTGCAGGAGTAGGCGAAGACCGGGGTGTCGCGCTCCCAGCGCCGCCCGGTGTGCCGGTCGGCGACGCCGTCCCACAGGTCCACCACCAGCTCGCCGTGCTGGTAGACGGCGAAGGCCGCGCCCAGCTCCTCGCCGTCGGCGAAGTTGCGTTCGAAGACCTCGCGGACGCGGGAGAAACGCGGATCGCAGTACATCGGACCTCCACGAGAAAGGGAGCGCTTACTTGGTTCACGAGCCTAACAACTGGGGACGGTTCGGCCCAGACGATCAGCGCGGCACCCTGAACCTGCTCACCCCGTCCGTGGTCCTCGACGCCCTCCGCGCCGCCACCACCGGCGAGGTGCTGAGCCTGGCGCTGCCGATCCGCGGCGCGACCTCCTCGCCCGCCCCGACGACCGTGCCCCACCTGCGGAACCGGCCGCTGCCGCAACACTTCATGTCCGTGGACGGCGGCGACTACGCCGCCGGGGCCCGGCCGATCGGCGAGGGCCTGTGCGTCGCGGACGACGCCCTGGTCGTCACCCCGCACGGCACCACCACCCACATGGACGCGCTGTGCCACATGTGGTCGGGCGACCAGGTCTACAACGGCCACCCGGCGGCCCGCGTCCGCTCCTACGGCGCCACCCGCTGCGGCATCGAGCAGGTCGGGGGCGTGGTCGCGCGCGGCGTCCTGTACGACGTGCCCCGGCGGCTCGGCCTGGACCATCTGCCCGCGGACCACCGCGTCGAGCCCGCCCTGCTGGCGGAGATCGCCGTGCCCCGCCCCGGGGACGTCGCGGTGATCCGCACCGGCTGGCCCCGGGTGTGGGAACGCTCGCCGGAGGAGTACTGGTCGGGCCAGCCGGGCCTGTCGGCCGAGGCCGGACGCTGGCTGGCGGCGCACGACGTCGCGGCGGTGGCCGCCGACAACGCCGCCGTCGGCGGGCTCAACGCGCGCGGCACCGCCGACGAGAGCCTGCCCGACGACCTGCACCTCATCCTGCTCCACCGGCACGGCATTCACCTGATCGAGATGTTGTGGCTGGAGGAGCTGGCGGCCCGGGGCCGCACGGAGTTCGTGTTCGTGGCGGCCCCGCTCCGCCTCGAAGGCGGCACCGGCAGCCCCCTCACCCCGCTCGCGATCCTCTAGCCCCAGGTCACCGGGAGGCGGGCGACGCCGTACACCGCGTTGTCCTGGCGGAGCGGGACCTCGGTGGCGGGGACGGCCAGGCGCAGGCCGGGGAAGCGCTCGAACAGCGCGCGGTAGCCGGCGCGCAGCTCGTTCCTGGCGAGCTGCTGGCCGAGGCACTGGTGGACGCCGTGGCCGAAGGCGAGGTGGCGGCGGGCCTCCGGCCGGCCCGGGCGGAGGGCGCCGGGGTCGGGGAAGACGGCCGGGTCGTGGTTGGCCATCGGCAGCGACAGGGCGACCGTCTCGCCCTCGGCGACCAGCACGCCGGCCACCTCGACGTCCTCCAGCGCGGCCCGGCTGGGCGCGCCGAGGTGCAGGATCGACAGCCGGCGCAGCAGCTCCTCCTCCATCCCCTCCTCGTACGCCCGGCCCTCGCGCAGCAGAGCGAAGACGCCGAGGGCGAGCATGTTCGCGGTGGTCTCGTGGCCGGCGACGAGCAGGATCAGGCCGACGTTGGCCAGCTCCTCGTCCGTCAGCTCGCCGGTGAGGCCGCTGAGCAGGTCGTCGGCGGGCTCCTCGCGCTTGCGGCGCACCAGGTCCAGCAGGTACGCGTGCAGCGCGGCGGACGCCGCGCGCGGGTCCCCGTCCGGGGTGACCAGCTCGCGGCTGCGGTCCTGGAAGAAGGCGTGGTCGGCGTACGGGACGCCGAGCAGCTCGCAGATGACCATCGAGGGGATGGGCAGCGCGTACGCGGTCACCAGGTCCGCGGGCGGCCCGGCCGCCGCCATCGCGTCGAGGTGCCCGGCGGCGATCCGCTCGATGCGCGGCTCCAGCAGGCGCATGCGGCGCAGCGTGAACTGGCCGGTGAGCAGCCGGCGGTAGCGCGTGTGCTCGGGCGGGTCGGTGGCGGCGAAGAAGCCCGGCGGCGCGGGCCGGCCGGGCCCGCCGGGCGCGGAGGAGCGTACGGCCGGGTGCTTGAGCTCCTGCCGGGCGCTGAAGCGCGGGTCGGTGAGCACGGCGCGGGCGGCGTCGAGCGTGGTGGCGAGCCAGCCGAGGTGCCCGTCGGCCATCTCCAGGCGGGCCATGGGCGGCAGGCCGCGGAGGCCGGGCGGCGGGTCGAAGGGGTGCCGGGGGTCGCGTTCGATCGGGAGTCTGCGCATACTGGTGAGAGTAGACTCTTATTTGGGAGTTGACTAGCAAAATGCTCCGAGTGGACGTCCGAGCCCGGGCAGCCCGAGAATGCGGGCATGAGCGAGGGACCCGGGCTGCGGGAGCGGAAGAAGGCCAGGACCAGGGCGCTGATCCAGAAGGAGGCGCTGCGGCTGTTCCGGGCGCAGGGCTACGCGGCGACGACCGTCGAGCAGATCGCGGAGGCCGCCGAGGTGGCGCCCAGCACCGTGTTCCGCTATTTCCCGACGAAGGAGGACCTGGTGCTGGTCGACCAGTACCCGCCCTTCGCCGAGGCGCTGCGGGCCGCGCCGCCCGAGCTCAACCCCGTCCAGGCCGTACGGTTCGCGTTGCGCGCCGTGCTCGGGGCGCAGACGCCGGAGGAGCGCGAGGACGGCCTGGAACGGGAACGGCTCATGTTCACCGTGCCCGAGCTGTGGGCGGCGAGCCTGGAGAACATCCGCGGCGTGCTCGCCGGGCTGCGCGCGGAGCTGGCCGCCCGCGAGGGCCGCGACCCCGGCGACCCCGAGCTGCGCAACGTCACCGGGGCGGTGGCCGGCGTGCTGATAGCGTTGTGGTTCGACTGGGCCGCCGACCCCGCCCTGGACGTGCCCGCCGAGTTCGACAGGGCCCTCGCCCACCTCGGCGCGGGCCTGCCGGTCGCCCGTCAGGCCGGGCCGGGGGAGCCGCCGGGGGAGGCGCCGGGGTAGTTGCCGCCGCCGTGGGCGGCGTCGAGCGCGTCGTAGTCCGGGGTGAAGCCGCGCTTCGGGATCTCGTCCGCGAACACCACCTCACGCGGCTTCTTGTACGACGCGACCTGGCCCTTCACGTGCTCGACCAGCTCCGCGGGCGTCGCTGCCGCCCCCTGCCTCAGCACCACGACGGCCTTGACCGCCTGGTGCCAGTCCGGGTCCGGAACGCCGATGACGGCGGCGTCGGCCACCGCCGGGTGCGTCTTGAGGGCGCGCTCGACCTCGGCCGGGTAGACGTTCTCGGCCCCGGACTTGATCATGCGCAGCTTGGGGCCGATGAAGGTGATCGTGCCGTCGGGCTCGCGGCGGCCGAGGTCGCCGGTGTGGTGCCAGCCGTTCCGCAGCTTTTCCGCATTTAAGTCGGGCCGGGCGAAATATCCGGAGAAGAGGGTCTTGCCGCGGGCGCAGATCTCGCCCACCTCGCCCGCCGGCAGCTCGGCGTCGTCCGGCCCCATGATCCGCACCTGCGCCAGCGGCGACGGCCGCCCCGCGAGCCCGGCCCCGCCCTCCGCCAGCCCCAGGAAGGTCAGCATCCCGCCCACCTCGGTCTGCCCGTACCCGCCCATCCTGGACCGGCACCACGGCGAGTCGTCCACCGTGATCATCGCGTTCCACTCGTCGGAGGCGGCTACGAAGCGCAGCGAGGACAGGTCGTACTTGCCGCCCGCGTTCGCCTTCACCACCGCGTCGATCATCGGCCCGAACAGGAACGCCTGCGTCACCTTCTCGGCGTCGACCAGCCGGCACACCTCCTCCGGGTCGAAGGCGGGGGTGAAGACGTTCGTGCCGCCGATCTGCAGGGTCGCCAGGCAGAACATCATCGTCCCGACGTGGAAGAGCGGCCCGTTGTTGAGGAAGGTGAAGCCGGGCTCCATCTGCCGGACGACCAGCAGCGACGTGGCGTGCGCGACCAGCGCGGCGCTGCTGAGCAGGGCCGCGTTCGGGCGACCCGCGAAGGCGGCGGTGTAGAGCGCGAGCACCGGCTCGGTGTCGGCGACCTGCGCGAACTCCCGGACCGGCCCGCCCGCGACGAGCCCCTCGTAGTCCGCCCCGGCCCGGACCCAGCCCGGCCCGGCGAGCGCGGCGACGGTGTCGGAGGGCTCCCAGACGACGAGCGACGGGGCGAGATCGTGGAGCACGAAGCGCAGCTCGTCCGCGGACTGCCGCCAGTTCGCCGGGCAGAAGACGGCGCCGAGGCGGCTGCAGGCGAGCAGCAGCTCCAGGACGGCGTGCGCGTTCTGGCCGAGCCACAACACCCGGTCGCCGGCGCCGACGCCGCGCCCGGCGAGCGCGCTGGCCAGCCTGGTCACGCGGTCGTCCAGCTCCGGGTACGTGAGCCGCACGTCCCCGTCCACCACCGCCGTCGTCTGCGGGCGGCTGCGGGCGTGCTCGGCGAGGACGTCGGACAGGGACAGGCTGTGGATCATCGTCAGCTCCCGGGGGGTGGGGGCGCTACTGGAAGGCGGGCATGACTTCCGCCGCGAAGAACCGCATGACGCGCTTCATGTCCGCGAGCGGCATGGGGCGGGTGCTGCCGAAGTCGCAGAGCAGGTTCGTGAAGCCGGCGTCCCTGAGCAGCGTGACCTGCTCGACGACCCGCGCCGGGTCCCCGATGACCTCCAGCTGCTCCCACCGGAAGTCGGCCGAGACGGCGCCGCCCTTGAGGTAACGGTCCTGGTAGTACTCGAAGCCCTGCGCGGCCCGGCCCGTCCTGGGGTCGATCGGGGCGCTGCGCTCGTTGAAGATGCGCGATCGGTCGAACGACGCCTCGAACCGCGCCTGGTCCTCGCGCGCCTGCTCCAGGGTGGGGGCGACGTACACGCTGCGGGCCACGACCAGCTCGGCCCCGTCCGGGTGCCCGGCCCGCGCCGCCGTCTCCCGCCACGTCTCGGCCGCCTTGACGACCTTCCTGAACGGCGCCGCCGGGTCGGCCAGGATGGGCAGGCCGCGCTCGGCGTACATGGTGACGGTCTCGGGGGAGACCGCCGCGACGTGCAGCGGCGGATGGGGGTCCTGCACGGGCCGCGGCACCAGCGACACCTCGGCCCCGGTCCGGTAGAACTTCCCCTCGTGCTGGTACGCCGCCCGCGTCCAGAGCCCGACGATCACCTCCAGGGCCTCGTTGAACCGGTCGCGCGCCTCGGCCAGGTCGATGCCGAACCCTTCGAACTCGAAGCTCTGGTACCCGCGCCCGATGCCGAGATCCAGCCGCCCGCCGGACAACACGTCCACCTGCGCGGCCTCCTCGGCCACGTGGACGGGGTTGTGCAGGGGCAGGACGACGATCCCGGTGCCGAGCCGCAGCCGCTCGGTGCGGGCGGCGGCGTGGGCGAGCATGGTGAACAGGTTGGGGACGACGCCGTAGTCGCGGAAGTGGTGCTCGGCCAGCCGCACCCCGTCGAACCCCAGCTCCTCGGCCAGCTCGATGAGCTCCAGGTGGTAGTCGTAGACGTCCTTGAAGCTCTGGCCGTCGAAGCGGTGGAAGAGGTGGAAGGTCGAGAACTTCATGCGGCGGCCCCTCGGAGGTAAACCAAGCGCTCGCTTGGGAGCGTATCACGTCGCCGCCTGGAAGCGTGGCCATCCGCCTGGGGCTCCGCCTCCTTCTGCAAGCAACCCACCCGTAGCCCGATCACCGGGTGGGCCGGCTGGAGCCCGCCCTCAAAGGGCCTCGCTGACGCTCGGACGCCCTCCTAGGGGATCGGGGCTCTGCCCCGATCCCCGGGCGAGAGGGCCTGCCGGCCCCCTCGCGCTCCCCCGCGACCTGGGCACTGGGGGCACCGGTGTGCGGAAGGGCCGGTCACAGTCGGCACAGAGTTGCCCGGCGACCGGCGGGGCTTGTCGGGTCAGTGACAACGGGATCGACGTCGTCGTCCAGTGCCCGGCCCGGCGTTCGGGGAGGATCTGTGCCAGGGGCCGCCAGATCTCGGGCCGTCCCGATGGCCCTCCATGAATACTCGAAGGGCTTTCCGGTCGTCGTCTGGGTCAGAAGTCGAACTCGCCGTCCTTGGCGCCGGAGACGAAGGCGCGGAAGACGCTGCCGCGTACCACCCAGGGAGCCAGCTCGGGCTGCTCGGTGTCCCGGATGCCGACACGGTCGCCGCTCAGCGGGGCGACCTCGATGCAGTCGCCGCCGTCTGCGCCGCTGTAGGAGGCTTTCCGCCATTCTGCCTGTCGGAGTTCCGCGGCCAGTTCGTCATCGTTTCTCATGCATCACCATCTTCTCGCGTATCGCTTCGGCGGTCTCGTTCACAGGTCGGGCGTATGACCGTATGGCGTCGAATCTGAGACTAACTCTGCGGACCCGGTCAGCGCGATCCGTCATCTCGCCGTCGGATGCGGTATCCAGATACACCGCATCCGGGCCGTTGAGTTGCTGAGCGATCACGAATCCACCGAGAAAACCGATCGTGGGGACGGCCGCCATCGGAACGACTTGCAGAGTGATGCAGGGGTGTGCCAGGAGCATCAGGAGATGTTCCAGTTGCTCCCGCATCACCTCCGCGCCGCCGATGGGGCGGGCAAGGACGCCTTCGTCGATCACTGCGGCATACAAAGGAGGTTCGGGCCGCTCGAACACCATCTGTCTGCTGAGTCGGCCCTCGGCGATCTCCTCCACCCGTTGATCGGTGATGCCCGGCTGCCCGCGCAGAATCGCGCGCGCATAGTTTCTGGTCTGCAGGAGCCCTGGTACCACGAGCGGTTGCCAGGTGCGCAGGCTGTGGGCGTTGGCCTCGATCCTGGGCCATTGGCGGAACCAGTTGGGTCCCGTTCTCAGTACCAGTGGGAGGAGGCGGAGCAGGTCGCCCTGCAGGCCGAGGAGTCCTTCCACCTGCTCCGTGAAGTCCCACTGCGGAGTGCGTTTGGCATTCTCGATCTGACTGACCAGGCTTTTGCTCACGTGCGTATAGTCCGCGATCGCCTCCTGCGTCACGCCCCTTTCCTCTCTCAGCCTTCTCAACTCGGCTCCGAAAAGCGCGAGAGGGCTTGCTCCTGGATCCAAGTCGCTGGCGCCCATCGACGCATCACCGATCCGTTCACAAGTACACACACATCCGTGAACCCGAGGTGTGCGGCAAGTGTGCTACTCGCCGACTACTAAAAGTAGCCGTCATGGGCCAGCCTGGGAGAGTCTTCGAGCGACATCGCTCGGGCCCAAGTTCACAGCGCGATTGATGCTGTTGACGGCTGGGCGAAAGGGTTCATGAGAGGTGGTGATGCAAATGCCGACTAATGCCGTTTTTCTAGATTCTCGGGTGGTGGGTGTCTGGAGACTCATGACGCTCGGCCGCACTGCTGAGTCCCTGCGACTCGCCCGGGAGACGGTCGGTCTCTGGCTGGCGGATGGTCCTCAGGAGGTCCGGGACGACGCCGCCCTGATCGTCTCGGAACTGGTGACGAACGTGCTCCGGCACGTGCCGGGTGGCGTTCATCGTGACTGGGTGGACGTGCGGCTCGGTCGCGGACGGGGCTTCGTGCGGCTGGAGGTCGTGGATCCAGGTACCGACCTGTCCGGCCCGGAGCTCGGCGAGGACGATCTCCTGTCCGAGTCGGGCCGGGGGCTTCGTCTCGTAGCGGGTCTGGCCGTGCGCTGCGGCACGTGGCGTACCGGTGACGGCTGCCGCGTCGTCCGGGCTGATCTGGCGTGGCCTGGCGCGGGTACGCCGTGACGTACCGCTGGCGACCGTACGTCGCGCGCGGGCTGTTGCGGGTGGTCGAGGCGTCGCGCTGCGAGAGGTACGTCCTGTGCTACGAGGAGGGCGAGTTCTTCGTCCTGCGCCGGGCCGCTGGCACTGCTGTCTGCGAGGAGGCCGTCCGCGGCGGCTTCGCTGCGGCGTCCAGCGCATGGGTGTGGCTGACCAGGGCGTGCTGCCTGATCTGCGGGCCGGGTGGGTGACGCGCGGGCCTGTGAGGGTGAGCGCCGGCCGTCCCCCCGATGCGGGGTGGGATGCTTCGGTTCGTGTCTGAGACTTCTCTGCACCAACAGAACCGTTAGTGCAAGTTCACAGAACCTCATTCTTGAGCAGGGAGCCGACCCATGCATCCACCCGGATTCCTCGGTGGAGAAGTCGCTTCCGGAGCGTGGCCTCCACGGTGAAGCCTGCCTTCTCTGCAACCCGGCGGGAAGCCAGGTTCCCTACTTCAGCTCGCCACTCGATCAGTTCCAAGCCGTGGGCGCGGAAGGCCCATCGACACACGGCTCGCACCGCGTCAGTCGCAACGCCACGTCCGCGCGCTTTCGGATCAACCCAGTATCCGATCTCAGCCGTGCCCGGCGCGCTCAACCCCACCCCCACGCGGCCCAGGCGTTCTCCCGTGGACGCTTCCTCAGCGAGGAACTCCAGACGCTGCCCACTCTGTCCGCCGGCGATGGCCAACTGCTCGACAAAGAAAGCCGCGTCTTCCATGCGGTAGGGCGACGGCAACTCCACGAAGTGCTGCAACGCCGGATCCAGGGACACCTCATGAACCCACGGGATGTCCGCCAGCGTAAACGGTCGCAGGGCAAGCGAGCCTGCTGTGATCACATCTCGTTCCATGGCGCGATCTTCGCCAGCCGACCCACAGGCGCGCAATTCAATAACAGTCGAGGCGAGGGACAGGTGGGCGAGGCGAGCTCGATTCGATGCACTCGGGTCGCGGCATGAGCACCGCGACGAAGATCGAATGGACCGAGGTCACGTGGAACCCGACCACGGGCTGCGACCGGATTTCGCCCGGTTGCGACGACTGCTATGCGTTGACGCTGGCCAAACGGCTCAAGGCGATGGGGCAGGCAAAGTACCAGCGGGACGGTGATCCGCGGACCAGTGGCCCGGGGTTTGACGTCACCCTCCACGAGGACGCGCTCTCCGAGCCGTTGCGGTGGCGGAAGCCGGGGCTCTACCCTCCCTCGACCTCACCGGCATTGACTGGGTCATTGCCGGAGGTGAAAGCGGCCCCGGCCACCGCCCGCTGGACCTCGACTGGGTCCGCGACCTCCGCGACCGCTGCGTCGACCAGGGCGTCAGCTTCTTCTTTAAGCAGGTTGGCGGGCTGACGCCCAAGAGCGGCGGCCGCGAACTGGACGGCCGCACATGGGACGAAATGCCGGGCGATCATTCATGAAATGGACACAATGCCAGGTGTCCCAGTTGCCTTCAGCACAAGGCCGGGGGGCCGTCGCCTTCGCCGATAGGTGCTGGTCCGAGGGCCTCAATGATCCTATCTGGCGAGGTAGCAAGCTGGGGGCTGTGGTTGAGCAGCAGCTGCTGCTTGGCCGTCAACTGGAACACGGTCAAAACCCCGCTCATCTTCACGATCAATATCGCCCCGACCCGGATCACCGCATCCTTGTCACTGCTATTCAAGGCCGCGATGACCGGCCCCAGATTCTGCAGCAACTTTGCAGTGACGTCCGCATCCTGAGCGAGTACCAGGCGTGTTTCGGCGGCGTGTGCCGCGACCAACGCGGCCTCGCGCCCTGCAGGAGAACGCGCGAATTTCTCCGCCACAGCCCGCATTCGGCGGAACCACGATCCGATGACCGGATCGTCACGGTTCTCGATCCGCAAGCCCGCCGCAGCCAACAGATCTTCGACCGTTGCCTCGACCTGCTCGTGGATACTCTCGTCGGACAGGTAGATCGTGACCGGCAACATCGACGAGGCCACGTCCGCAGTGACATCCTGCTGACCCGAAGCGTCGGCTCCGATGGAAGGCCGTGGCCGCACGTTAAAACCATCGGCCTGGCCCTGCACAACATCGGCGACGACATCGCCGCGGGCCGTCCCCGGGCCGCCGACTCGCCCCAGAAACAATTCACCCAGAACTCCCGTGAGGATCCGGCGTATGTCGTGCTCAGTGTGGACCTGCGCCGCCTGGATCTCCACCGTCTGACCACCAGTAGACGTGACCTCGATCGTGATACCCCTGCGGCGAGTCGACAGCCAGGCTACGAGGGTTCTGACGAAGGCCTTGATAACGGAATCGGAGACGAGGCTAACCACCAAGGAAGTCGGCGCAAGTTCCTCTGGCGTCGTTCCGAGCGGGGAGAACACAACGGCCCCCGACAGACCCGGCTCATCATGCAACCACTGCCGAAACGAATCGCGATCTGCTTCGTCGACGTCGCCGACCAGAGCAAGCTGAACCGCCGCACCCTCAGCCATCGAACCCTCCTCCGAAGTCCACGATGCCGACCATCCTCCCGGCTGACGTACAGCTTGGCCACGATCCAGTTCAAGAATGCAAGGCTTGCGAGCCATGTCCAAGATTGCGGCAGCCGGCCAGGCCGTGGGCTACAACGTCAATGCCTTCGCCATCGACTGGGACGCCCGCCAGGCCACCTGCGAGGTGCATCGTGACGCGATCTCCGCGCTTCGGGCTTACAGCGGAATCTCGACCGGACCGAAGTCGCCCTCCGTCGGTCTACGGGCTTCTGCGTAATGATCAGGATCGGCCTTGATCCGGGCGGTGGCCCGCCAGCCCGCGATGACCTCTTGCGTGGTGGTGTCGACGTCCAGTTCGGCGGCGTCGGACAGGGCTTCGACGAGTTCGAGCGTGAAGGACCGGAGTTCGTCCGAGGACAGATGGCGTACCCAGGGGAACACGTCGGGCATGGCGAGGACCAAGGACCGGGCGGTCGAGTCGTGCCGCATGAGGGCGAGCAGCAGCCGGGACGCGGTGGACAACGTCCGGTCGCGCTCCTCCTCGCGGTTCGCGGCGGTCAGGTAGAAGTCGGGGGCGTCACGGTGCGTGATGCGGACGCGTCCCAGCCGGGCCGCACGTTCCGCGACTGCCCGGGGATTTCGCGAGAGGTCAGAAAATGTCACCGCGTCGGCTTGTCCAGTGCTCACGGTGCCCAGCGTATATCAGAATGTGTTCTGAACTCTGGGATCAACCGGATCGGATGTGGTGGGCACTCGACCATATCGCCAGACCAAGATCGTCCAATTGTGTGTGGCCACGACGCCCCACGCGGCCCCGCGCCGCAGCCGGTACGAAGGTGCCCTCGGGCGGCAGGGCCCGAAGTGCCCAGTCAGACGACCGATGCAAAGCTGTCGTGCAGCTCTTCAACCCACGTCGCCCAGCGGATGCCGACACCGTCGCCGCTCAGCGGGGCGACCTCGATGCAGTCGCCGCCGTCTGCGCCGCTTTAGGACGCCTTGCGCCACTGTGCGTGCTGGAGTTCGGCGATCAGTTCGTCATTCCTCATGCGGTCTCGTTGATGGGTAGTGCGTGTCACTTCGCCATCGTTTACGCAATGGGAATGTTGCGCGTCCGGCAGTTGCATCCGCTGTGCGATCACGAATTTCATCCAGTGAACCGATTGCCATGAAGTGTCGTTCGAGAATTACGAGCAACCGCCTTTGGGGCGGGTAATCGAGGCGATCGCTCGCGATGGGCAGACAGCGGAGGGAATCGTCCCCGGGCAGCCCGTCATCGCTCGCCGACGAGGACGATCTCACCGGTGCGCCGGTCGCGCCGGACCCGGATGACCACCCGCCCTCTGATATAGCGCGGTTCCTTCGCCAGCCGGTCCAGCCAGACCCGCCTGACCAGACCTTCGACATCGCCGGTGCCAGTGGTTGTTGCGATGAGCGCCGTGAGGAGGTGCGCGGTGGCGATGTCCCTCCGGCTGGTCACACCGCAGGGGCCTTCACTGCGACTGCCGTGAACGTCCCACAGGTAGAACCCGTCGATGTCACAGTCCGTCCGCCTCGGCTGCGGGGCGCGGAGTGCGGCGGCAAGGTCGGGTGCGGTGACCAGGGCCTTCGGGTCGTTTCGCGTCATGGATCGGGACGGTAGATCGCCGCAGGCGCCGCATCTGGGACGGTTGTGCGGGTAAATGAGCCGTACAACGGTGCGGGTCACACGATGCCTGCCCGGCACGCCAGGCCACGCAGTTGCGGCGTGCTGGGACGATGCTCCCGCTTGACGAGTTGCGCGAGGACGTCCCGCGTGCGCTGGTCGTAGCGGATCAACTGCGGCGAGAGCTGTTCCGCGTTCAGCAGTGTGTTCACCGCGGCGGCGTCCTTGCGCTGCAGGGTGTACGCGCGGGCGAGGTCGAGATGGACCTGGGCGCGGCGACCGAGCAGGCTGACCGGCAGCCGGGACAGGTCGAGGGCTTCGCCCAGCGCAACGGCGAGTTTCGCGTCACCGAAGGCGACCGCTGACGACAGACGGTGGATCCGGATGTTGGTGATGCCGAAGGCGGTCCAGAAATCATTGCGTTCGCGGCCGATGTGGTCGGCGGCGGCGGTGGCCTCGGCAAGATGACTGTCTGTCCCGCCTCGATCGTAGGTGTGCGCGGCGGCCGAGGCGGCGACCAGGTACAGTCCGCCCCGAACCGAGGCCAGGACCGGATTCGTTCGGTGCTCGTCGCCGTGCAGCGACTCAGCGGCCCGCACGGCCAGATCACGGGCCTGCTCCGGGCGGTGCATCTTGATCAGGATGTAGCCCAGCCGGTAGGCGCTGACCGCCGCGAGCAGAGGCCGATCGGCATCCTCCGCTGCGGCCAAGGAACGATCGGCGGCCAGCCACGCGAGCTCGGGCTCGTCCACGCGCGTCAGGACGGTCGCTGCGCACTGGTAGGTCAGAGCTCTCAGCGTGTCGGCTGGACGCCGATGCTTCCGCGGCACGGCCTGCCGACCGTGCTCGACTGCGAGAATCAATCCCGGCAACCGCTGCCCCGCTTCCTCGTACCGGGCGGACTGGTACAAGCGGTTGATCCGGTGCAGCTCGATCCGCAACCGGTGCGGACTCTCCGCTTGGCCTGTGAACGGTGAGAGCATGTCGTAGCGCAGCATGGCTTCCCGGATTCCCTCGCCTGGCCGGTAGCGCGATTCGCCGTCCTGCTGACCGGCATGGGTCAACTCGTGGACGCTCACGCCCAGCACCTGCGCCAGTCGCACTAGCACGCTGTGACTGTCGATACGGCGTACTCCGCGTTCGACCTGGCTGAGCCAGCTCTCCGACCTGCCGATCAGCCCGGCCGCCGCCTGTTGGGACAGGCCACGCCGTCGCCGCTGCCGGGCGATGCGTCCGCCGACCTCGACCTGGTCGTTCATGAGGCCCCTCACCTTAGGCGGACGCGCCGCCCGTCGCCCGCTCCAGCTCGTCCAGCACATCGTCCCAGGCCGGCATGCGTCTCTCATAGGGTGCTGACGGATCGAACAGCAGCCGCACGCCCATCTGGCTCAGCACGCCGAGGCTGGTCCGGAAGGCGAGGTGCTGCGCGAGGGCGGGCTTGAGCATGGGGACGGCGACGATCGGCACGCCGTAGCCGGTCAGCTCGCACAGCAGCCCCACCGCGAAGTTGTCCGTGATCCCCGCAGCCCATTTGTTGATCGTGTTGAAGGTCATCGGTGCCGCTATGACCGCGTCCGCTTTGGGCAGTTCCTTGCCCTCTCCGGGCATCCGGAACTCGCTGCGTACCCGCTCTCCCGTCTGCTGCTCAAGGCGTGCCTGATCGAGGAAGCGCAGGCCCAGGGGCGTGGAGACGACGAACACCTGCCAGCCGGCGGCTTGTGCGCCGGTCACGAGGTCGGTGACAGGGCCGGCATGGGACGGGGCCGCGCTGGTGACGATGTACAGCACGCGCACGCAAGCCAGCGTAGCCCGATCGTGCGGTCAGGGGCTCCAGTGGTGGAAGCCGGCGGCGCGGGCCTCGGACTCGTCGCGGAACAGGTTGGTGTCGAACGGGGTGACGGCGTACGAGGGGTCGCCGGGGACGTCGTACACGTCGGCGGTCGCGAGGGTGGTCGCCGCGAGGATCTCGATCACCAGGAAGGCGCCGTACCAGATCGCCAGCGCGCCGAGGAACGAACGGAGTCTCATCCGGCCCCCTTCGAAGTGGCTCAGGGCCGATTGCAGGCGGCCGTACACCGCGTATATACCCTTGGTGTACAGTCCAGGCGCATGAGCGTTCCCCTTGCCCTGCTGGGCCTCCTGGAGCGGGAGCCGAGCCACGGCTACGACCTGAAGCGCGACTACGACACCTACTTCGGCCGGGGCAAGTCCCTGCCGTTCGGCCAGGTCTACTCCACGCTCGGCCGCCTGGCCAGGGACGGCAAGGTCACGGCGGGGCAGAGCGAGCCGGGCGACGGCCCCGACCGCAAGCGCTACGCCATCACGCCCCTCGGCAGCCAGGAGGTCGAGGCGTGGCTGTCGGAGCCGGTCGCGGCCGAGCCGTACCTGCAGACGGTGCTGTTCACGAAGGTCGTGCTGGCGCTGATGCTGGGGCGCGACGCCGCCGGCTACCTCGACCTGCAGCGGGCCACCCACCTGCGGCGGATGCGCGAGTTCACGCAGGTCAAGCGGGAGGGCTCGCTGGTGGACGCGCTGCTCGCCGACCACGGCATGTTCCATCTGGAGGCCGACCTGCGGTGGATCGACGTCACGCAGGCGCGGCTGGGGGCGCTGGCCGCCATGGTGCGCGAGTCATGATCGTCGAGGCGCGCGGGGTCAGCCGCTCCTTCGGGAGCACGCCCGCGCTGCGCGAGGCCGGCCTGGCGGTGGACGCCGGGGAGATCGTCGCGGTCATGGGGCCCAGCGGCTCGGGCAAGTCGACGCTGCTGCACTGCCTGGCCGGGATCTTCACCCCGGACAGCGGCGAGGTGTGGTTCGACGGGCGGCGGCTGGACACCCTGAGCGACGCCCGGCGCACCGAGCTGCGGCGCACCGCGTTCGGGTTCGTGTTCCAGTTCGGTCAGCTCGTGCCCGAGCTGACCGTCGCCGACAACGTCGCGCTGCCGCTGCTGCTGGGACGGGTCCGGCGCAGGGACGCCTACCCGCGCGCCGACGCCTGGCTGGAGCGGCTGGGGCTGGCGGAGCTGGGCAAGCGGCGGACGGGGGAGCTGTCGGGCGGGCAGGCGCAGCGGGTGGCGATCGCGCGGGCGCTGGTGGGCGGGCCGCGGGTGCTGTTCGCCGACGAGCCGACCGGCTCGCTCGACTCGCTCACCGGCGAGCACGTCATGGACCTCATGGTGGGTCTGGCCCGCGAGGAGGGCACGACCGTGATCGTCGTGACGCACGACGCGCGCGTGGCGGCGTTCGCCGACCGGGAGGTCATCGTCCGCGACGGCCGCGTCACCGATCCCCTCGGCGCGGCCGCGGCCAGGGTGCCGGGCGAGGTCGTGCGGTGATCGGGCTGGGGCTGCGGATGTCGCTGCGCGGCGGCCGGGAGGCGGCGGCCCGGCTGGCGCTGATCGTGGCCGGCGTGGCGGCCGGCGTCCTGGTGCTGCTGACGACGTTGTCGCTGTTCAACGCCTTCCAGGCGACGAACGGCCGCCAGTGCTGGGAGTGCACCACCGGCACCGCACCGAGCGGCAGGCTGCTCGACTCCACCGCCATGGGCGCGTTGTGGAACTACCGCGAGGACTACTACGCGGGCCAGGCGATCAAGCGGCTGGACGCGGCCGCGCTCGGCCCGCGGGCGCCGGTCGTCCCCGGCCTGGCGCGCATGCCGGAGCCGGGCCGCTACTACGTCTCGCCCGCGCTGGCCGCGCTGCTGGCCGCGACCCCGCGCGAGATGCTGGCCGACCGCTTCCCCGGCGCCCGCGCCGGGATCATCGGCGCGGCGGCGCTGTCCGGGCCCGACGAGCTGGCCGTGGTGGTCGGGCGCACGCCGGAGGAGGTGGCCGCCCTGGCCGGCACCCGGCAGGTGGACGCGGTGGAGACCGCGCTCCGGGTGGACGCGAACGCCGACCTGTACCGGTTCGGGTTCGCCGTCGCGGCGGCCGGGCTGACCGTGCCGCTGCTCGTGCTGGTGAACGCCGCCACCCGCCTCGCCGCCGCCCGCCGCGAGGCGCGTTTCGCCGCGATCCGGCTGGCCGGCGGCACCGCCCGCCAGGTGAGCGTGCTCGCCGCCGTGGAGGCCGCGCTCGGCGCGCTGCTGGGGACGCTGCTCGGCGTCGCGCTCTTCCAGCCGGTACGCCCGGCCGTCGCCCTGGTGCGGGTCACCGGCTCCCGCTTCTTCCCCGAGCTGGTCGCTCCGGAGGTCTGGCAGTACGCGGCCGTGCTCGCCGTCGTCCCGGCGCTGGCCGGCGGCACCGCGTTGTGGTCGCTGCGCCGGGTGCGGATCAGCCCGCTCGGCGCGGCCAGGAGGACCCCGCCGCGTCCGCCGCGGGCGTGGCGGCTGATCCCGCTGGTGGCCGGGCTGGGGCTGTTCGCGGGGCCGGTGTTCCGCGACGCCAAGGACGCCGACGCGCCGCCGGCCGTGGCGGGGCTCGTGCTGACCATGGCCGGGCTCGTCCTGGCGGGCCCGTGGCTGACGGCGCTGGCGGCCCGGCTGGCGGCCCGCGCGACCGGCGGCGCGGCGACGCTGCTGGCGGCGCAGCGGCTGGCCGCGGACCCGAAGGCGGCCTTCCGGTCGGTGAGCGGGCTGGTGCTCGCGGTGTTCGTCGGGACGGCGCTCGCGGGCATCGTCCCGGCCGTGGTGTCGGGGCAGCGGGCCGTGGCGGGCGGCACGCTGACCGACGTGCTGCGGGTGCCGCTCGGCCGGGTGCCGGGCGCGGGCGGGCTGCCCGCGCGGGCGGGCGCGGAGCTGCTGGACCGGTTGCGCGCGTTCACGGGGGCCGGCGTGCTGCCGATCTACGCCCTGCCGGAGGGCACGCGCGGCCAGGTGATCGGCCCGGACCGGCCGCCGCCCACCACCGTCGTCGCCTGCGCCGACCTGGCCCGCTACCCCGTGCTCGGCCGGTGCCCGGCGGGCGCGCAGGCGGTGACGGGCTACTTCGACCGCGTCGTCGAGGCCGACAACCCGCTGTCCATCGACCGGCTGCGTCCCTTCACCGGGCCGGCCGGCCGGGCGGTGTCGGTGACCGGGCTGAGCCTGTCCGCGGTCCTGGTCCGCACCGACGGCACGGGCGGCGCGCTGGAACGCGTCAGGACCCTGCTGTCCCGGTACAGCGTGGACGCGCCGATGACCTTCGCCGAGGTGGCCGAGGTCCGGGCGCGGCTGTACACGCAGGCCGAGAACGTGGGGCTGGCCATGGTCGTCCTGACCCTGCTGGCCGGCGGCTGCAGCCTGGTCGTGGCGGTGGGCGGCGGGCTGATGGAGCGCCGGCAGCCGTTCACGCTGCTGCGCCTGGCCGGCACGCCCGCCCGCACGCTGGCCGCGGTGGTGCTGCTGGAGTCGGCGCTGCCGCTCGTCCTGGCCGCCGTCGTCGCCGCCGCGGCCGGGTACGGCGTGGCGGGGCCGTTCGTCGCCGCGCTGGCGATGAAGGGCGCGTCCCTGGCGCTGCCCGGCCCGGTCTACTTCGGGGCGCTCGGCGCGGGGCTGGCCGCGTCCCTGCTGGTGGTCCTCGCCGCGCTGCCGCTGCTGCGGCACCTGACCGCGCCCGACAACGCGCGTTTCGAGTAGGAGACCCCCGCTCCTGATCGCGGAGCTGACAGGATCGCGGCATGCCCCGTGACTTCCCGCTGCGCGCCACCTTCGACCAGGTGGCCGGGTCCTACCAGGACGCCCGCCCCGACTACCCGCCCGGCCTGTACGCCGACCTGCTCGCCGACACCGGCCTCAGGCCGCCCGCGCCCCTGCTGGAGGTCGGCTGCGGCCCGGGCAAGGCCACGCTGCCGCTGGCGCGGGCGGGCTTCCCGATCACCGCGGTCGAGCTGGGCCCCGCCCTGGCGGCCGAGGCGCGGCGGCGGCTCGCCGGGTTCGCCGGCGTCGAGGTGGTGACGTCGTCCTTCGAGTCCTGGGAGCCGCCGCCGGGCGCCCGCTTCGCCCTGGTGTACGCGGCCACGGCCTGGAAGTGGGTGGACCCGGAGGTCAAGTACGCGAAAGCCGCGGACCTGCTCACGCCGGGCGGCCACCTGGCCGTGTGGAACGCCGACCACGCGCTGCCCGCCGGCCACGACCCGTTCTTCACCGAGATCCAGCGCGTCTACGAGGACCTCGGCGAGGGCCATCCCGGCCCGTGGCCGCCGCCCGAGAGCCCGCCCGACCCCACGGCCGACGAGCTGGCGGCCTCGGGACGGTTCGAGGTGACCGGGACGCGGCGCTACCTGTGGGCCCTGCGCTACACGGCGGAGGAGTACATCGCGTTGCTGGAGACGTTCTCCGGTCACATCGCCATGGACCCCGCCAAACGGGAGCACCTGTACGGGGAGATGCGCCGGCTGCTCGCCGCCCGCCCGGACGGGCGGCTCACCCGCCACTGGTCGGTCGTGCTGACGATCGGCAGGGTGCCGCCGGGATGAGTGCGTCCTCCTCGGCGGGCCCGGCCGGGTCGAGCGGGCGCGGCGCGGCCGGCCGCAGGACGGGGGCGAGGAAGGGCAGCAGGAGCACGACGGCGGTGATGAAGGCGAAGGCGGCCGGGTAGCCGAAGGCGCCCGCGAGCCAGCCCGTCACCGCCGGGGCCGTCAGCCCCGACAGGTACGTGATCGTGGCGACGCCCGCCACGCCCTCGCCCGCGGTCGGCCCGGCGTTGCCCGCCGCGGCGAGGGCCAGCGGCATGATGACGGCGACGCCGAGGCCGAGCAGGGCGAAGCCGGCGATGGCGAGCAGCGGGGTGCGGGCGGTGACGACGACGACCCCGCCGGCGACAGCGACGAGACCGCCCGCCCGCACGCAGGTCACCGGGCCGAGCAGGCGGATGATGCGGTCGCCGAGCAGGCGGGTGCCGGCCATGCACAGCATGAGGACGGTGTACGCGGCGGCGGCCAGGCCGGGCCCCGCCTCCGTGACCCTGGTGAGGTAGACGGCCGACCAGTTCGCGCTCGCGCCCTCGGCGAACGTCGCGCAGAAGCCGACCAGGCCGATGAGCAGGATGCCGCGGGCGGGGAGGGCGAAGCGGCGTGGCGGCGCCGCGCCGGCCGGGCGTTGCGCGGCGGTCACATGGTTCGGCAGGAGGCCGCGGCCGGCCGCCGCGCCGAGGGCGAGCAGGGCCAGGGACATCGCGGCCAGGTGCAGCCGGGCGTCCACGCCCGCCTGCGCGGCCAGCGCGCCGAGGCCGGCCGCGCCGAGGCTGCCGACGCTCCACATGCCGTGCAGGCCGGACATGATGGGCCGGTCGAGGTGGCGTTCCAGTTCGACGGCGTGAGCGTTCATGACGACGTCGGACATCCCGGCCGCGCAGCCGAACAGCAGGAACGCCACGAACAGCGCCGCCGGGACCGGGGCGAGGGCGGGCAGGGCGAGGCCGCCGCACCACAGGGCGATCAGCGCGCGGGTGGCGGTGCGGCTGCCGTACCGGAAGGCCAGGCGGCTAGCCACCGGCATGCCCAGGAACGCGCCGATCGACGGGCAGAGCATGGCCAGGCCGAGGGTGGCGGGGCTGAGGTGGAGGTGGTCCTGGATCCAGGGGATGCGGGTGGACAGGGAGCCGGCGACGGCGCCATGGGCGGCGAAGACGGCCGCTATCGCGCGGTGAGGCGTCATGTCTCTTAAATTAACAGGCAGGCTCCCTGATGAAAAGAGGTTTCGGGTAGGGAGCCTGCCTATTATGGGAGGCGTGAAGACCGCGACCCCGTCCATGGCCCGCGCCATCAACGACCGGCTGGCCCTCGACCTGCTGCTGGAGCGCGGCCCGCTGACCGCCCCCCAGCTCCGCGCGCTGACCGGGCTGTCCCGGCCGACCGTGTCCGACCTCATCGAACGGCTCCGGGACAGCGGGCTCATCGAGGTGACCGGCGAGTCCGGCGAGGACCGCCGGGGGCCGAACGCCCGGCTCTACGGCCTGGTCGCCCAGCGGGCCCACGTCGCGGGGGTGGACCTGCGGCGCGACGCCGTCAACGTCGTCGTCGCCGACATCACCGGCGCCACCGCCGGCTCGGCGAGCACCCCCCTGCGGGACGGGGTGCCGCTGGAGGAGCTGATCGAGGGCGTCGTGCGCGAGGCGGCCGGCGGGCGCGCGCTGGACAGCGTCGTCATCGGCGCGCCCGGGCTGGTCGACCCGAGGGACGGCGAGCTGGTGTCGCAGAACGACGTCCCGGGGTGGCGGCGCGGCGTCATGGGGGCGGTCAGGGACCGCCTCGGGCCGGGCGTGCCCGTCGTCCTGGAGAACGAGGTCAACCTCGCCGCCGTCGCCGAGCTGCGCGCCGGCGCGGCCCGGGGCAGCGCGGACTTCGTGCTGCTCTGGCTGGACGACGGCATCGGCGCGGCCGTCGTGCTCGGCGGCCGGCTGCGGCGCGGGGCGTCCGGCGGCGCGGGGGAGGTCGGGTTCCTGGAGGTGGGCGGCAGCAAGTTCTGCGACCTGGTCGCGCCGGAGGTCGCCGGGCGGCTGGAGCGGGCGGAGCTGGCCGGCCGGGTGGCGCTCGGGGTGTCCGCCTTCGTCGCCCTCCTCGACCCCGGCCTGGTCGTGCTCGGCGGGAAACGGGGCCACGAGGGCGGCGACGAGCTGGCCGCCGAGGTCGCCGGGCGGCTGCGCGAGCTGGCCCCCGCGCCGGCGGAGGTGCGGGCCAGCACGGTCGCGGGCAACGCCGTCCTGCAAGGGGCCGTGCTGACGGCCCTCGACCTCACCCGGGACCGGATCTTCGGCTGAGCGGCGCGGGCCGCCGCGACGGGAAGAGCGCGCGGGCGAGCGCGAGGTGAGTGAGCCGGCCGAGCGCGGCCGTGAACAGCGGCGGCCACGCGACCTGGCCGAGCGAGTAGCCGACCGCCACCAGGAGCGGAATCCACACCCGGTTCAGCGCCTGGTGGAGCAGGCCGGGCCGGCGGGTGTGCGCCTGGTCATCGTGCGGACAGCGTACGGGTGGCGGGATGGCATGCTGGACGCCGGAGGCGGCCGGCGAGCGCGCCGCCCCGGCGACGACGAGGAGACCGACGATGAGCGACCCCGCCCTCCGGCGCACCCCCCTGAGCGCCGACGAGCGCGCCCGCGCCGAGGCGAACTTCGTCCCGCTGGTCACCGGGCACCTGCGCGAGAGCGGCCGGTTCCGGATCACGGCCGACAGCGCCGAGACGATGGAGCTGTGGCAGGCGGTCGCCCGCCGGGCGGGCGAGACGCTGCGGCGGCCGGTCGTCAGCTACGCCAACGGCCGCGACATCGTGATCACCTTCGCCGACGCCGCCCCCGCCGCCGAGGTCCTCGGCTAGGGCGCCCGGCCCGCGCGGGGCCGGGAACCCGTCGTCCGGCAGGCGGTCAGTTCTGCACGGAGGAGCAGCGGTGCAGCACGGTGCCGCGCTTGCCGGCCGGGCCGTTCAGCCGGATGAAGGGCTGGACGGTGGTCGTGCCCGCGGCCACGTTGATCACCGCGAACGTCGAGCGGGTCTCGAAGAACTCCTGGTGGTTGGCGAAGTTCGCCGGGCCGAACCCGCCCTCGCTGACCGCCGCGTTGTTGACCGACCAGCCGAGCCGCAGCTCGGCGCCCGCGTCGACCCCGGCGTCCGCGCTGACGTCCGCCCTGATCGTCTGGGCCGAGGAGACCGTGATCGTGCGCGGCGCGGTGAGCGCCAGCCAGCCGAGCGAGGAGTCGAACCCGAACGAGCCGAGGTTGCAGCCCGCCTGCGCCGCGGGCAGCGCCGCGGCCGGCTGGGCGAGCGTGACGGCGGCCGCGAGCAATGCCGCGGCGCCCAGCGCGGCCGCCCCCGCCGCCGTCCGGCCCCGCCTGCTGGTGATGTGTCTCATGGAAATCCCCCTCCGTGGAACGGTCCGGCACCGTCCCGGGACCGGGGCGGCGCCTCGACACCTGGGGCGTGACATCCCGTTCCACGCGGACGCGGGGGGCCGGTCAGGGCTTGGGGGCCGGGGCGGCGCCTTTCGCGGCCTGGTCGTCCTCCTCCTCCACCCGGGCGAAGCCGGCCGAGTAGACGACCAGGCCGAGGACCCCGCCGACCAGGACGGCCACTCCGGCGAGCACCATGATGTGCCAGAGACCGGCGACCACCCCGACGAAGCCGAGCCCGAGTGAGGACTCCCTCGCCACCCGCACCACGACCGACCGCGCCGCCCGCCGCCGGTAGGCCTCGTGCCGGTTCAGCACGATGAGCGCGGCCAGGAGTGGGATGGCCAGCGAGAAGGCGATCACGCAGATCTTGGCGGACAGGTCGAGCGAGGCGGCCCCCGACGTCAGGAACGGCTGCACGAGGACGATCCCGATGGCGATCAGGCCGCTGTACATCAGGTTGTTCTGCCGGAGCAGTTCCTCCCCGTACCCGGACATCCGTCTCGTCCACCAGGCGGCCTGCGCGGCGGCCTGCCGCTCCCACTCCGCCGCCTGCGCCGCGGCGGCCTCCCGCTCGCGGCGCTCCTCGTCGTGCGTGTTGTCGTCCATGGCGACCATTGTGCAGACGCCGGGAGAGGCGTCAGGCCGAGGGGACCGGCTCCCGCAGCGGCAGGCGCACCTCGAACCACGTCTCGCCCGGCACCGACCGGACCTTGATCTCGCCGCCGTGCCGTCCCGCCACGATGCGGTAGGAGATGTCCAGCCCGAGGCCGGTGCCCTCGCCCACGCTCTTCGTGGTGAAGAACGGCTCGAAGATGCGGTCCTTGATCGCCTCGGGCACGCCGTGGCCGGTGTCGCCGATCTCGACGATCGCCTCGTCCTCGTCGTGCGCGGTGCGGACGGTGAGCGTGCCCTCCTCGTCCATCGCGTCGAGCGCGTTGTGGATGAGGTTGGTCCACACCTGGTTGAGCTCGCCCGCGTAGCAGGGGATGGGCGGCAGCGTGCGGTCGTAGTCGGTGACCACGGTGATGCCGGGCGGGATCTTGCCGCGGAAGATCGCGAGCGTGCTGTCCAGCAGCTCGTGCACGTCCACCTGCTGGAACGGCGCCCGGTCCATCTGGGAGTACTGCTTGGCCGAGCGGATCAGCGTGGTGATGCGCTCGGTCGCCTCGCCCACCTCGCTCAGCATCTGCGAGATCTCGATGGCCTCGGCCAGCCAGCGCACCGCCGACGGGGCGTGCTCCTCGCCCACCTTGCCGCGGATCTTCTCCAGGTCCTTCGGCGAGAACTCGGCCTGGACCAGCGCCGGGGCGAGGTCCCAGGCGTCCTCGACGCCCAGCTCCTCCAGCGCCTCGCCCAGCTCGTCCTCGGCGTCGGAGATCTCCAGCGGCGAGCGCTGCGTCTGCTTGCTCGCCAGCTTCGCCGTGCACGCCTCCTGCGCCTCGATGAGCGCGCGCAGCTTCTCCGGCGGGATGCCGTCCTCGGCGAGCTGGGCGAGCTGCAGCCGCGAGTTCTTGATGAGCTGGCGCAGCTCGCCGACGGCCCGCACGGCCGCCGCGGCCGGGTTGTTCAGCTCGTGGGTGAGACCGGCGGTGATCGTGCCGAGCGCGGTGAGCCGCTGCCGCCGGTCGATGATCTCGCGCTGCATGCGCCCGCCCGACAACATGCCGTCCAGCAGGTGCATCGCCATCGGGAACCACTCGGCCACGATGTAGGCGAACTTCCTGGCGGGCAGGATGAACATCCGCGACGGGGCCGTGGCGCGCAGCGTGTGCTGGTAGGTCTGCGGGGCGCGGTCGCCGAGGTAGGCGCTGGTGGCGCCGCCGTACACGCCGGGCTGGGACGTGCGGGGCATGGCCACTGTGCCCGCGCTGACCGTCTCGCTGATCATCTGGATCTCGCCCTCGATCAGCACGGCGAAGCACTCGGCCGGCTCGCCCTGGCGCAGGACGTCCTCGTCGGCCGCGAAGGTGGCCACCCGGCCGCTGTGGGCGAGCTTGGTGAGCTGGGCGTCGTCCAGCCGCTCGAACAGGAACAGCTTGCGCAGCTCGTCGATGTCGATCCGGTCGTCCCTGACGTTGGTCTCGGTCATTGCTTCTCCAAGTAGCGGTGCACCAGGGCGACGGCCATCGCGCCCTCTCCGACGGCGGAGGCCACCCGCTTGATCGACTCGGCGCGGACGTCGCCCGCGGCGAACACCCCGGGCACGTTCGTCTCCAGGTAGTACGGCTCGCGCCGCAGCGGCCAGTTGCGCGGCCGCTTGCCGCCCTGCACCAGGTCGGGGCCGGTCAGGACGAAGCCGCGCGCGTCGCGCTCGACCGTCTCGCCCAGCCAGGAGGTGAACGGCTCGGCGCCGATGAAGACGAACATCCACTGGGCGTCGACCGTGCGCTCCTCGCCCTTGGCCGACAGCGTCAGCCGCTCCAGGTGCCCGGTGCCGCCGCCGCCGACGACCTCGGTCTGGAGGTGCACCTCGATGTTGGGGATCGCGGCGATCTGCTCGATGAGGTAGTGCGACATGGACTTCTCCAAACCATCACTCCTCACCAACAAGTGGACCTTGCTCGCGAATCCCGCCAGGTAGACGGCCGCCTGCCCGGCCGAGTTGGCCGCGCCGACGATGTAGACCTCGGTGTCGGCGCAGGCGGGGGCCTCGGTGAGGGCGGCGCCGTAGAAGACGCCCCGGCCCACGAACTCGTCGAGGCCGGGCGCCTCCAGCCGCCGGTAGGTGACGCCGGTGGCGAGGATCACCGCGTGCGCCGCGATCTCGCCGCCGTCCCTGAAGCCGATCACGCGGGCCTGGCCGCGCGGCTCCAGCAGGGTCACCTTGCGCGCGGCCAGCAGCTCGGCGCCGAACTTCAGCGCCTGCCGCCGCGCCCGGTCGGCGAGCTGCTGGCCGGACACGCCGTCGGGGAAGCCCAGGTAGTTCTCGATGCGGGAGCTCTGGCCCGCCTGCCCGCCGGAGGCGTGCGCCTCGACGAGCACGGTGCGGAGCCCTTCCGAGGCGCCGTAGACGGCCGCGCCGAGCCCGGCCGGGCCGCCGCCGACGACGATGAGGTCGTAGAAGTCGGTGGCCGGCGTGGTCGACAGGCCGACGGCGGTGGCCAGCGTGGCCTGGTCGGGCGACTCCAGCGTGGTGCCGTCGCTGGTGACCACCAGCGGCAGGTGGCAGCCCTCGCCGGCGGCCTTGACGAGCTGCGCGCCCTCCGGGTCCTCGGCCAGCATCCACTGGTACGGCACGTGGTTGCGGGCCAGGAAGTCGCGCACCTGGTACGACTGCGCCGACCACCGGTCGCCGACCACGCGCAGCTCGGTGCGCTCGATGCGCTCGGTGCGCAGCCACGCGTCGAGCTGCCCGTCGATCACGGGGTAGAACTTCTCCTCCGGCGGGTCCCACGGCTTGAGCAGATAGTGGTCGAGGTCCACCACGTTGATCGCCTGGATGGCCGCGTCGGTGTCGGCGTAGGCGGTGAGCAGCACGCGCCGCGCGTACGGGTACATGTCCATCGCGGCTTCGAGGAACTGCACGCCGTTCATCTGCGGCATCCGGTAGTCGGCCAGGATGGCCGCCACGTCGTCGCCGCGCAGGCGCATCTCCTTGACCGCCTCGATGCCGTCACGGGCCGTCTCGGCGCGAACAATCCGGTATTCCTGGCCATAGCGGCGTCTCAGGTCGCGCGCCACCGCGCGCGAGACGCCCGGGTCGTCGTCCACCGTCACGATGACCGGCTTGTCCATGCCCCTACCTTCTCCCAATGGTCCTACACATGAAGGATGTCATGGGCGGGCGAGTGGGCGGGAAACGCGCTCATATCATGGGCCGATGGGCACCCGCGAGCGCATCGTCGACGCCGCCGAGCAGGTCATCCGCGAGTTCGGCATCGCCGGCGCCACCACCAAGCGCATCGCGGCGGCGGCCGGCTGCTCCGAGGCCCTGCTCTACAAGCATTTCCCGGGCAAGGAGAAGCTGCTGCTCGCGGTGCTGCTGGAGCGGCTGCCGGCGCTCGGCCCGGCTCTCACGCGGCTGCGGCTCGCGGCCGGCACCGGCGACGTGGCCGGCAACCTGACCGCGTTCACGCTGGCCGCGCTGGAGTTCTACACGCGGGCGGCGGGCATCGCCGCGGGCGTCATCGCCGACCCGTCGCTGATGGCGGGGTTCCGCGCCATGCTGGCCGCGAGCGGCAGCGGCCCCCACCTGCCGATCCTGGCGCTCGCCGAGGTCATCGCCGACGAGCAGCGCCGCGACCGCGTCGACCGCGAGATCGACCCGGGCGCGGCGGCGTCGATGCTGATGGGGGCCTGCTTCCACCGGGCCAACCTGTCGTACTACGTGGACCCGCCGGGCGACGACGCGGCCTGGGCGGCCACGCTGGTGGACACGCTGCTGAGAAGGTGACGGCTCAGGCGATGACCCGGCTCTCGCCGCCGTCCACCAGCAGCGACACCCCGTTGACGAACGACGCCCGCTCGCTGGCGAGGAACGCCACCGCGTCGCCCACCTCCTCGGGCCGCCCGATCCGGCCGAGCGGCACCGCCCTGGCCCGCTCGGCCAGTCCGTCCTCGCCGCCCGAGGTTTCGCGCAGCCGGTCGGTGTCGATCGGGCCGGGCAGCACGTTGTTGACCAGCACGCCGTCGGCGGCGACCTCGCGGGCCAGGGTGCGCACCACGCCGGCGACGGCCGAGCGGGTGGCGTTGGACAGCGCCAGTCCGTCCAGCGCCTCGCGCGCCGACCGGCTGGTGATCGTCACGATCCGGCCCCAGCCGCGCGAGCGCATCTCGGGCAGCACCGCGTGGATCAGCCGCACGGTGCCGAGCAGGTTGCGCTGCACGGCGACGTCCCAGTCGGCGAGGGTCGCGTCGGTGAAGCGGCCGGGCGGCGGGCCGCCCGCGTTGGCCACCAGGATGTCGACCGGGCCGAGCACGTCGCGGGTCTCCTCGACGATGCGCCGGGCGGCCGACGGGTCCTCCACGTCGGCCAGCACGGCGTGCACGACCTTGCCGAACTCCTGCAGCTCCACCACCGCGTCCGCCAGCCGTTCGGGGCTGCGGCCGACGATGCAGACGTCGCAGCCCTCCCGCGCGAGGCTCCTGGCCGTGGCCAGTCCGATGCCCGCGCTGCCTCCGGTGACCAGGGCGACCTTGCCCGAGATGCCGAGATCCATGGGGCGACTATAGATCGTCCTGGCCCGCCGGGCGGACCCGGACGAGCTTGTCGGGGTTGAGCACGCCGAAGATGTCGTGGATGCGGCCGCCCCTGACGTCGATCATGACGAGCTGGTGGTTGCCGGCGACGCTCGTCCAGACCGCGGGCCGGCCGTTGACGTCCAGCAGGCGGGCTTCGCTGAAGTCGTAGCGGCTGAGCAGGCCGGCCAGGAAGGCCAGGACCTTGCGCCGGCCGACGATCGGGCGCAGCGCCGCGCGCACCTTGCCGCCGCCGTCGTTCCAGGCCACGACGTCCTCGTGGAAGAGGTCCTTGAGCGCGTCGAGGTCGCCGCCCGCCGCGGCCGCCATGAACCTCTTGAGCAGCTTCGTGTGGTCCTCCGGGGAGGGCGTGAACCGGTCGCGGCCCTCGGCCAGCCGCACCGAGGCCCGGCGGTGGAGCTGGCGGGCGTTGGCCACCGACGTCCCGACGATCTCGGCGATCTGCTCGTAGGGCAGCTCGAACGCCTCCCGCAGCACGAACACCGCCCGCTCCGGCGGCGAGAGCCGCTCCATCAGGTGCAGCGTGGCGTAGGAGACGGTGTCGCGCAGCTCGGCGGTGTCGAGCGGCCCGGCCTCCGCCGTCGCGACCGGCTCGGGCAGCCACGGCCCCGGGTACGCCTCCCGCTTGACCCGCGCCGAGCGGAGCTGGTCCAGCGCCAGCCGCGACACCACGGTCACCAGGAACGCGCGCGGCTCCCTGATCCCGCTCCGGTCGGTGCCCTGCCAGCGCAGCCAGGCCTCCTGGACCACGTCCTCGGCGTCCCACATGCTGCCGAGCAGCCGGTAGGCCAGCCCGAGCAGCATCGGCCGGTGCTGCTCGAAGGCCGCGGCGGCGTCCGCTGTCAGCTCCACGTCAGGCATCATGCCGTCTCCTCGAAGAACGAGCCATGCCGGGGCCGCCAGTTCAGCACGAGCCGCGCGCGGCAGTTGTCGGCGCCGCGCAGCCGCGTCATGAACGCCACCCCGAACGGTCCCACGGCGAGCCGGGCCAGGAACGCCGGCACCCGCTTCGGCGGCGGCGCGCCCAGCTGCCGGGCGAAGGCGGGCAGCCACTCGCGCATCGGCGTCGGGGTGTCGTCCACGACGTTGAGCGCGCCGGTGACGTCCCGGTCGAGCGCGGCCACCACGGCGGTGGCGGCGTCGTGCGCGTGGGTGAAGGACAGCACCGAGCCGCCGTCGCCGACGACCGGCATCCGGCCCCTGAGGACGGCCCGCGTGGTCGAGCCGTCCTTGTCGTACGCGGAGCCGGGGCCGGTCAGGTGGCCGAAGCGCAGCACCAGGCCGCCCGCCGCGACCGTCTGCCGCTCCAGCGACTCCAGCGCCGCCACCACCGGCCGGTACACCTTGGGGGCCTCCCGCCACAGCGGCGCGTCCTCGTCGGCGAGGCCGGGCGCGGGCGCGTAGGCGTAGGCGAGGCCCTGGGAGACGATCCGGGCGCCGGGGGCGGCCTCGATGAGGTTGCGGGTGCCCTCGTCGCGCAGCCGGTTCGTCAGCGCGAACTGGCGGTCGATGCGGCGCGGGTCGATGACCGGCGGGATGGCCGTGAGCAGGTGGACCACGGCGTCCGGGCGGGCCCGCCGGACGGCGCGCACGGTCGCCTCGCGGTCCAGCGCGTCCACGGCCAGGTCGCCGTGCCTGGACAGGGTGACCACCTCGTGGCCCACGGCGCGCAGCAGCGGCACGAGCTGCCGCCCGATCACGCCCGTCGCCCCCGCCACCAGAACCTTCATGTCGCCTCCTCGTTCGTGCTCGTGCCGTCAGGACGGGGCAGCGGGCGCGGATGTGACAGTTCCGGGTGGCGAACCCGTCACAACCGTGATGAGCTGGGCGGGTGGCAAGAAACCTGATCCTGTCGGGAGGCGTGTTCCACGACTTCGCCGCCACGTCGGCCGCCCTGGCCGAGGTGCTGGCCGAGGTGGGCGTCGAGTCGGAGATCACCGAGGACATCGCGGGCGCGCTCGCCGAGCCGCCGGAGGTCCAGCTCATCACCGTCAACGCGCTGCGCTGGCGGATGACCCAGGACCGCTTCGCCGACCTGCGCGAGGAGTGGCGCTTCGAGCTGCCCGCCGAGGCCCGCACGGCCGTCCTCGACCACCTCGACCGGGGCGGCGGGCTGCTGTGCATGCACGCGGCGTCGATCTGCTTCGACGACTGGCAGGGCTGGCCGCGGGTGCTCGGCGGCTGCTGGACCTGGCCGAAGTCGCACCACCCGCCGCTCGGCTGGACCA
Source organism: Actinomadura luzonensis (assembly GCF_022664455.2). Lineage (NCBI taxonomy): Bacteria > Bacillati > Actinomycetota > Actinomycetes > Streptosporangiales > Thermomonosporaceae > Actinomadura > Actinomadura luzonensis. Next base: position 1,700,777 of record NZ_JAKRKC020000002.1, read on the forward strand.
GCGTGCGGGTGCACGGCGGCCACCCGGTGGTGGACGGCCTGCGCGACTTCGACGTGGTGGACGAGGTCTACAGCGACCTCGACGTGCTGCCCGACGTGCGGCCGCTGGCCTCGGCGAACGGCCAGCCGCTGGTGTGGGCGCGGCCGGTGCGGCGCGGCCGGGTGCTCTACGACGCGCTCGGTCACGACACTCGCTCCTACGACAACGAGATCCACCGCACGCTGCTGCGGCGGGCCGCGCTCTGGCTGCTCAAGCGGCCGGTGACGGTGGGGGAGTAGCGCCGGGCCGGGCGCGTTCGAGAACCGGGTGGTGGCGGTGTTCCGGGTGCGCGGCGGGCACGTCGTCTCCTACCGCGACTACGTCAACCCGCTGCCGCTGCTCGCCGTCCTCGGCGCGCGATGACGTCCGGAACGTACAAGACTGCACGTCGCGGCCCCGGGCACGATGGCCCCATGAACGTGAACCTCGACCTGATCCCCGGCTTCCTGGCCACCCACGGCCGGCTGCTCGACCGCCGGCGCCACGAGCTGCTCATGGGCGGCGGCGAGGCGGGCGCGCTGGCCGCGCTGGAGGGCTACCGCAACCCCGACGGCGGCTACGGGTGGGGCCTGGAGCCCGACCTGCGCTCGCCGGAGAGCCAGCCGGGCGCCGCGCTGCACGCCTTCGAGGTGTTCGAGGAGGTCGCGCCGCGCACCTCGCCGGCGGCCGTCGCGCTGTGCGACTGGCTCGAGTCGGTCACGCTGCCGGACGGCGGGCTGCCGTTCGCGCTGCCGCTGACCGTGACCGACGGCACCGCGCCCTGGTGGGCGGGCGCCGACCACGCCACGTCGGCGCTGCAGATCACCAGCGTGTCGGCGGCCGCGGCGCACCGCGTGGCCCGGCACGACCCGGCCGTGGCCGCGCACCCGTGGCTCGCGCGGGCCACCCGCTACAGCCTCGACGCGATCGAGGCGCTGGAGGAGCGGCCGCACGCGTACGTGCTGTCGTTCGCGGTGGGCTTCCTCGACGCCGTGCACGACACCGAGCCCCGCGCGGCCGGCCTGCTCAAGCGGCTCGCCGCGGGCATCCCCGCCGACGGCCGGGTGCCGGTGGAGGGCGGCACGGCGGACGAGACGCTGCGGCCCCTCGACTTCGCGCCGTTCCCCGGCCGGCCGGCGCGCGGCCTGTTCGCGCCCGAGGTGATCGCCGCCGACCTCGTCCGGCTGGCCGGCGAGCAGCAGGACGACGGCGGCTGGACGGTGGACTACGCGCGCATCTCGCCCGCGGGGTCCCTGGAGTGGCGCGGCGCGGCCACCGTGCGGAGCCTGCGGATCCTCCGCGCGAACGGCGTCGTCTGAGGGACGCCTCAGCCCAGCCGGTGGGCGGACTCCGCCTCCTGGGCCATCCGGCGCAGCGCGTCGAACGCCTTGCCGTACAGCACCGACCCCAGCACCAGCGCCTCCACGGCCGCGTCGCGCGGCCCGTCGAACGGGATGGTGCGCATCTCGACCTCGGCGACCAGCTTGCGCGCCGCCTCCACGTACGGCCGCAGGTCGATCCGCACGCCGAGCTGACGCATCCGCACGAGCGTCTGGGCCAGCTCGTCGCGGGTGGGCGCCTCGGGGTGGATGTGCCAGCCCTGCTCCTCGATGAGGGCGTCGACCTGGGCGCGGGCGGCCTGCCACTCCTCGCCGGGCTCGGGCTCGACGGTGGGGCCGAGGGCGTAGTGGGCGGTGCCGAGCATCTCGTGCATGGGCAGCGACTCGTCGTCCACGGCATCGATGATCTTCTTGATCGAGGCCACCGGCAGCTTGCCCACCTCCAGCAGCGCCCGGACCAGGCGGAGCCGGCGCAGGTGGGAGTCGTCGTACTCGGCCCGGGTGGCGGCCGTCTGCTCGCCCTGGCGCAGCAGCCCTTCGCGCAGGTAGTACTTGATGGTGGGGATGGCCACGCCCGAGCGGGTGCTGAGTTCCGAGATGCGCATCGTTGGATAATACCGCTATCCAGTGCGGGCGACGTGGCGGGCCGCGCTGACCAGCTCCGGGATGTCGGCCTGCCGGTTCCACAGGAAGACCACCTCCAGCGGCGGCACGTCCTCCTTGATCGGCAGGAGCACCAGCCCGTCCGGCACCGGCGTGCCCTCGTGCACGCAGAGCGTGTAGCCGGCGCCGCGCTCCACCATCGTGACGGCCAGGTCGTGGGTGGCCGCGGCCGGTCCGAGCCGCGGGTGCAGCCGGTGGCGGACGAAGCCCTCCAGGAAGCGCCGCGCGCCCGCCACCGCGTCCGACTCGGGCATCACCAGCGGCTCGGCGGCCAGGTCCGCCAGCGACACCGCCTCCGCCCCGGCCAGCGCGTGGTCGCGGTGCACCAGCGCGCGCACGGGGAAGCGGTGGACCAGCATCCTGGCCACCCCGCGCGGCAGCGAGCCGGGGGCGTAGCCCAGCCCGGCCTGCAGGGTGCCGTCCACGATGGAGACGATCTGCTCGGCGGTGCTCATCGGGGCCACGCGCAGCCGCAGCCCGTGGAGCTGGGACAACACCCGGGCGGCCACGTCGGCCAGGCCGTCGGCCATGCCGAGCCGGGTGTCCCTGCCGGTGCTCCTGGCCGCCGCCACCGCCCGTTCGAAGGCGTCGACCGCGACCGTGGCCTGCGCGAGGAACGCCTCGCCCGCCTCGGTGAGCTGCACGCCGCTGGAGGAGCGGCTGAACAGCTCGACCCCGATCTCCTTCTCCAGCGCCCGGAGCTGCTCCGACAGCGTGGGCTGCGCGATGTGCAGCGCGGCGGCGGCCCGGCGCAGGCTGCCGGCCCGTGCGATCGCCATGGCGTACCGGACGTAGCGTAGATCCATCGCTCACCTCGGGGTGATGGTGATGGGCTATCGGTAGATCGCACCTCCGTATTACAAGACGGGACAGCTCCCGTGAAGACGCGCAGTCACCAGGGCAGGGTGGCGTTCCCCTGGAGCGGGTCCCGAGCGGCTGGTCGGGGACGTAGTCGCTGGTCGGGGGGCTGAGGGCGGGGTGAAGTTCCGGACGGCGGAGTGCCGGGTTGCGGGCGGCCGGAACGGTGGCGGGATGGCCCTAACAAGCGCTTGGCCGTGTGCTAGCGTGGTGCGGGTGGGGACCCAGGAGTTCGCCGGGCGGGCCGCCGTGGCCGGGATCGGGACGACGGCGCTGACCCGGCGCTCCGGGCGCACCGAGCTGGAGCTCGCCGCCGAGGCGTGCCGCGCCGCCTGCGCCGACGCGGGCCTGGCGCCCGCCGAGGTGGACGCCGTGCTCAGCTACCACCTGAACGACTCCGCGCCCGTCGTCCAGGTGGCCCGCGCCCTCGGCATCGAACGGCTCGGCTGGCACAACGACCTCGCCGGCGGCGGCACCCAGGCCGCCTCGATCCTCGGGGACGCCGCCCTGCTCATCCACGCCGGGCTGGCCAGGCACGTCCTGATCTACCGCGCGCTCAACGGCCGCTCGGGCAGGCGCATGAACACCGTCTCCACCGGGCCGCAGGAAGGCTACACCTACGGGCTGGCCGGCCCCGTCCCGCTGTTCGCGCTAGCCGCCACCCGCTACCTGCACGACACCGGGCTCGGCGCCGAGCACCTGCACGCGGTCGTCGCCCAGTCCAGGGAGAACGCCAAGGCCAACCCCCGGGCGCTGCGCCGCGAGCCCCTGGAGCTCGCCGGCTACCTCGCCCGCCCGTACGTCGCCACGCCGCTCCGCACCGTGGACTGCTGCCAGGAGACCGACGGGGCCTGCGCGCTGCTGGTCAGCGGCGCGCTGGACGGGCCCAGGGTGCGGGCCGTGGTGCGCGGGGGCGGGCCGGGCTGCTCCGCCATGGACCGGGCGGCCGACGTCACCGCGATCTTCTCGGCCCACGTGGCGCCCATGCTCTGGGACGCCTCGGGGATGCGGCCCGGGGACGTGGACGTCTTCCTCGCCTACGACGCGTACTCGTGGCTGGTGCCCCGGCAGCTGGAGGACTTCGGGCTGGCCGAGCGGGGGGAGCTGGGGGCGTACCTGCTGGAGCGCCGCCACGCCTGGGTCAACCCGCACGGCGGGCTGCTGTCGGAGGGGTACGTGCACGGGCTCAACAACACCGTCCAGGCGGTGCGGGAGCTGCGGGGCGGGGCGCACGAGGTCGCCCTGGTGACCGGGTTCGGCGGGAGCTACGGGAGCGCGGCCCTCCTCACGGCCTGACGCTCCCGTCCGCCGGGGGCGCGGTGAAGCGGCGGTGCAGCCGGGCCGCCCGGTGCGGGCCCAGCAGGGGCCGCGCCGCCAGCCACGCGGCCGCCCCGGCCGGGTCACCCGCCACCACCACATCCCCCCGCCCGTCCCGCCGTGCGTTCAGGAGGTCGCGGACCGCGCGGCGCACCGGGCCGTCCGTCGTGAGCACGCCGCCCGCGAGGACGACGGGCAGCCCCGGCTCGCGCACCCGCCCGGCGGTGCGGGCGAGCAGGCGGGCGGCCTCGGCGACGATGGCCAGCGCCGCCGGGTCCCCGGCCTCGGCGGCCCGGCCCACGAGCGGCGCCAGCTCGGCGAGCGCGAGCGGCGCCCGCCCGTACACGGCCGCCGCCAGCTCCTCCGCGCCCAGCTCCTCCGCGCCCAGCTCCGCCGCCCCCAGCTCCACGGCGGCCGGCTCTCCCTCCCCGGCCAGCCGGGTGACGACGAGGCGCGCGAGCGCCCCCAGGGGCCGGGGCCCGTCCAGGGCGCGGACGGCGTGGCGGGCCGCCGCGTGGCCGAGCCAGAACGCGGACCCCTCGTCACCGAGCAGCCACCCGTACCCGTCGGCGGTGGCCGTCACCGCGTGGTCGGTAATTTTTGCCGCGATGGCCCCCGTCCCCGAGATGAGCACCGCCCCGGAGGGCGAGGCGGTGCCGGCGGCGAAGGCGGTCACCACGTCCCCGACGACCCGCACCGGCGGCCCCCCGGGCAGCAGCGCGGCGAACACCTCCCGCGCCAGGGCCAGGCACCGCGCCGGGTTGCCCGCGAGCCCCACCACCACGGCCGACACCTGGTCGGAGGCGTCCCCGAGGGCGGCGCGCACGGCCGCCGTGAGGGCCGCGCGGGCGGCGTCCTGGCCGAGCGTCACGGGGTTCGCCCCGGCGGCCCGCCCGCGCCCGAGCGGCGTCCCGTCCATCGTGAACAGGGCCGCCCGCGACGACGTGCCGCCCGCGTCCACGCCCAGAACCAGCTCCGCCATGTCAAAAATTATTGCCCAAACACCTTGACGGCGCCAGATCCTGTGCATAATTTTCACGGCGTGGAACTCCTCTCCCGCATCCAGGCCGAGCGCCCCGACATGCCCGACGCCCTCCGCAAGGTCGCCGAGGCCATCCTCGCCGCCCCCGCCGAGACCGCCCGGCTCACGATCGTGGACCTCGCCGAGCGGAGCGGGACCTCCACGGCGACCATCACCCGCTTCTGCCGCGCCCTCGGCTTCGCCGGGTACGCCGAGCTGCGCGTCGCCGTCGCCACCGAGACCGGCCGCAAGGCGCAGCAGACCTGGCAGACCGACATCGGCCAGGAGATCCTGCCCGACGACAGCCTCGACAAGGTGCTCGGCGTCGTCTCCGGCAACGACATCCGCCTCATCCAGGAGACCGCCGACCAGCTCGACCTCGCCGTCGTGGACAAGGTGGCGCAGGCGGTCGCGCGGGCGGGGCGGGTGCTGCTGTTCGGGGTGTCGAGCAGCGCGGCGGTCGCCAGCGAGATGGAGTACCGGCTGCAGCGCATGCGGGTGCCGACCTGGAGCAGGTCCGACGCCCACAGCGCGCTGACCGACGCCGCGCTGCTCGGCCAGGGCGACGTGGCGATCGGCATCTCGCACAGCGGCCGCACCCGGGAGGTCATCGAGGTGCTGGCGGAGGCGGGCAGCCACGGCGCGATCACCGTGGCGGTCACCTCGCAGCCGCGCTCGCCGCTGGCGGAGGTGGCCGAGCTGGTGCTGACCACGGCCAGCCGGGCGACGAGCTTCCGGTCGGAGGGGTTCGCCGCGATCCACTCGCAGCTGCTGGTGCTCGACGTCGTGTACGTCTCGGTCGCGCAGCGCACCTACGAGCGCACCAGGCAGGCGTTCGACGTCACCGTCCGCGCCGTCGCCGGACACCGCCTACCCGAAGGGATCCATGACGATAAACCCAGAAGAGTACGCCGACCACGTCGCCGCCCTCGTCCAGGCCATCCCCGCCGACCCCGAGCTGGACCGCGCCGCCGACCTGTTCACCAAGGCGCTCACGGCGGGCGGCGTCATCCAGGCGTTCGGCTCGGGCCACTCCGAGGCCGTCGCCATGGAGATCGCCGGCCGGGCCGGCGGCCTCGTCCCCACCAACCGGCTCGCGCTGCGGGACATCGTCCTTCACGGCGACGCCCCCCGCGCCGAGCTGGACCGCTACGACCTCGAACGCGACCCGGCCGTCGCCCGCACGATCCTCGACCTGGCCCCCGTCCAGCCGCACGACCTGTTCGTGATCATCTCCAACTCGGGCGTCAACGGCGTGGTCGTGGAGCTGGCCACGCTGGTCAAGGAGCGCGGTCACGACCTCATCGCGATCACCTCGCGCGCCCACAGCGACGCCGTCCCCTCCCGCCACCCCTCGGGCCGCCGGCTCGCCGACCTCGCCGACGTCGTCCTCGACAACCGCGCCCCCTACGGCGACGCGGTGCTCCCGCTTCCCGGCGGCGGCGCCGTCGGAGCCGTCTCCACCATCACCTCCGCGCTGCTGGCCCAGCTCGTCGTGGCCCGCACCGTGCGCAACCTGCTCGACGCGGGCGAGACCCCGCCGGTGTACCTCTCCGCGAACGTGCCGGAGGGCGACGCCCACAACCTCAGGCTCGAAGCGCTCTACGCCGGCCGCATCCGGCGCGGCGCCTGATCACTTTCGCAAGGAGACACCCCCCATGTCGCGAAGTGTCGTGAAAATCGTCCTGTCCTTAGCCCTCCCGCTCGTCCTCCTCGTCGGCGCGCTGGTCACCCCCGCCGGCGCCGCCCAGTCCGTACGCCTCCAGTACCGCACCAGCGCCCCCGGCGCGACCACCGCCCAGGCCGAGCCCTGGTTCAAGCTCTTCAACGACGGCACGACCACGATCCCGCTCAACCAGGTCAAGATCCGCTATTACCTGACCGGCACGGAGACCTACCGCTTCGCCTGCTCCTGGGCGGTGGTCAGCTGCTCGACGGTGACCGGCCAGTTCGTCCGGCAGTCGGGCGCGGACCAGTACCTGGAGGTCGGGTTCAGCTCGGGGAGCCTGGCGCCCGGCGCGGACACCGGTGACCTCCAGCTCCGCTTCTACCGGGCCGACTGGCAGCCGTTCACGCAGAGCGACGACTACTCCTACGGCTCCGGCACCGCGTACACGAACTGGGACAAGGTGACGGTGTACGTCAACGGCGCGCTCGCCTGGGGCAAGCCGCACGGCGCCGAGCCCACGCCCACGGTCACGCCAACGGGCACCCCGACCGGCGGCGGCTCCGGCGGCGTGCTGTTCGACGACTTCACCTACTCCGGCTCGTCCGACCCGCTGCTCGCGCAGCGCGGCTGGACCGTCCGGTCCAGCTCGGGCGGCCCCGGCGTGCCCGGCGCGACCTGGTCGCCGTCGGCGCTCTCGTTCCCCGGCGGCCTGCTCACGCTCGACTCCCGCACGGACGGCACCGCCGCCGGCACCGTGCAGACCGAGCTGTCCACCGCGAACCGCAAGTTCTTCGAGGGCACCTACGCCGCCCGCGTGCGCTTCTCCGACGCCCCCACGAGCGGCCCCGACGGCGAGCACGTCGTGCAGACGTTCTTCACCATCACCCCGCTCCGCTACAACCTGGACCCCGACTACGGCGAGCTCGACTTCGAGTACCTGCCGAACGGCGGCTGGGGCGAGCCGTCGAACATCCTCTACACCACGAGCTGGGAGACCTACCAGGGCGACCCCTGGCAGGCCGTCAACACCCACACCGAGGAGCGGACGAGCTTCGCCGGCTGGCACGACCTGGTCATCCAGGTCTCCGGCGGCCGGATCAGGTACTACGTGGACGGGCGGCTGTTCGCCGACCACGGCGACATCTACTACCCCGAGACGCCCATGTGGATCATGTTCAACCAGTGGTTCATCGACCTCCAGGCCGCCACGGGCACCCGTGCCTACCGCCAGCAGGTCGACTGGCTCTACTACAGCAAGAACGAGGTCGTGGCGCCCGCCGAGGTGACCAGCCGCGTCACCGCGTTCCGCGCCGCCGGCACCGCCTTCCGCGACACCGTACCCAACTCCTGAGAGATACGCCGTGAAGAACCGATTCCTGGCGCTGGCGGCCGTGTTCGCGCTGGCCGCCTGCGGCGCCTCGGAGCAGCCCCAGAGCTCCTCCGGCCCCGTCAAGCTGACCGTCTGGATCATGGACGGCAGCGTCACGCAGGACCTGCTGAAGTCGTTCGAGACCGAGTACGAGGCCGCGCACAAGGGCGTGGACCTCGACCTCCAGATCCAGGCCTGGGACGGCATCGGCGAACGCGTCACCGCCGCCCTGGCCAGCACCGACGCCCCCGACGTGATCGAGGTCGGCAACACCCAGGTCGCCCAGTACTCCGCCAGCGGCGGCGTCACCGACCTGACCGGCAGGATCGCCGACCTCAAGGGCGAGGACTGGCTGCCCGGCCTCGCCCAGCCCGGCAACATCGACGGCAAGCAGTACGGCATCCCGTGGTACGCCGCCAACCGCGTCGTCGTCTACAACAAGGACCTGTGGGCCAAGGCCGGCGTCAAGGAGCCGCCGAAAACCCGCGAGGAGTGGCTGGCGGTCACCGCCAAGCTCAACAAGGGCGGCGACCAGGGCATCTACCTGACCGGCCAGACCTGGTACGCCCTGGCCGGCTTCGTCTGGGACGAGGGCGGCGACCTCGCCGTCCAGGAGGGCGGCAAGTGGAAGGGCGCCCTCGACACCCCGCAGGCGCTCGCCGGGATGGACTTCTACAAGCGGCTCCAGGCCCTCGGCAAGGGCCCGAAGGACGCCGACGAGGCCAACCCGCCGCAGCACGAGGTGTTCGCGCAGGGCAAGGTCGGGCAGATCATCGCCGTCCCCGGCGTCGCCGCCCGGGTACTGGAGGTCGAGCCGGGGATGAAGGGCAAGATGGGCTTCTTCCCCATCCCGGGCAAGACCGCCGACCGGCCCGGCACGGTCTTCACCGGCGGCTCCGACCTCGTCATCCCGGCCGCCTCCAAGCGGCAGGAGCAGGCGTACGAGCTGGTCAAGGCCCTGGCCGGGGAGAAGTTCCAGACCGAGCTGGCCAAGACGATGAGCTTCGTGCCCAACCGCACGTCGCTGGCCGGCGTCCTGTCCGGCGACGAGGGCACCGCCGCCATGGCCGCCGGCGCCGCCAACGGCCGCGCCACCCCCAACACCCCCAACTGGGCCGCCGTCGAGGCCACCTCGGTGATCAAGCAGTACATGACCGCCGTGCTCACCGGCGGCGACCCCGCGACGGAGGCGAAGAAGGTGTCGGCGGCCATCACCACCACGCTGAACAGCGGATCCTGATGCGGGAAAGGACGTCCTCCCTCTGGCCCTACCTGCTCATCGCGCCCGCGGTGGCAGGCGGGGCCTTCCTCCTGCTGTATCCGCTGCTCAAGGCGGCGGTGATCTCCTTCCAGCACTTCCGGATGGGCGAGCTGATCAGGGGCGGCGCGACCTTGGCCGGCCTGGACAACTACGCCGAGCTGCTGGCCGGCGACGAGTTCTGGACGGTGCTGGGCCGCACCGCCGCCTGGACCGCGATCAACGTGGTGCTCATCGTGACGCTGTCCACGGGCGTGGCGCTCATGCTGGTGCGGCTCGGCCGCGTGCTGCGCCTGGCCCTGATGAGCGCGCTGGCCCTGGCCTGGGCCACGCCCATCATCGCGGCCACGACCGTCTTCCAGTGGTTGTTCCAGTCGGAGCTGGGCGTGGTCAACTGGCTGCTGGTCACGCTCGGGTTCGACTCCTTCCGCGGCTACACGTGGTTCGCCGACGGCACGGCCACGTTCGCGGTGCTGGTGGTCCTCGTCGTGTGGCAGTCGGTGCCGTTCGCCGCGCTCACCCTCTACGCCGGGCTCACCACGATCCCGGCCGAGCTGTACGAGTCGGCCCGCATCGACGGCGGCACCGGCCCGCAGATCTTCCTCAAGGTCACCCTGCCCATGCTGCGGCAGCTCTTCGCCCTGGTCGCCTCGCTGGAGGTGATCTGGGTGGCCAAGTGCTTCCCGCAGATCTGGGTGCTCAGCCAGGGCGGCCCGGACGGCGCCACCACCACCCTGCCGGTGTACGCGTTCAAGGTGGCCCGCGTGCTGCACCGCTACGACCTCGGCTCGGCGGTCGCCATGCTCACGGTGGTCATCCTGGCCGTGGCCCTGGTCAGCAACCTGCGAAGGATGGTGCGCCAGTGAGGCGGCTCCTGCTGAACGCGGCGGCGCTCGCCGTGCTGGTGACGACGATCTTCCCGGTGTACTGGATGTTCCTGACGGCGTTCAAGCCGACCAGGGACATCCAGGCGGCCACCCCCACGTTCTGGCCCGAGCACCCGACGCTGGAGCACTTCGTCACCGCCGTCAACGCCCCGGGCTTCTGGACCTACTGGCGCAACAGCCTCGTCGTCACGGTCGCGGCGGTGCTGGTCGCGCTCGTGGTGGCGATACTGGCGGCGTTCGCGGTGGCCCGGATGCGGTGGCGGGGGCGGGCCGGGTTCGTGGTCGCGGTGTTCGCGGCGCAGATGGCGCCGTGGGAGGCGCTGCTGGTGCCGGTGTTCATCATCGCGCGCGACAGCGGGCTGCTGGACTCGCTGGCCATGCTGACCGGCGTCTACTTCATGATCACGCTGCCGTTCACGATCGTGACGCTGCGCGGTTTCCTCGCCGCGATCCCGCTCGAACTGGAGGAGGCGGCGCAGGTGGACGGCTGCTCCCGGCCGGCCGCCTTCCGGCGGGTGGTGTTCCCGCTGCTGGCCCCGGGGCTGATGGCGACGTCGCTGTTCGGGTTCATCACGGCCTGGAACGAGTTCGCCTTCGTCAACGTGCTCATCATCAAGGACCAGGACAAGCGCACCCTGCCGGTGTGGCTGTCGTCCTTCCGCGACGTGTTCGGCACCGACTGGGGGGCCACGATGGCGGCGGCGAGCCTGTTCGCGCTGCCCGCGTTGCTGCTCTTCCTGTTCCTGCAGCGGCGGGTGGGCGCCGGGATGACGGCGGGGGCGGTCAAGGGCTGAGGCCGGCGGGCGGACGGGACGCTCACGGGGCGGCGGCGGTGAACGCGGCGTGCAGCGCCGCCGCCTCGTCCGCCGTCATGAGGGGACGGGCGGCCAGCCAGGCGGCCGCGCCGGCCGCGTCGCCCGCCGTCGTCACCCGCTCGCCCGCCAGCAGCTCCGTCACCGCCCGGCGGACCGGGCCGGCGCTGGTCAGCACGCTGCCGGCGAGCACCACCGGCCCGGACACGTGCACCCGCCGCAGTGTGGCCACCAGGTGCCGGGCGGCCTCGGCGACGATGCCCGCCGCCAGCGGGTCGCCCGCCGCCGCGGCCCGGCCGACCAGCGCGGACAGGGCGGCCAGCCGCATGGGGTCGGCCTGCGCCAGCCGGACGATCCGGTCGGCTACGGCCCGCGGCGCCGGCGGCCGCTCGTCGCCCAGGAAGGCGCGCGCCACGAGCCCGGCGAGCACGCCGGACCCCGCGCCGCCGCGCGTGTCTCCGCCTGGACCTTCGCCTGGGCTTGCGCCCGGGCCGGGCGCGTCGACGGCGGTGACCGGCAGGCCGCGGTCGAAAGCGGCGACGACCGCCTTGGCCGCCGCCCGCCCGATCCAGAACCCCGACCCCGCGTCGCCCAGCAGCCACCCGAGCCCGTCCGCGATCACGTCCAGCTCGAAGCCCTTGATCCGGGCGGCCACCGCGCCCGTGCCGGACAGCAGCAGCGCCCCGTCCGGCTCCGGCGACCCGGCGGCGTACCCGATCGGCACGTCACCGGCGTAGCGCGGCCCCTCGGCGATGCCGTGCGCGGCCCAGACCTTCGCCAGCTCCGCCGCCATCTCGGGCACCTGCCCGGCGACCCCGGCCAGCGACGCCGCGACCCGGCCGCCGTCGTGCCGCCCGAGCGCGGCCGACAGCGCCTCGGCCACGGCCGCCACCGCCTTGGCCAGCCCGTGGGCGGTCGGGTTGCCCGCCCCGGCCCGCGCGTAGCCGACCCGAGTGCCGTCCAGCGCGTGCACGGCGACCCGCGTCGAGGTGGCCCCGGCGTCCACGCCGATCACCAGCGCGCCGGCCACTCGCGATTTCGTCACGGTCCGAGTCTGGGGGTTGACTCCGTCCGGAAGCAAGAATAATTTTCGCCGCAAGGCCGGGTATTCGGAAGGAATATTCGTGACTTCAGGAGCCCTCGGGCGCGTCGAGACGGAACTACCCGGTTTGCCGGAGGCGTTGCGCAGGGTCGGCGAGGTGATCCTCGGCGACCCCGCCGAGGCCGCGCGGTCGACGATCATCGCGCTGGCCGAGCGGGCCGGCAGCTCACCCGCGACCGTCACCAGGTTCTGCCGGGCGTTCGGCTTCTCCGGCTACGCCGAGCTGCGGGTCGCGCTCGCCACCGAGACCGGCCGGGCCGCCCAGGCGGGCTGGGGCGCGGGCGTGGGCCACGAGATCGGTCCCGAGGACCCGCTCGACACCGCCATCGAGGTGATGGCCGCCGCCGACGCCCGCCTCATCCAGGACACCGCCGCCCAGCTCGACCTGGACGTGGTCGCCCGGGTCGCCGACGCCGTCGTGGCCGCGCCCCGGGTGCTGCTGGTGGGCGTGTCCACCAGCGGCGACGTCGCCCGCATGCTGGAGGGGCGGCTGCGCAGGATCGGGATCCCCGGCTGGAGCGCCGGCGACGCGCACGTGGCCCTGTCGGAGGCGGCGCTGCTCAAGGAGGGCGACGTCGCGGTCGGCATCAGCCACCGGGGCCGCACCCGCGAGGTGATGGAGGCGCTGGCCGAGGCCGGCAGCCACGGCGCGCTGACGGTCGCGGTCACCTCCTTCCCGCGCTCGCCGCTGGCCGAGCTGGCCGATCTGGTGCTGACCACCGCCAGCAGGGAGACGACGTTCCGGCTCGGCGGGCTGGCCGCGGTGCACTCACAGGTCTTCGTGCTGGACGCCGTGTACGTCGCCGTCGCCCAGCGCACCTACGAGCGCACGAACGAGGCGTTCGAGCGCACCATCAGCGCCGTGGAGAGCCATCGGGTGGAGAGAGGCTGAATGTCGTACGTCAACGAGGTGCTGGAGCTGGCCCGCCGGGTCGCCGACAGCCAGGCGGAGCAGGTCCGGCGGGCCGCCGCGCTGCTGGTGGCCGCGCTCAAGGCCGGCGGCGTGGTCAACGCCTTCGGCTCGGGCCACTCCGAGGCCATCGCCATGGAGATCGCCGGGCGGGCCGGCGGGCTCGTCCCGAGCAACCGCCTCTCGCCCCGCGACCTGGTCCTGTACGGCGGCCGCCCGCCGAGCGTGCTCACCCCCGAGCTGGAGCGCGACCCGGCGATCGCACACGAGATCTACGCCCTCGCGCCGGTCGCGCCGCAGGACGTGTTCGTGCTGATCTCCAGCTCCGGCGTCAACGGCGCGGTGGTCGAGCTGGCCGGGCTGGTCAAGGAGCGCGGCCACCCGCTGGTCGCCCTCACCTCGGTCGCGCACAGCACCCGCATGACCTCGCGGCACCCGTCGGGGGCCAAGCTCATGGACCTCGCCGACGTCGTGCTCGACAACGGCGCGCCGTACGGGGACGCGATCCTCGACCTGCCGGGCGGCGGCAGCTACGGTGCGGTTTCCACGATCACCTCGGCGCTGCTGGCCCAGATGATGGTCACCGAGGCGGTGGACGAGCTCGTCGCCCTGGGGGAGACGCCCCCGGTCTACCTGTCGGTCAACGTGACCGGCGGCGACGAGCACAACAAAGCCCTGGAGAGCCGCTACCAGGGTCGTATCAGGCGCGGAGCGTGATGATCCGCGGATCATGACAAGTCAGGAGCAATCCGTTATGGCTACCACCCCCCATATCAGCAGGCGCGAACTCCTCCGCGGCGCGGCCCTCGTGCCGGTCGCCGGGGCGCTCGCCGCGTGCGCCACCCCCGCCGCCAAGCCCACCGCGTCCGGCTCGGCCGCCCCGGTCGCGACCAGCGCCGCCAACCCGTTCGGCGTGGACGGCAAGAAGCCGCTGGAGGTGTGGATCTTCGACGGCGGCTTCGGCCAGGACTACGCCAAGAACATCCACGAGCCGCTGTTCAAGAGCAAGTACCCCGGCGCCGAGGTCAAGCACAACGCCACCAAGGAGATCACCAAGGTCCTCCAGCCGCGCTTCGCCGGCGGCAACCCGCCCGAGGTGATCGACAACTCCGGCGCCAACTTCATGGACTTCGGCGCCCTCTCCCAGGACGGCCAGCTCCAGGACCTCACCCCGCTGCTCGACGCGCCGAGCTGGGACGACCCGAACGTCAAGGTCAGGGACACCATCGACCCGTCGGTCGTGGAGATCGGCACCTACGACGGCAAGTTCAGCGTCCTCGGCTACGTCAACTACATCCACGGCATCTGGTACTCCCAGAAGGTCTTCCGCGACAACGGCTGGGAGGTGCCCAAGACCTGGGACGCCTTCCTCAAGCTGTGCGAGACGATCAAGAAGTCCGGCAAGATGGCGCCCTTCACCTACGCCGGCAAGTTCCCCCAGTACCTCTACGAGCCGCTGCTCACCATGGCCGCCAAGGTCGGCGGCAACGAGGTGCTGGTCAACATCGACAACCTGGAGGACGGCGCCTGGACGGCCGAGGCCATGAAGACCGCCGCCACGGCATGGGCCGAGATCGGCGCGAAGTACCTCATGGAGGGCACCACCGGCCTCGACCACGTGCAGACCCAGACCGCCCAGAACAAGTACAAGGTGGCCATGCTGCCCTCCGGCTCCTGGCTGGAGAACGAGCAGAAGACCACCACCCCGCCCGACTTCGAGTACGGCATGTTCCCGATCCCCGACGTCACCGGATCCGACAAGATGCCGTACGGCACCCTGCACACCCAGCCGGGCGAGAACTTCATCGTCTCCGCCAAGAGCCCCAACCCGCAGGCCGGCATGGAGTACCTGCGGGCGATGGTGTCGAAGAAGGCGGCCGGCGAGTTCAGCGAGCTGGTCCGCACGCTGACCGTGGTCAAGGGCGCCACCGAGGGCCGCGACATCTCCCCGGGCGTCACCAGCGCCACCAAGGCCGTCACCGCCGCCGGGTCCAACACCGTCTACTACCGCTGGCACAACTGGTACGGCCCGCTCAAGGACGAGGCGATCGCCGCGACCGGCCAGCTCATGTCCGGCGGCCTCACCCCCGACCAGTACCTGGAGCGCATCCAGAAGAAGGCCGACGAGATCAAGAACGACTCCTCGATCAAGAAGTACAAGCGCTGATGCTGTTCAACAGATATCGCCGCGGGCTGTTCATCACCTCGTTCCTGGCAGCCCCGGTGATTCTCTACCTGGTCTACGTGATCTCCCCGTACGTCCAGGCGTTCTACATCGCGATGACCGACTGGCGCGGCGTCACGGCCACGCCGGCGTTCATCGGCCTGGACAACTTCGTGCGGCTCTTCGGCGACAGCATCTTCTGGAAGGCCGTCACCCACAACCTGGCCCTGCTGGTGCTGCTGCCGTTGATCACCATCGTCCTCGCCCTGTTCTTCGCCTTCCTGCTCAACGTGGGCGGCCCGCAGGGCGTGGGCGGCATCCGCGGCTCCCGCTTCTACCGGGTGGTGTTCTTCTTCCCGCAGGTGCTGGCCGTGGCCGTGGTGGCGGTGCTGTTCCAGCAGGTGTTCCGGCCCGACGGCAGCGGCATGCTCAACGGCCCGCTCATGGCGCTCGGCGCCCGGCCGGTCGGGTTCCTGTCCGACCCCGGCGTGGCGTTCTGGTCGGTGCTGGGCGTGCTCGTGTGGCAGGCCGTCGGCTTCTACGTCGTGCTGTTCTCCGCGGGCCTGGCGAGCATCCCGCGCGACATGTTCGAGGCCGCCCAGATCGACGGCGCCGGCCGGTTCAGCCTGTTCTTCCGCATCACGCTCCCGCTGCTCTGGGACACCGTGCAGGTCGCCTGGGTCTACCTCGGCATCCTGGCGCTGGACGTGTTCGCGATCGTGTGGGTGATGACCGACCAGCACGGCGGCCCCGACTGGTCGACCACGGTGATGGCGGCCGAGATCTACCGCAACGCCTTCCAGTACTTCCGCTTCGGCTACGCCTCCGCCCTCGGCGTCGTCATGTTCTTCTTCACCGTCGGATTCGCCGTCCTGTCGCTGCGCGTCTCGCGCCGCGAACGAATCGAGTACTGATGCTCTCTCGCAAGACCGCCCGCCTGGAGCGCCGGCGGCGGCTCGGGCCGCTCGGCGTCCTCACGCACGTGGCGCTGGTCATCTGGACCCTGCTGGTGATGGTGCCGATCCTGTGGACGTTCCTCGCCTCGGTCAAGAGCGAGGACGAGATCTTCGGCGACGCCTGGTCCCTGCCCGCCACCCCCCACTGGGACAACTTCGCGCGGGCCTGGGAGCAGGCGCACATCGGGCAGTACATGCTCAACAGCGTGATCGTGGTGGCCTTCAGCACGTTCGGGACGATGCTCATCGGCTCGATGGCGGCGTACGTGCTGGCCCGCTACCCCTTCCGCGGCAACCGGGCGGTCTACCTGCTGTTCGTCTCCGGCCTGGCCTTCCCCGTCTACCTGGCGCTGACCCCGCTGTTCTTCGTCGTGCAGAACATGGGCAACGTGCCGGTCGTCGGCCCCCTCATCGGCCTCAACACGCACGCCGGGCTCGTGCTGGTGTACATCGCGTACTCGATGCCGTTCACCGTCTTCTTCCTGTCGGCCTTCTTCCGCACGCTGCCGACGGCGGTGGGGGAGGCCGCCATGGTGGACGGCGCCTCGCACACGCGGGTGTTCTTCCAGATCATGCTGCCGATGGCGCGGCCGGGCATCGTCAGCATCACCATCTTCAACGTGCTGGGCCAGTGGAACCAGTACCAGCTCCCGCTGGTGCTGCTCCAGGAGCGCGACAAGTGGGTGCTCACGCAGGGCATCGCCGACATCTCCACCGCCGCCGGCTACGACCAGGACTGGGCGGCGCTGTTCGCCGCCCTGACGCTGGCCATCCTGCCGATGCTGATCGTCTACACGGTCTTCCAGCGGCAGATCCAGGCCGGTCTGACGTCGGGTGCCCTGAAATGACCTCGGGCGCGCGGAAACGGCTCGCGCGCCCGGCCCGCCCCCTTTAGGGTGCGGGGTGTGACTGGCGACATCCGCGCGTTGCTGGCCCGCCACCTCCCCGGCTACCAGGTCCGCACGATCGTCCCGCTCGGCCAGGGGCTCGACCACACCGTGTCCGAGGTCAACGGCGAGCTGCTGATCAGGCTGCCCAAGGCGGCCGACCCCGAGGCCGTCCGCCAGGAGGCGGCCCGCCTCGCGGCGGTCGCCGAGCTGTCCCCGCTGCCGGTGCCCGAGGTCGTCTTCGCCGACGCCGAGGCGGGCGTCCTCGCCTGCCGCAAGCTCCCCGGCCGGCCGCTCAACGAGCACCCGCCGCCCGACCCGGCCCGCCTGGCCGGGCCGCTCGGCCGCTTCCTCGGCGCCCTGCACGCCGCCGACCCCGGCCGCATGCGTGACCTCGCCCCGCTCGACCTCTACCCGGCCCCGGCCCTGCTGCAGGACGCCGAGCTCGACTACCGCGACGTCGAGGCGCACGTCCCCGTGGACCAGCGGGCCCTGGTCGAGCGCTTCCTCGCCGAGCCGCCGCCCGGCGAGCCCCGCTCGCTGCGCTTCTGCCACAACGACCTCGGCGCCGAGCACATCCTGGTCGACGCCGCCACCGGCACGGTGACCGGCGTCATCGACTGGAGCGACGCCGCCGTCACCGACCCGGCCCACGACTTCGCCCGCCTCTACCGCGACCTCGGGCCCGGGTTCTTCGAGCTGACGGCCGCGCACTACCCCTTCCCCCTCACCGGCGACGACCGCGCCCGCATCCGCTTCCACGCCCGCTGCGCGCTCATCGAGGACCTCGCCTACGGCCTCAGCACCGGCCCCCGGCACTACGCCGACGCCGCGCTCGCCCACCTCGCCCGGACGTTCTCATGAGGTCCATCTGGGTCGGCGAGCGCGTCCGGCTGCGCGCCAGGGAGCCGGCGGACTGGGAGGTCTTCCACGCCTTCGACGAGGACTCCGAGGCGGTGCGCGACGGCTGGCGCCTCCAGCCGCCGCGCTCGGCGGCCCGCGCCCAGAAGGCCGCCGAGGAGGCCGCGGGGGAGGAGCCGGACCTCGACCGGTTCGACCTGGTGATCGCCGAGCTGGGGAGCGGCGCCCCGGTCGGCGCGATCAACACCCACCAGATCGACCGCGACCACGGCACCTTCGCCTACGGCCTCAGCGTCGGCCGGCCCCACCGGCGCAACGGCTACGCCTCCGAGGCCGTCGTGCTCGTGCTGCGGTACATGTTCTTCGAGCGCCGCTTCCAGAAGGCCGAGGCGTGGGTGTACGGCTCCAACGAGCCCTCGCTGGCCCTGCACCGGCGGATGGGCTTCGTCGAGGAGGGCCGCCGCCGCAGGAGCCACTACCACGCCGGCCGCTACGACGACGAGGTGCTGTTCGGCATGACGATCGAGGAGTTCACCGAGCGCTACGCCTGACCGGCCCGCTCCCGCAGGCGGCGGGCGGCCGCGACGACGTTGGCGAGGGCCGCCTCCACCTGCTCGTACGTCCGCGTCTTCAGCCCGCAGTCCGGGTTCACCCAGACCCGCTCGGCGGGCAGCGCGGCCAGCGTCCGCCGCAGCAGCTCCTCGACCTCCGCCGCGGGCGGCACGCGCGGCGAGTGGATGTCGTAGACGCCCGGCCCGAGCCCGCGCCCGAACTCCCGCACCGCGCCCAGAATGCGCGCCCCCGACCGGGCCGACTCGATCGTGGTCACGTCGGCGTCCAGCCCGTCGATCGCGGCGAGGATCTGGTCGGCGTCCGAATAGCACAGGTGCGTGTGGATCTGCGTGCGGTCGGCGACGCCCGAGGTGGCCCGCCGGTACGCCGCGACCGCCCACTCCAGGTACTCCTCCTGCGCCGCCCGCCGCAGCGGCAGCAGCTCGCGCAGCGCCGGCTCGTCCACCTGGATGATCGACGTCCCGGCCGCCTCCAGGTCGGCCACCTCCTCCCTGATGGCCTCCGCGACCTGGAACACCACGTCGCGCAGCGGCAGGTCGTCCCGGCGGAACGACCAGGCCACGATCGTCACGGGGCCGGTCAGCATGCCCTTGACCGGCTGCTCCGTCAGCGACTGCGCGTACCGGGCCCAGCGCACCGTGATCGGCGCCGGCCGGCGCACGTCGCCGTGCAGGATCGGCGGGCGGGTGCAGCGGGAGCCGTACGACTGGACCCAGCCGTTCCTGGTGACGGCGAAGCCGTCGAGGTGCTCGGCGAAGTACTGCACCATGTCGTTGCGCTCGGGCTCGCCGTGCACCAGGACGTCCAGGCCGAGCCGCTCCTGCAGCCGGATCACCCGCTCGATCTCGGCCTCGACGCGGCGCTCGTACTCCCCGGCGCTCAGCGTGCCCGCGGTGACGGCGGCGCGGGCCGCGCGCAGCTCGCCGGTCTGCGGGAACGAGCCGATCGTGGTGGTGGGCAGCGGCGGCAGCCCGAGGTGCGCGGCCTGCGCCGCGGCCCGCACCGGGTACGGCGCGCGGCCTCCGCCGGCACCGGCCCCGGCAGCGCCACGGACGGCCCGGCGGGGACGGCCGCGCCGTCGCGCGGCATCCCGGCCAGGGCCACCACCTCGGCCACCTTCTGCTCGGCGAAGGCCAGCCGGGCCCGCAGCGCCGGGTCCAGGTCCGGCTCGGCCGCCACGTCGTAGGGGACGTGCAGCAGCGAGCACGACGTGCTCACCGTGACCCGGTCGGCGCGGATCGCGGCCAGCGCCGCGAGGGCCGGCTCCGGCGCGGTCCGCCACACGTCGCGCCCGGACACCACGCCCGCGACCACGGTCCTGCCGGTCAGGTCCAGGGCGGGGACGCCGCCGCGCACCAGGTCCAGGCCGATGGCCTCCACCGGCGTGGCGGCCAGCGCGGGCAGCGCCTCGCCGAGGTCGCCGAAGTACGAGGCGACGAACAACCCCGGCCGGGCGGGCAGCGCGCCGAGCCGGTCGTAGGCGGCGCGCACCGCGGCCAGCTCCTCCGGCGTGCGGTCGGCGACCAGCGCGGGCTCGTCGAGCTGCACCCAGGCCACGCCCTCGGCGGCCAGCTCGGCGAGCAGCTCCGCGTAGCAGCCGAGCACGTCCTCCAGCCGGTCCAGCGCCCCCGCCAGCAGCAGGAACGTCACCGGTCCCACGAGCACCGGGCGGGTCTCGTACCCGAGGGCCCGCGCCTCGCGCACCTCGCCGAGCGGCTTGGCGGCGTCCAGCTTGAACACGGTGTCCGGGCCGATCTCGGGGACGATGTAGTGGTAGTTGGTGTCGAACCACTTCGTCATCCGCAGCGGAGCCAGGCCGTCGGTGCCGCGGGCCATCGCGAAGTAGGGGTCGGCGGCCCCCCGGTAGCGCTCCGGCACCGCGCCCAGGAGCACCGCCGTGTCGAGCACGTGGTCGTAGAGCGAGAACGTGTTCGACGGCAGCCCCTCCAGCCCCAGCCCGGCCAGCCGCCGCCAGGTCGCGGCCCGCAGCTCCGCCCCCGTCCGCTCCAGCTCGGCCCGCGTCGAGCGCCCGTCCCAGTACGCCTCCAGGGCCCGCTTCAGCTCCCTGTCCGGCCCGATCCGCGGATATCCCAGCACGGTGGACGTCGGAAACATCTCTTCTTCCTCTCAACAGGTGTGCGGTCGCCTGCGATCGTGCCGATCTTCCGCCGGGTCGTGCACCATGTATTGGTGCTGCTTATGCTCAGAGAGATCCACTGCTTCACCCGGGTCGCCGCCCGGCTGAGCTTCTCGGCCGCCGCCGCCGACCTGGGCATGTCGCAGCCGGCGATGAGCCAGGCCATCACCCGGCTCGAACGCGCCGCCGGCGTCCGGCTCTTCGAGCGCACCGCCCGCGAGGTGCGGCTCACCGCCGCCGGCAAGGCGCTGCTGCCCTATGCCGAGCAGGTGCTGGAGTCGGCCGCCGCGTTCACCGCCGAAGCCGCCCGGCTCGCCCGGCCGACCATTCACCTGGCTTATCCACCGCTCGTCGGCACGCTCGCCGCCCGCGTCGTGCGCCGCCTGGCCGGGCGCAGCCCGTCGATCGGCGTGGAGCTGCGCGCCGCCGGCCGCGCCGCGGCGGCGCAGGCGCTCGCGGCGGGCGAGGTCTCGGCCGCCATCCTCGCCACCCCGGCCCCGGCCGCGTTCGTCACGGCCGCCCGCTTCCACGTGACCGTGGACCACCTGGCCGTCCCGGCCGGCCACCGCCTGGCCGCCCGCCCCCGGCTCACCCCGGACGACCTGGCCGGCCACCTCCTGCTCACCCCGTCCGCCCGCCCGTGGGCGGGCCTGCCCGGCCGCTCGCGCCTGGTCCCCGACGACGACTTCGGCGCCGCGCTCGACCTGGTGGCGGCCGGCGCGGGCCTGCTGCCCATCCCGCAGCTCCTGGTCCGCGCGGTGCGCCGCGACGATGTGCGCTTCGTGCCGCTGGAGGCGGGGGAGCTGCGGATCACCTACGCGCTGGCCTGGTCACGCGACCGGGTCACACCCGAGCTCATGGCCCTGGTGCAGGCCGTCCAGGACGCCCTGTGGACCCGCTGATCACGCCACGGTGATGCCGCGGGCGGCGAGGATGGCGTTGGCCTGGGCCTGGTTGATGACCGCGCCCGCGAACGCGCGCAGCCGGGCGTCGTCGGGCTGCCCGAGGTCGGCGCCCCGCAGGTCGGCCTTCGTGAACGTGGCGCCGAGCAGGCGGGCGCCGAGGAGCCGGCAGTCGTTCAGGGTGGCCTCGGTGAAGTCGCAGCCCGACAGGTCGGCGTCGTCGAAGCGCACGCCCTCGACCAGCGCGCCGCGCAGCGAGCAGCCGCCCAGGTTGGCCAGGGTGAGGTTGGAGCGGGTGAGCGTGAAGCCGGTGCCGCGCGAGGCGGTGAGCGAGGCGCCGATCATGCGGCAGCCGGTGAACGCGGCGTCGGTCAGCAGCGCCCCGGCGAACTGGGCCGAGGACAGGTCGACGTCGGTGAAGGAGGCGTCGATGAGGTCGGCGTCGTTGAAGCGGGTGCGCATGCCGCCTCCGCCCGTGAAGACCGCGCCGTCGAGGTCGGCCCTGCGGAAGTCGGTGCCGTCGAGGACGCAGGACTCGAACCTGGCCCCGCCGAGCGCGGCCCCCCACAGGTCGGCCTCCGTCAGGTCGCAGCCCCGGAACAGGTGCTGCTCGCCGGGCGGCAGCCGGTCGCCCAGCGCCTTGTGGGAAAGGTCCTCGCCGTCGAAGTCCACGGCCGGAAGCCTACCGGCCGCCGGTCCCGAGCCGCCGCGCCGCGGGGGGCAGGGCCGGTCGGTGGTCCGGAGCCGTCGCGCCGCAGAAGTCAGAGCCGGCCGGTCAGCGCCTCCGCCGCCGCCTGCCCGCAGACGCGGGCCGAGCCGTAGGTGGCGACGTGCACCGCGCCGAGGTCGGAGCGGGCGGGCAGGCCCATCTCGACGACGACCGCGTCCGGCCGGGCGCTCAGCAGGTGCCGCAGCGCCTCGCCCTGCCAGGCGTAGCGGTGCGCGTCGCGGACCACGACCACCAGCGCGCGCCCGGCGGCCGCCGCGATCAGCCGCTCCAGGGCCGCGCCGGTCGCCTCCCCGGCGGCCAGGCGGGCGACCGTGGTGCCGGGCAGCAGCCGCGACAGCGGCTCGCCGACGCCCCAGGGCGTGTTCCTGTCGATGGCCAGGTTCATCTCGGGAGCCAGCTCCACGACGGCGGCGGGCCCGGACAACGGCAGCACCGGCGCGGTGGAGCGGCGGGTGACGCGCACGGCGCGGCGGGCCGCGGCCAGGCCGAGCCGGCCGTCGCCCGCCGCCGGGCTGCCCGAGGAGGCGGCCCAGGAGGCCAGCTCGCGGACCCGGCGAGCGGCGTCGGCCAGCCGTTCCTCGGGCAGCAGTCCGTCGGCCACGGCGGCGGCGATCGCGTCCCTGATCCCGGCGGCGGTCGCCTCGTCGGCGCGCTCGCCGCCCACGCAGATCGCGTCCGCGCCGGCGGCTATGGCGCGGGCGGAGGCGCCCCCGATCCCGTACGCCCCCGACACCGCCGCCATCTCGATGCCGTCCGTGATGATCATGCCGTCGAAGCCCAGCTCCTCGCGGAGCAGCCCGGTGAGGACCTTGGGGCTGAGCGTGGCGGGCAGTTCCTCGTCGTACGACGGCACGAGCAGGTGCCCGGTCATGACCGCCTTGACGCCCTCCTTGATCGCCTCGCGGAAGGGCAGCAGGGCGTCCTCGATGCCCTCGCCGGCGACCACGGGCACGCCGTGGTGGGAGTCGACGGAGGTGTCGCCGTGCCCGGGGAAGTGCTTGGCGCAGGCCGCGACGCCGGCCGCCTGGAGGCCGCGGACGAAGGCCCGGGTGTGCCGGGCGACCAGCGCCGGGTCCGCGCCGAAGGCTCGCAGCCCGATGACCGGGTTGTCCGGGTTGGAGTTGACGTCGGCGGAGGGGGCGAAGTCGATCGTGATGCCGGCGCGGGCCAGGTCGGCGCCGAGGTCGCAGGCGACGGCCTCGGTCAGGGCGACGTCGTCCACGACGCCGAGGGCGTAACCGCCGGGGCGGCTGCTGCCCGCCGCGACCTCCAGCCGGGTGACCTCGCCGGACTCCTCGTCGGTGCCGACGAGTACGGCGGGGTTCTCGGCGCGCAGCGCGGCGGTCAGCCGGGCGACCTGCGCCGGGTCGGCGATGTTGCGCGAGAACAGCACCACGCCCGCCAGCCCCTCGCCCAGCCTGCGGCGGAGCCAGTCGGGAGGCGTGTGCCCGGCGAACCCCGGGAAGAGGACGGCGTCGGCAAGGCGAAGCAGGTCACCGCTCTGTGGCATGACCCGAAATCTAATAGGAAAGTTTCCTATTTGCTAGAGGCATTTTCTGACGTCAGTGCGATCCCCTCAGTGCGGAAGGCGTTCGATGACGGTGACGTTCGCCTGGCCGCCCCCTTCGCACATCGTCTGCAGGCCGTACCGGCCGCCGGTCCGCTCCAGCTCGTGCAGCAGCTTGACGGCCAGCACCGCGCCGGTCGCGCCGAGCGGGTGGCCGAGCGCGATCGCGCCGCCGTTGGGGTTGACCCGGGCCGGGTCGGCGCCGCTCTCCTTGATCCAGGCCAGCACGACCGACGCGAACGCCTCGTTGACCTCGATCGCGTCGAAGTCGTCGATGGACATGCCGGTCCTGCCGAGCGCGTGCGCGGTGGCCGGGATGGGCGCGGTGAGCATGGTGATCGGGTCGTCGCCGCGGGCCGACAGGTGGTGGACGCGGGCGCGCGGGGTCAGACCGTGGTCGCGTACCGCGCGGGGGGAGGCGACGAGCAGGGCGGCGGCGCCGTCGGAGATCTGCGAGGCGAGCGCGGCCGTGAGCCGGCCGCCCTCGGTGAGGGGCCTCAGCGCGGCCATCCGCTCGGCGGAGGTGTCGCGGCGGGGGCCCTCGTCGGTGTCGACGCCGGCGCAGGGGACGATCTCGCGCCGGAAATATCCGGCGTCGATGGCGTGCAGGGCCCGCCGGTGCGACTCCAGGGCGTAGCGCTCCATCTCCTCCCGTGACAGGCCCCACCGCTCGGCGATGCGCTCCGCGCCGGCGAACTGGGAGACCTCCTGGGTGCCGTACCGCTCGGCCCAGCCGGCGGAGCCGGTGAACGGGTCGGCGTGCCCGAGCGGCCGGCCGGCGAGCATGGCCGCGCTGATCGGGACCATGCTCATGCTCTGCACGCCGCCCGCCACCACCAGGTCGCTGGTGCCGGACAGCACGGCCTGGGCGGCGAAGTGCAGGGCCTGCTGGGAGGAGCCGCACTGGCGGTCCACCGTGACGCCGGGCACCTCCTCGGGCAGCCCGGCGGCCAGCCAGCAGGTCCGGGCCACGTCGCCGGCCTGCGGCCCGACGGTGTCCACGCAGCCGAGGATCACGTCCTCGACGGCGGAGGGGTCGACGTCCGCGCGGTCCATCAGCTCCCGGAGCACGTGGGCGCCGAGGTCGGCGGGATGGGTGCGGGCCAGGCCGCCGTTCCTGCGCCCGACCGGCGCGCGGACGGCCCCGACGAGGTACGCCTCACTCATCCCGGTATCCTAACAAGCGCTTGGTCTAGTGCGGAATGCCCCATGAGCTGCGCTCGTCAGGTGAACAAGCGATTGTGCGAAGCCTCATAATGGTGACGTGACCACGCGAAAGAACTCCGGCACCGCCACCCCGGCGAAGCGCCAGCGGGCCGCCTCCTCCGGGCCGGCGTCCGAGCGCCGCGACCATCTCGTCAAGCTCGCCGCGGAGCTCTTCGCGCGCAAGGGCTTCCAGGCCACGACCGTACGCGAGATCGCCGACGAGGCGGGCATCCTCTCCGGAAGTCTCTACCACCACTTCGACTCCAAGGAGACGATCGTCGACGAGGTGCTGTCCACCTTCCTCGACGACCTCATCGCCCGCTACCGCGCCGCCGTCGACACCAGCGCCGACCCGCGCACGGTGCTGTCGGAGATGGTCCGCATCGGCTTCGGCACCCTGGAGCCGCACCGGGCGGCCATCACCGTCATGCAGAACGACTGGAACTACCTGCGCCAGTTCGAGCGCTTCAACTACCTGGTCAAGGCCGAGGACGAGGTCGAGCAGATCTGGGTCACCCAGATCAAGGCCGGCCAGGCCGCCGGGCAGTTCCGCGCCGACGTCGACCCCAAGCTGACCTACCGCATGATCCGCGACACCATCTGGGTCGCGGTCCGCTGGTTCCGCCCGGGCGGCAGGCTCAACACCAACGGCCTGGCCGAGCACTACATCACGGTGTTGTTCGACGGTCTCGCCACCGGCGAGCGGACGACGCAGCCCGAGGGATGAGCCTCGGCAAAGCCGTCCGGCTGGCCCTCCAGGAGGTGGCCGAGCCGGACAAGGCGGAGGCGATGCGGGCGTACATGAAGTCCGCCATGCCGTTCCTCGGCGTCCAGGCGGTGCCGCGGCGGGCCGCGCTCCGGCGGGTCTTCGCCGAGCACCGGCTCGGCAGCGCGCCCGAGTGGCGGCGGGCCGTGCTCGCGCTGTGGCGCGAGGCGGAGTACCGCGAGGAGCGCTACGCCGCCGTCGACCTGTCGGGGCACCACTTCTACCGGCGCTTCCAGACCCTCTACACGCTCCCCATGTACGAGGAGATGATCGTCACCGGCGCCTGGTGGGACCTCGTGGACGAGCTGGCCACCCACCGGGTCGGCGGCCTGCTCGCCGCCTACCCCGACTCGATGCGCCCCCTCATGCTGGAGTGGGCCCACGACCGCGACCTCTGGAAGCGCCGCACCGCGATCCTCTGCCAGAACCGCTTCAAGGCCCGCACCGACACCGCCCTGCTGTACGCCTGCATCGAGCCCAGCCTGTCCGACAACGACTTCTTCGCCCGCAAGGCCATCGGCTGGGCGTTACGCGAGTACGCCAAGACCAACCCGGCCGAGGTGCTCCGCTACGTCCGGGCCAAGGGCATCTCCGGCCTCAGCCGCCGGGAGGCGCTGAAGAACCTCCCAGACGCGTGAGCGTGCGCTCCGCCTCCGCCATCACCCGCTCCACCAGCTCCCGGCAGGACGGCAGGTCGTCGAGCAGCGCCACGACCTGCCCCGACGCCATCACCCCGAGGTCCGCCCGCCCCTCCACCATGGCCGCGCGCAGCAGCACCGGCGTGTTGGCCGCCTGCAGCACCTGAGCCCAGGTCAGCTCCCGGCCGCGGCGCATGCGGCGGCCCTCACGCAGCATCGCCGCCCACGACAGCCCCGACAGCCGCTTGAAGCGGGCCCCGTTCAGCACCGCGCGGGCCAGCCGGGCACGTTCGAGCCCGGCCACGAACGGCGTGGCCAGCACCCGGTGTGGCACCCCGTCCACCTTGGTGGTGACCACGGTCTCGCGGGCGGCCAGGTAGGTGTTCTTCACCTCGCCGGGCACGGGCGAGTCGGCGGTGAGCAGGAAGCGGGTGCCCATGGCGATCCCGCAGGCCCCGTACGCCAGGGCGGCCACCAGGCCGCGCCCGTCGAAGAAGCCGCCCGCCGCGATCACCGGGATGTCCACGGCGTCCACGACCTGGGGCAGCAGCAGGGTGGTGGCGAGCGGGCCGGTGTGTCCGCCGCCCTCGCCGCCCTGCACGATGACCGCGTCCACGCCCCACGCGGCCACCTTCTCGGCGTGCCGCCGCGCCCCCACGGACGGGATCGTCACCACGCCGGCGTCCTTCAGCCGGGCGATGAGGTCCCGGCGGGGCGCCTGCGCGAAGGAGGCCACCCGCACGCCCTCGCGCACCAGCACCTCGATCCGCTCGGCGGCGTCGTCGGCGTCGGAGCGCAGGTTGACGCCGAAGGGCTGGTCGGTGCGCTCCTTGACGCGGCGGACGGCCGCGGTCATCTCCGCGACCGACAGCGTGGCCGCGCCGATGACGCCGAGCGCGCCGGCCGACGAGGCCGCGGCCGCCAGCCGGGCGCCCGCGACGTAGCCCATGCCGGTCTGCACGATCGGATGGCGGCAGCCCACCAGGTCGGTGAGCGCGGTCCTCACGCCGCCACCTCGCGCTCGCGGGCCCGGCCGGGGTCGAGCCGGTCGAGGACGCGCAGCTCCCCGGCGGTCGGCTCGCGGGTCACCGGCACCTCGCCGGGGACGGCCAGCTCGAAGCCGGTCGCCGCCACCACGTCCGCCACGCTCACCCCCGGGTGCACGGAGACCAGCCGCATCGTCCCGTCCGGGCCGGCGAAGTCGAGGACGGCCAGGTTCGTCACCACGCGGCGCAGCTCGGCGGCGCCCCGGTCGGTGCCGAGCCCGCTCACCAGGTCCACCTGCGGCACGAACACGCGCGGGCCGTGCCGGGGGATCCAGTAGCTCGTCGGGTCGCACCGGGTGTTGCCCGGCGCGCCGCGCACGCCGAGGAGCTGCGCCTTCGGCCGGGCCCAGTCGCCGATGCAGGAGATGTTGGTGTTGCCGTGCCGGTCGATCTGGCTCGCGCCGAGCATGACGTGCCGCCGCCCGTTCAGCACCAGCCACAGGTGGTCGCGGAACGGCAGCCACCCCTCCACCACCTCCGGCGGCCGCCCCAGCGGGGGCACGTCGCCGGTGAGCAGGCAGCCGCCGTCGTGCGTGAGCAGGTCCGGCTCGAACGTCAGCCGCGCCAGCCGGGCCGCCAGCACCGTGACGGCGCCGCCGATGCCGGCCGCCAGGATCTCGCCGTCGCCGCGGAAGGCCTCCGCGCACGCCACCACGCAGACGTCAGCCCTGGTGCTCATCGCTCCCCGTCTCCGCGTAACGCCGCTGCCGCTCCTCGTCGCGCCCGTAGTCGGGCTCGCACGAGGTGAACCCGGCCCCGCCGGGCGCCTCCACCACGCCGGCCACCATGGACCGGCTGATCAGCAACGACTGCACCGGCCCCTCCTTCAGCAGGTCGGCGGTGTCCACCAGGCGCTCGCAGGAGACGTAGCAGCGGGCCGCCGCCTTGGCGTACAGGTCGTCGAGGTACGGGTCGGGCCCGAGGTACTGGGCGTTGCCCCGGGCGTCGGCGCGGTTGAGGTGCACCAGCGCCACGTCCATGGTGAGCGCGGGCACCGCGACCAGCTCCTCCCCGTCCCCGTACGGCGAGCGCACCGTGCGCAGCTCCGGGTTGACCCGCAGCACGTCCGAGCCCATCCCGGCGCGGGTCGGCAGGAACGGCAGCCGGTGCGCCGCCGCCAGCAGGCCGAACATGAACATGCCCTCGTCGTACTCGGTGAACGCGATCTGCCCGGCCTGCCTGGCCCGGCGGAAGTTCGGCTCCAGGGGGATCGTGTCGAGCGTCACGAACGGGGCGACGACCCGGCGCACCTTCCCGGCCGCGCAGAGCAGGCCGACGTCCGGTCCGCCGTAGGAGATCACGGTCAGGTCGCGGACGGAGGTGCCGAGGACCGCCCGCACCAGGGCCATCGGCTTGCGCCGCGACCCCCAGCCGCCGATCCCGACGGTCATCCCGCTCTCCAGGGTCGCCGCCACCTGCTCGGCGGTCATCACCTTGCCCGCCGGCCCGCCCGTCACCGGAAGCGCTCCCGGTGCCGGTCGCCCGCGCCCATGAGGGTGAGCTCGAAGGTGAAGCCCTGCTCGAAGCGGTAGCTGCGGTGGACGTCCACCGGGTCGATG
Organism: Actinomadura luzonensis; assembly: GCF_022664455.2. Lineage (NCBI taxonomy): Bacteria > Bacillati > Actinomycetota > Actinomycetes > Streptosporangiales > Thermomonosporaceae > Actinomadura > Actinomadura luzonensis. The sequence continues at coordinate 1,729,993 of NZ_JAKRKC020000002.1, forward strand.
CCGTTCAGCGACTCCTTGGCGCGGCGGATCACGTACGGGTCCTTGGCCGCGATCTGCCCGGCCACCTCCAGCGCGGCCTCGCGCAGCTTGTCGCGCGGCACGACCTCCAGCACCGAGCCGAACGCGCGCAGCTCGGCCGCCGTGACGTTCCTGCACGTGTAGACCATGGCCCGCACGAGATGTTGAGGCACCAGGCGCGCCAGGTGGGTGGCCGCGCCGAGCGCGCCCCGGTCCACCTCGGGCAGGCCGAAGTAGGCGTCCTCGGCGGCCACCACGACGTCGGCGTTGCCGGCCAGGCCGACGCCGCCGCCCAGGCAGTGCCCGTGCACGGCGGCGATCACCGGCACCGGGCAGTCGTAGACGGCGGCGAAGGCGGCGTGGCAGGCCCGGTTGACGGCGACCAGCCGCTCGTGACCGGCGGCGTCGCGCAGCTCCTTGATGTCCACCCCGGCGTTGAAGCCGCGGCCTTCGGCCCGCAGCACGGCCACCCGGGTCTCCGGGTCGTCCCCGGCCGCCCGCAGGGCCGCCGCCAGCTCCTCCCAGGCCCGCACGCTCAGCGCGTTCACCGGGGGGACGTCCATGACGACCTCGGCGACCGGCCCGGCCCGCAGCGTGATCCCCATCCCGCCGCCCCACCTCCTGGTTGCACCTAACGCTTGCTTGGTCCCGCTTGGTACGGTAGCACCCGTGACCGTCACTTACGACTACACGGGCAGGTCCGTCCTGGTGACCGGCGGCACCAAAGGCATCGGGCTGGGCGTCGCGCGGGCCTTCGCCCGGGCGGGCGCCGACGTCACGGTCTGCGCCCGGCACGCGCCCGAGCGGGCGGAGTTCCGGTTCGTGCCCGCCGACGTGCGGGCGGCGGCGGACGTCGAACGGCTGATGGCCGGGTTCGGGCGGCTCGACGTCGTGGTCAACAACGCGGGCGGGTCGCCGTACGCGCCGCTGGAGGGCACCTCGCCGCGCCTGCACGCCCGGGTGATCGAGCTGAACCTGACGGCGCCGCTCCTCGTCGCCCAGTACGCCCGGCCGCTGCTGGCCGCCTCGCGCGGGGCCGTGGTGATGATCGGCAGCGCGAGCGGCGTCCGGCCCTCGCCCGGCACCTCCGCCTACGGCGCGGCCAAGGCGGGGCTGCACCACCTGGCCCGCTGCCTGGCCGCCGAGTGGGCGCCGGAGGTGCGGGTCAACACGGTCGTCGTCGGCCTCGCCGCCACGGAGGCCGCCGCCCCCCACTACGGCCCGCCAGGACAGGGGGACGGCCCGCTGGGGGCGGCGATCCCGGCCGGCCGCCTGGCCAGGCCCGAGGACGTCGCGGAGGCGTGCCTGTGGCTGGCCGCGCCCGGCTACGTGACGGGCGCGGAGGTCCGGGTGGACGGCGGCGGCGAGATCCCCCTCTGGCGCGACCTCGCCGCGAAGGGCTGAGCGACCGCGGACCGGGTCAGCGCATGGCGGAACGGGCCGTGGGGCGAAGACGCATCCGCTGCGGCGCGCCCGTCAGCCGGTTCTCCACCAGCGGCAGATCCACGGCGGCGAGGCCGGCCCCCGCCCCCGCTTCCGGGAAGCGGGCGAACCAGACGAACACGTTCTCCCCGCTCCGCACCGGCAGCCGCGGGAAGGTGTTCTCGGCGTGCTCGGTGACGAACCGCGCGACCGGCCGAGCCCCAGCCTCCGCCAGCGCCGGCGCGACCACCTCGGCGAAGAACGCGGGAAAGCCGTCCCCCACGGGGTAGACCGTGGCGACGTACTCCGCGGCCGGGAGCGCGCTCGCTCCCACCCCCGGCCGGTCCGCCGCCGGGGGCTCGGTGAGCGCCCGCAGCAGCAGCACGTCGTCGGAGTCCACCAGCGTGGCGTTGGCCGCCTCCCGGTGGGCCAGCCACACCGGCCCCGTGTAGAACGCCTCCAGCGCGGCCCGCCGCGCCTCCATGTCGGGGAAGCTCCGCAGCCAGGTGAAGGTGTCGGGCGCGTCCGGGTCGCGGAAGGTGCCGGAGACGCGCATGCCCGCCGCCTCCTGCGCCTCGACGAACTCCCGCTCGAACAGCGTGATCAGCTCGTCGCGCCGCCCGGGCAGCAGGGTGTACCGCCGTAGTTCGTGGATCGTCATGCGGCGGACGGTAGGGCGAGGTCACTGACACCCCATGTCAGTGTCTTCCCCGAACAATATTCTGAATACTATGAGCTACCTAATTACAACTCTCAGTTATAAGCTCGCCAAGGTAGGCGGAGGCGGAGGGGCGCCTGGGGCCCGTGGTGCCCGCTGTCTCCGGGGGTTCTCCTCGACGGAGAAGGAGCACAGATGATCCGAAGAGTGTGCGCCGCCGCGGCAACGGCGACAGCGGTCGCGGCCGGCGCACTTCTCGCTGTCCCCGCACACGCCGACGTCGTGCCCGACGGCTGGGTCTGGTCCGACAACGGCAGCAGCAACACCGACTCGGAGCAGTCCGGGAACAACTTCGGCGACGTCACCTCGCACAACCACGGCGAGGACACCTCGACGAACGTCAACAACGTCAACGGCATCGCCACCACCGCCACCACCGGCGGCATCGCGGTGACCTACATCTTCGACTGACTCACCGAAAGGACCTCGACATGGTGAACAAGCTCCGGGTGGCCGGCGTGGTCGCGGCGGCCGCGGCCGGCGCCCTCCTGCTGTCGGCTCCCGCCCAGGCCGACACCAACGCCGGCAACACCAGCTCCAACAGCGACGCCTCGCAGTCGGGCAACAACTTCGGCAACGTGGGCAACGTCAACGTCGCCGGCGTCAACGCCACCAGCGTCAACAACGTCAACGGCAACGCCGTGACGACGACCGACGGCAGCGACGCCTACATCGACGACGTGGTCGACTAGCCCGCGAGGGGCGTGAGCCCGCGCGCGTGAGCCAGGCCAGCCGAAATGGCCTGGCTCACGCCGTACTAGCATCGCACGGTGACTACCTGCGCTTATGCCACTTTCGACGACGGCCCGCAACACGACGACGAGCTCGCCCTGGTCCTCGCGGCCTGGCGGGCGGCCGGCATCGAGGGCCGCGCCGAGCGCTGGGACGACCCGGCCGCCGACTGGAGCGCCTACGACGCGGTCGTGGTCCGCTCGGTCTGGGACTACGTGCCCCGGCGCGCGGAGTTCCTGGCCTGGGCGCGCCGCGTGGAACGCTCCGCCCGGCTGCTCAACCCGCTCGCCGTGATCGAGGCCAACACCGACAAGACCTACCTGCGCGACCTGCCCTCGGTGCCCACGCACTGGTCGTCGCGGGGCCTGCCCGACTGGCCGGAGTACGTCGTCAAGCCCGCGATCTCGGCGGGCGCCCGCGACACCGCCCGCACCCGCGACCGCGACGAGGCCGCCGCCCTGGCCGCCGCGCTGGAGGCCGGCGGGCGCACGCCGATGGTGCAGCCGTACCTCGACATGGTGGAGACCGAGGGCGAGACCTCGCTGCTGTACTTCAACCGCCGCTTCAGCCACGCCGTCCGCCGCACGCCGATGCTGTCGGCGGCCGCCACGTCCGCCGACCTCGCCCGCGCCGAGACCCGCACGCCCGCCGCCGACCAGGTCGAGCTGGCCGAGCGGGTGCTCGACACCGTCGCGGGGCCGCTGCTGTACGCCCGGGTCGACCTGGTGCGGCTGCCCGACGGCAGCCCGGCGGTCATCGAGCTGGAGCTGACCGAGCCCTACCTCTACCTGCGGCACGACCCGGGAGCCCCCGCGGCGTTCACCAAGGCCCTGGCCGAGCTGCTCTAGTCAGCAGGAGATCCCGCCGTCCACCGGGATCACCGTGCCCGTCAGGTACGCCCCCGCCCGCGAGGCCAGGAAGATCGCCGTGCCCGCCATGTCGTCGGGCCGGCCGATGCGCCCGAGCGGCACGCCGGTCTCGATGCTCTCCCGCGTGGCGGGGTCGTCGAGCGCGAAGGCCATCATCTTCGACTCGAACGGCCCCGGCGCGATGGCGTTGACCGTGATGTGCTCCTTGGCCAGGTGCCGGGCCAGGTGGCGGGTGAGCATGTGGACGGCGGACTTGGTGGAGGAGTAGGCGTAGGTCGGCAACGCCGGCACCCGGAGGCCGTCGATCGAGCCCACGTTGATCACCCGGGCCGGGTCCTCGGGCCCGGCGGCCTGCCTGAGCTGCGGCAGGAACCGCTGGGTCAGCGCGAAGACGCCCTTGACGTTGATGTTCCAGAGCTTGTCGAAGGCGGACTCGGGATACTCCTCCAGAGGCGCGCCCCAGGTCGCCCCCGCGTTGTTGACCAGCACGTGCAGCGGCCCGTCCACGGCCGCGGCCAGCGCCTCGCGGCCCTCCTCCGTGGACAGGTCGGCCGGCACGGCCGTGCAGCCCAGCTCGGCGGCGGTCTTGCCGACCTCGGCCGCCTTGCGCGCCGATATGCAGACGTTCGCGCCCGCCGCGACGAACCCCTCCGCGATCATGCGGCCGATGCCCCGCGAGCCGCCCGTGACGACGACCGTCTTGCCTTCCACCGAGAACAGAGTCATGTTCCGGAGCATGCCATACCGGCCGGTCGGTTCACACCCCGGGCAGGCCGCCGTTGCGGAACAGGTCCACGAACCGCTGATGGTCCCCGCGGGCCTGCGCCCCGTACCGATGGGCGAACTCCACCAGCATCGCCGCGAACCCCGCCCGGTCGCCGCCGATCACCCCCACGATCGCCTCCTCCGTCGAGAAGTCGACCAGGTCGTGGCTGGACTCGTCGTCGGCCACGGAATGCATGCGCGCCACCGCCCGGCCGAGGTCGCGCATGATCGAGCGCAGCTCGCCCGGCTCGTTGACCTCGTCCCAGTTCAGGTCCGCCGAGTACGGCGAGACCTCGGCGACGAGCTGCCCCGTCCCGTTGAGCGTCGTGTACCCCAGCCACGGGTCGGCGTAGGCCTGCAGCGCCCGCTGCGACTCGGCCGTGCGGTGCCCCTGGTGCAGGAAGTAGGAGGCCACCTTCTCGTCGGTGACGTAGCGCGCCACGGCCGGCGCCGCCGCCTGCTTCATGTAGAGGATGACGTCGTTCTCCAGGGCCTGCGAGCGGCCCTCCAGCAGCAGGTTGTACGACGGCAGCCCCGCCGACCCGATGCCGACGCCCTTGCGCAGCGCCACGTCCTTGACCACGTGCTCGACCGGGCTGCCCGGCTGGGGCAGCGTCGCCAGGTAGCCGGCGAACGCCGCCAGCACCGCCTCCCTGGTCGGGCCGTCCACCGGCTCGCGCCCCTCCATGAGCGCGAAGCGCCGGTCGTAGTCGTCGATCACCGTCTCCACGTCGAGCAGCGCCACCCGCGTGCTGAGCCGGGCGGTCTGGAGCACCCGGTGCAGCACGCCGGAGGTGGTGTCCAGGGTGAGCGAGCCGATCGCGTCGTCCCCGCCGGCCGCGATCGCGCCCAGCTCCTCCAGGTACGCCCCCGCGAAGTCGGACACCAGCCCGCCGATCGCGTCGTCCGACAGCGCCTTGGCGTAGCCGAGCAGCGCCACGCTGGCCGCGAAGCGCTTGAGGTCCCACACGTACGGGCCGACGTAGGCCTCGTCGAAGTCGTTGACGTTGAACACGAGCTGGCCGGAGGCGTTCATGTAGGTGCCGAAGTTCTCGGCGTGCAGGTCGCCGTGGATCCAGACGCGGCCGGTCGGGCCGTCGAGGTAGGCGTCGTCGGCGTACGGGCCGGTCACGTCGGCGTAGAACAGGCACGCGCTGCCCCGGTAGAAGGCGAAGGGGGAGGCCGCCATCTTGCGGAACTTGCGGCGGAAGGCGGCCGGGTCGCGTTTGATCGATTCGCCGAACTCGGTCATGAGGACGTCGAGCAGGAAGGTGGTGCGTGTGCCCATGCAACGCACGGTAGATCGGGAATCCCCGTCCGCCTACCCCGAGATTCCCCTGACAGGGCCAGGTCAGGGATGCTGCGACGACACCGAGACCACTTCGCCCGTCATGTACGAGGAGTAGTCGCTCGCCAGGAAGACGATGACGTTGGCCACCTCCCACGGCTCCGCCGACCGCCCGAACGCCTCCCTGGCCGTCAGCTCCGCCAGCACCTCCTCGCTGGTCACCCTGGCGAGGAACGGGTGCACCGCGAGCGACGGAGCCACGGCGTTGACCCGCACTCCGTGCCCGGCCGCCTCCAGCGCGACGCACCTGGTCAGCGCCATCACCCCGGCCTTGGCGGCGGCGTAGTGGGCCTGCCCGCGCTGCGCCCGCCAGCCCACCACGGAGGCGTTGTTCACGATGACGCCCGAGCCCTGGCCGTACATGTGCCGCAGCGCGGCCCTGGTGCAGCGCATGGTGCCGGTGAGGGTGACGTCGAGCACCGCGTGCCACTGCTCGTCGGTCATCTCCGCCAGCTCCGCCGTCCCGCCGAGGCCGGCGTTGTTGACCACCACGTCGAGCCGGCCGTGCGCCTCGACGACCGCGTCGAACAGCGCGAGCACCTGCGGCTCGGACGTCACGTCGCACGGCACGGCGAGCGGCTTGACGCCGGTCAGCTCGCTCAGCGCCTCGGCGGCCTCGGCCAGGCGGCGCTCGTGCCGGTCGGAGAGGACGATCGTGGCGCCCTCCTCGGCGCAGCGGCGGGCCGTCGCGTAGCCGATGCCCGCGCCGGCGGCCGCCGTCACCAGCGTCACCTTGCCGTCGAGCAGGCCGTGGGCCCTGGGGGGCGCGGGTGGCATCGGCTCTCCCTTCACCGGGGAAGTCCCAGCGTGCGCTCGGCGATGATGTTCCGCTGGATCTCGCTGGAACCGGCATAGATGGTGTCGGCCCGGCTGAACAGGTACAGCCGTTGCAGCTCGTTCAGCTCGCCCACCAGGCCCGCCCGGCCCTGGACGGCCTGCGCCAGCTCGCCCAGCCGCCGGTGCCACTCCGACCAGTACAGCTTGGCGATCGACGCCTCGGGCCCCGGGGCGGGCCCCAGCATCCGCAGCGCGTTGAGCCGCATGACCTCCAGCTCCAGCCAGGCCCGCACCAGGCGGTCGCGCAGCACCGGATCGCCGGCCGCGCCGGTCCGCTTCGCGGTGGCGACGACCTTGGCCAGCTCGCGCCGGAAGCCGATCTGCTGGCCGAGGGTGGAGGCGCCGCGCTCGTGGCCGAGGGTGGCCATGGCGACCTGCCAGCCGTCGCCGGGCGCGCCCAGCACGTTGCCCGCCGCGGTGCGCGCGCCGTCGAAGAACACCTCGTTGAACTCGGAGGTGCCGGTGAGCTGGGTGATCGGCCGTACCGTGACGCCAGGCCCGCGCATCGGCACCAGCAGGTACGACAGCCCGCGATGCCGCTGCGACCCCGGCTCGGTGCGGCACAGGACGAAGCACCAGTCGGCCACGTGCGCCAGCGAGGTCCACACCTTCTGCCCGGTGACCACCCAGTCACCGTCCTCCAGGTGCGCCCTGGTGCGGACGGCGGCGAGGTCGGAGCCGGCCTCGGGCTCGGAGTAGCCCTGGCACCACAGCTCCTCGCCGCGCCGGATCGGCGGCAGGAAGCGCTCCTTCTGCTCCTCCGTGCCGAACTCCAGGATCGTGGGGCCGACCAGGGTCTCGCCGATGTGGCCGACCCGGGCGGGGGCGTCGGCGCGGGCGTACTCCTCGTGGAAGGCGACCTGGTCGGCGAGGCCGGCGCCGCGTCCGCCGTAGCGCTCGGGCCAGCCGAGGCAGGTCCAGCCGTGCGCGCCGAGGTGGCGCTCCCAGGCCAGGCGCAGCTCGTGGCCCTCGTGCTCGCGGCCGGGGCCGCCGAGGCCGCGGGCGGCGGCGAACTCGCCGCCGAGCGCCCGCTCCAGCCAGGCCCGCGCGCGCTCGCGGAATCCGGGGGTCTCCCCAGGGATCAACGGAAGCCGCCGTAGCCGCCCTGGAAGAACACCAGCGGGCCGCCGTCGGCGTGCGTGTCGAGCTGGAGCACCCGGGCCACGACGATGACGTGGTCGCCCGCCGGGTGCTCGGCCTCGACCGAGCAGTCGAGCCAGGCCAGCGCGCCCTCCAGCACCGGGTTGCCGCCGGGGGAGCCGGTCCACTCCAGGCCGGCGAACTTGTCGCCGCCCCTGGTCGCCATCTGCGCGCACACCGCCTGCTGGTGCTCGGCCAGGACGTTCACGGTGAGGACCGCGGAGTTGCGCACCCGGGGCCAGCTCGTGCTGGTGTGCGCCACGCAGAAGGCGACCAGCGGCGGGTCGAGCGAGACGGAGGTGAAGGAGTTGGCCGCCAGGCCGCAGGGGCGCCCGTCCTGCGGGTCGAGCGCGGTGATGGCCACCACGCCGGTCGCGAAGCGGCCGAGGACCTGGCGGAAGCGGCGGCTGTCGAGGTGGCCGTTCGCGCTCTGGTGGGTCGGGCCCGTCGGCATGGTGGCTCCGTTGCGAGTCCTGCGCTGATGGGGCGTCGGAAGGCCGCGGCAGCTTTCCGGCGCGACGAGCCGGGCAGCGTGTGTGCTCATGGGGGTCCGCCTCCTAGTCCACCGGCTGCGCCTAGCATACCAAGCGCTTGCTTGGACGGTAAGGGGAAGCCGGAAAAGGTGTCAAGTCGCTCGACCGGACCCGCGGTGACCCGCGTTGACATGGGTGAAATGTCCGGCCTACCGTGACGATTGTGCCCAAGCGCTTGCTTGATTTCCGCGACGCGACCGCGATCGCCGGCGTCGGCTACACCCCTTTCTCCAAGAACTCCGGGGTCAGCACCCTGACCCTGGCCTGCCGTGCCGTGCTGGCCGCCCTGGACGACGCCGGGCTGAGCGCCGCCGACGTGGACGGCCTGGCCACCCACCGCGTCGGCGACTCGGCCCCGCCCACCCTGGTCGGCCCCGCGCTGGGCCTGACCGGACTGTCCTGGCACCTCGACCAGTTCGGCGGGGGCAGCGTCTCCCACGCCGTCGTCGGCCAGGCGGCGCTGGCGGTGGCGGCCGGGATGGCGGAGACCGTCGTCTGCTACCGGGCGATCAACGCCCGCTCCGAGTTCCGCATGGGCGGCACCGGGCGCGGCCTGCCGGTCAGCCCCGAGGTCCAGTACCAGGCCCCGTACGGGTACGTCGCCCCGCCCCAGCAGTACGCCATGTACGCCCGCGCCCACATGCTCAGGTACGGCACCACGGCCGAGCACTTCGGCGCGCTCGCGGTCACCCAGCGCGCCAACGCGGTCAAGAACCCCCGCGCCCTGATGCGCACCCCCATCACGCTGGAGGACTACCTGGCCAGCAGGTGGATCGCCGAGCCGTTCCGGCTGCTGGACTGCTGCCTGGAGACCGACGGGGCGTGCGCCGTGGTGGTCACGACCGCCGAGCGGGCCCGCGCGCTGCGCCGCCCGCCCGTGCTGATCTCCGCGGCGGCCTGGGGCGGCGGCCAGTCCCACCTGTCCGGCGCGGCCGGCGACCCCACGGTGACGGCCGCGGCCGAGCTGGCCCCGCGCCTGTACGCCCAGGCCGGCCTCGGCCCCGCCGACGTGGACGTGGCCGAGATCTACGACTGCTTCACGTACTCGGTGGTCGTGCAACTGGAGGACTACGGGTTCTGCCCGAAGGGGGAGGGCGGGCCGTACGTGGCCTCCGGGGCCACCGCCCTGGACGGCCCCCTGCCGGTCAACACGCACGGCGGCTTCCTGTCGGAGGGTTACGTGCACGGCGTCAACCACATCGCCGAGGCCGTCTCGCAGCTCCGGGGCGAGGCGGGCGACCGCCAGGTGCCGGGCGCGGAGGTGGCCCTGTCCACGGCGCAGCCGGGGTACGTGCTGCCGGCGACGTCCGCGCTGATCCTGAGGAGGGCGTGATGGCGGGTCACCGTCCCGAGCCGGACCGCGACTCGCGCGAGTGGTGGGAGCGGATCGCCCGGCACGAGTTCGCGGTGCAGCGGTGCGCGGGCTGCGGCGTGGACCGGTTCCCCGCGCGGGCGTTCTGCCCGGCCTGCCGCGGCGAGGAGTGGCGGTGGCGGGCGGTGGAGCCCGAGGGGCGGGTCGAGAGCTGGATCGTCGCGCGCCAGCCGTTCGTGCCGGGGGTCGCGGTGCCGTACGTGGTGGTCATGGTGCGGCTGTCGGCGGTGCCGGACGGCCTGGCGTACGGGAATTGGCGCGGCGGGCGGGAGCCCCGGGCCGGGGAGCGGGTGCGGGGGGTGTACCGGGAGGAGGGGGACGTGACGCTCGTCGACTGGGAGCCCGCCGGTTGAGCCTGGCATAACAAATGGATTCGTACCCACCAATCCCTTCAGTCCCACCATGCCGAAGGTGCCCCCGGTTCCGCCCCGCAGGGTTGATGATGAGGCTGTAGACGTCAACGCGGACGACTCGACCTGGGTGGCGCACGTGAGCGGAGCGGGCTCGGTGGCGACGGCGGCCAAGCGGCCGCCGCTCGCGGTCGCGCCTGCCGCCGGTGCGGGCCGACGGGCCCGGCCGCCGCCGTGCGGGGCGGCGGTCCAGCGGGAGAGAGCAGCCTGTCGGGAGGAAGTGATCCACATGTCGGTCCCTCGGAGGAAAGCGCGCCCTGGCGGGCGTGGGGGACCCGCCAGGACGCGCTTCCTGCCCCGTGAGCGGCGGCGCCAGGACTCCGGCGAGGGATGGAGTCCTAGACCGCGTGATCGCTCACGGAGTCGATGGGGGAGCGTGAGGGCTCCTGCTGCCGGCAACGTGCGGCGATGCGTCGAGCTGCACCGACCGGGTCATCAATGAAGTGCGTGACGGGGGCGCCACCCTCCTCATCAGCGACAAAGGAACCGTCGCCGCACCTCACGGTCAGCTCAGTCAACGCCGAGTGCACGGAGGCGCCATGCCGATCGCCATGGCAGGTGTGGGTGAACCCCTGGCGCGGCAACACGTAACGCAGTAAACGTGTTGCTTCACCGGGGTGATGCCAGGGCAGGTACGGCTTGTCCGTGCTGACCGGCGGCATTGGCCTTCACCCCCTCACCGGCCTTTAGATGGATTTGTACCAACGAATGGATGATGGGCCGCTCAAGGGGGTTCGGTCAAGGGGTTGTGGCCTGCTAGAACCAGATCGTCTAAATTGTTGGAACAAAAGGGGTGAAAGTGGCAAGGTCGGTGCTGTATCAGCAGGTGGCGGCGGAGTTGCGTCGAGCCATCTACTCGGGTGTCCTCGGCCCCGGGGCACAGCTGCCGACCGAGGCACAGCTCATGGAAGACCATGGGGTGAGCAGGAACACCGTCAGGCTGGCCCTCGGTGAGCTCGTCAACGAGGGGCTCGTCACGCGCACGCCGCGACGCGGGACCGTGGTCAGGGACCGGCGGCCGCTGCTCATCTATCCCCAGCGTGAGCTGGAGCCGCAGCCGCGCGGGGAACTGCGCGAGGCCTTCGCCTACGCTGTAGCGCAGGAAGGCCGTGAGCCGAGCCAGTACATCGAGGTGCTGACGGTGTCTCCCGTCGAGGAGATCGCCAGCAGGCTGGAGTTGGCCGATGGGGAGTTGGCCGTGGTGAGACGCCGTCTGCGGTTCGTGGACGGACAGCCGTACAACACCAACGACTCCTACTTCCCGCGTGATCTCGTGGCCGACTCGGAGATCGCCAGGCCCGGCGACATCGCCCGCGGGGCGAACCGGGTCCTGGAGGAACTGGGCCATGCGCAGGTGCGCGTCGTCGACGACATCTGGGCCCGCATGCCCAACCAGGAGGAGGCCGAGCGCCTCCAGCTTGAACTCGGCACACCAGTAATGGTGTACGTCCGAGTGGGGTACGACGGGGCAGACATGCCTGTGCGTGTCGCCATGTCGGTGTTACCAGCCGACAAACATCTGATCAGATACGAGCTCGATCGCCGCTAGGGCTCGGGTAGAAGGGGTGATCCCGCCGGCCGGGTGCAGCGAGAATTAGCCGCCTCGCTGGCCTGGGGGAGTCGTGCATACTCCCCTAAATCGCCTTAAATCCCATATATCGGATTGAGGCCCCAAATCACCCTTACGCGACATTGCGTCATCACCGTGCGCATGCGCGTGTACGCCCAATGCAACGGGAGTTGTACTATGCACACAAACACGCTGCTTCACCCGCTCGCACTTCGCCGCGCAGAACCGGCTGACCTGCCCGGCGTCCTCACGCTGCTCGCCGACACCGCCGAGTGGCTGCACAGGAGGGGAGTGCGGCAGTGGCCCCGCCAGGGTTTCGGGCCTGAGCGGATCATGCCGCTGATCGAGGAGCGCGTGCTGTTCCTGCTGGACGACGAGCTGCGCTACCTCGATCCCGACCTCTCGGCGCCCCCGGTGGCCACGCTGGCCCTCGACGGGCACGCCGATCCCGAGTTCTGGACCCCGGCCGACGACCCGGGCGCGGCGCTCTACGTCCACAAGCTGGCCGTGGCCCGGCCGTGGTCGGGCAGCGGCCTCGGCGACGCCCTCCTGGACTGGGCGGGGGCCGCGGCCTTCGCCTCGGGCCTGCCGTGGGTCCGGCTCGACTGCGCCAAGGCCAACCCGGGGCTCCAGGAGTACTACCGCGGGCGCGGCTTCCGGCACGTCCGGACCGTGGACCTGCCGCACCGCTCCAGCGGCGCCCTCTTCCAGCGGCGCTCCGAGGACCTCGTCACGACGGCCTTCCGTGACCTGACCCTCGCCGAGCTGATCACCGCCGCCTGACCAGCCCCGGCCCGGCCCCCGGACGGGGCCGGGCCGGCCGGTCGCAGGCCGGTCACAGGCCCGGGGGCAGGTCGGCGTCGAGGTCCAGGCCGGCGGTCACCCTCCGTGCGGGCGGGCTCCCCGCCGCGCTCGCGTCGATCCCCGTGTACGGCAGCGCCGGCGAGTCCGCCACCTTGCGGATCTCCTTGGCGTTGAGCAGGGCCAGGGTGGAGTAGCCGGTGTGGACCAGGCCGTCGCGCCGCCAGCGGCACAGGGCGCGCCAGACCGATGACTCGCTGGCCCCGATCCAGGCGGCCAGGTCGGCCTGGGACAACGGGGGAGCGAGGACGTTGAGCCCGCCGCAGCGCCGCTCGCCGAAGCGGTGCAGCAGGGCGAGCAGGAGCCGGGCCAGGCGGACGTCGATGTCGAGCCGCCCGGCGGCGTGCAGGTGGTCGGCGAAACGCTGCCGCTCCGCCTGCAGGTGCTGGACGAGCCGGGAGACGCCGGGCATGTTGCTCAGGGCGATCGGGACGAGTTCGCTCGCCACGTGCAGCACCCGCCCCCTCGTGAGGACGACGGCGTCGCGGTGTAAGACGTGCGCGAGGTCGCCGGGCGCGGCGAGGTCGATCACCCTGCGCGTCGTGGGCGCCGTGCCGGTCTGCAGGCGCACCCAGCAGCCGGCGGTCAGGACGGTCAGGCCGGGGTCCGGCCGGACGGGCAGCCGGTCGCCCCTGAACACGTGGCTCTCGGTCCCCAGGCGGGTCAGCGTCTGACGCTCCCACTGGGACAGGGCCCGCCAGAAGTTGCGCCGGCCGGCCCGTGCGGGAGGCAGGGGGGACCCAATAGTGAAAGTGAATGAGTTTTTCATCTGCCCGCCTCTTTGCCGATTGATCGGGGTCTGGTGTTTGTGGTAGGACCCCGTGCAGGATGACCATAGAGCCAACTCGCCGGAGCGGCCAGCGTTTGCCATGTATTGACGTTTTTGGCCATAAAAAGCGGTCTGACCTGCGCTTTCATGCCGTGATTCAGTCGGCTGACGGCGTTTCCGGGAGACATTTCTGTACCTTCGTGCGGCAGGAGGAATCCGCTGGGTGGAGTTCATTCCCGGCGCTGTTTGTCTCGCCGCCGCGGCCCCGCTTCGATGGGGCGTGCTGATGTCTCACGCCTCTTTGCCGAGCACGGTGAGTTGTCAGTTCTGCCAGGAGGGGGGCGCGGGGGTGGTAGCCCGCGTCCCCCGTCTCCGCCCGTGGCCCGTGTTGAGGAGGGGCAGTTGGGGGCGCAACGGTACAGAGCGCCATATAACCTCTCCTCCATGACCGGATCCCTGCTCGAGGTGATCGCGCTCAACGTGCGCGACGCCGTGGCCGCCGAACAGGGCGGAGCCGACCGGCTGGAGGTCGTCGCCGACATGGCGGCCGACGGGCTGACCCCCTCCCCTGAGACGGTGGCCGCGATCGCGGCCGAGTGCCCGCTGCCCCAGATGGTGATGCTCCGCGCCGAGGCCACCTTCGCCGCCGGGCCCGGCGCGCTCGACCGGCTGGCCAGGGACGCCAAGGCGCTCGCGCAGGCGGGCGCGGCCGGCTTCGTGTTCGGCTTCCTCGACGACGCGGGAGCGGTCGACCTGGCCGCCACCGAGGCGCTGATCCACGCCGTGTCCCCGCTGCCCTGGACGTTCCACCGCGCCGTGGACCACGCGGCCGACGTGCAGGCGGCCTGGCGCGCGGTGCGGCTGCTGCCCAACCTGGCCACCGTCCTCACCTCGGGCGCGCCCACCGGCGTCGGCGACGGCCTGCCGGTGCTGCGGGCCCGGGCGGAGGCGGGCGACGGCTCGATCATCCTGGCCGGCGGCGGGCTGCGCCCGGCCCACGTGCCGGTGCTGCTCGACCAGGGCATCCGCGCCTTCCACGTCGGCTCGGCGGTGCGGGCGAGCTGGAGCGACCCGGTGGAGTGGCGGCTGGTCCGCCAGTGGCGCACGCTGGTCGAGCGCGACTAGCGCGGCTCACCCGGCCGGCGCGGTGCTACGGCAGGGCGTCGTCGGCCCGGCGCAGGGCCTCGGCGAGGGTGCGGACGGTGGCGGGCTCGTCCATGACGCCGCCCCCGGCCTCGCGCCGCTCCTCCCACGCCGCGACCCGCTCCCGGTAGGAGTCGTAGCCGGCCAGGTGGAAGGCGTAGACGGTGGCGAAGCGGCTCACCAGGTGCGACGGGTGCATGTCCCAGCCCTGGTGGAAGCCGTGCCGCAGGGAGTGCCGGACCAGCTCGGCGTGCCGCCGCCACAGCGCGTGCACGTCCTCGGCCCGCCCGGAGGCGGGCGAGGCGGCGAGCGAGCCGTCGGACAGCTCCACCCCCGTGCCCGCGAACGCCGTCTGCATGACGTGCCGGGCGTGGTCGCAGGCCGGATGGTCGAGCCGCTGCTCGTGCGGCGGCAGCCCGAGCGCGGCCGTGTAGTCGAACACGCCGAAGTGCGCCGCCGCCAGCCGCCCGTCCAGCGACCCGGGCAGCTCGGCCCGCAGGAACGACAACGTCTGCGGCGCCTCCACCTGCATCTCGAAGCGCAGCCGGGCGCCGAGCCCGCTCTCCAGCCGGCACAGCACGTCCGCGAACTGCGTGAGGTAGTCCTCCATGAGGACCTTGGGGAAGGTCACCGTGAACCCGGCGGGCAGCTCGCCGGTCCGTTCGACGACGCCCCCGACGAGCCCGGCGAGCGTCCTGATCGAGCGCGCCGGGTCGCCGTCGGCGAACGACTTCACCCGCGGCCCCCAGCGGCGCGGCAGCGTGCCCGCGGCGTGCAGCGCGGCCACGGCCTCGGCGGCCTGCTTGACGTGCCCGTCCTCGACCGGGCCCGGGCGGACGCCGTAGCCGTCCTCGAAGTCGATGCGCACGTCCTCGATCGGCTCGCGGCCGAGCTTGCGCAGCAGCCGGTCGTGCACCCGCGCGGCGAGGGCGGGCGGCACGCCGAACACCTCGGCCAGCTCGTCCGGCCCGGCCAGGTGCGCGTTGACCAGGGACAACGCCGCGTCGCGCCACTCGGCGACGGTGTCCGCGGAGAACTGGTCGGCGGGCACGTACACGGTGTGCACCGGCTGCCAGCCGCCTCGCCCGGGGAAGCGGGCCTGCTGGGCGAGGTAGGCGGCGGCGAACCCCGGCGGGATCGCCGGCAGGTCAGGGACGGCAGGCACGGAGCATGGCCTCCAGCCCGACGAGCTTGACCCGGTCGCCGCGCCCGAGCGACTTGGCCAGCTCGGCCTCGGCCGCCTCGATCGCCTGCCACTCGTCGTAGGTGACCGGCCGCACGCCCCGCTCGGCCAGCAGCGCGTCGATCGTGGCGCCCTCGGGCACCCGCTCGCGGCCCTCCAGGTCGGCCAGCAGCGTGCGCACCGTCTCGGCGGCGTCGGACTTGTTCGTCCCGATGACGCCGGTCGGGCCGCGCTTGAGCCAGCCCGCCACGTACTCGCGCTCGCGCACCCGCCCCGCCTGGTTGGGGACGGTCATGCTCTGCTCGGAGAACGGCACCCCGGGCAGCGGCACGCTCTGGTAGCCCACCGACCGCAGCACCATGCCGACCGGCAGCGTCTCGAACTCCCCGGTGCCCGTCACGCGCCCCTCCGGCGACAGCCGGGTGCGCTCCAGCCGCAGCCCCTCGACCCGCTCGCTGCCCAGGATCTCGACCGGGCGCAGCCAGAAGCGCACGTCGAGACGGCGGGCCCGGCCCACCGGCGGGCGGGCCGCCCACGAGCGGATGACGTCCACGTTGCCCTGGATCTGGCGGGAGAAGCCGGCGCCGCGCACCTCGGCCTCGTCGGGGCGCACCACCACGTCGGCGTTGTCCAGCTCGCCCAGCTCGCGCAGCTCCTTCAGGGTGAACTTGGCGTGCTCGGGCCCGCGCCGGCCGATCATGTGGATGACCTTGACCTGGCTCTCGGCGAGGCGCTGCAGCACGTCGTGGGGCACATCGGTGCGGGCCAGCTCGTCGGCGGTCCTGGCCAGGATGCGCACGACGTCGACCGCCACGTTCCCGACGCCGATCACCGCGACCTCGGGGCTGTCGAGCGTGAACCGGCCGGGGTCGACGTCGGGGTGGCCGCAGTACCAGTTGACGAAGTCGGTGGCGGCCACGCTGCCGGGCAGGTCCTCGCCGGGGATGCCGAGCCGGCGGTCGACCATCGCGCCCGTGCAGTAGACCAGGGCGTCGTAGCGGGTCAGCAGGTCGGCCACCGAGACGTGCTCGCCCAGCGTGACGCCGCCCAGGAAGCGCACCTGGGGCAGCTCCAGCACGCGCTTGAGGTAGTTGGCGATCGACTTGATCGAGGTGTGGTCGGGCGCCACGCCGTACCTCACCAGCCCGTACGGGGTGGGCAGGCGTTCGAGCACGTCGACCTGGACCGGCTCGGCCGCCTGCTTGACCAGCGCCTCGGCCGTGTAGATGCCGGCGGGGCCCGATCCGATGACCGCCACACGCAACGCCACGCTGCCTCCTAAGAACCGGGCGCCCGGGGCACGCGTCCCACCAGATGCAACCGGCCAGTGTGATCGATGTATCCCCGATCGCCAGTGTGGACGAACCCGTCCCTGGCGAAAACCGCTTGATCCGTGTTCCTGCCAACGTAGCCGCTCATGACCGCCGCGGAGCGGAGAAACACCTCGCCGGGCTCGCCTTCCGCGACCGCGCGGCCCCCGGGGTCCCTGATCGAGACGTCCACGCCGGCGCGCGGCCGCCCGACGCTCACCTCGGCGTCCCCGGGCGGGTCGTCAGGACGGGTGCCGAGCCCGAGCCCGGCCTCGGTGCAGACGTAGCGGTTGCAGACGGGGACGCCGTAGCGGGCGCGCAGCGCGGCGACCAGCTCGGGCGGGGCGGGCGCGCCGCTGGACAGCACCAGCCGCAGCGCGGGCAGGTCGGCGTCGCGGGCCAGCAGCTCGGCGAGCTGCCCCGGCTCGCCCTGGAGCACCCGGATGTCGTGCGCGCGCAGCACCCGCAGGGCGGCCTCGGCGCTCCACCGCGGCAGCACGTGACAGGTCCGGCCGGTCTGCAGGAACGCCGGCAGCCGGGTGGCGAACCCGAGCTGCCCGAGCGGGTGCGGCACCAGCCGCGCGTCGCCGGTGCCCCAGCGGCCGCCCGCCCCGTGGGCGCGGATGGCCTCGAGCTGCCGCGCGCCGAACAGCACGGCCTTGGGCGGCCCGGTCCGGCCCGCGGTGAACGTGATCACCACCGGGCGGCCGGGGTCGGGCGGGAACGGCGGCGGCGGGCGCTCGGCCCTGAGCAGCCCGCCCGGCAGGCGCACGCCGTGCTCCCCGGGGTCCCCGTGGTCCTCCCCGTGGTTGTCCCCGTGGTCATTCCGGAGGGTCACCACGTCGAGGCCGGCCGTCCGGGGCAGCACCCCGGGCACGGTGACCACGAGCGCCGGGTCCAGCGGGAACAGCAGCTCCGGCCGGGCGACGCCCACGCCCGCCGTCACCGCGCCGATCTTGGCGGCGGCGACGTAGCAGACCACGAACTCCGGCCCGTCGGGCAGCGCCAGGGCCACGACGTCGCCGATCCGCACCCCGCGGTGCGCGAACCCGGACGCCACCTGGTCGGACAGCCGGTCGAGAGCGGCGAAGGTCAGCGTGGTGGCGCCGGTGACGACGGCCGCGCGCCCCCCGAACCTGCGTGCGGCCTCGCCGGCGAGCAGCCGCAACATGTCAGCCTCCGGGCGACCGGGCGCTCCCTACGGTTTCCGCACCTCCAACCTACTCGCCCGGGCCGCCGGACGCCCGCCTCCGCAGCTCCCTCTTGTCGATCTTGCCGTTGACGTTCGCGGGCAGGGCGTCCACGACGACCACCCGCTTGGGGACCTTGTAGTCGGACATGTTGGCCCGCGCCCACCCGATCAGCTCCTCGGGCACCACGCGCGCCCCCGGCCGCGGCACCACGAACGCGACCCCCGCCTCGCCCGCGGAGGCGTCCGGCACCCCGACCACGGCCACCTGCGCCGGCGACCCCTCGCGCAGCAGCAGCGACTCGACCTCGGCGGGCGAGACGTTGAAGCCGTTGACGATGTAGAGCTCCTTCTTGCGGTCCACGACCGCGAGGTTGCCGTCGGCGTCGAGCACGCCGACGTCGCCGGTGTGCAGCCAGCCGTCGGCGTCCACGACCTCGGCGGTGCGCGCGGGGTCGTCCCAGTAGCCGCGCATCACGCCGTAGCCGCGTTGCAGGATCTCGCCGCGCTCGCCGGGCGCGACCTCCTTGCCGTCGTCGTCCACGACCTTGACCTCGATGCCGGGGACGGGCCTGCCGGTGGTCCGGGCGACCACCTCGATCGGGTCGCCGGCCCGGGTCATCGACACGACCGTGCCCTCCATCAGCCCGTACGCGTTGATCATTCGTTCCAGCCCGACCCGCTCGGCCAGCCGGGTGATGAGCGCCGCGGGCACGGCGGCCGCCCCGCAGATCGCCACGCGCAGCGAGGAGACGTCCCAGGAGCCGCGCTCCAGCTCCTCCAGGATGCGGTGGAAGAGCGTCGGCGGCCCGGCGAGCACGGTGACCCGCTCGCGGGAGATCAGCGACATGAGCGCGTCGGGGCTGAAGGCCGGGACCGGCAGCATCGTGGCCCGGCGCAGCAGGCAGGCGACGAGCCCGGCGTTCAGCCCGAACCCGTGGCTGAACGGGGCGATCACCGGGTAGCGGTCGTGCTCGTCCAGCGTGACGATCTCCGACCAGTCCCAGTAGCCGCGCAGGACCTGGGAGTGGTCCAGCATGACGCCCTTGGGCGCGCCGGTGGTGCCGGAGGTGGACATGATCTCGCACAGGTCGCCGGGCCGGACGGCGAGGGCCCGCTCCTCGGCCTCCCGCTCCGGCACGCGTTCCCCGAGGGCGCGCAGCTCCGCCCCGGGCGGGACGAGCGTGTGCCGCAGGCCGGGCAGCGACGGCGGGGACGGCAGCAGCCCGGCGAGCCGCGTGCCGGCCGGCCCGTCGCCGGTGATCAGCACCTTCGTCCCGGTCCTGGCGATGAGCTCGGCCGCCTCGATGCCCTTGAAGCGCGGCGACAGCGGCACCACGACCGCGCCCGCGTCCCAGACGCCGAGCACGTGCTCCACCCAGTACGCCGAGTTCACGCCCCACAGCGCCACCCGGTCGCCGGGCTCGACGCCGAGCGCGATGAGGCCGCGGGCGACCGCCGAGGCGGCCCGCCGCAGCTCGGCCGGCGTGCCGCGGGCGTCGCCGGCGGCCAGCACCTGGTGGCCGGGGTGCCGTTCGGCCTGGTCGCGCAGCATGCGGGGGAGGGTCCCCCAGTCCGGCATCGGTGCCATGTCCACCCCTAGGTGACGAGCGCCCGGTCCCTGCCCAGATGGTGGCCGCGCAGGTCGGTCACCGTGCCCGGCCGCGGCCCCTCGGCCGCTTCCGGGGCGATCTCCACGCCGATCGAGACGGGCGTCAGCGCCCGCACGGCCTGCTCGATCCGCGAGCGCCACATGGGGTTGCCGATCAGGCTCTCGCGGCCGAACGTCACGGTGAGCACGGCGGTGTCCAGCGTGCCCGGCCGGCTGATCGCGAGGTCCCAGGCGGTCACCCCGTCGATCTTGGCGAGCGCCCTCTCCAGGCGGGGCAGGGCCAGCCACACGCCTCTGACCAGCACGTGGTCGCCCACGGTGTGGGCGGGCGCGGGGATGCCGGCGGCGGCCCGCGCGACCTGGCCGGTCCGCAGCACGGCGTCGCCGAGCGTGGCGTGCCCGTGCGGGGTGACGACCAGCTCGGCCAGGGGCGCGCCGGGGTCGGCGGGGGCGTCCTTGGCGAGGGCGGCCAGGCCGAGCAGGCCGTCCGCGAGCGGCGTGAGCGGGTCCTCCTCGGCCGCCCGCCAGGCGAGCGCGGCGCCGCCGAACGGGCTGGCGTAGACCTCGGTGACCCGGGCGCCGAACTCCTCGGCCAGGTGCCCGAGCGTGCGCTTGGAGGCGATCTCCCCGGTCAGGACGACGGAGGTGAGCCCGAGGTCCAGCGGGTCCAGCAGGAACTCCAGGTGCAGGCGGGCCAGGAGGTCCATCGCGCCCGTCGGGGTGGCGACGAGCGTCGTGGCCCGCAGCGCCGACAGCGCGTGGTGCAGCCGCATCCGGCCGCGCGGCCCCAGGTCGGCGGCGGCCTGGGCGACCTCGGCCGCGGCGGCGGCCCACAACGCGCCGGCCGGCTCGGCGAGGGCGACCGCCACCCGGTCCCGCTCGCCCACGCCGGCCGCCCGCAGCGCCGCCGCGGTCAGCCCGAGCGCGGCCCGCCGGTCCTCGGGGCCCAGCGGGTAGGCGCTGGCGGCGTCGGGGGAGACCAGCAGGAGCCCGGCGGCGGAGCCGGCCGCGGCCCCGAGGTCGTCGCGGGTCAGCCACCGTCCCGTCACCGCGCCACCTCGCTCATGAAGAGCGTCATCGCCTCGCACACCCGCTCGTGGCCGAGCCCGCCGACCTGGGCCTGGATGATGAGGTCGGTGGCCCCCGCCTCGGCGATCCTGGCCAGCGCCTTGCGCGAGCCCTCGACGTCGTCCACCACGACCATGAGGTGCTCGCGCAGGGTGGCCATCGCCTCCTCGGGCGGCAGCCCGGCGGCGAGCTGGCCGAGGACGCGGTGGGTGGCGTGGCGGGCGTCGTAGTAGTCGGGCGGGGTGACCAGGTTGACCTGGCGGCGGATGTACCACAGGACGGCGTCGGCCGCGTCGGCGGTGGCGGCGTCCCTGGTGGGGGCGACGTACCAGGGGATCATCAGGGCGACGCGGCGGGAGGCCGGGTCGAAGCCGTGCTCGGCCAGGCACTCGCGGTAGCGCGCGATGTCGGCGGCCACGTCGTCGATGCCCTTGAGCATGGTCATGCCGAGCAGGTTGTAGCCGTGCCTGGCGGCGGCGAGGTAGCCGTCCAGCGAGGTGGAGGCGACCCACACCGGCGGGTGCGGGCGCTGCGCGGGGCGCGGGTAGACGGCGACGTCGGGGATCTCGAAGTACGCGTTGGAGCGGGTGACCGGCTCGCCGTCGGCGTCCCAGATGGCGAGCACGGCCTCCAGCGAGTCCTCCCAGATGCGCCGGGACTGCTCGAACGGCCGCTGGAAGGCCTGGTACTCCAGCGGGGAGGCGCCGCGGCCGGTGCCGAACTCGACGCGGCCGCGGCTGAGGACGTCCAGGGTGGCGACGCGCTCGGCCGTGCGGATGGGCGACTGGAAGGGCAGCAGCACCACGCCGAGCCCCAGGCGGATGCGCTCGGTGCGCTGGGAGATGGCGGCCAGGACCAGGTCGGGGGCGGAGGAGTGGGAGAAGCCCCTGGTGAAGTGGTGCTCCACGAACCAGGCGGTGTCGAACCCCAGCCGGTCGCCCAGCACGACCTGCTCGACCACGTTGTGGAACGCCTGCTGCTCGACGTCGCGCGTGCGGCCGCGGACCTCCAGTTCGTACCCCAGGCTGATCCGTAGGGTGGTCATCGCGCCTCCGGCACAGTAGGAAACCAAGCGCTCGCTTGGTAGAGCGTATCAGCGGCGAGGACTTGCGGGAAGGGCGCGGGCGCGATCAGAGTGGATGCTCGTGAAGCGAAAGCACGCGCTGAGACGGCCGAAGGACGCCGGCGACCCCGGCTACGACGGCCCCGGCCACGACGGCGGTGACCTCTCGCTCACGAGCGCCCGCCGCTACGAGGCGTTCGGCAGGGTCATGGCCGCGCTGGCGGCCGAGGGCGACTTCATCGAGTCGTGCCGCGACCTGACCTGGTGGCGCGGCGGCGACCACACCTGGCACCTCGAGTGGCGGGAGGGGCCGTACGCGTCGGAGGTGGCCGGCCTGCTGGCCGCGCGCGTCCGCGATCCCGAGCACGACGGGCCGCTCGTCACCGAGGCCGGCCCCGGCGGGGCCGCCACGGCGGTGCTCGACGTCATGGGGGTGCGCGTCGAGCTGCGCGCCATCGACCCGTTAGGACGCTCCACGATGCGGGCCCGGCCGGGCTTCTGGCGGCTGGCCGAAGCCCTCGACACCACCCGCCGCACCAACACCCGCCACCCGTGGGAGGAGCTGCTCGGCGGCTGAGCGGCCGCGCTCAGTCCTCGCCGAACACGGTGGCGGCCAGGCGCGCCCGATGGGCCTGGGGCGGCCCGAAGAGCTGCGCGTCCGAGGTGGCCCGCTTCAGGTACCGGTGCGCGGGATGCTCCCAGGTGATGCCGATCCCGCCGTGCACCTGGATGTTCTCCCCGGCCGCCGTCAGGTAGGCCTCCGTGCAGTACGAGCCCGCGACCGCCGCCGCCACCCCGTCCGCGGCCGCCGCCCGCGCCGCCGACCGGGCCGACTCCACCAGCAGCAGCACGTCGGCCAGCTTGTGCTTGATCGCCTGGAACGCGCCGATCGGCCGGCCGAACTGCACCCGCGTCCTGGCGTGCGCCACCGCCATCTCCAGGCACCGCTGCGCCCCGCCCACCTGCTCGGCGGCCAGCGCCGCGATCCCGAGGTCCCGCACCCGATCGGCCGAGGAGCCGTCGCCGAGCGGGCGCGCGGGCACGTCCTCGAAGGTCAGCCGGGCCAGCGGCCGGCTCTCGTCCATCGTCGGGTACGCCTCCCGCCGCGTCGGCGCGGCCTCCACGAGCCGGCCGCCCGCGTACAGCAGCACCAGCTCGCCGGCCAGCGCGTACGGCACCACGCCGCTCAGCCGCCCGTCCGCGCCCAGCCGCAGCCCGGCGTCCCCCGGCAGCACGACGGTCGCGGTCACCTCGCCGCCGGCGAGCGCCTTGAGCAGGTCGGCGGCCCCGCAGGCGGCCGCCGCGGTCACCGCCATGACGGCCGTCTGGAGGAACGGGTGCGGCGACAGGGCGCGGCCCATCTCCTCGGCCACGGCGGCCAGCTCGGCCGGCCCGCAGCCCGCGCCGCCGTGCTCCTCGGGCACCAGGAGCCCGGACACTCCCACGTCGCGCGCCAGCTCGCCCCAGGACGCGCCGGGGCGGCCGGCGAGGTGGCCGCGGACCGCGGCGGCCAGTTCCTCGGGCAGTGACACCCGCTCATGCTAACCAAGCACTTGCTCGTTTTGGTAGAGGAATGACCGAAATTTGCCTTTTATGTAGGTTCGCATAATCTGAAAAGGGTCAATTCCCGACGTACCCGGGGGAGGGGTTGACCAGGGAAAGGGAGATGAACAACACCACGATCGAATACGCCGACTTCGCCGAGTACGACCGGCGGCAGCGCGGCATCGAGCGCCATCTGGTCGCGGCCTTCCTGGGGGGACTGGCCGTCGGCCTCGTCGGCATGCTCATCTCCGGTCGCGGCCCCGGCTGGGTCGGCCAGCTCTACGAGCCCTACGCCTACCTCGCCCTGTCGCTCGCAGTGGGGGTGACCGCGTCGGGGTTCGGCTGGGCGCTGGTGACCACGTTCCTGGCGGCGGTCTCCACGCTGGTCGCCGCCATGGGCGCCAGCGTCTTCCGGGGCGACCTGGCCTTCGACGTCATCGGTGGCAGCGCCGCCGGGCTCAACTGGACCCTCGCCCTGCTCGTCGGCCTCGGCCTGCTCGCCTACGTCACCCGCAGGGACGACGCCTGGGGCGACCTGGCCGCCGGCGGCGTCGGCGCGGCGCTCATCGCCGACGTCGTGGACCGGGCCACCCCCGGCTTCATCGACACCGAGAGCTCGTTCTGGCCGGTGCCCGCCCTGCTCGTGGGGCTGCTGTCGGTCGTGCTGGTGCTCGCGCTGCGCAGGAACGCCCGCGCCCGGGCGCGCGCGCTCGCCCTGTCGGCGCTGTTCTCCGGGCTGTTCGCGGCGTGCCTGGCGGTGTTCGTGTCCGGCTGGTTCCCGCCCGCCGCGTGATTAAGGCCGAGCGGGCGGCCGTTCCGACTCGATAGCCTGTAGTCCTTCACATCCGGGTTCGAGCAAGGAGTAGCCGTGTTGCTGCGCATGTCGTCGTTGTTTCTTCGCACCCTGCGGGACGACCCGGCAGACGCGGAAGTGCCGAGCCACAAGCTGCTCGTCCGCGCCGGCTACGTCCGCCGCGTGGCCCCCGGCATCTACTCCTGGCTGCCGCTCGGCAAGCTGGTGCTGGAGAACGTCACCAGGATCGTCCGCGAGGAGATGAACCGGATGGGCGCCCAGGAGGTGCTCTTCCCCGCCCTGCTGCCCCGCGAGTACTACGAGGCCACCGGCCGCTGGACCGAGTACGGCGACACGCTCTTCCGCCTCCAGGACCGCAAGGGCGCCGACTACCTCCTCGGCCCCACGCACGAGGAGCTCTTCACCGACATGGTCAAGGGCGAATACTCCTCCTACAAGGACTACCCGGTCACCCTCTACCAGATCCAGACGAAGTACCGCGACGAGGCCCGGCCCAGAGCCGGCATCCTGCGCGGCCGCGAGTTCCTGATGAAGGACTCCTACTCCTTCGACCTCGACGACGACGGCCTCAAGCGCTCCTACGAGCAGCACCGCGAGGCCTACATCCGCACCTTCGACCGGCTCGGCATCCGCTACAAGATCGTCTTCGCGCAGTCGGGCGCCATGGGCGGCTCGGCCTCCGAGGAGTTCCTGGCCCCCACCCCCACCGGCGAGGACACCTTCGTCGCCTGCCACTCCTGCGGCTACGCCGCCAACGCCGAGGCGGTCACCACCACCGCCCCCGCCGCCCGGCCGTACGACGACCTGCCCGCCCTCACGGTCATGGACACCCCCGACACCCCGACCATCGAGTCGCTGGTGTCGCACGTCAACGAGCACCACGGCCTCGGCATCACCGCCGCCGACACGCTCAAGAACGTCGTCGTCAAGGTCACCACCCCCGGCTCCGACAAGGCCGAGACGCTCATCATCGGCGTCCCCGGCGACCGCGAGGTCGACTTCAAGCGCCTGGAGGCCGCCCTCGCCCCCGGCGAGCCCGCCATCTTCGAGGCCGCCGACTTCGCCAGGCACCCCGGCCTCGTCCGCGGCTACATCGGCCCGCAGGTTTTGCGCGAGCTCGGCATCCGCTACCTCGTCGACCCGCGCGTGGTCACCGGCACCTCCTGGGTGACCGGCGCCAACGAGCCCGGCAAGCACGCCGCCAACGTCGTCGCCGGGCGCGACTTCACCCCCGACGGCACCATCGAGGCCGCCGAGGTCCGCGCCGGCGACCCCTGCCCCCGCTGCGGCTCCGAGCTGTCCATCGACCGCGGCATCGAGATCGGCCACATCTTCCAGCTCGGCCGCAAGTACGCCGACGCCGCCGGCCTCGACGCCCTCGGCCCCGACGGCAAGCCCATCCGCATCACCATGGGCTCCTACGGCATCGGCGTCTCGCGCGCCGTGGCCGTCATCGCCGAGCAGGCCCACGACCAGCTCGGCCTCGTCTGGCCGCGCGAGGTCGCGCCCGCCGACGTGCACATCGTCGGCACCGGCAAGGAGCACCAGGTGGAGGCCGCCCTGGAGCTGGCCGGGGAGCTGGAGTCGCGCGGGCTGCGCGTCCTGGTCGACGACCGGCCGCAGGTCTCGCCCGGCGTCAAGTTCAAGGACGCCGAGCTGCTGGGCGTGCCGACCATCGTGGTCGTCGGGCGCGGGCTGTCGCAGGGCGTCGTGGAGCTGCGCGACCGGGTGAGCGGCGAGAAGTCCGAGATCCCCCTCACCGAGGCCGCCGACCGCATCGCCGCCGCCGCCACCGCCTGACCCACCCGCTCCCTGCGCGGGCCCGGAGCGGCCCTGTGCCGCTCCGGGCCGGGCAGTGCCTGGGCGGGAGGCGGCAGGCGGTCCTGCGAGCGTGCGGAAGGGCCCTGCGCCAGGGCGCGTCCGGCCGCCGGCCGTCGCCCGGCCCGCGTGCCTAGCCGCCGCCTTGAGCGGGCGTCGAGGTGGCGGACGTGGGCGGTGCCGGGGCCGGGGGCATGCCGGGGAAGGCGGGCGGCTGGGACGGGCGGAAGCTGTAGGCGCGGGTGACCGCCTGCTGCATGGCCAGCGCGGCGTACCGCCGCAGCTCTGTGTCCTGGGCGGCCGCCAGCTCCAGGTAGGCGGCCGTCACCCCGCCCTCCAGGTACGCCGCCAGCTTGGCCGCCAGCCCCGCGTCCGAGGGAAAGAACGGCAGCGCGTACGACGCCTCGGCCTCCACCGGCTTGCCGCCCCTGCTGGTGATCAGCGCGCGCACCTGGTCGCGCCGCGCCCGGTGGGCGTCGTACGCCGCGCTCATCCGCTCCCGCAGCGACCCGGACGTGCGCGCCCCCAGCAGCCCGTACGCGAACAGCGCCGCGTGCTCGGCCGCCAGCGCCTTGCGCAGCTTGTCGAGATCGTCCCCGGTTCGCGCGACCCGGTCCACCACACTCACAGGCACTCCGCTCACAGGGATTTCGGCAGGGCGACGGCGTGGGCGGCCTCGCAGGCGCCGATGCTGGCGATGAGCTGCGCCATCCCGGGCGAGACGGCCGCGAGCTGCTTCGGCCGCTGCGCCGACGCCTTGCGTTCGAGGTCGCGCAGCCGCGACAGCGACGGCTTCCCGGGCGCGGCCGGCCCAGTGGGCGAACCGGTGGGCGAACCGGTGGGCGAGGGCGGGGCGGCGGGCAGGGTCACGTGTTTGCGCAGCTCGTTCACG
This sequence comes from Actinomadura luzonensis, assembly GCF_022664455.2. Taxonomy (NCBI): domain Bacteria; kingdom Bacillati; phylum Actinomycetota; class Actinomycetes; order Streptosporangiales; family Thermomonosporaceae; genus Actinomadura; species Actinomadura luzonensis. Next base: position 1,756,994 of record NZ_JAKRKC020000002.1, read on the forward strand.
TGCGCCTGGTGACGGTCGCGGAAGGGCACCAGCTTCTCGCCCCCGCCGCCGGCGATCAGCGCCGAGTACAGCGCGATCGTCCGCTCCTTCTCCGCGATCAGCTGCTTGACGAGGACGGTCTCCGGCGAATCGGACGCCGGTGCGGAGGGCCGGGACGGCCCCGAGGCGCTGCAGGCGGTGAGAGCGGCCGCTCCGCCCGCCAGCAAGCCTCGCCGGGACAGGTGACGCGGGCGCACGGGCAGGAACCTCCAGTTGTCACTGACGCAGATAGCATCGTACGGTCTGTGCCCGCGATCGCCGCCAGGCGACGCTCCGCCATTCGACCGTGACGAGTGGCGCTCTTTCCGTGCCCTCGTACGGATAGGGTGTCAACTGTCGTCGCTGGCTGAGCGGTCAGGCGGCGGAGAGCCAGTGGCGAGGTCCGCCCGGCTGAGACATGACAATAGGGGAGGTCGATATGGGCAGCGCATCACCCCGCGACCACCTGATGAAGCTCCTGGAGCCCGTGGTCAGCGCGGAGGGCCTCGACCTGGAGGACATCACGGTCACCCAGGCGGGCAGGAGACGCGTCCTGCGCGTCATCGTCGACCGCGACGGCGGCGTGAGCCTCGACGACGTGGCCGACGTGAGCCAGGCCGTCTCGGCGGCGCTGGACGAGGACGACTCGATGGGGCAGGCGGCGTACACGCTGGAGGTCTCCTCGCCGGGCGTCGACCGTCCCCTCACCGAGCCCCGCCACTGGCGGCGCGCGGCCAAGCGCCTGGTGAAGGCGGAGCTGCGGGACGGCACCGTGGTGGAGGGCCGGATCACGGCCGCGGACGACGGCGGCGTCGAGCTCGACGTCGCGGGCGCCGCGCGCCGCATCGAGTACGAGGACCTGGCCCGCGGACGGGTGCAGGTCGAGTTCCGCCGCATCGACGACGTCGACGGCGACGAAGGCTAAGGGGGAGCCGCCGTGGACATCGACATGAGCGTCCTGCGCAGCCTGGAACGCGAGAAGGACATCTCCTTCGACCTGGTGGTCAAGGCGATCGAGGACGCGCTGCTCATCGCGTACTTCCGCACCGAGGGCGCGGCCTCGAAGGCGCGCGCCGAGCTCGACCGGAGCAGCGGGCACGTCACGATCTGGGCCGCCGAGCTGGGCGAGGACGGCGAGGTCGTCAGGGAGTTCGACGACACCCCTGGCAACTTCAGCAGGATCGCCGCCACCACCGCCAAGCAGGTCATCCTGCAGCAGCTCCGCGACGCCGAGGACGAGATCAACTTCGGCGAGTTCGCCAGCCGCGAGGGCGAGCTGGTCTCCGGCGTCATCCAGCAGGGCAAGGACCCGCGCGTGGTGCTGGTCGACCTCGGCAAGATCGAGGCCGTGCTGCCGCACGCCGAGCAGGTCCCCGGCGAGGACTACGTGCACGGCGAGCGCATCCGCGCCTACGTGGTGCAGGTGAAGAAGGGCCACAAGGGCCCGTCGGTCACCCTGTCGCGCACGCATCCCGGCCTGGTGAAGAAGCTGTTCGCGCTGGAGGTGCCGGAGATCGCCGACGGCACCGTGGAGATCGCCGCCGTGGCCCGCGAGGCCGGCCACCGCACCAAGATCGCGGTCAGGTCGCGCAAGCCCGGCGTCAACGCCAAGGGCGCCTGCATCGGCCCCATGGGCTCGCGGGTGCGCAACGTCATGACCGAGCTCCACGGCGAGAAGATCGACATCATCGACTGGTCGGAGGATCCCGCCGATTTCGTGGGGAATGCGCTGTCCCCGGCGCGTGTTTCCCATGTCGAGGTTCTCGATCTCGACGGCCGCGTGGCGCGGGTGACCGTGCCCGACTACCAGCTCTCGCTGGCCATCGGGAAAGAGGGCCAGAACGCCCGGCTCGCGGCGAGGCTCACGGGGTGGCGGATCGACATCCGGCCCGACACACAGGCGGAGGATGCCGCCGGTTCCGTAGATGCGTCAACGCGGTAAGCTGGAATATGGTGGCCCAGGGGTCCCTCAGCGCACGTGTGTGGGCTGCAGGGGCCGCACGGCCAAGTCCGAGCTGCTCCGCCTGGTGCGGGTAGAGGGCCACGTGGTCCCCGACCTGCGAGGACGGCTTCCAGGCCGCGGTGCGTCGCTGCATCCGGCCTTGAGTTGTCTGGAGCTCGCCGAGCGGCGGCGGGCGTTCCCGCGCGCGTTTCGCGTGCCGGGTCCGCTCGACGTCTCGCCCGTGCGGGCACACCTGGAGGAGGAGACCCACATGTCATGTAGGACGCCGAGTTGATGGGCGGAGTCAGATTGCTATGAGCGCCTGATGAGCACGCGGCGATGAAGACGTCAACGTAACGACGGTCCGGACGGCACAGCCAGCCTCCCGGGCCGAGTAAGGGAGTGCAGTGGCGAAGGTCCGGGTATACGAGCTCGCTAAGGAGTTCGGCGTCGAGAGCAAGGTCGTCATGGCCAAGCTCCAGGAGATGGGGGAGTTCGTCCGTTCGGCGTCCTCGACCATCGAGGCGCCGGTGGTCCGCAGGCTCACCGAAGCTTTGGGCGCATCGAAGGGTGGGCCCTCCAGGGGCGGCGGACAGCCGTCCAACAAGCCGCAGCCGCCAAGGGCTGCGCCCCGGCCGGCCGACAGCCAGGCCGGCAACGGCACCGGGCAGTCCCCGGTTCCGGCTCCTCCGCGTCCGGGCCCGCGGCCCGGTCCGCGTCCCGCCCCGCAGAGCGGGCCCCAGGGTCCGCAGGGCCCGCAGACCCCGCAGACCCCGCAGGGCCAGCCCGGTCCTCAGGGTCCCCAGGGCGGCGGCGGCCAGCAGCGCCCGCCGGTGCCCATGCCGCACCAGCCCCAGCAGCCGCAGGCGCCGCGTGAGACGTCCCCTGCTCCGCAGGCGCGTTTCGAGAGCGCGCCCGCGCGGCCGGCCCCCGGGCCGCGTCCCGGTCCGGCTCCGCGTCCGGGTCCCGGCCCCAAGCCGGGCCCGCGTCCCGGCCCGCAGCAGAGCGGCGGCGGCGCGCCCTCCGGTCAGCGTCCGGCCGCGCCGGGCGGCGGCGGCCCGCGTCCCGGCCCCCCGGGTCCCCGCCCGCGTCGCCGGCAACAACCCGTTCTCGTCCAACGCCAGCGGCATGGGCCAGGCGCCCCGGCCGCCGCGTCCGGGCGGTCAGCGTGACGGCGGCGGCCCCGGTCAGCGGGGCGACCGTCGCGACGGCCCGCCGCGTGACGGCGCGATGCCGCGTCCCCGCAGGGCCGCGGCGGCGACCGGCCGACTCCCGGCCCGCGTCCCGGCCCGCCCCCGGCGGCCCGCGTCCGTCCCGGCGCCGGCGCCGGTGGCCCGCGTCCCGGTGGTCCGCGTCCCAACCCGATGATGATGCCGCAGGGCCGTCCTTCCGGTCCCGGCGCCGGCCGCCCCGGTGGCGGTCCCGTTCGCGGTGGCGGTGGCGGCGGTGGCGGCGGCTTCGGTGGCCGTCCCGGCGGCGGTGGCGGCGGCGGTCGTCCCGGCGGCTTCGCCGGTCGTCCCGGTGGCGGTGGCGGCGCTGGTCCGCGTACCGGCACCGGTGGTCCCGGCGGCGGTGGCGGCGGCTTCGGCGGCCGTCCCGGCGGCGGTGGCCGCGGCCGTGGCGGCGGCACCGCGGGAGCCTTCGGGCGTCCCGGCGGCCGTCCGGCCCGCGGGCGCAAGTCGAAGCGGCAGAGGCGCCAGGAGTTCGACAACATGTCGGCGCCGTCGATCGGCGGCGTGCAGGTCGCGCGCGGCAACGGCGCGACGATCCGCCTCCCGCGCGGCGCGTCGCTGTCCGACTTCGCCGACCGCATCGGCGCGAACCCCGCCTCGCTCGTGCAGATCATGCTGCACCTCGGCGAGATGGTGACCGCCACGCAGTCGGTCAACGAGGAGACGCTGCAGCTGCTCGGCGCCGAGCTGGACTACGACATCCAGGTCGTCAGCCCGGAGGAGGAGGACCGCGAGCTGCTCGAGGCCTTCGACATCGAGTTCGGCGAGGACGAGGGCGACGAGGCCGACCTGGCCGCGCGTCCGCCGGTCGTGACCGTCATGGGTCACGTCGACCACGGTAAGACCAAGCTGCTCGACGCCATCCGCAAGACCAACGTGGTCGCGCGGGAGGCGGGTGGCATCACCCAGCACATCGGCGCTTACCAGGTCGCGACCACGCACGAGGGCGAAGAGCGCAAGGTCACCTTCATCGACACCCCGGGTCACGAGGCGTTCACCGCCATGCGTGCCCGAGGCGCCAAGTCCACCGACATCGCGGTGCTGGTGGTCGCGGCCGACGACGGCGTGAAGCCGCAGACGATCGAGGCGCTCAACCACGCCCAGGCGGCCGACGTGCCCGTCGTGGTCGCGGTCAACAAGGTCGACAAGGAGGGCGCCGACCCCAACAAGGTCCGGGCCCAGCTCACCGAGTACGGCCTGGTGGCCGAGGAGTACGGCGGCTCGACGCTGTTCGTCGACATCTCGGCGAAGAACGGCACCGGCATCGACAACCTCCTCGAGGCCATCCTGCTGACCGCCGACGCCGAGCTCGACCTGCGGGCCAACCCGACGATGGACGCCCAGGGCATCGCGATCGAGGCGCACCTCGACAAGGGCCGCGGCCCTGTCGCGACCGTCCTGGTCCAGCGCGGCACGCTGCGCGTCGGCGACTCGATCGTGTGTGGCGAGGCCTTCGGCCGCGTCCGCGCGATGCTCGACGACAACGGCGAGCTGGTCGAGGAGGCCACACCGTCGCGTCCGGTCCAGGTGATGGGTCTGACGGCCGTGCCCGGCGCCGGTGACAACTTCATCGTCGTCACCGACGACCGGATGGCCCGCCAGATCGCCCAGCAGCGCGCGGCGCGCAAGCGCAGCGCCGAGATGGCGAAGTCGAGCCGTCGCCGCACCCTCGAGGAGCTGTTCAGCGACCTCGAGAAGGGCCGCGTCGACGAGCTCAAGCTCATCATCAAGGGTGACGTGTCCGGTTCGGTGGAAGCCCTGGAAGACGCCCTGCTCAAGATCGACGTCGGCGACGAGGTCAGGCTCCGTGTCCTGCACCGCGCGGTCGGCGCCATCACCGAGTACGACGTCAACCTGGCGGTGGCCGACGACAACGCGGTCATCATCGGCTTCAACGTCCGGCCCGAGCCGCGGGCCCGCGACCTCGCCGAGCGCGAGGGCGTTGACATCCGGTACTACTCGGTCATCTACCAGGCGATCGAGGAGATCGAGGCGGCCCTCAAGGGCATGCTCAAGCCGGAGTTCGAAGAGGTCCAGATGGGCACCGCCGAGGTCCGCGAGGTCTTCAAGGTGCCGAGGATCGGCAACGTCGCCGGCTGCCTGGTGCGGTCCGGTGTGATCGTCCGCAACAGCAAGGCCAGGGTGATCCGCGATGGCGTCGTCATCGCCGACAACCTGACCGTCTCGTCGCTGCGCCGGTTCAAGGACGACGCGACCGAGGTCCGCGAGGGCTTCGAGTGCGGTATCGGTGTCGGTTACAACGACATCCGGATCGACGACACGATCGAGACGTTCGAGATGCGGGAGAAGCCGCGCGTGTGACGCACGGCCGGGCGCCCGGCGGGACCTCCGCCGGGCGCCTCTCGCACGCCCTGACCTGGTCCCCACCGCAGCAGAACGGGGGTGCGCTCAGCACACCAGTCCAAGCGGTGGTGACCAACGATGTATGTGGGTGCTCTGACCCTGGACCTCCTGCTCGGCGACGTGCGTTCGCTGAAGCAGAAACGCTCCGTCGTACGGCCGCTGATCGCCGAGGTGCGGCGCCGTTATCCGGCCGTCGCGGTGGCCGAGACCGGGTATCTCGACCTTCATCGCAGGGCTGAGGTCGGCATCGCGGTGGTTTCCGCTTCCGCGGGTAACTGCAAAGAGGTGCTGGACGCCTGCGAGCGGATGGTGGCCTTCCGTCCCGAGGTCGAGCTGCTGTCCGCCAGGCAGCGCCTGTACAACGACGAAGATTGAACGACAGCACGGCCAGGTCGTGCGTGAGGGGGAGCGAACATGGTGGACGCCGCGCGAGCGCGCAAGCTCGCCGACCGCATCCAGCAGATCGTCGCCGAGATGCTGGAGCGCCGGATCAAGGACCCGCGCCTGGGCTTCGTCACCGTCACCGACACCCGCGTCACCGCTGACCTGCGCGACGCGACGGTGTTCTACACGGTGTTCGGCTCCGAGGCCGAGCGGGCCGACAGCGCCGCCGCCCTGGAGAGCGCCAAGGGGATCATCCGCTCCGAGGTGGGCCGGCAGACCGGTGTGCGCTTCGCCCCGACGCTGACGTTCAAGCACGACCCGCTGCCCGACAGCGCCCGTCACCTGGACGACCTGATCAACGCGGCCCGCGCCCGCGACGCCGAGGTGGCCAAGCGGGCGCAGGGCGCGGCCTACGCCGGCGAGCCCGACCCCTACCGCAAGCCGGACGAGGACGACGACGACGCGCCGGCGGACGACCCCGTCCATGACCGGGTGAACGGGTCCGACCGCGCGGCCGGGGACGACCAGGCGTGACGCCCGACGTACGCGACCGGGCGGGCCGGCCGCCCCGGGCGGGTAGCGGCGCCGGCTGCGGCATCCCCGAGGGCACCTGGAACCGGGCCCTGCGGCTGATCGGCGAGGCCGACGAGGTCGCGCTGGCCTGTCACGTCTCGCCCGACGGCGACGCGCTCGGCTCCATGCTGGCGGTGGCGTTCACGCTGCGTTCGATGGGCAAGCGGGTGACGGCCTCCTTCGGCGACCGGCACTTCGCGGTGCCGCGCCTGCTGCGGTTCCTGCCGGGGCAGGAGATGCTGGTGCCGCCGGAGGAGTTCCCGGCCGCGCCCGGCCTGATGATCACCTTCGACTCGTCGACGTTCGAGCGGCTGGGGCTGCTCAGCGACAACGCCGCGCGGGCCGGCGAGGTGATCGTGGTCGACCATCACCCGTCGGGCGCGGGGTTCGGCACGCTGGGGCTGATCGACGCGCACGCCGCGGCCACGGCGATGCTGGCCGAGCAGCTCATCTACCGGCTCGGCGGGCGTCTCGACCGCGACATCGCCCTGTGCCTGTACGCCGGTCTGGTCACCGACACCGGCTCGTTCCGCTACTCCTCGACCACCCCGGCCGTGCACCAGATGGCGGCCCGGCTGGTGGCGACGGGGCTGCGCACCGACGAGATCGCCCGCGAGCTGTGGGACCGCTCGCCGTTCGGCTACCTCAAGGTGCTGGCGGCCGCTCTGGAGCGGGTGACGCTGGAGGACGGCCTGGTCTGGACGTACGTGACGCGGGTGGACCGGGCCGCGCACGGGCTGCCGTACGCGGAGATCGAGGGCATCATCGACGTCGTGCGCCGCACCGACGAGGCCGAGGTGGCGGTCGTGCTCAAGGAGGACGACGAGGGCTCCTGGCAGGTGTCCACCAGGTCCAAGGGCGCCGTCGACGTGGGCGCGGCGTGCGCCGCGCTGGGCGGCGGCGGCCATCACAACGCGGCCGGCTACACCTCGCACGGCACCGTCGAGGACACCATGGCCGCGCTCAGGCGAGAGCTGGGGAAGGCGTAGATGGCCGAGAGCGGTCTGATCATCGTCGACAAGCCGGGCGAGTGGACCTCCCACGACGTGGTGGCCAGGATGCGGCGCCTGGCGGGCACCCGCCGGGTGGGGCACGCGGGCACGCTCGACCCGATGGCGACGGGCGTGCTGGTGGTCGGCGTGGAGAAGGCGACCAGGCTGCTCGGCCACCTGACGCTGACCGAGAAGGTGTACGAGGCGACGATCCGGCTCGGCGTCACGACCAACACCGACGACGCCGAGGGCGAGGTCACCGCCGTCGCGTCGGCGGCCGGCGTGACGCCCGAGGGGATCGGCAAGGGCGTCGAGGCGCTGACCGGCGCCATCATGCAGGTGCCGCCGCAGGTCAGCGCCATCAAGGTCAACGGGCAGCGGGCGTACAAGAAGGCCCGCGCGGGCGAGGAGGTCGAGCTGGCCGCCCGGCCCGTGACGGTGCGCGCGTTCGACGTGCTCGACGTGCGCCCAGCGGGCGATGGGGCGGGCGGCGGGGCGGGCGACGTGATCGACGTGGACGCGGTCGTCACCTGCTCCAGCGGCACCTACATCCGTTCGCTGGCCCGCGACCTCGGCGCCGCGCTCGGCGTCGGCGGCCACCTGACGCGGCTGCGCCGCACCCGCGTCGGCCCGTACGACCTGTCGCAGGCGAGGACGCTCGACCAGCTCGCCGAGGAGTGCGTGATCCTGCCGATCGGCGAGGCGGTGGCGGCGGCCTTCCCGCGCCGCGACGTCACCGCCGAGGAGGCCAGGATCATCGGCCACGGCGGCCGGCTGCCCGCGGCGGGGCTGGGCCAGGGCCCGATCGGCGTGTTCGGCCCGGACGGCGCCCTGCTGGCGCTGGTGGAGGAGCAGGGCCGCACCGCGCGGCCCCTCGCGGTGTTCGTCTAGGCGGGCTTCGCGGCCACGATCACGTCGCGGACGATCGCCTGGTCCACCCAGTGCTCGAAGTCGGGGTAGTCCATGACCTCCAGCCCGGCGGCGGTGAGGACGGCGGCCAGCTCTTCGCTCTTGCCGCCGTAGGTGTTCCAGGCGATGCCCATGGCTCCGCCCGGTCTCAGCAGCTCCGCCCACCCCGGCACCGCGCGGCGCAGCAGCTCCAGCGGGCTGCGCGACAGCCCCGAGCCGCCCTTGCTGCCGTGCTGGACGCCGTAGGGCGCGTCGGTGACCACCAGGTCGAACGAGCGCGGCTTGAAGAACTCCCTGCTGCGCAGCGTGTCGGCGTTGACCACGGTGAGGTGCTGCACGTCGCCCGCCTTGACGGCCTCCTTCGACAGCCCGAACGTGACGTTGAGCCGCCGCCCGGCCAGCGCCCGCTCGCGCCGCACCGGCACGATCTCGGCGGTGTGCTTGAGCCGCTTGTTGCGCAGCCAGGTCTTGACGAAGCCGGTGTAGGCCTCGAAGTCCTTGCCGTCCACGTCGAGGCCGTAGGCGTCGTAGCCGTACATGAGGGCCTGGTTGAGCGTGGTGCCGCGGCCGCACAGCGGGTCGAAGACGGAAAGGCGCTCGCCGAGGCCCTTGCCGGAGGCCAGCGCGGTGACGTTGAGCAGCAGCTTGGTGAAGTGCTCGTTGGTCTTGCCGGCGTACTTCTGGATGGTGATGAGGTCGCTGCTGAGCCGGTCGAGCGGCCGCACGGGCAGCGGGCGCAGCAGCTCGCCCTGGTCGTCGCCCGTCACCTCGAACAGCGCGTAGACCGACGACAGGTTGGACAGCAGCGCGACGTCCGCCGGCTCCAGCGGCGCGGCCGTCTCGAACGTCACGTAGGGCACCCCGCCGAACGTGCTCTCCGCGCTCTCCGCGACCTCGGCCCGCAGCCCCCGCGCGCTGAAGACGGCCAGCTCGGCGCGGGTCAGCCGTACCGCGGCCTCGGCGTAGACGCGGTTGAAGGCAGGCAGGATCAGGAGCGCGTATCGAGGCATGATGGCCGAGTGTAGCCCCCTCGGTTGCGGGTCACGGCCAGGCGCGTGGCAGGCTTGTGTGGTTCGATCCGCGACGAGCGAATGGGGTCCGGCGTGCAGGGTTCGGGTAGGTCTGTCGTCACCGTCGGCGTGTACGACGGGGTGCACCTCGGCCACCGGCGGGTCGTCGAGCGGGCCGTGGCCGTGGCGCGCGAGCGGGGGCTGCCGGTCGTCGCGGTGACCTTCGAGCCGCATCCCGACGAGGTCGTGCTCCCCGGGTCGCACCCGGCGCGGCTGACCGGCTCCCGGCGGCGGGCCGAGCTGCTGCGCGAGCTGGGCGTGGACGAGCTCGAGGTCGTGGAGTTCACGCTGGAGCTGTCGCGGACGAGCGCGGCCGAGTTCGCGCAGGCGGTGCTGGCCGAGCGGCTGCGGGCGGCGGCGGTGGTCGTGGGGGAGGGGTTCGCGTTCGGGCGGGGCGCGAGCGGTGATGTCGAGACTTTGCGGACGCTGGGCGACAAGTACGACTTCACGGTGGAGGCCGTGCCGCCCGTGGCGGGCGTCTCCTCGACCGTCGTCCGCGAGCGCATCGCCGCCGGCGACGTCGAGGGAGCGGCGGCGGCGCTCGGCCGCCCCCACCGCGTCGAGGGCGTGGTCGTGCGCGGCTACCAGCGGGGGCGCCAGCTCGGCTTCCCCACGGCGAACGTCGAGACGCCGCCGCACACCGCGATCCCGGCCGACGGCGTCTACGCCGGCTGGCTGCAGTGCGTGCCGGTCGCCAACCTGCCCGCCGTCTACCCCGGCGAGCGCTGGCCGGCGGCGATCTCGGTCGGCACCAACCCGACGTTCGAGGGGGTGCCGCGCACGGTGGAGGCGTACGCGCTGGACCGCGACGACCTGGAGCTGTACGGCGCGCACGTGGCGGTCGACTTCGCCGCCCGGCTGCGCGGCAACACCCGCTTCGAGTCGATCGAGGCGCTGATCGCCCAGATCCACGCCGACGTCGACGCCACCCGCCGCCTGACGCGCTGACCCGCCGGCCCCGGCCCCTGGCGCCCCTGGCGCGCTGACTTGCCGACCCGCCCGGCGCGGCGAGCCCGAGCACGCGGTGCGGGATGGTAGTCTTGCATGTCGGCTCTGTGACGGCGGCGCTTCCGCGTCCGCCCGGTCGGCCTTCCCCGCGGCGACTGTAGGCACGCACGGTCGTTCGCGCTTCTGTCACATTCGCGCGTGCCCGTAGATCGATAGGAGAGCCGTGTCCCTCGACACCGCTGCCAAGAAGACCATCATCAGCGAGTACGCGACCGGCGAGGGCGACACCGGTTCGCCCGAGGTGCAGATCGCGCTGCTGAGCAAGCGCATCAGCGAGCTGACCGAGCACCTCAAGACGCACAAGCACGACCACCACAGCCGTCGTGGCCTGCTGCTGCTCGTGGGTCGCCGGCGCCGCCTGCTGAAGTACCTGCAGAAGGTCGACATCCAGCGTTACCGTACGCTCATCGAGCGCCTCGGTCTGCGCCGATAACATGGGAAGGGAGCGGCGCGTGCCGCTCCCTTCTTCATATGGGTAGAGCAACACCGTGAGGCGCGTGGCGAGGTTGGAATCAGCCCCGCGCCTGACGTACAACTGAAGATCCGAGACACACAGCCCCCGCGTCCGCTCAGCACCATGCGACCCGCGACGCCTGCGGGCCGGTCCTCGGTAGTGGCTTCCGGTAAGACCAACGTGACCGGGCGCTTCGATCGAAGACCGGCGCTGCACCTAACGAGGGTGCCGGTGAGAAAAGGGCGCGGGAGACCGACCACAAGGAGGTCCCCCGTGGAGGGTGTCCACACCGCTGAAGCCGTCATAGACAACGGCTCTTTCGGCACGCGCACGATCCGGTTCGAGACCGGGCGCCTCGCGCGTCAGGCGGCCGGCTCCGCCGTCGCCTATCTCGACAACGAGACCATGGTCCTGTCGGCCACCACGGCCTCGAAGACCCCCAAGGAGCAGTTCGACTTCTTCCCCCTGACGGTGGACGTCGAGGAGCGCATGTACGCCGCGGGCCGCATCCCCGGCTCGTTCTTCCGCCGTGAGGGCCGTCCCTCCGAGGACGCCATCCTCACCTGCCGCCTGATCGACCGCCCGCTGCGCCCGTCGTTCGTCAAGGGCCTGCGCAACGAGGTGCAGGTCGTCGCCACCATCATGGCGCTGCACCCCGACCACCTCTACGACGTCGTCGCCATCAACGCCGCGTCGCTGTCCACCCAGCTCGCCGGGCTGCCCTTCTCCGGCCCGATCGGCGGCGTGCGCGTCGCGCTGATCGACGGCCAGTGGGTGGCCTTCCCGACCCACCCCGAGCTGGAGCGGGCCACGTTCGACATGGTCGTGGCCGGCCGGGTGCTGGCCGACGGCGACGTCGCCATCATGATGGTCGAGGCCGAGTCCACCAAGGACACCCTGAAGCTGGTCGCCGAGGGCGCGGTCGCCCCCACCGAGGAGGCCGTGGCGCAGGGCCTTGAGGCCGCCAAGCCGTTCATCAAGGTGCTGTGCGAGGCGCAGCAGCGCATCGCGCAGGTCGCGGCCAAGGAGACGGCCGAGTACCCGGTGTTCCTCGACTACCAGGAGGACACCTACAACGCGGTCGAGGCCGCGATCAAGACCGAGCTGGCCGCCGCGCTCACCATCGCCGGCAAGCAGGAGCGCGAGAACGAGCTCGACAAGGTCAAGGCGCTCGCGGCGGAGAAGCTGCTGCCCGAGTTCGAGGGCCGCGAGAAGGAGATCAGCGCCGCCTTCCGCGCCGTGATGAAGAAGCTCATGCGCGCCCGGGTCGTCAACGAGGGCGTGCGCATCGACGGCCGCGGCACCAAGGACATCCGTGAGCTGTCGGCCGAGGTCCACGTGGTGCCGCGGGTGCACGGCTCGGCGCTGTTCGAGCGGGGCGAGACCCAGATCATGGGCATCACCACCCTCAACATGCTGCGCATGGAGCAGGTCATCGACACGCTCAACCCCGACCGCACCAAGCGCTACATGCACAACTACAACTTCCCGCCGTACTCCACCGGCGAGACCGGCCGCGTGGGCTCGCCCAAGCGGCGCGAGATCGGCCACGGCGCGCTGGCCGAGCGGGCGCTGATCCCCGTGCTGCCCACGCGCGAGGAGTTCCCGTACGCCATCCGCCAGGTCTCCGAGGCGCTCGGCTCCAACGGCTCCACCTCGATGGGCTCGGTCTGCGCCTCCACCATGGCGCTGCTGGACGCCGGCGTGCCGCTCAAGGAGATGGTCGCGGGCATCGCGATGGGCCTGATCGGCGAGGGCGACGCCTACGTCACGCTCACCGACATCCTGGGCGCCGAGGACGCCATGGGCGACATGGACTTCAAGGTCGCCGGCACCCGCGACGTCATCACCGCCCTGCAGCTCGACACCAAGCTCGACGGCATCCCCGCCAGCGTGCTGGCCGCCGCGCTCAAGCAGGCCAAGGGCGCCCGCCTGGCGATCCTCGACGTCATGCAGGAGGCCATCGACCGCCCGGCGGAGATGAACCCGACCGCGCCGCGGATCATCACGATCAAGGTCCCGGTCGACAAGATCGGCGAGGTCATCGGCCCGAAGGGCAAGATGATCAACCAGATCCAGGACGACACGGGCGCCGAGATCACCATCGAGGACGACGGCACGATCTACATCGGCGCCACCGACGGCCCGGCCGCCGAGGCCGCCCGGTCGGCGATCAACGCCATCGCCAACCCGCACATGCCGGAGGTCGGCGAGCGCTACCTGGGCACGGTCGTCAAGATCGCCGCCTTCGGCGCGTTCGTCTCGCTGATGCCCGGCAAGGACGGCCTGCTGCACGTCTCGCAGATCCGCAAGCTGCACGGCGGCAAGCGCATCGAGAACGTCGAGGACGTCATGAGCGTCGGCGAGAAGATCCAGGTCGAGATCGCCGAGATCGACGGCCGGGGCAAGCTCTCCCTGGTGCCGGTCGAGGTCATCGAGAAGGAGGCCGCCGAGCGCGAGGCCAAGGGCGCCGCGGACGGCGACGAGGGCGACGGCGAGGCCCCGCAGGCCGCCGAGTCCGCGCCGGCCGACGACCGCTCGGAGCGCCCGCGCCGCACCCGCACCCGCGTGCGCACCCGCGGCACCGGCAACGGCGAGGGGGACGACCGGAACTCGTGAAAACCACCACGCTGCACCCCGGCAAGGACGGAGCCGGGGAAGTCAAGCGCACCGTCCTCCCCGGTGGGCTGCGTGTGGTGACCGAGACCATGCCGACCGTGCGGAGCGTCGCGGTCGGCATGTGGGTCGGCATCGGCTCGCGTGACGAGGCCCCCGAGCACATGGGGGCCACCCATTTCCTCGAACACCTGCTGTTCAAGGGCACGCCGACGCGCGACGCGATGGAGATCTCCGCCTCCATCGAGGGCATCGGCGGTGAGATCAACGCCTTCACCGCCAAGGAGTACACCTGCTACTACGCGCGGGTGCTCGACGAGGACCTGCCGGTCGCGGTGGACGTCCTCGCCGACGTGGTGACCAGCTCGCTGGTGACCGAGGACGACGTGGAGTCGGAGCGCGGCGTGATCCTGGAGGAGATCGCCATGCACGACGACGACCCGTCGGACGTGGTGCACGAGCAGTTCGCCGCCGAGCTGTACGGTGACTCGCCGATCGGCCGGCCCATCCTGGGCACGGTCGAGTCGATCCACGCCCTCGGGCGCGAGCGGATCTCCGAGTACTACCACCGGTACTACCGGCCGCGCCGCACCGTGGTGTCGGTGGCGGGCAACGTCCGGCACGAGGACGTCGTCGAGCTGGTCGCGCGGGCCTACGAGCGGGCCGGCGCGCTGAGCGGCCCCGAGGAGTACGAGCCGCCGCGCACCAGCGGCCCCGGCGCGGCGCCGCGCTCCGGCGTGCGGGTGCTCGACCGGCCGACCGAGCAGGCCAACCTGGTGCTCGGCACGACCGGCCTGGCCCGCACCGACGACCGGCGGTTCGCGCTCGGCGTGCTCAACGCGGCGCTCGGCGGCGGCATGTCGTCGCGGCTGTTCCAGGAGATCAGGGAGAAGCGCGGGCTCGCGTACTCGGCCTACTCCTACACCTCCGCCTACGCCGACACCGGGCAGTTCGGCATCTACGTCGGCTGCCTGCCGTCCAAGATCGACGACGTGCTCAAGATCTGCCGCGACGAGGTGGCCCGGGTGATCGCCGAGGGGCTGACCGAGGAGGAGATCGGGCGCGGCAAGGGCCAGATGCGCGGCGGCCTGGTGCTCGGGCTGGAGGACACCGGCTCGCGCATGTCCAGGATCGGCAAGAACGAGCTCGTCTACGAGGAGCTCATGTCGGTGGACGAGGTGCTGGCGCGCATCGAGGCGGTCACCCCGGAGGAGATCGGGGAGATCGCCAGGGACGTCCTGAACCGGCCGCTCACGCTCGCCGTGATCGGCCCGTACGGTGACAAGGACTTCTCGGACGCGATCCGCTGACCACGGCTCCGCAGGAGGCCCGGTCGCCCACGCGGGGCGGCCGGGCCTCTTGGGATAGGGTTGCCCTGTGATCAGGGTAGGTGTGCTGGGCGCGCGCGGGCGCGTGGGCGTCGAGGTGTGCAAGGCGGTCGAGGCGGCTCCCGACATGGAGCTGGCCGCGGCCCTCGACAAGGACGACCCCATCGAAGGGCTCAAGGGCGCGGAGGTGGTGGTCGACTTCACCCACCCCGACGTCGTCATGGGAAACCTGGAGTGGGCCATCTCCCACGGCATCCACCCGGTGGTGGGCACGACCGGCTTCGACGAGGCCCGGCTGACCACCGTGCGCGGCTGGCTGGCCGACAATCCCGGCACCCACTGCCTCATCGCCCCCAACTTCGGCATCGCCGCCGTGCTCATGATGCGCTTCGCGCAGCAGGCGGCCCGCTGGTTCGAGTCCGTCGAGATCGTCGAGCTGCACCACCCCAACAAGGCCGACGCGCCGTCCGGCACCGCCCGGCGCACCGCCGAGCTGGTGGCCGAGGCCCGCGCCAAGGCCGGGGCCGGCCCGATGCCCGACGCGACCAGCACCTCGCTCGACGGCGCCCGCGGGGCCGACGTCGCCGGCGTGCACGTGCACGCGGTGCGGCTGTCCGGCCTGATCGCGCACCAGGAGGTGCTGCTGGGCGGCGACGGCGAGATCCTGACGATCCGGCACGACACGATGAGCCGTTCGGCGTTCACGCCCGGCGTGCTGCTCGGCGTCCGCCGGGTGCGCGAGCTGCCCGGCCTCACCGTGGGCCTGGAGCCCCTGCTGGAGCTCTGACGCGACGGCTCCGACGCCGAAGGGGCCCCGAAGGCCGCACGACGTGCCCACCGGGTGCGGAGACACCGGTGGGCACGCCGTGAGGAGAGGGCGCCGACTCCGCACAGCCGGGCCTACGATCATCCACACTAATAACGGCAGGCGCCTTCCGCCCGAAACATGAGATCGTGTCGGCATGGTGCGATGGGCCGATCCCCGGGAGCTGCCCGGCCTGGTGGCGGTGGAGCTGGCCGCCGACCGCCTCTTCGAGCAGGTGGGCATCACGTTCCCGCCCGGCACCACGATGATCGAGGAGGCCGCCGACCCGGGCCTGGTCCTGGTCGAGGGCACCCCGCCGGCCGGTTTCGCGCTCATCGGGCCGCTCGACGGCCACCTGCACCTCGACCAGCTCGCCGTGCACCCCGCCGACATGCGCCAGGGCATCGGCGGACGCCTGGTGCGGGCCGTCCTCGACCACGCCCGCGCCACCGGCGCGCCCCGCGTGACGCTGACCACCTATCGCGACGTGCCCTGGAACGCGCCCTGGTACGAGCGGCACGGCTTCACCGTCCTGCCGCCCGGGAAGTGGGGGCCGGAGCTGGCGGCGCTGGTCGCGCACGAACGCTCGCTGGGCCTGGAGGTGGCGCCCCGCGTGGTGATGAGCGCCGGCACGGGCCGGTCAGCCGCGGACGCGCGGCCGGTTGGCGGCGAGCCAGTCCACGGCATAGTCGACCGCTGAGCGCAGCGGGAACAGCCGCGCCCCGGCCGCGCCCACCCGGCCGCGCCGTACGACACCGGTCTCCTCGAACGCCGCGCCGAGCGCGGGGAAGTCGCCCGCGTCCAGGGCCACGTCCTCGAACTCGCACCACCCGCGCCCGTCCCCGTCGTCCACCACCGCCCGGTAGGTACGGCGCGGCGGGTGCGCGGTGCGGCGGTACTCGGCGAGGTGGAAGGCGGTGCACTTGTCGTAGCCGACGCCGAGCAGCAGCACGCGGGCGCCGGCGTCGTACAGGCGGGCGATGGGGGAGCGCTCCCCGAGCAGGCAGTCGCGGGCGTGCCCGCCGGTGATCCGCGCCGCCAGCGGCCCTACGGCGGCCAGCGACGTCTGCGGATGCCCGCTCCGCCGCGCCCCCGGCAACGTCCGCACGTGCTCGGCGATCACCCCCATGCCCTGCGAGGGCGTGGTGGCGGGGTCGAAGGCGGGCATGCGGTCGCGGTAGGCGGCGACCTCCGCCGCCGTCATGCCGGCGACGGCCGCCCGGTAGAGGGGAGAGGTGTCGGAGTTCCCGGAGGTGCCGGTGGGGACGGCGAGCGTGCCGTCGGGGCCGAGCAGCCCCCGCAGCGCCGCCACCACCGTGCCCGCCCCGCCCTCGACCGGGCCGAGACTGCGGAGGGAGGAGTGCAGCAGCACGACCTGACCGAAACCCACGCCCAGCGCGGCAAAATCTCGACTTATTAGGCCAAAATCTGACATTGAGTGCGTGTCGCTCCTTGTGGTTGGAAGGGGAGCTTATTTGGCTCAAGGAGTGCTTGATAGGGTCGTTGTGTCTGATTGAGAGCCTTGATTGTTATGTTGATCATGCAGTATTAAGTTTGGCACCCCCACCGGTATAACGGCGGTCCAGAAAGGGGGTGAATGCGTGGTCTCAGGTCATCTCCTCTATACTGCAACGGGTCGCGACCGGCAGGTGTCCGGCGAATATTTCTGTCCCCCCGAGCAAGAGGCGGGTTGTGTCATGCGCGACCTCGCTGATGACCGACAGGTCGGGCTCGAAAAGGCGGGGGGCGTGGACAAAACGGCTGAACGGCTACAGACCGCGATATCGGCTGTGCCGCTGAGGTTCAGGTTGGCCCGGCTCTGGGCGGCCTCGGCAATCTCCACGGTGGGTGCTCGCACGCTGGGCGTCGCCTACCCCCTTCTCGCCCTGGCGCAGACCGGCTCGCCGGCCGCCGCAGGCTGGGCCGGGTTCGCTCTGACGCTTCCCGTCCTGGTTCTGTATGTTCCGGGCGGATTTCTGGTCGACCGAATCTCGCCTCGCCACGTGATCCTGTGCGCCGAGGCGGGCCGCATGCTCAGCGTGGCCTCCGTGCTGGCGGTGATGCCGTTCGGCGGGCCGTCCCTCGCGCACATCCTCCTGGCGGCGGTCGCCGAGGGTGTCCTGTGGGTGCTCTACACCCTGGCGGAGGCGGCCCTGCTGCCCGTCGTCGTACAACCGGCCATGATGCACCAGGCGGTCGCGAGGAGCGAGGGAGCGGCCCACATCGCCTCCATCGCCGGGCGGCCGCTCGGCGGCTACCTGTTCGGGATCGGGCGCTACGTCCCGTTCGCCGTGAACGCCGTGCTCTTCGCGCTCTCCTGCGCGCTCTTCCTCGGCACGGGACGCGCGGCGGGCCGGCGGCCGGCCCGGCCGTCGAGCCTCCGGGACCTGACCGAGGGCTTCCGCGAGCTCACCCGCCATCCCTTCCTGGGAGGCTCGGTCGCGGTGACCACGTTCACGAACCTCATGGTCAACACCCTGATCATGATCTTCGTGGCCGGATCGGCGGGCATGTCCTCACTCAAGATCGGCATCGTGCTGGCCGCGGGCGGGGTGGGCGGCGTGCTGGGCTCCTTCCTGGCCGCGATCCTGCCGCCGGTGCGGAGAGTGCTCCGGGTCCACCTCTGGATCTGGTCCGGCGCGCTGGGCCTGGCCGCGGTCGGGACCATGGTGGGGCTGCCGTCCTACTTCTTCGCCGTGGCGCTGGTCGCGACGGGCATCGGCGGAGCGCTGAGCAACGTGGCGATCAGGTCGGTCGAGATCCACAAGGTCGACCCGGCGACGCTGGCCCGCGTCGTCGGCGTCTCGCGGCTCTCCTCACACGGGGCGATCTGCCTGTCCGCCCCGCTGGGCGGTTTCATGGTCACCGTCGGCGACGTGACCGGCGGTTCACTGCTGCTGTGCGTGCTCATGGTGCTCGCGGCGGCGGGGAGCGGCTGGGGGCCGGTGCGGGAGAGGCTGACGCCGTCCTTGCCGGCCGACCTGCCGGAACCCGAGCTGTCGGACCTGCTCCAGGGCCTGCGCCGCCGCATCGGCGTGCGGCCGGACTCCGGCTCGCCCGCGCGCGCCGACCTTGAGGGCACGCCGAAGCGTGACTCGCGGCTCATGAGCGTGCACGTCACGGGCCGCGACGTCGCGTGTGCCAACCGCCGTGCCGGTTGAACCGGCCGAAGAGGAGCGGGGGTCAGATGGAATTGGAGAACGCGGCCGTCGACTCCTCGTCGGCGGCCAGGTGCGAAGTCACCGCCGCCTTGAGCGCGGCGCTTTCCAGCTTCGCCAGGTCCCACAGGGAAATGTCGTTGACGTCGATCAACGAGCTCCCGTCACGCATGCGTACTCCTACCATTTTCGGTCACTCCCCCTACGGAGCGACATGCAGGCATGCTCGCTAATATCGCTATTTAGCATTCTGTGACAAACTGGTTCGCTAATCAACCTCTAGGATGAGGTCCTACGGCGTGTGAGGCGGAGGACCGACGTGGCGGAGAATTCCATGCCATCAAAGGGTGCCCAGATCTGGGAGCGCGTCCCCAAGCGCAATCTCAACTTCACCGGCCGCAAGGAGCTCCTGGCGGCGCTGAGAAAGAGCATCAACACCGTCACCGCGGTCGTCGCGCAGCCACAAGCCCTGCAGGGGCTCGGCGGCGTCGGCAAGACGCAGCTGGCGATCGAGTACGCCTGGCAGTACCGCGCCCATTACGACCTGGTGTTGTGGGTCTCGGCCGACCAGCCCTTGCTCGTCCCCTCCGCGCTGGCCGAGCTGGCCCCCAAGCTGGGCCTGCCGACGGCGACGGGCGTCGGCGTGGAGCAGACCACCCAGGCGGTCCTGCGTACGCTGGAGAGCGGCTCCCCCTACCGGAGCTGGCTGGTGATCTTCGACAACGCCGAGGAGCCCGAGTTCATCAAGGACTTCATCCCGCGCGGTCCCGGCCACGTCATCATCACCTCCCGCAACTCGCGTTGGAGCGACCACGAGCCGACGATCCAGGTGGACGTGTTCCGGCGGGAGGAGAGCGTCGCGTTCCTGCGCCGCCGGCTGTCCGACACGATCGGGGAGCGGGAGGCCGATCGGGTGGCCGACAAGCTCGGCGACCTGCCGATCGCCCTGGAGCAGGCGGCCGCGCTGCTGGCACGTACGCTGATGCCGGTCGAGGACTACCTCGACCTGCTGGAGGAGCAGACGAGCCGGCTGCTCGACCTGGAGAAGGCGCCCACCTACCCGCGCTCCATGACGGCGGCCTGGCGGCTGTCGGTCTCGCAGTTGGAGGAACGCGTGCCGGCGGCGGTGGAGGTGCTGCGCTGCTGCGCGTTCTTCGGCCCCGAGCCGATCCCGCGGGACGTCTTCCGCCGCGGCAACCGGGCGGTCGGCCCCCGCCTGACCCCCATCCTCTCCAACCCCATCGAGCTCACCAACGCCCTGAGCAACCTCGAACGCCTGGCCCTGGTCAAGGTCGAGCCGTCCACCCGTACGTTGCAGGTCCACCGGCTCAACCAGGCGCTGCTGCGCGACGAGACCCCGGAGAAGGACCGCGTCGAGCTGCGTCACGAGGTTCACCTCCTGCTGTCGGGCACCGCGCCCGCCGAGCCTGACGACACCGCCAACTGGCCGAGATATGAGGAGCTGGCGGCCCACCTGGAGCCGTCCGGGCTGATCGACTGCACAGTGCCGTCCGTCCGCAGGTTCGCCCTCGACCTCGTCCGCTACCTGTACGTGCGGGGCAGCTACCGGCAGGCCGAGAGCCTGCTGCACGAGTACATCACCAAATGGACCGAGGTCAGCGGCGCCCACCACAAGGATGTGCTGGCGGCCCGGGTCCACCTCGCCAACGTCTATCTGGGGCTGGCCGCGTACGACAGGGCCGAGGAGCTCGCCGCCGACACCTACCGGCTCATGAGCGAGTCTCTCGGCGCCGAGCACACCGAGACCTTGTGGGCCATGACCGGCTACGCCGGAGCCCTTCGCGGCCGCGGGAACTTCATCAAGGCCCGCGAACTCGACGAGAGCGCCGCCACGATCTACGAGCGGGTACGCGGCGACACCGACCCGTTCACCCTGAGAGCCCGGCACAACCTGGCGCTCGACTACACGCTGACCAGCGACTATCACGAGGCCAGCGACATGCTCCAGGACATCTATCTCAAACAGAGCAGCATGGAGGGCATCGGCAGGCGCCTGCTGCTGCTCACCTGGACCAACCTGAGCCGCGCGGTCCGGCTCGACGGCCAGTTCGAGGTGGCCACCGACCTCGCCGAGGAGGCTCACAGCTACGGCGCGATCAACCTCGGCGACGATCACCCGAGCACGCTGCTGGCCGCCAGGGACCTGGCCATCTGCCTGCGCCGCATGGGCCGGCTGCCCGAGGCCCTGCAGCTCATGCGCGACACCCACATCCGCTCCCGCCGCCTGTACGGCGACGCCCACGCCAACACGATGGCCGCGGCCCTCGGGCTGTCCAACGTGCTGCGTGCCGTGGACGAGCGGGAGGAGGCGCTGGAACTGGTGGAACGGGCGCTACGGCACTATCCGGAGGTGTTCGGCGACGACCACCCGTTCACGCACGCCGCCAAGATGAACCTGGCGCTGCTCACCCGCCTCAACGGCGACCCGGAGGCGGCCCGCGACCTCGACGAGAAGGCCCTGGCGGGCCTCGCCGGCCGGGTCGGCCGCGACCACGACTACACGGTGAGCTGCGCGATCAACCTGCAGAACGACCTGGCCGCGCTCGGCAGGCACGACGACGCCCGCGCCCTCGGCCAGGACAACCTGGAGCGCATCCAGGCCCGCTTCTCCGCCGACCACTACCTCAGCCTCATCTGCGCCGCCAACCTCTGCCTCGACCTCCAGGCCACCGGGGCCGACGAGGAGGCCAGGCGGCTGCGGGCCGAGACGACGCTGCGCTTCGAGTCGGTGATGAGCCGCGAGCACCCGGACGCGCTCGGGCTGCTCGCCGGCGAACGCCTCAACTGCGACTTCGACCCTCCAGCCATCTAGCGCCGGCGGGCCCGGCCGCCCAGGCCCGCCGGTGGCCCTCGGCGATCAGGCGGGCCTGCCGCGCCGCGGCCGCGCTCACCGGCTCCTCGAGCCAGAGCGAGAGCCGGTCGCGCAGCGTGGCGACGAAGCGGATGCCCTCCTCCGTCAGCCCCCCGCTGTCCAGGAGGGTGCCGGTGACCTGGTGGGCGGCCTCGCGCCAGCGGGCGAACTCCACCTCGGCGCGCGCCCCGTGGCCGGCGTCCGACAGGTGCCGCCGCCAGAAGGCCGCGACGCCGGCGTGCGCGTACGCGCCGTGCAGCAGCCCTTCCAGCGGGCGCGGGTCGGGGCGCCACGGGGCGTAGAAGCGGCGCCCGTCGTCCGGCCGGGTGAGCGCGACCAGGTCGCTGAGCGCGTACAGCTTGGCGTGTTGCAGCTCGTGCGTCAGCGTGAGCGCCAGGCCGATCCCGTCGAGGGGGTCGGACAGGGCGATGGCGCCGAAGAGGTCGCGGGCCGAGGCGCTGTGCTGCTCCCGCGCGCCTGCCAGGATCGGCGTGAGCACGGAGACCGCCGTGGTGACCTCGGCGGCCACGGTCCGGTGGCTCGCCCGCAGGACGTCCCATGCCTGGCCGAGGCAGGTGCTCCAGTGGTGCCGCCGCGCCTCCGTCAGGCGGCCGTCCACGTCGTCGCCGGGCCACCGGTACGGGTCGAGGTCGTCGACGGTCATCGCCGCGTGCGGGCCGAAGGGGAGGCGGTGCAGGGCCTGCCAGCCGGGACCGTCCCGGCCGGGGACCACGCGGACGGCGAGCGCTCCCACGCGCACGCCGGCGCCGTCGCCGTCCGGCTCGACGGCGGCCATGACCCGGTCCGGGCCGCCGGGCGGCAGGGTCAGCAGGCCCAGCGACGGCAGCATCAGCCGCCCGCCCGCGGGGACCTCCAGCCGGCAGGCGGCGCCCGCCCGTACGGCGGCCGCCAGCGCGACCGCGGCCAGCCTCCCGGGATCGGCCCGCCCCCGGCAGGCCCGCAGCGCCCACGCCCCGACGGCCGGGTGGCGCAGGCAGCGGCTCACCTCCTCGGGCGCGCCGTCCTCCAGCTCCGCCAGCGTCTCGTAGGCGCGCCGGGCGGCCTCCGACTCCTCGGCCAGCAGCCGCACCAGCAGCCGGTGCTTGCTCGCCTGCGCCGCGCACAGCTCGCCCACGGCCGTCGCGCCGCCGCCGCCCGTGGCCAGGGCGGCGAAGGCGGCGTCGGAGACGCGGTGCGCGGCGGGCGTCATCCCGCTCCTCGTAACCGGGCCACGTCGCGTCCGCAGCGCGCGCCGATGTGACTGATCAGCCGGTACAGGTCGGGGCAGTAGACCGAGGGCTCGGCGAAGCCGGTGGCGGGGCTGTAGCGGTGGGCGTACTGGCCGCCGCCGCAGGCCGAGACGAGGTCGCAGGCGCGGCAGGTGGCGTGCAGGGCCATCTCGCCGAGCTGGCGGGCGACGATGGCGGGGTGCAGCAGGGCGTCGTCCAGGGGGTCGCGCAGCACGTGCAGCGGGGTGCGGGTGGCGCCGTGGAAGGCGCTCTTCAGGCTGTCGGACTGCTCGATGCTGCCGTCGGTCTCGATGACGACCATGCGCACCGGGGACAGTCCCACGTTCTCCGCCCGCGAGTGGCCGCCCATGAGCAGCCGCATGATCTCCCTGAACAGCCGCACGTCGGTCTGCAGCACGGGGCTGTCGTACCAGAGGTCGAAGATCTGGATCAGCCAGTCGGCGTACGGCGTGGCGGGCGAGCCGGGCTCGCGGAACGGCGGCGGCTGCGCCCAGTTGCCGTGCGGCAGCAGGAAGTCGATCGCCGGCGGGTCGAACTCCAGCAGCGCCCGGTACGTGTCCACGGGGTCGTTGCGCACGTCGATCGTGCACAGCAGGCCGCTGAACAGGTGATGGTAGGGCCCCTCGCTGAGCCGTCGCAGCGACTCGCTGACCAGGGCGTGGCTGCCGCGTCCGTCGGCGAAGCGGCGGTGGCGGTCCTGGCCCTCGGCGTCGCCGTCCAGGCTGACCCCGACCCGGATCTCCAGCGACTCGAACAGCCGCAGGTACTCCTCGTCCAGCCGGACGCCGTTGGTCTGGATGTGCGCGTTGACCCGGGTGCCGGTGGCCACGGCTCCCCGTACGCCGCGCACGACGCGCGAGATGAGCGCGGGCCCGGCCAGCAGCGGCTCGCCGCCGTGCAGGATGACGTCGATCTCGCCCAGGTCGTGCCGGGAGGCGTGCTCGGCGATGCGCTCGACCGCGCGGTCGGCGACCGCCTCGGACATCCGGCGTGGCTGCTCCCGCCAGCTCTGGTCGGCCATCTCGTACACGTAGCAGTGGCGGCAGGCCAGGTCGCAGCGGCTGTGGACCTTGAGGATGAACTGCTGGAAGGCCAGCGGCCTCCAGCCCCCCGCCAGCAACGCGTCGACGTCGAGGAGGTCCGGGAACCCGATGGTGCGCGTGGGTTCCGGCTCAGGGCTTTCTGACAACGGCTACCTCTTAGCGTCGTGATGCACCCCGGTCCTATCTTTCACGACCGTGGAGCCGAGTCAAGATTGACGACGCCAAAAGCCGAATTACCTCCGGAAATAAGGCAATTCCCGGAAACGCCGATAAATGTCGTGGATTTATAGGCCTATACGTGTTTACCGCACGCGCGGCCGCACCCGCGGCGGCGGGTCCTCGAAGCGGGGCCGCTGCGGCGCCTCCCCGGTCACCTTGCGCACGATGCCGGCCGCCACCTGGTACAGCTTGACGTTCTTGTCCTGGGAGACGTGCCGGAGCATCTCGAACGCCTGCTGCGAGGTGCACCGACGCTGCGCCATGACGATGCCGAGCGCCTGGTCGATGACCGCCCGCGTGTTCAGCGCCTCCTTGAGCTGCGCGGCCACCTCCTTCATCCGGGCCGCGTCCAGCGCCGCGCGGAACAGCAGGCCGATGTGCTCGGCCGTCACCCGCGCGGTCACCCGGGTCGCCTCCGCGAAGCCGCCGCCCTCGCGCGAGTAGAGCGTCAGCACGCCCAGCATCAGGCCCTCCGACTTCAGCGGCTCGGAGTGCAGGCTCTTCAGGCCGGACTCGGCGGTGAAGCGCTGCCAGCGGGCGTCGGAGACCGCGTCGCCCGACGTCACGGGCTCGCCGGTGCCGAGCGCGTCGAGGGACGGGCCCTGCCCGGTGATCGACTGCAGCTCGTCCAGCAGCTCCGCGCGGGCGTGGGAGCAGGCGACCGTGCGCAGGCCGTCCTCGCCGCAGAGTGCGATGCTCACCATGGGGGCGTCGGGCATGGACCGGGTCGCGATGGAGACGCAGTCCGCGAGCGCCCGTTCGAACTCCTCGATGTCCGTGGGGACACTAGGCCGGTTCAACGAAGATCCCTCGCCCTCGGTTGTCCGGACCGTCCGTCAGGTAAGCCTGCCCTGCTGGGAGGCCCCTACGCTACCCTCTCAGGACACCCTTGAGGAGACATATGCGTCGATCTCGGCCAGGTAGGAGTCCTTCAGGCGCCGGGGGAGCCAGGTCACCTCGAACGCGTTGCGCTCCAGCCCCGCCAGCTCCTCCTCGTTGAGCTGCAGGGCCTCGTGCAGGGCGATCAGGTTCTCCTGTACGTAGCCGGCGAAGTAGGCCGGATCGTCGGAGTTGACCGTCACCCGCACGCCCAGGTCCATCAGCTTGCGGATGCCCTCGGCCTTCAGCGAGCCGGTGACGTAGCCGTTCGAGATCGGGCTGCAGGTGAGCCCCATGCCGCGCTCCCGTACCAGCTCGACCAGCCGCTGGTCCTCCAGGATGTTGACGCCGTGGTCGATGCGGTCGACGCCGATGTCCTCGATCGCCTGGCGGATGTGCTCGGCCGCGTCGTCCTGGTCCACGTCGCAGTGCATGGTCAGCAGGTAGCCCTCCGCGCGGGCGCGGGCGTACACCTCGGCGAACTTGAGCGGCGGGTTGCCCTGCTCGTCGGAGTCCAGGCCGACGCCCGCGATCCACTCCTTGTACGGCAACGACTCCAGCAGCGTCGCCATCGCGTACTCGGGCTGGAAGTCGCGCAGGAAGCACATGATGAGCTGCGCGCGCACCCCGAGCCGCGCCTCGGCGTCCAGCAGCGCCCGCCGCAGCCCCCGGATCACCACGTCGAACGGCACCCCGCGCCCGGTGTGCGCCTGGGGATCGAAGAAGATCTCCGCGTAGCGCACGTTCTGCGCCGCCGCCTTGCGCAGGTAGGCCATGGCCAGGTCGTAGAAGTCGGGCTCGGTGCGCAGCACCCGCATGCCCTCGTAGTAGACGGTGAGGAAGGACGGCAGGCTGTCGAACGAGTACGCCGCCCGCATCTCCTCCACCGACCGGTACGGCAGCTCCAGCCCGTTGCGGGCGGCCAGCTCGAACTTGAGCTCGGGCTCCAAGGTGCCCTCGATGTGCAGGTGCAGCTCGCACTTGGGCAGCCCGGCGATGAAGTCCTCCATCGACCCAGCGTAGAAGACTCAGGCCAGAAGACCCAGGCCAGCAGACCCAGGCTAGAAGACCAGGGCGAGCCCCGCCGCGAACAGCACCCCGTAGGCCAGCTGCAGCTTGCCCGTCTGCTGCAGCACGCCGATCAGCGCGGGCCCGACCGCCTTGCCCAGCACCGCCCGGATCGGCGTGATCGCCAGCGGCGCCGCCAGCAGCACCAGCGCCGCCCACGGCGTGATCGGCACCATCGCCAGCGCCACCGCGAACGGCACCACCTGGCAGGCCACGTACAACGCCCGGGTGCGCTCCGGCCCCAGCACGACCGCCAGCGTGCGCTTGCCCGCCTGCCCGTCGGTGCCGACGTCGCGCAGGTTGTTGACCACCAGCATGGAGCACGACAGCAGGCCCACCGGGATCGAGGCGATCAGCGCCGCCCAGCTCAGCGACTCGGTCTGCACGTACGCCGTGCCCACCACCGGCACCACGCCGAAGAACACGAACACGGCCAGCTCGCCCAGCCCCCGGTAGCCGTACGGGCGCTTGCCGCCGGTGTAGAACCAGGCGGCGGCGATGCAGGCCGCGCCGACCAGCAGGATCCACCACGCCCGCGTCACCAGGACCAGCACCAGGCCGAGCACCGCGGCGACCGCGAAGCAGCCCAGCGCGGCCGTCAGCACCGCACGCGGGCTCGCCGCGCGCGAGCCGACCAGCCGCATCGGGCCGACCCGCTCGTCGTCGGTGCCGCGGATGCCGTCGCTGTAGTCGTTGGCGTAGTTGACGCCGATCTGCAGGGCGAGCGCCACGAACAGCGCCAGGACCGCCCGCCACCACACGAAAGAGCCTTCACCGATCGCCACGCCCGTGCCCACCATGACGGGGACGACGGCGTTGGGCAGCGTGCGCGGGCGCGCGCCGGCGATCCACTGGCCGGGGGTTGCCATGTCCTTCCTTAACTGATGTCCGTAGTGAGCCTGACCATGCGGATCGGGCGGCCCATGTCGAGGACGCGCTCGGCCATGTCCTCGCCCCAGCCGGCCGACTCCAGGAAGCCGAGCACCGCGTGGTTGTCGGCGAAGACCCACGTCACGATCTGCCGGAAGCCGTCCTCGCGCAGGTAGTCGACCGTGGCGTTGAGCAGGCGGCTGCCGTGGCCGCGGCGCACGAAGTCGGGGTCGACGAGCAGCGTCAGCATCTCGGCCGTCACGCTGGGGTCGAGGTCGGGGTCCTCGGCGGGGGCGTGCGAGGCCAGGCCGACCACGCGCTCGCCGCCGCGCGGCGTCACGAGCGCGGCGCTGCCGCCCGCGCCGAGCGCCGGGAAGCCCTCGGTGTCGAGGATGGTCTCCACCGCCACCAGCACCCGGTGCATGGGGCTGGGGGGCGCGACGATCGCCTCGTCCCACTGGCGCAGCCACATCTTCTCGGCCGCGGGGCCGGTCATCTGCTCAAGCGGCCCCTCCGGGAGGAAGTCCCGGTAGCCGTAGCGCCAGGCGCGGATCTGACAATTCGCAACCTGGAGCACATCCTCGCGCCGGGCCGCCCGGACGCCTACGTCTGCCATCTCGGCCCGCTCCTTCGCCTGCCGTTCATGCCACAAGGCACGAGTTACACCGTATCGGTGTTTGAGGCTTGGAGACGACGCGAACCCCGCTTCCTCGCCCGGTAAGCCCGTGTCTTGGTGCGGTTTCCGCATACCCGCATCGAACACCACGACCGGGAACGGTTTCTGGACGAGTCGATGAACGCCCATTGACACGTTCCCTCCGCGCACACCTTCAGCCGCTCCCACGTGGCGCCGAGGGTCGCGGCGGCGATCCTGGCCAGCCCGCCCGCGACGCCGTCAGCGGCCGGCACCAGCTCGGGCGCGCCGTCCCGGCCCACGCCGACCCGCAGCGGGAGGGCGGGCAGCGCGAAGGCGGGCAGGGCGGCCGGCTCGCGCCGCAGCGCCGCCCTGATGCCCTCGCGGAGGGCGTGCGCGGTGTGCAGGTCGTCGTCGGTGGCGCGGTCGCGCGCACCGGCCAGGCCGCGCTCGCGCAGCCAGACGGCCAGCTCGGCCGGGGAGGACAGCTCGTCGGTGTCGGACTCGACGTCGTAGGTGTTCACGAAGTCTCGGACGAGCTCCGCGGGGAACGACATGACCACCACTCTACTGGCCGATCATGGTCTCCATGATCGCAGGGGACGTCCGCCCGCGTCACCCGACGTCGTGGAACGCCCGAGCCAGGCGGCGCACCCCCTCGTCCAGCTCGGCCAGGTGCGCGGCGGCGACGTGCGTCAGCCGCAGGCGCGGCCCCGGCGGCTCGGACGGGTAGTACATCCGGCCCGGGCTCACCAGGACGCCGTTGCGCCTGGCGGCCTCCACCAGCGCGTCCTCGTCCAGCTCGGCGGGCAGCCGGAGCCACAGGTGCATGCCGCCGGCGGGCAGCAGGTGCGGTTCGGCCCCGCCGGGCAGCCGGGCGGCGAGCGCGGCGGCCAGGGCGTGCCGGCGGGCGCGCAGCTCGGCGTGCACGGCCGCCAGATGCCGTTGCCAGGCCGGGGACCCGACCAGCTCCAGCGCGGTCTCCTGGAGCGGCCTGGCCACGAAGAACGACTCCACGAGCTGGCCCGCCCGCAGCCGGTGCGCGGCCGGACCGCGGGCGATCACCGCCGCCACCCGCATGCTGGGAGAGAGGATCTTGGTCAGGGACCGGACGTGCACCACCGTGCCGTGCTCGTCCATCGAGGCGAGCGTCGGCGGCGGCTGCTCGGTGAGGTAGTGGGCGTAGTCGTCCTCGATCACGAACGCGCCCGCCGCCCGCGCCACCTCCAGCACCTGCCGGCGGCGGTCGAGGGGAAGGGTGGCGCCGGTGGGGTTGTGCAGGGTGGGCTGGCAGAAGAAGACGCGGGCGCCGGTCACCGCGAACGCCTCGGCCAGCAGCTCGGGGCGCACGCCGTCCCGGTCCATGGGCACGGCGGTCGCGCGCAGCCCGGCCGCCTTCGCCGCGGCCAGCGCGCCCGGGTACGTCGGCGTCTCCACCAGGACCGGCGTCCCCGGGGCGGCGAGCGCCCGGAAGGCGTGCGTGAGCGCCGCCTGGCCGCCGCTGACGATCAGCGCGTCGTTCGCGGTCACGTCGCCGCCCGTCTGGCCGGCGAACCAGCGCCGCAGCTCGGGCAGGCCGGTGAGAGGCGGCTTGCCCCACGCCCCGGGCCGGCGCGCCGCGCGCGCCGCGGCCGCCGCGAGCTGCCGGTCGGGCCGCAGCCCCGGATGCAGGTAACCCCCGGTCAGCGGGACGACGCCGTCGGCCGCCTCGGCCAGCAGCGCCGCGACCGGGCCCTCGTCCACCACGCGGTCACCGAGCGCCACCGTCTGCCAGGACAGGTCCGCGGCCTCCCGGCCGCCGCTCGCGCTGCGGTGCTGGGTCACGAAGGCGCCGGCGCCCGGCCTGGTCACCACCTTGCCCTCGGCGGCGAGCCGGCCGATGGCGCGCGAGACGGTGACGGGGGAGACGTTGTGCCGGCGCATGATCTCGCGACTGGACGGGAGGCGGGCGCCCGGGCCCAGGCGGGCGGCCTCTTCGCGCAGTATCGCGGCGATATGGGCGATACTGCTATCGTTGGTCATGAAGGACCATGATAGCGCTATCGTCGCGGACGGAGTAGCGGTCCCACCCGCCCCTACCGAGCGGGCGACTCCGGTCGCGCGGCCGACCCGCACCGCCGGGTCGCCCTTCTCCACAGCTCGACCGGCGAGAACGGCCGCAGGGGCACAAGGCACCTTCCTCGCCTTCCTCGGCGTCCTGGCCTTCTCCGGCTCCTTCCCCGGCACCGTCTACGCCATGGAGGGCTTCAACCCCTGGCTGGTGGCCATCGGCCGGGCCGCCGTCGCCGGGCTGCTCGCCGTCCTGTGCCTGCGCGCCGCCGGCCGCCCCCTCCTCCCGCCCCGCCGCCTCTGGCGCCCCTACGCTCTGATCTCCCTCGGCGTCGTGTTCGGCTTCCCGGTCTTCAGCGGCCTGGCCCTGGCCCTGGGCTCCAGTACGTCCCACGCCGCCGTGATCACGGCCCTGCTCCCGGCGACCACGGCCGCGTGCGCCGTCCTGCGCGCCGGGGAGCGCCCCCGTCCCCTCTTCTGGGCGGCCTGCCTGGCGGGCGCCGCCGCCATCACCACCTTCACCTTCCTCCAGCAGGGCGACACGCAGGCCGCCGCCTGGCCCGACCTGCTCCTGCTCGCCGCCCTCCTCTCGGCCGCGATCGGCTACACCGAAGGAGGCCGCCTGGCCCGCGACACGCCCGGCTGGCAGGTGATCTCGCACGCCCTCGTCCTGTCGCTGCCGGTCACCCTCCCCGTCGCGGCCGTGCTGGCGGTGCTCACCCCCGTCACTCCGTCCGTGCCGGCTCTCGCGGGCTTCGCCTACGTCGCGGTGATCTCCATGTTCCTGGGCTTCTTCCCGTGGTACGCGGGACTCGCCAAGGGCGGCATCGCCCGCGCCGGCCAGACCCAGCTCACCCAGCCCATCCTGACGCTGGTGTGGGCCTGGTTCCTCATGGGCGAACGATTCGGCCCGGTCACGGTCGCCGCCGCGCTCGCGGTTCTCGTCTGCGTGGCCATCACGCAGCGTGCCCGTACTTGAAAGCCGTGACGCCGCCCCGCAGGATTGAGGGAGGAGGTGTCACAAACTATGGCGGACCTCACGATCCCGGAGGGCGGCTTCTGGCCCGCGCCGGAAATCCCGCAGCCCAACATCTATCCCATGGAGTGGCGCGTCGAGACGGAGAAACTCGCCGCGATCTACGAGAAGTCCAAGCGCATGCTCTGGAACCCGGCCGACCTGCCCTGGGACGGCCTCAAGCCGGAGGACTTCACCCGCGAGCAGCGCCTGGGCATCATGTACTGGTTCGCCGTCCTGGCCAACTTCGACGCCTCGGGCCCGGCCGTCTTCGCCCGCGCCACCATCCAGGCGTTCGAGAAGCACGAGGAGGACCCGGTCCGCAAGTGCTTCTTCTCCATCACCCGCGACGAGATGAACCACGAGGAGTGCTGCCAGCGCACCATCGCCAAGCTCTGGCCCGGCGGCCCCCTTAACTGGACCCCGTCCGACGACCTCGAACGCGCCGCCCACAACAACATCGGCTGGCTCTACCACAACGGCGGTCGCTACTGGAACGGCTACAACGCCGCCGTCGGCAAGTACACGCTGCCGGTCCTGTTCACCAGCTTCATGATGGGCGAGATGGCCGCCTCGACACTGTTCCGCGGCATGTCGTCCGGCACGCAGCATCCGGTCTTCAGCGAGATGTTCCAGCGCATCGGCCGCGACGAGTCCCGCCACCTGCAGATCTGCATGACCATCCTCGACAACGAATGGCCCGGCCTCACCGACGACACCCGCAGCCTCATCACCCGCCAGCTCAGGGCCGGCTTCGTCTTCCTCAGCATGATCCTCTGGGAGCCGCCCGAGGGCTTCTGGGAACTGCCGCCGTACTTCCTCGCCAACCACCGTGTCCTCATGGACCACGCCAGGGAGGCGGGCCTCGGCGTGCTGTCGTACGAGGAGCAGGCGGAGAACTGGCGGGTCGCCATGGCCCGCGTGCGCGCCATCGTCGAACGCTGGGGCATCGCCTTCCCGGCCATTCCCGAGCTGGACCTGGAAGGCGTCGAAGTCGACATCA
Organism: Actinomadura luzonensis; assembly: GCF_022664455.2. NCBI lineage: Bacteria > Bacillati > Actinomycetota > Actinomycetes > Streptosporangiales > Thermomonosporaceae > Actinomadura > Actinomadura luzonensis. The sequence goes on from NZ_JAKRKC020000002.1 coordinate 1,788,749, forward strand.
TCGACCCAGAAGACATCATCCCGGTGTTCTGAGCGGGGTGCGGTGATCGAGGTGGGTGTGTCGGTCGTGGCGCTGACCTGCAAAGAGACAACAGGATGCGTCTCTGGGCGTATCAGTGCGTCTCACGACGTCTCAAGATCATGACGCACGGCTGACGCACGCCCACGAAAGCGCCCCGCCACCCGATGGAGCGGCGGGGCGTCGTGCGTCACGTCGGTCAGTCTTCGTCGTCGGGCGGCTCAGGCCCGACGAACGACCCGAGGTTCGGCCGCGTGTAGATCAAGCCGCGATCACGGAGCCCCGCCACAGCCTTCCGCGCGGTGATCTTCGCAACCCCGAACTCCTCGATGATCTGCCGCTCCGTGATCATCCGACCCGGCTGGTACTCGCCCGTGGTGATGCGCCGGCGGATGACCCGGACGATCTGCTCCCAACGCGGGAGATCATCACGCCAGTTGATCATGACGTGTGAGCGTAAGCGCTCACACCCGTCCCCCCGTACGCAGAAGGCCGCATGAGTAGGCGTAGGTGCCTATAGACCGCACTGACCCGGCTCGGTTACCGTAGGTACCCGCTCGACCGTCGCCTGCGACTAGCCCTCGCCGCGACGGTCGGGCACACCCTCCTGCGAACGATCCACCACGAAGGTGCCCCGCGCCTTGACCGTGATCAGCAGACCCTCGTCGCGAAGGATCCCCACAGCCCGCCGGACCGTGTCCCGCCCGAGCTCGTGCATCTGCATCAACCGCTGCTCTGTCGGGATCGGCCGGTTCGGCGGCAGTTCCCCGCTCTTGATCTGCGCCCGCAGCAGATCGGCCAGTTGCTGGTACAGCGGCTCCGGCCCCTCGTGGTCGATCGTCATGGCCACGGACGCTAAATGTCCGCCAACGTGGCCCATCACTCGCCCCTGTTGGCGAACGTAGTCGAACGTTTGCCAACGTTTGGTCTAGTCTCGAAAGAAAAGGGCGGCCCCGGCCTCAGTGCGCGAACACCGAGGGGTTCCGGGGCCTGATCGGACTCTGGAGGTCCGACTATGGAGAATCCTACGAGCGACACCCAGCCGCAGGCACCTGCTTGGCTCCTCCGCTACGACCCGCCCTGGGCGGACGACCTCGGCCACCACGCGACGCTCTCCGACGAGCTGCCCGCCGACGCCATCGCCTACGGCTGCACGCAGACCGTCCACGGGACCACTGAGCTGGAGATGCGCCAGGAGGCCGTGCGCAACCGCATCCGGGTGCAGGCATGGGAAGCCCGAAGGGCTCTCGCCGAGCTCCTGATCGGCCGGCCGGACGACCAGAGCCAGCCCGCGGCCGACGACGCCTAACGCGTCCCGCAAACCATTCAGGACCACCCGCCCGGCGCCAACCGAGCGGGGGCCCTTCCCAGCTCAAGACACCTAACGTCACTAGGAGTCCCGAACCATGCATGACCTTATGACGACGCCCAAGATCGCGCCAGAACCCTCGGACGAAGATCTCACTGCGGGCATGACGCCGGCCGAGGTCCTCTCCGGGCCGGGGCTCACCGCGTTGCGCCGCCGATGGCGGTCCGCGAACGGACGCGACCCGGAGACCGGTCATCCCATCGCCTCCGACGCGCCGCTGGACCAGTCGGCCGGGCCCGATCCGCAGGACCTCGACAACACCCGGAAGGAGCCGAAGGCGCGGCGGATCAACGCCTGGCGTGAGCGGCGCCGCGCCGGCCGTGCCGCGGCGCGGGCCGCTCGCCGCGCGCCCCGGCTGCGGACCACGGACCGGTCCGGCTGGGCGGTCCTGGGTGTCATCGCCCTCGCTCTCCTCGTGCTCGCCATCGTCGGCGTCGGCCTCTACACCGGGCTTGGCGCGTTGCGCGACACCGCGCTCGCCGCGCACATCGAGCCGAGCGCGGCCCGCCTGTGGTGGATCGGCATCGACGGGCTGATCGTGGTGGCCATCGTGGCAGCGATGATCCTGCGGCACGACCCGGCCGCCCGCCGGTACGCGCTCGGCATCGTCGCCCTCTTCACCGCCGCGTCCGGCCTGCTTCAGTTCCTGCACGGGCTGGGCTGGACCGCCCAGGCGGGGCGGTCCGGAGGGCTCGGATCGCTGCCGTGGCAGGTGGTCGCGGTCATCGCGGTCCTGGTGATCGGGACGATCTTCTGCGGGACGCACCTGTTCGTCTACACGCTGCGCCACCTGTTCCCGTCCGCCATGGGTGACCAGCCCCAACACCCTGCCGCCGGTGCTGCGCCGACCCGCCCGGAGGAAGCCGAACCCGGCTCTGTCGATTCGGGCAGCGGGGACGGGCCGGACGAAAGCGACCGGTCCGAGGAGCCTGCGCTCGACCCGGAGGCCGACCGCGAGGTCCGGAAGTGGTTCGCCGCCATCGCCGTCCACATGATCCTCGACGCGGGCGGGAAGCCCGTCCGGTCAAAGATCGCCCGATCGTTCGGGATCGCCGATCGGCAGGCGGGCTACGTCATCGCCGACGTGATCGCCGACCGCGAGGAGGCGGCCGAGCGACAGGCTCAGGAGGACGCCGCCCGCGCCGCCGGCCTCTCGGCTCCGGACCGCGTTGCCGCGGTGAACGGATCGGGGGTCGGCGCGTGATCCGCGCAATGCGCGTGCTGGGCACCGCCGTCCACGCTGTGGTGCTGCTGCTCGGCGCGGCCGACGCGCTCATCACGGCGTGCCTCGGCGTCCCCCCGGTCTTCCCCGCCGTGCGGCGCTGCTTCGTCGGCCTGGCCGTCGAGGTGCGCGACCGGATGGACGGAGTGGCCGCCGCCGACATCGTCGACGACTCCGGCCGGAAGGTGTGGTTGTGATGACGACCCGCAACATCACCGAACTGTCCAGCGTCGAGTTCACCGGCTCGCTCGGCGAGGCGTTCAAGAAGTACGGCGAGGAGCTGACCGCGCTCGCCGACCGGTGGAGCACCGAACTGGACATCGCCGCGGTGGACGCCGAGGCCGCCATGTCGGCAATGAAGGGCCACATGCTGCTGTTCGGGCTGGACACGCGGATCAGGGCGCGCCGGGTGGCCAAGCGGCTGCAGCGCGCCCGCGAGCTCGCCCTTGCGCTCGGCACGCGGGGCGAGGAGTTCCCCCGCAGCTACCGCAAGCACTTCCGGGCTTCGTAGGGGGGCCGAACTCATGGGTACAGGGCAGGCCCGACTCGACGAAATCGCGAAGATCGAGTTTCACGGCCGGGTGGCCGAACAGATCACGGCGTACACGGTGGCCACGCAGCGGCTCGCGCACGACCTGGCGCGCGAGCTGGACGCGGCCACCGCCGCCGCCGAATCGGCGATGGACCAACTCAAAGGCCACCCGCTGCTGATGGGCATCGACGTCCGGCTGCGCGCCTGGTGGGTCGCCCGCCAGCTGGCCGAGGCGCGCGAACTCGCACAAGGCATCTCCGCCGAGGCCGTCAAGTTCAACCTGCAGTTCCGGCGGGAGTTCCTCGACGCCATGCAGAAGAAGCGGCCGGAGCAACGCAAGGACTACAAGGGGAAGGTCGATCTGTGATGCGCAAGACGGCACCGTCCGTGCAGCTCGTCCAGGACGCCTCGCTGGAACGCCTGGTCGTGTCCGTCGTGTCCAAGGTGGGCGTACTGATCCCGCCGTGGATCCTGGTCGCCGTCATCACCGGCGGCGCCGCTCTGTCCAACCTGCTGTGGGGCGAGCTGCCGGCGGTGGCCTGGGCCGCAGTCGGCTGCACCCTCGGCACGGTGGCGCTGACCGCGCTCACCTGGGTCATCACCCACCAGCGGCGCATGCTGGGCCGCCTGCACGCCACCCTCACCACCGCGGCGGCCAGCACGTGGTTCACCACCGCCACCATCACCGGCCTGGGCACGCCCGTCACGTACGGGTCGCTGTTCTTCGGCGGCGCCACCCTGGCCATCTCGTGGAACCTGCGCACCGTGATCCGCATGGCGGCCGGGGACGACGTCGACGCCGGCGGCGGGGACGCGCTCGCCCGCCTGTTCAACAAGGCGCGCGACCAGGCCGGGCTGAAGGGCGCCAAGCTGCGTGCGATCGAGGCCACCGACCACAAGGTGAAGGGGCAGGTGCAGCTCCCGCCCGGCGAGAAGACGGCCGACGACGCCATCAAGGCGACCGACCGCATCGAGTCGGGCATGCAGCTCCCGCTTGGCAGCGTCACCGTTGCGCGCGACGACGACCGGGCGGACCGGGCGTTCCTGACCGTGTCGGACCCGCGGGCAATCCGCAAGCCCGTACCGTGGCCGGGCCCGTCCGCGCCGGGCAAGTCCATCAATCTGCCGCTGCGGATCGCCCTCTACCAGGACGGCGACCACGTCAGATTCCGGTTCGTCGGCTTCCACCTGCAGGTGATGGGCGCGACCGGGTCCGGCAAGAGCATCGGCGGCGCCTGGAACATGTGCGCCGAGATCATGACCAGGCACGACGCGGCCATCTTCTCCATCGACATCTCCAAGGACGACCAGACGATGGGGCCGCTCCGCGAAGGTCTGCACCGCTTCGAGACCAGCAAGGCCGGCGCGGTCGACCTGATCCGCTCCATGCACGCCGCCATCCCCGAGCGCACGAAGTGGCTGGCCGCCCGCGGCTTCACCGACTGGGAGGAGGGGTGCGGCCTCACCTACTGGTACCTGCACATCGAGGAGATCGCCAAGCTGGTCAACGAACTGTCCGCCGAGGACGAGGAGCGCCTGGGCGAGATCCTGAAGGAGATCCGCTCCGCCGGCGGGAGCGTCATCCTGTCGCTGCAGCGTGCCGACTACACGCAGATCCCTACGATCTTCAGGTCGCAGATGGCGAAGATGTGCTTCGGGTTGAAGGACCCCGACGACGTCAAGTTCGGCGTGTCCGCCCGGCAACGCAAGGCCGACGTCGCCCCGCACGAATGGGAGGACCACTACCCCGGGATGGCGCTGCTGGACGCGCGCGGCATCCCGACCACGCATTACGCGATGCCGATGCGCACCTACTCGTGGGGCAGCAACAGCCAGGAGGCGCGCACCGCGATGGCCGCGCACGCCGCCGCTTACCCGGCCGCCGCGAAGAAGGTCGACTCGTTCACGGCGTCGCTGGCCCGGATCGTGTCCGGCCCGGCCCCCGCGCCCGTCCCGGCCGGGACGGAGCACGATGACGGCGAGCAGTTCGCGGCCGACTTCGCCGAGCTGCTCGCCGACGCCGCCCAGCTCATCATCGCCAGCCAGCACGCCACCCCGGCCATGCTGCAGCGCAAGCTCCGCATCGCCTGGGAGGACTGCCTGCGCCTGCTCGAAGCCCTTCAGCGGAAGGGCGTGGTCGGCCCGGCCGGGCAGGACAGCGACGCCCGGCCCGTGCTGGTCGCCGCTGACGACGCCGGCGCGCGCGAGCTGGTTGAGCAGCTGCGCCAAGACGGCGACCCGGTCGCGGCCGTGCTGGCTCGCACGGACGACCCCGAACCGACCATGACGGCCGGGCCGGACGACGTCGTCCAGGAGCCGACCGAGGAGGAGGCGTCCGCCCTGCACGCTGACGGGCCTGAGAAGAAGATGGACCCGGCCGACGCCCGCGCGATGGTGTACGCGTGGCTGCGCCGCCGCTGCGAGGCCGGCAACCCGTCGTTCACCGCCACCGATGATGAGCTGACCGCTGTGCGCCGACGGACCGGGCTCGGCCGCGCATGGGCGTACAAGGTGCTCGACGACCTGGCCGCGCGCGGCGTCCTTCAGGTGTCCAAGGCGGGCAGCTCGAAGACGTTCACGATCGTCGATCTCGGCCCGCTGGATCGCAACGAATGACCGCCCCACCTGCCCGTGACAGTCGTGGTTGTCACGGGCAGGGGTTGGGGTCGGGAGCTACAGGTCAAAGCGTCGTGACAGCCGTGACGGCGGCCCCGTGACATGCCGTGACGCAGTGGTGTGACAACCCCGTGACAAGATCATCGGCGGTTGGTGGTTGCCTCCCACGCGCAGCCGTGCGCGCGAGCGGCGCCCGGGACGCTTCCCCACGCCCGGGCGCCGCGTCGCGAACGCTACCCCCGAATCCCGGCCCCTACGCCAAGCTGGACCACCATCGCATCAGCCACCACCGCATCCGGCGCCGGCCGCACCGTCCCCACCACACGCCAGCCCCACCGCCGATACATGCCGTGCGCCGGCGTGTCCGGCCGGGACAGCAGCGTCGCCCACGGCTCCGTCCGGCCGTCGAGCAGCTCGCCCAGGAGCCGCTTGCCGACACCCAGGCCGCGATGCTCGGGCAGGAGGTCAAGCTCGATCACGGCGAACTTCGGCGCGTCGAGGACTTCGCTCGGCGGCTCCGTCGTCTCGCCGCCCCACCACCGGCCGGCCTCCATCGTCATCCCGAACGCGAACCCCGCCGGCCGCCCGTCGAGCTCGGAGGCGACCAGCTCGAACCCTGGCCGCTCGACCTGCGCCGCGGTGCGCTCGACGAACCGCTCCCGCGAGTAGAGCGGGCCGGCGTTGTACGGCGGCTCCGTCCGGATCGCCAGGTAGATGTCCACGTACGGGTCCGACAGGACCGCGCGGGCGCTCGCGCCGGTCATGTGGTGGAACACGAACCCCACATCAGGTCCTCTCACCCGGGGGCAGCTGCAGGTACTCCTTGTACTCAACAGCAGGCGGCCGGGCCCGATCAACAGCAGGCACCGACTCCAGCACCGCGCCCGCCACGTACCGGATGTACCGCGTCCGGCCATCAACCGGCAGCCCGCCGAGAGCCGCCTGGGCCATGCTGATCCCCTCGGCAACGTCGCCACGCCGCACCGCGGTGATCGCGCGATGCATCTGCACCTGTGCGACCTGCCGGGCCAGCGCCGCCGGCCGCGGCTGCGCGCTCGGGTACGCCTGCACCGCCTCCTCCTGCGCGCCGTCGGCACCCAGGTCGTTCAGCAGCGTGAGGACGAGCGACCTGGTGTGCAGTAGACGAGCCTCGGGCCAACCGAACACCGACAGCTCGTCCCTGACAACCTCGTCTGGCAGCTGCTCCGCGATGCGCGCCTGCTCGGCGAGCGCGGCCAGAGCGCTGGCGCGGTCGCCGCTCATGGCCGCGATGTGCGCCTGGGCGCCGTAGGCGCTGGCAGTCCCGCGGCACGGACGTCCCTGCGCCGCCGTCAGGGCGGCGTCGATGCGGGTCTGGATGAGCGGCAGGGGCCGCTGCTCGTAGAGCGCCTGGATCGCCTCGACCGCGTTGACGGCGGCCAGCAGGTCGCCCTCGTCGGCGCGGGCGGCGGAGCGGCGGGCGGACGCCCACCAGCGGCGGCTCTCGCGCTCGTTGCCGGCGTTGCCGAGGGCGTAGGCGAGAAGCATGGTCATGCGGGCGTTGACGCGCTCCCAGCCGCGGGCCTCGGCGGCGGGTGCGGCCATGGCGAGGCGTTGGACGGCGAGCAGGTCCTGAGAGAGGTCGGCGATGATGTCGGTGCGGGAGCGCACGGTGAGGGCGTACTCCCAGGCAAGCTCTTCCCATTCGGCGAGCTGGCTGGTGCCGACTCTGGCGTCCACGAGGTTTCTGAGGCTGTCGAGGCCGCCGAGGAGGTCGGTTGCTGGTCCTACGGTTCCGAGTGCTACGAGCCCGCTGAGGAGCTGCCGGCGTATGGCGTCCATGTCCCCGTCGCTGACTGAAATGGCCGATGTGACGCTGCAGGTGCGCAACTCGGTCAATTCTGACAAGTAGGCATGCAGCTTCGTCAACCGGCCATTGGCGTCCAATATGCTGTCGATCTTGCTGACGGCATCCCGTGGCGGCCGGTGCTGACCACGTTCCCATTTCCCCAAATGCGAAAAATCGGTCGGAATAGCAGCCGCGAGCGGCCTTAGAGTCATTCCGGCCTTTTCGCGCTCAAGGCGCATGATCGCCCCGAACAAGCCCCACACGGATGCGTCTGACGACGATGGTATGCCCACGTGTGTCCTCGCAATCCGTGGCGTCTGTGGCGTGCTGCTTCACGCCACGCCGCCACTCTGGCGGCGCCTCTCCGCTGCTGCCCACTATGGCATCACCACGCGTTACCACTCCGTCGCATTTAAACGCTTCGAGCGCGGTGATCGGTAGTCCCATAAACCACAGGAGGCGGCAATGATCGGTAGCGATGTATATATCCTTCTGAACGCCGCCGATCACAATGTCCGCCGCTTCATGGCCCAGGCCGCGGCGCTGCAGGACTGGACGGACCGCCAGCTCTCCGTGCTGCGCAACACCTACCCCACGTGGGGCATCGAGCTGGCCAGAGACGGCGCCGGCTACGTCTGGTGGACCGCACGCCTGCGCCAGCTGGTCACGGTCGAGATGGTCGCCGCCGGCATCCGGCAGTACGTCTACGCTGCCGACGCCATCGCCCTGGCCGCGACGCTCGCCGAGCAGACCTCGCTCGTCTCCTGGTGGCAGGCACGCAGCGGCCACCTCTAGATCTCCCCGAAGCCCACCGTGGACGCTCCAGGTCAGCGGTGGGCCGAGGGGGTCCAACCCCGGGAGTCGCAACCCCCTGTGGCTCCCGGGCCCCCGAGAGCAGGCGCGCCGGTGGTCCAGGCCCCTACCCTCCAGGTCCCGCCGGCGCGCCACCCGAAAGCGAACATGACCGAACACCACCGCTGGGAACCCTACATCCCAGCCAGGACTCGCCTACGCGTCATCGAGGCGTCGTGCTGCGAAGCGTTCATCCTCGCCTACGAAGAGGGCGACTTCTTCGTCTGGCGCCATGCCGCCGCAGGCCGATTCGAGCAGACCGCCCGCGGCCCCTACAGGCTCGCGTTCCTCGCCTGGATGGCACTGATCACCACCCACCCCAAGCACAACCGGGAGGTGACACCCGAACACCTCGCGACCGCACCGCAAGCATGACCTGATGGGAGCACCATGAACATCACGACGGACGGCCCCGACCGCGCCGACGTCCTCCCCTCCGACCTGATCGACGACGACCTGTTCGCTCAGCTCACCGACCGCATCGCCCGCGACCACGACCAGCCGCACGAGTACGCCGGCCGCATCCTGGAGCAGACACTGCTGTTCCTGTACGCCTGCGCCCGCAACCCGGGCGCCGGCCGCACCCCATCGCCCGAGGTGGACCTCGGGTGGCACGCGTTCATCCTCGACACCCACCACTACGGCGAGTTCTGCCAGCGCATCGCCGGCCGCTTCATCCATCATCGACCCGAGGAGCCCAACGGCAAGGCGGCCTTCGCCGCTCGGCTCGGCGACACCATGCAGGCCATGCGCGCCCTGGGCCTGGCCGTGGACGCCGAGCTGTGGCTGACGCCCGCCGAGTGCAGCCAGTGCTACCAGGGCTGCGTCGATGACCCCGCCCCGATCGGAGGAACCCAATGACAGCCCGCCCCGCACGCCCCACCTGGGAGGACCTGCCCGATGGCGTGACCCGCCTCGTACAGAGGGAGATCGGCAACGTGATCAAGGCCGAGACCGTAGGCGGCGGCATCATGCCCGGCCTCGCAGCCCGCCTCGACGTAGAGGACGGCCCGCCCGTGTTCCTCAAGGCCATCGACCGCGGCAGCCCGGCAGCGGGGCTGCATCTGCGGGAGCGGTGGGCCGGCCGCAGCCTGCCGGGTGACACGCCCGCCCCGCGCCTCATCTGGTTCGGCACGGTCGCGCAGTGGCACGTCATGGCGATGGAGTGGATCGACCACGCCCGCCACGCCGATCTGACCCCGGGGTCGCCGGACGTACTGCCGGTGATCGACACGATCGCCACGCTCGGCGCGGTCCTGACGCCGTGCCCGTCCGGGGCGATGCCGATCTCCGAGAACGTCGGCCCGCTCCTGGCCAAGGGCAGGCACCTGCTCGCCAAGCCCGAGGACCTGCCGGACCGCGACCGGTTCGAGGCCGCGCTCGACCGGCTCGACCCGAACACGCTGCGCGGCAACACGCTCGTGCACTACGACCTCAGCTCGACCAACATGCTGGTCACCGCCGAGGGCGAGGTGCGGGTGGTGGACTGGTCGTTCGCCGCTCGCGGAGCGGCCTGGCTCGACGCCGCGATGATCGCGCCTCGCCTGGTCCAGGCAGGCCACAGCCCGGAGGCCGCGGACCTGCTGCTGTCCACGCTGCCGAACTGGCACGCCGCACCCCGAACCGCGCTCGTGGGGCTCGCCGCCGGGTGGACCCTGTTCCGGCTCTACAAGGCCCGGTACGGTCCGGAGGAGGTGCGTGAAGCCCGGGCGGAGGCGGCTGAGGCTGGCCGCGCGTGGATGGAGTATCAGCTCGACAAGGGCTGATCGCAGAGACGTGCCCGGCGGCGTGCCCCCGTGACGGCGCCGGGCACCCGGCCTGTCTCATACCGGGACGTACCGAGGATGTCGGGGCGGTCGGCCGCGCGGCCGTCGAGGATGGCGGCATGGACGACGAGAGCGGGCACTGCCCGGACCCGGAGCTGGCCGAGGTGTGGGACGGGATGGCGCCGGAGGAGCGGCTACATCTGCTGCTGGTGGCAGGTCAGGACCCGCCGGCCGAGCTGACCGACACGGTGAGATGCCTGTACGACCAGCACCGTCCGGGGTAGCTCCTCCCGGGGCATGCGAAAAGGGCCCCCGCCCTCCCAAGGAGAGCGGGGGCCGTCCCAAGCTCACGCTACGCCGCAGCGCATCGCAAGGGCTACAGTCCAGCCAGGTCCCTCCCAGCATGCACGCCCTTCTCCGCAGCTCCTGCCGGAGCCGACGTCTGCCGGATGAACACGCCCGTGGCCATCGTCACGAACAGCATCAGCGCCGCTGTCTGTTTGTCGGTCGCGTGCCAGCCGAACACCATGGCCAGGTTGATCAGCGCCTGGCCGGCGCCCAGGATCGCACCCTTGATCGAGCCGCCGTTGTCGACCGCCTTCGTGCGAAGGGCGACCCACACGCCGAAGAGCGCGGCGATCGCAGCGTTGACGATCGCAACCGTCTCGTCGTTCCACGGCAGGAAGAACGCCGCGGCGAGTTGCACGGCGCCGGATGCGAGGCCGTACCAGAGCGCCGGCTCGCCGGTGAGCTCGTTGGTGGTGGACATGTGCCCCTCCTTCTGGGAGCGACCGCTCTCAACTGAGGGCGGAAAACAGGAACCCGCCGCGGTGTGCGGCGGGTGAGGGGTGGCCCGTGCCGTCCCAAGCATCAGGTACAACCGGACCAAGTCATCGATCACGTCACGCGCAAGAGCGCGGGCCAGGTGTTCGGCCCGACCCAGCCGTCCACACCGAGGCCCTCAGCGCGCTGGAACTCGCGCACCAGCTCGACGAGTTCGGGATCCATGGCGGTGCGGTTCAGCCACGCCTCCAGCCCCGCGTCGCTGTAGAGCGCCTGCGGAACGCGGCCTCGGGCGAACAGACAGCCCCTGATCGTCTTCACGTCGTAGCTGTCGGCCTTGGGGCCGACCGTGGGCAGGTCCTTCACCAGCTTCTCCGTCCACGAGTCCTCGACTGGCGTGCCGCCGCGCACCAGCTCCATGAAGTACGGCCACGGGAATCCGGTGCCGGGGTCGCTGTGGTCGGTCTGGCCGAACGCCCTGGACACGTCCACGTGACCGCAGATGCCGCGCGCGCCCGCCTTCACCTGGGTTACCGTCAGCTTCTTCAGCGGCACCTCCCAGCGGGCCGCGATCTGCCTCACCAGCGCCGCTGCGCGACGCAGCATCGCCTCGTGCTCGTCGTCTCCCCAGCGGGCGCTTGGCCCCTTCTGTGGGTCGCACAGCTCCACACCGATGCTGCCGGTGTTCGGCGGCGCGTGGAAGGCCACCACTGTCTCCTTCACGCAGGCCACCGTCTCGCCCGGGTCAACGATGTAGTGCGCGCTCCCGCCCGCCGAGCTCGACTGGAAGTAGCGGGCCACGTTCCGCGCGCCGCCGACCTCGCAGGGCGAGACGGTGGCGTGGATCACGATCCTCTTCACCCCGGTCTGGGTGCCGCCGTGCTTGGCGGCCTGGACGAACTTCACGACGACCTCCTGCTCCGGCGGTTGCGCCGCCACGTCTGCACGATCACGATCAGCCGCCACGCCAGCACCACCGGCACCAACGCGAACGCGGCCAGGCGGACAGCGAGAAACCAGTCACCTTCCGGCACCGCCAGCCGGACCGCCCACAGCGTGAGCGAAAGAGCGAGGACGGCCTCGAAACTGAATGCATGCCGCCCGGCCGGCGTACGCCACCAGCGCGCCAGCATCTGGTGCGCCACCACTGCCGCGAGGGCCAGCAACGCGGAGATCGTGATGAGGATGCTGCCTACGGCCTGGGCCAGGTCAGCCACGGCCACCACCCCCGAACGCCTCCTCGAACAACGCGGCGAATCCGTTCTCCTCGCGCAATCTGCGCAAGCGCTCGGCGAGTGAGTATCGGCGGCGGGCTCGTTCCTCTGCCCTGCTCATGTCATGCTCGGACTGTCGCTGTGAGGCCTCGACAAGGGCGCGCGCTTCGTCGAGGTCTGGCAGGTCCTCGCGCTCGTCGGTCATGAGCCCGCCCCGATCTGGCGTGCGCGGATCTCCTGGAGCAGCGCAGCGGCGATCTGGGCGCCTTCGTTGCTGGCCGCGAGTGCGGCGCCGCGCTCGGTGGCGTACGCCTTGCGGGTGAGCTCGTGCGCCTGACACTCGCTGATGTAGAGCTGCCGCCATTCGTCGGCGTCGGCGCTGGCCTCGGCCACGCGGGCGTCACGGTCCGCGCGGACGTCGTCGAGCGTCGCGCGAGGCACGAGGTGCCCGCGGAACACCATCCACAGCACGCCGAGCAGGACACCTAACGCCCCGAGCTGGACGATGGGGAGTTGGGCCCATTCCACGTACCGCCGCCTTCCTTGATGTCCGCAGTCGGTCGTGCACTCCCGGTAAACCAAGCGCATGCTGTAGGCGTCACACGTCCGTCCCCCCGCACGCGTATCTGGAGTCGCAATGGGCTACCCGCCCCAGCCGCAGGACCCCTACGGCCAGCAGCCGCCGTACGGCTCAGGCCCGCAGCACCCCCAGCAGTCGTATGGCTCCGGGCCTCAGCGGCCATACGGGTATGGCTATCAGCAGCCCAAGCCACCGCCGCCCAAGCGCAGCAACACGGGCCTGATCGTGCTTCTGGCCGTCGGTATCCCGCTGCTGCTCCTCGGCGGATGCGCCGCCATCGTCGCCATTCTCGGCGACAGCACCAGCAGGGACAGGATCGTCACCCAGCCGGACTCGCCCAACGCCGTGCCGTCGAAGCAGACCTCCGCTCCGCCTTCTCCAGCGGAGCCGTCCACCGCGAACGTCGGCGGGGCGATCACCTTAGAAGGCTTCGAGGGGGTGAAGATGTCGGTCACCCTCACCAAGCTGGTCGATCCAGCCACCGCCGGTCAGTACACCACCGCGAAAGCCGGCCACCGGCTCGTCGCCGTCCAGCTCACCCTCAAGAACATCGGCCAGGCGGTCTACAGCGACTCGCCGACGAACGGCGCCTACCTGATTGACGCGGACGACCAGCAGTATTCGTCGTCGTACCAGGATGTTCGGGAAGGGCAGAGCTTCGGCGGCCAGGCCACGATCAACACCGGGGACAGTCGGAAGGGTGTGATCGTGTTCGAGGTGCCGAAGAATGCGAAGCTGAGCAAGTTCCAGTTCGGGCTGAACAGCGGTTTCGCCGACCAGAAGGGCGAGTGGACGCTCAGCTGACGTCGGCTCGGAGCTTTTCCACTTCGGCGGCGAGCTGGTCTCGCTCGGCCTTGAGCTGCATGGCGAGCGCCTGCCACTGGGCGGCCTGGTCCAGCGCGGCGTTGCGCTGGTCGGCGAGGATCGGGGCGACGGCTTCGATGGGGACGGAGAGCTGGCTATCCACGGGCGGGCTCCTTGATCGTGTAGTAGCGGTAGGGTCCGTCGCCGCGCACGGTCACCTCGTCGCGGCGGGGTTCGACGAGCAGCGGCGGCACGTCCTTCCTGATCGCCTTGACGAGCCAGGAGACGCGTTGGCCGGGGACGCCGTGCACCTCGAATCGGCCCTGCTCGGGGTAGGTGGCTGTGGGCGCGTACAGGCTGTCGTGCAGTCCCGTGAGGAGGACGGCGCGGCCATCGTGCGCGGTGAGGACCTCGAAGTAGTCGGGCAGCGCAACGTCGGCCACGCCGAGGTCGTCGAGCACCACGGTGCCCCAGTACTCGACGCCGTTGTGCGGGCTCTCCGTCGTCGCGTGGACCAGCCATCGGTCACGGTCGAGCGGGTGGTCGATGACGAACGTCTTGGTGCTGCCGTTGACCGTGAACGAGCCGCCGCCTGTGCTGATGTCCACGCCGGAGCTGTTCAGGGTGATGGTTCGCGCTCCCGAGCCTGGGTTGTAGTGCACCTGAACGCCGTCGGACTGCGCGACCATACCGTTCGCGAACCCCGAAACGTTGGGGTAGTGCCACAGCCGGATCGAATTGGGCCAGCACTGCACGGTCGCTTGCTGGCTGGTCCAGACGCTGGACTCCATCGTCATGCCGATGTAGTCCGCGTTGGTGTCCACCGTGGCCACGATCCGCCCGAACTGGCTGCCCGAGGTAGGAGTGAACCTGATCTCGGGCAGCGTCGCCCCAGACGGGTTGAAGATCATGCGCTTGCCGGAGAAGCCCGTCGCGAGCTGACCGACGAGCGTGACGGCTCCCGTCGATGCCGAGATGTCCACGGTGGCCTGGCTGGAGGAGTTGTACGTACGGAATCCTGTGCCGTCGAGCTGGATGCGGGCGCCGCTGGTGGCCGACAGCAGTTCGAACGAGCCGTCGGTGTCGAGGTGGACGGTGCGCGTGCCGCCCGAGTTGTAGATCTGCACACCGGAAGTGCTGGACAGATCGACCCGAGCGCCCGAGGACGCCGATCGCAGGGTGAACGAACCGGTGTTGAGCAGTGAGACCAGTTCGGTGCCGCCGCTGTTGTAGCCGTGCAGCCCGGTCGCGTTGAGCTCCACTCGCTGTCCGGAGCTGGCGGTGCGGATGCTCGCGCCGATCAGCCAGTTCGCGCTGATGGTCCCGGCCGTGACCTTCGTGACGGTCAGGTCCGAGATGTGCGCGTCGTCCACCAGCAGCGCCGTCACCGTCGCCGTCGCCGACGGAGCCGACCTGTTGCCCGCAGCGTCCACCGCGATCACCCGCACGTACCGGGTCGTGACCTCCTCGCACGGCACCGTCCCGACCGCCGGGATCTCCGCCAGGATCATGCCCGCGCCGCACGGCACCTTGCCCTTCAGCGTGGTGTCGTCCGGCGTGTAGGAGTTGGTGTCGCCGGAGTGCACTTCGAGGTGGTCAAGGTCGGCTTCGAGGTTGAACGTTCCGCCCGACGCCTTGCCGAGGGTGTGCGTGATCTGGATGCTGAGGCGGTTCCCGGCCACCGTCGGTGGCGCCGGGGTGCTGGGCGGGATGGTGTCCGGGTTGGCCAGGGCCGTTTCGACGGTGCTCCAGGCTCCCTGGTTGTTCGAGCTGTCGACCGCGCGGATGCGGACGTCGTACTCGACGCCGGGCGACAGGTCGTTGATCATGGCCTGGAGGGTGCCCCACGGGGCGTAGGCGGTCGCCCAGTCGGTGGCAGGCGAGACGCCGTAGGCGATCTCGTAGTGGTCGCCGTCGAGGATCGTGGAGCCGTCCTCGTTGAGCGGCAGCTCCCACTTGACCAGCATCTTGGCCCGGGTCTCGCCCGTCGGACCGATGTAGACGCCGGACTCGAACGGCAGGTCCCATATCACCGTGCCGGGGATCGTCGAGTCGGGCACGGGGCGCGGCCCGACCGGCTCGACGCCGGCCTCAGACAGGGACTTGAGCAGGTCGCCGACGTCGACCGTGGTCTCGCCGCCCTCCCAATCCACGTAGGAGGTGAGGTCCAGCCAGGTGCCGTTCTTGTCGCGGTAGGCGACCGTCATCCCCTTGCGGATCGGCCACGACGCGCCGACCATCCTCAACCGGACGGGGTTGATCCGTTCGCCTCGGAAGACGATCTCGTTTCCGGTGTCCACGAGGCCGGTGTCCGGGTCGTACACCCAGGCCCAGTCCCCGACGGCGGCGAAAGCGCCGATCACGTCGTAGTCGTCCGTCGTCATCCGCATCGCCGCCCGCGGATTGACGAACCTGCTGAGCTGGTACTCCGCTCGCCCCTGGGCGTTCGTCGGTGTCGTCTGGGACTCGGACATGATCCGCGTCCGCTTCACCGGCTGGCCGCGCAGGTCCTTGTACGGGTTGACCGCGTTCGTGGCCACGCCGGTGACCACCGCGTCGCCCTGGCCCTCCGCGAGTAGCACGAGCCTGTCGGTCCAGTCGTCCACGTCCTGCGCGACGCCCATGTCCCCGCGCAGCCCGTGCAAGGTGAGATCGTCGCCGTCGGTGTGGCGGTTGGGACGCCGGCGCACGATGACCGTATCCGGGACCTCGTCGTACAGATCCTCCGCCAGGCCGGCGTCGAGCCGGCCGTCGCCCGTCACCCGCCACTCAGCGCCCATGGTGTCGCAGATGTAGCTGATCGCCTTGCGCTTGCTCTGCCAGACGTGCCGGCCCTTGTACGTGCCGGGCACCGAGTAGAGCGTGCCCTCGACGACGGCCGTGCCAGCCCCGAGGACCTGGCGGATAGCGTTCGGGAAGGTCGCGTTGATCGACACGCCCGGGGCTTCGATGACGTCGCCCTTGCCGTCCGCGTCGCCCAGCCACAGCGCCATGGACTGGCCGTCGACCGTCTTGCGGATGTGGTCGACGTCGCGGCCGGTGAGGACGCCGACGTAGCGGGCCATGGTGAGCAGCTGGTCGCCGTACTGGGCTGGGTCGAGGCGGCCGGGGATGAAGGCGACGTGGCCGAAGTAAGCGAGCTGGTCGAGGACAGTGCGGGGTGTCTCCTCTACGAGGGTCAGCTTCCAGCTCCCGAGGTCCATGAGCTTCTCGTTGACCGGCATCTGCTACCTCCTCACGGCCGCTACGGTCTCTGGCAAGGCGCCCACGTACTGATTGCGCAGGTCAGTGGCAGCATCTCCGGACACTGCGTCGGAACCGCCGGCGACAACGCCGAGCCAGAAGTCCATCGCCGTCTGGCCGGTCCGGATCAGCCCGCCGCTCGCGTGCGGGTCGAAGTTGCGCGCCGACCCGGCCACAACGCGGTTGCCGTCGGTGTCGTTCGTGCTCCGCACCACGTACGAGGTGCTATCGGTGAGCGTCTCTGCGCTGGCCAGATACACCGAGAGGTTGCCGCTGTCGCCGCGTTGCAGGTAGCCCTCGACGATCCGCGAGCCCCTGCGCAGCGTGAGGTCGAGGTACACCCGGCCCACCGGCGACCGCCGCACGGCCAACCTGACCGTGCACCGTTCGAGATCGTTCTGCAGCACGCTGGCCGAGTCCCAGCCGGTGATCTGCGTGCCGCCGACGTCCACCCACCAGCTCTTGGGCCGCCACGCGCCGCCGGTGAAGGACGCCACCTCGATGCTGCCGCCGCTGGACAGCGGTCGCACCCTCACCAGGCCGTTCGACAACTCCCAGCCATCGGCAGCAAGCGGATGGCCCGCGCCCACCCGCTCCACACCGCGGGTCAGCACCCGCACCCGGCCGCGCAGGAAGTCGGCCACGTCGCAGCCCCAGCGCGGGTTCACTCCGGACGGGATGCCGCGGTAGACGGTGATGTCGCCGTCGGTGCTGGCGCGGGTCATGAGGCTGGGCAGGGTGGAGCCGGTGTAGTAGGCGTAGTGGCCGACCGGCGGCGCGCTCCACCGCTCACCGGTGAGGGCGAAGTCGTTGGCTCGCACCGCGCCCGCCAGGCGGGATTCGAGGTCGACGTCGGTGTCCGGGCCGTGCCGCTGCAGCGAGATCTTCCAGGCGATCTCGGTGATGCCCTGCCGCTTGCGGTCCTTGACCTCGCCGGACGCCGAGCTGACGGTGTAATAGCCGTTCCGCTCCGTCTTCTCCTCGAAGACGACGTTGACCAGAGACCCTTGGCCGCCGAGCACCCCGTCGAACCTGTCCCAGGTCTCCTCCCGGGTGATGAGCGGGCACACCTCCACGCCCTGGATATGCATCGACCAGCCCTGGTACGCGGACTCGGAGAACGTCATCGTTTCCCGGAGCGTGAGACGGCCGAGCTGCAGATCAGACACCGGCGAACTCCTCCCGCTCCAGGTCGCGGATCGCCTGCCGCAGCGACTCCACCAGCCGCCGGTAGCTCACCGGATTCGTGGGGTCGAGCACGCCTTGCAAGCTGACGTTGAGGTTCTCCACGTGCACGGTCCGCCCGGCCACGCCGCCACCCGCCGCGGCCGGCGCCCCGAACGAGCCGGCGAAGTCCGGCGGCCCGGCGGCCACTCCCGGCATCTGCAGCCCTGCATCCAGCGTTGCCGCGCCGGCCGCGAGCACGCTGTCGAGCGTTCCGGTGAGAGCGGCTTGCTGGCCGGAGATGCCCTCGGCCAGGCCGGTCATCATGGACCGGCCGGAGTACAGCGTCCACCCGCGACCGCTGAACGGGCCCGCCTTGGCGGGGCTGAAGGGGAAGAGCGACCGGAGGTGGTTGAGGACGTCGGTGATTGAGTTGTACGCCGTCTGCCACATGGAGTAGACGCCGTTGATCAGGCCCTGCATCAGGCTCCGGCCGCTGTTGTACAAGAGCCCGCCGAGGTCGCCCAGCGCCCCCGTGATCTGCCCCGGGAGGCCGCGTACGACGTTGAGCACGTCGTTGGCTCCGTTGGAGACGGCGTTGCGGATGTTGTTCCAGGCGTCGGAGGCGATGTTGCGGACGTTGCTCCAGCCGTCGGCCCAGCGCTGGCCGATCTGCCCGAGGACGTCGCTGATGTTGCCCCGGATGTCGTCGATCTTGTTGCTGATGGCGGAGCGGATGTCGTTCCACCGGTTCTGGACCTGGCTCAGCACGTCGCCCATCCACCGGCCGATCATGCCGGGCAGGTCGCCGAACCAGCTCACCGCGTCCTTGATCCACTGGACGCCGTCGCGGAACCACTTCGTCATCCCATTGATGAGGTCGGGGATGATGCTGTGGCCGACGAGGGTGTCGTACAGAAATTGGAAGATCGCGATGATCTGGTCGATGTACGGCTTGATGTCCGCTACGAGCTGCGACAGGGCGACGCCCATGCGGGCGATCTCGATTGCCAGCCGAGTGAGTTCGGGGGTCATGGGCAAGATAGCGGGCAGCACCTCGTTGATGAACTTGACCGCCAGGTCAGCGAGGAGCGGTATCAGGGGCTGAATATCCCTTGCCAGCTGCGCAAACGCCGGAATCAAACTGTTGATGATCACCGGCACCAGGTTCAGCAGCGGCGGCAGCAACTGAGTGATCAACGCCGCCCCGATCTGGCCGAACGCGGCGTAGATCGGCTGCATGTACGGCAGCATGATCGCCAGCGCGTCAGAGATCGCCCGCAGCGCGGGCTCCAGCGCGCTGGACAGGGCAGCGATGATCGGGCCGAGCGCCGACCCGAGGTTGGACAGGGCGGCAGCGAGGATCTGACCGAGGACGCCCGCGACCTGAGCGATCACTGGCAGCAGCGGAGCAGCCGCGACCAGCAGGTCTGAGATGCCCTTCCCGAGGGCGAGCAGCCCGGCCTGCAGCGCGGGGTCAGCGAACGCCTTGGCGAGGTATCCAGCCAGCGCAACGAGACCGGGACCCAGCTGAGCCAAGGCGGGGCCGAGCGCGTTGAGGGCGGCGGCCAGAGCGGGCGCGACCGCGGTAGCGATCGTGACCAGCGGGGGGACCACCAGCGCGGCGGCGCCACCGAGCGCGGCGAAGATGTCCCCGATCGCGGCTCCGAGAGGCTCCAACGGACCGATGGCCTCGACCATGCGGCCGAAGCTCTCGACCATGCGGACGAGACCAGGACCGAGCGCGGCGATCCCGCGTCCCAGCACTTCAATGGCCTGCGCGAGCACGGGGCCGAGCGCTGTCGCCACCTTGGCCGCCTCGGGCGCGATGGTGGAGATGGCGCCAACGAGGGATGTGATCACGGGGAGGAGGGCGCGGCCGATGTCCTGCAACGCCTTGAAAATTGCGACCAAGGTCTCCTGGCCCTTGGCCGAGTTGACCCACTCATTCATGCCGTGCACGAGCTGGCCGAGGATGCCGAGCGCGTTGCCGCCGGCCTTGGCCGCGGCATCGAGCAGCCCGGTGAAGGTCTGCCACACGTCCTTCACGAGGCGGCCGAGCTGCTTGAGGACATCGGTGGCGTCGTTGAGCCACTGCCACGCCTGGCCGCTGCTGGAGACCTGGCTCATCCATTGGCCGAAGGTCGTCAGCACGCCCTGCAAGCCGGGCGCGAACGAGGCCAGCCAGTTCGAACCCACCACGCCCAGATCGGTGAACCCGCGCAGGAGCGGATCCAGCGCCGACCAGATACCGCCCAGCAATGTGCGGGTGTTCACCAGCACCTGGTCGAGCTTCTTGACCGTGTCGCCGGCGGAGACGAACTCGAGCACGCTGCGGGTGATGCCGCCGAACGCCGCGGCCAGCTCGGCGAGGCTAGGCTTCAGCCCGGCGATCCCGGCGACGAACGGCTGCAGGGCGCCGGCGAGCTGGTCGGTGAACGCGTCCTGCGCCGCGCCTTTGAACGCCTTGAGCTGCGGGATGACCTCGCCGAACTCGCGGACGAACGCCTTGCCGCCATCGGAGAGCTTGAGCAAGATCTCGCTGAGGGCCTCGCCGTTGCCCGACAAGGCCGCGCCCATGGCCTCGCCGAGCCCGCCCGTGGCAAGCTTCCACGTCGTGAACGCAGCCGCCCCGGTCAACGCGACGCCGGGCAGCCCGGCCAGCAGCCCTGACAGCGGCGCGATCGCCGCCGCCAGCTCGGCCACGTATCCGGCCGACGACGCCGCAGCGGCCCCCAGCGTGGCCACACCGGCGGCCCCCGCCCCCAGCAGCGTCATGGAAGAGGCGACGCTGGTGAACGCCCCGCCCAGCCCCTTCGCGACGCCGGCGAGGCCGCTCATCACGCCGCTGGACCGGTCGAGGTCGGGGGTGAGCCGGGACCGGATGGAGTCGCTCAGCCGGTCGGTGTCTCGGCTGGAGTCAGCCTGGGCTTTCGCGTACGCCTGCGACACCTGCGCGGCCCGCTCGGACACCTTGACCTTGGCCAGCTGCGCGGTCGTGGCGGCGATCTCCGCCTTTTCCTGCTCCCGCGCCGCCGCCGCGGCCAGCCGGATTGCCTCCTCCTTGTCGCCCTCGCCCCTCTTGACCTTCTCGGCGGCTTCTGCCGCACGGTCACTGGCCGCTTTCGCCCGCTCCCCGGCCTCAGCGGCAGCCAACCCAGCGCGCCGCGCGGCCAGCTCCGCCTGGGCGAGCTGGAGCTCGAACCGCTTGATCGGGTCCAGCGCCTGGGAGAAGCCCGCGCTGGCTTCCTTGCCCATGGCCTTGGCGAACGCCTTGCCGGCGGCGTCGCCGACCTGCTCGCCCAGCCGCTTGCCCACGGCGACGAACGGGCTGGCATCGTCGCCGAAGCGGACGCCGTTGTCCTTCATCCCGTCGGCGAACTCGCGGCCGGCCGCATCGCCAGCCGCCTCGCCGATCCGCTCGCCCTCGTCCTCGAACACCGGCCGCTCGGCGCGGAGCCGGGCGGAGGCGTCACGGGAGAACTGCTTGCCGAAGTCGTCACCGATGCCGTCGAAGCCCTGCTTGACGTCGTCGCGGAACTTGTCCGTCAAGGCTCTGACCCTGACGAACGCCTCAGCGAGCGGGGTGCCAGCCACCATGCACCCCCGCTCCGGCCTGTCGTGTGCTGGTGGCTATCCGGCGGCGGCGAAGCGGGCGAGCAAGAGCCTGCGCGCCTCGCGCTCCTCCGGCGTGCGCGGACGGCGTGGCGCCGGAGGCGGAGGCGGCGAGAACACCTCATCGAACGCCTGGTGGGCGTCGCCGACGGCCTTGTCCGAGACGCCCGCGAGAGCGAGTAGCGCGCTGGTCTGGACAGTCTGCGTGCGCCACTCAACCCAGAGGGCGTGGACGAAGTCGAGCTGGTCAGCGAGGGGGAGATCTTCTAGCCGTAGGAGACCACTCGCCGCTCCTGCGGCTCCGTCTCCGTCTTCGCCACTTCCTCGACGGGGACCTCCGTGACCGTGGCCCGCGAGAAGGAAACGACCCGAGCAGTATCCGGCATGGTCGGCGGCCCATCGGGCGAGCCCGAGGACCGCTCCGTAGGGCGCTCACCCTGCTCAGACAGCAGGCCGCCGAGGATCTCGATCAGCACCTCGCCGTCCGTTCCGTGCTCGCGGCAGTGCTGCCGGAACCGGCCGTACTCCTGCGGGCCGAGGATGGCCCGGTAGATGTCGGCGAGGATTGCGATGCCGTCAGCAGAGTCGGTGTCGAACCCGGCGGCGGCGAGGCGGGCGAACTCGCTGATGTCCATCAGGCTGATCTCGCCTTCGCCGACGAACTGAACGCCGTCGAGCTCGAACGTCGCAGGGGTGCTCTCCGCCTTGCGGCTCTTGCTGGTGTAGGAGCGCATCTACGCCGCCCGCGCGTTGTCGAAGAGGACCTTGAACAGCTTGGCCGCCGACGGCTTCTCGAGCTTGAACTCACACGGAATCGTCGCCTTCTCCGCGCCCTTGCGCCGGTTGATCTCCAGGCTGCCCGTCTGCAGGGCCTTGCGGTAGACCCACCGCTCCTCGCCGTCCTCGCTCTCGAAGCCGAGCATCACGCGGACCTCTTCGCCCAGGTCCGGCGGCTCGAACGTGACGATCCCGGTGCCGGAGACGATGCTGCCGCCGTTGAGCGCGCGCTGCAGGTTCTTGGCCGTCATCTCGGCCAGCGCGAATGCGACGGTGCCCTCGCGGCTGGTGAGCGCGACCGCGACCGGGTCCAGCTCTTCGGCCACCTCGACGTTCTCGGAGTCCACGGAGTACGAGAAGCTGCTGCCCTCGTTCGTGTAGCCGAGAGCGGCCCACGCGGCGGACACTGTCTCCCACGGCGTGGTGAGGTCGGTCGGCTCGGTGGTGCCGAGCGGCGCGATGTAGAGCTTGCCGGGGCCGAGCGCGATCGCGTTCGGGTTGCCACGGGCCATCAGACGTCACCTTCCTTGCTGGTGGCCTGGCCGCCCTTCGCGTCAGGCTCGTCGCTGGTCTGCTGGGGGGAGTCGTAGCCGTCCGGCGGGCGCACCTTGTCGGCCCAGCCGTGCGTTTCGACGTGCTCGACCGGCACCCGGTCGCCCGGGTTGAACGCGCGGGCGAACTGGTTGCCGCCGATGAACAGGGCCTCGATGGCGATGTAGTACGGCGGCGCGGTCGGAGCGGGCGCGGACGGCTGCTTAGCGTCGCGGCGGGAGGAGGCGGCCATCAGACGATCCGGAACGCGCCGACCGTGACCGTCGTCGCGCTGGAGTAGGTGATGTCCGCGGACCCGTCTGCCTTGGCGTACCGGCGCCCGACCGGAATCTTCCATCGCTCGCCAGCCGGGATCGCGACGGCCCGGTCGGCGATGGCCAGGCCGTCCACGGTGCCGGGAGTGGCGATGGTCACCGTCACCGACGAGCCGGAGCCGTTGTTGACCTCCAGGAAGATGCCGTCACCGGCCGGGCAAGTGTCGCCGCCGCCGGAGGCGTTGACGAGGGCGGACGCCGCGCCTCCAAGGCCGAGCGTCTGCAGGGTGAGTGCCGCCATCGGAACCTCCAGGTGGTCACGGCGGGGTAAGGGGTAGGGCTGGTCAGCGGAGGTAGAACGTGGCGTCGACCTGGTAGGCGACGAGTTCGCCGCGCGCGCCGGCCTGGTCGTCGATCAGCTGGGGGCCGACGATGTCGTCCACCACCAGGCACGTTGCGTCGCCCATCGGCGTGTGCTGGCCGGACAGGTCGGCGAGGGCGTTGGCGTACGCCACGGCGGCCAGCTCGGCCGCGGTGCGGGTCGCGGCGAAGACCACGCCGGCCATCCGGGCTTCGTCGATCGGGGCCTCGGCCACCATGGCGTCGGCGCCGTCGAGCCGGGTCAACCAGAGGTAGGCGCCCCTGCTCGGGGAGCGGATCTGGGTGTCGAACGCGCCCTGGTCGAGCGGCCGGCCGGGACCGGACAGGGTGGGGTGGTTGTTGATCCACGCGAGGACCGCGCTGGTGGCGGCGACGCGCGCCATCAGGCTCCTCGCAGTTCGGCCAGGGCGCGGCGGAGGTAGGCGTATGGGCGGGTGCCGGGGTGGTGGACAACGCGAGCGAAGACGACCTTGCCGTTGACCATGAACCGCAGCCAGCCGTCCGGCCGGCGTGAGCGGATGATGTGCGGGCGCGTGCCGACCTCCATGAACAGGCCGTACGGCGCTCCGTCTCTCGCCGTGCGGGCCGGGGAGGAGATGTCGGCGTACACGCCGATCAGGTCGCGTCCCCTGTCCCATCGGATCTTCGACCGCATGTAGCCCGGCGGCCGGCCCGCCTCGATGTCCCCCGCGGGGCTCACGTTCGCGAAGCGCTTGGCCGTGCGCGTGCACCGGCGGGCCAGCTTCGCGATGTGCAACCCCACCGGCCCCTCGTAGCTCTTGAGCACGTAGAAGACCTCGGGCTCGTTCCACACCCACACCACGTCAGCCACCAGGACCTCCTCAGAGCGGGTAGTCGCCGTACCAGGCCGGCTCGGGGAACGCCCACTGCGGCAGCAGCGACCCCTCGGTGCCGGAGCCCTGGTCGTCCATCGCCTGCTTGAGCCGGTCGAGAGCGTCCTTGGCTCGCTGGTCGAGCTGAGGGAACCGGTCAGCGTCCGCGTTCCGGTTCGGATACGCCAGCTCGATGTCGGCCGCCGCGCGCAGCGCCGCCGCCTCCGACGCGAGGTGGTACAGGAAGGTCGGCGCGGTGGGGACGGCGCCGCCGACCGCGCCGAGCACCTCCGCGACCGCCGCGGCGATGTGGCGTCGCGCCTGCTCGTCGGTCGGCTCGGTCTGCGCCGAGAACGTGCCGCTGAGCGCTGTGTCGCCGGGAGACGCCGCGTTGCGGGTGCGGGTAGGGATGTGGTCCGCGACCTGTTCGAGCGTCGGAGTCCAGAGTTCGGCCACGGCCCCTCCTCGCTATTCGGTTGTGGCGGCCCGGCCGGCGGCTACGGGGAAACCGCCAGGCCGGGCCACGCTCTACTCCGGCTTGCGGACGTACCGGTCGAGAAGCTGGTCGCGCGTCATCGCGTCCAGCTCGCCGCGGTCGTCGCCCTGGGCGACGCCATACTCGACGAGGTCACCCTTGCTGGACCGTGCGTTGACGGAGGCCGGCGCGCCGCTCACCGTCTCCAGCTTCTTCGGCTCCTCGGCCGGGGCGTCGCCGCCCTTGACCTCCTCGATGAGGTTCGAGTCGAGAAGGTGCTGGATGCGGTCCTCAGGTACGTCGGCCGGAAGCATGGCATCCCGGTACAGGGTGACCAGCATGCGGCCCTGGGCGGTGGACACCGGCACGTGCGTGATGCACGCGCCGGTCACGATGTAGCGCTTCATGCTCACGTCCCTGTGATCTTGATGCCGGAGCCCGGCTCCTGAACGACCGGGACCGTGATGCGACGGCCCCAGACCTCCCACATGTCCCGGCGAGGAAGACGCTCGGACTGAACCTGCACCGCCAGCTCGTCCACGGTGTAGCCCGGGTCCACCTCCGCCTCATCGGCCATGCCGCCGAGCTGCATGCTGTCGATGACCCACACGTCGTCGGACGGCAGCACCGACAGCGGCGCCTTGACGACGATCAGATCCGCGAGGATGTCGACGCTGCCGTTGTAGACCGGGTTGTCCGTGGTCTCCCGGCGGCGCAGCGACGCGAGCTTCTCGTCCGAAGCCATGTAGGCGTACTTCGTGTTCGACATCACGATGATGTTCGGCCGGTAGCCCATCTGCAGGTCCTCGACCTTGGCGATGGCCAGTTCGACGTCCCGCAGGATCGTCGCGGTCGAGTTCCACGCCGCCGAGGCGGCCTGTGTCTGGGTGACGGCAGAGGCCACGGCGGACATGGTGATCGTGTCGATGTGCTTGATCACCGTGTTGACGACCTTGCGCAGGACGCGGTCGAGCTCGTTGCCGGGCCTGGCGTTGCGCTTGATCTTCTCGTCGGTGAGCTGGGTCGCCTGGCCCCACTTGGTGACGGCGGCCAGCGCGGCGGCGCCCTCGGGGGTGACGTCCTTGGGGTACTCGGCCCCGGCGGGGACGGCCTCGATGGGGCGGGTGGTGAAGATCGGTTCCGAGACTTCGTACAGGACGGCGCCGCCCGAGCTGCGGTAGCGCTGGGTCAGGATCTGGTCCGAGATGAATCGCAGGTCCTGGATGGTGCGCAGGCGGCGCTGGATCTGCGCCGGGGACTGCAGTAGCCGGTGGATGGTGAGCAGGTCACCGGACAGGCCCGGAGGGGGCGGCGGGTATGTGGCCATTCTGTCAGGCTCCTTGTCTCTACCAGGCCATCCAGCGGACCTTGGCGGTGTCCGCGGCGGTGGTCAGGGCGACGCCGATGACGGCGCGGGCGTTGTTGATGTCGGCCGCGGTGGTGCCAGCGGCGGCGGCGAGCGAGGCGACGGTGCCGGCTGCGCCGGTGGCGAGCTGGGCGCCTGCGGTGATAGCGCCGGACGCGGTGGACTCGTGGACGACGCCGCGGGCGTACACGGTGACCCGGGCTCCGGAGGGGGCGTCGGCCGCGGCGACGCCGATCCATGAGGCGCTCGATGCGCCGGCTGGGGCGACGGTGCCGTTGCCGGAGACGGCGACGGTCTGGCCACCGGTGATGGCCGCGCTGGTGGTGAAGCCGACGGCCTCGCCGGGGGTGTAGACCGGCAGGTACTCAGCCATGGGGTCAGGCGTCCTTTCCGGGGATGGAGAACAGCCGGTCGATCGCCGCGTTCTCGGCGTCGCTGGCCAGCGGGTCGGTGCCGGGCTCGCCGATGTCCTCGACCGGGACCGAGTTCTTGGGCAGCAGGTCGAGCAGTGCGCGCGTCCCGTCGGGGTCGCGGTCCCACGCCTTCGCGTAGTGCTCGCGCCGGGCGGGCGGGAACTTGCCGTCGCGGAGTGCCTCGTTCAGGACGCGGTCGCGCTCCTCGGCGCGCTGCTGCGCCCGGGCGGCGACGCCCTCGGCGGCGCTGTTGCGCAGCTCGTCGAGGGCGGCGGAGTCGATGAGGGTCATGCCCTCGGGGATGCGGGCTGCGATCGGCTCCGGCGCGGGGGCCGGGGCGGGCTCGGGCGGGGTGGTGTCGGCGCGCTCGGCCAGGGCCTCGTCGAGCGCGTCGAGCAGGGCCGTGTCGTCGAGCTCAGCGTCGGCGTCGATGCCGAGCCGCTCACGCAGGCCCTCGCTCAGAGTGGACATGCTGTCCTCCTCCTGATCGGTTATTGCGGGCCCCGCGGCCGGCTCGGCCGGGGGAGTCTGGACGGCGAGAACCGGCGCGGGGGCGGCGGCACGGCCGGGGTAACGGAACCTCTCGGCGAGGTCCCACGAGTTGGTCACTGGCTGGTCGTCGTCGGTGTCGCGACGCTGCCCGACCTCGTCGGCCAGGCCGGCGGCGACCGCCTCGTCGGCGGAGAACCACGCCTCGCCGCGCATCCGCTCGCGCCACTCGGCTACGGTGCCACCCGCGCGCTCGGCGTACACGCCGGCGATGTTGTCGGAGTGGCGGTCGAGCATGTCGGCCATCTCCCGCATGTCGGCGGCCTGGCCGTAGCAGAACCCGGACGCGTCGTGGATCATCATCTGCGAGTGGGGCTCCATCACCACGCGGTCGCCGGCGAGGGCGATGACGCTGGCGATGGAGGCGGCGAGGCCGTCCACGTGGGTGGTGACGTGCGCGGTGTGGGCGCGCAGCAGGTTGTGGATGGCGATGCCGTCGAAGACGTCGCCGCCCGGCGAGTTGATGCGCAGCGTGATCTGCGAGGCGGTGATGTCCTTGAGGTCGCGCATGAACTGCTCGGCGGTGGTGCCCCACCAGCCGATCTCGTCGTAGATGACGACCTCAGCGGTGTCGGCGAGGTTGGTGATGCGGTACCAGTCGCCCGCGCGGGGCGGCCGGGGCGGGCGGTGCTGCACGCGGGGCTCCTAGGTCCAGAGGGCGTAGACGGTGCCG
Source organism: Actinomadura luzonensis (assembly GCF_022664455.2). Lineage (NCBI taxonomy): Bacteria > Bacillati > Actinomycetota > Actinomycetes > Streptosporangiales > Thermomonosporaceae > Actinomadura > Actinomadura luzonensis. The sequence continues at coordinate 1,816,628 of NZ_JAKRKC020000002.1, forward strand.
CGGCAGCGGACGCCGCCCTGGCAGTCGATGTATGAGCCGGTCCCGTACGCGGCCTCGGCTGCGGCGAGGTCGTCGAACTCCTGGCCGTCGATGTCGCGGCAGGGGCCGCAGGTGTTCGGGTCGAGCACCTCGCTGCTCAGGTAGCGGGCGTCGGGTGCCTCGTGCAGCACGGCGAACCGGCCGGACGCCTGCGCCTGCGAGAGAGCGGCGCCGAGCTGGTCGCGCAGGAACCGGTCGGACAGGCCGGCCAGGAACGCCACCACTGCGGCGGCCACCGTGGCGGCTGCCGCGCCTGGGGTGGTGAGGCGGAGCGCTTCGCGGGCGGCTGCCCCGGCCAGCCACACCGCGAGGAGGGTGGCGATGACGGTGGCGACTGCGCCGAGCCCTTCCTCGTCGACCGGCGGCGGCTCGACGGTGACGCCCTGGCTCGCAGCCTCGGCCGCCATCTGGTCGGCGGAGGTGCCAGCCAGCGCCACCATGGCCGCGGTGAGGAGCGCAGCGGCGGCGGCCCAGTCGAGGCTGAGCGCGCACAGCGCTTCGAGGTCCTCGTCATCGAGCGCCTGCTCGATCTGCTCACCGAGCTGGCCGCGCCAGGTTTCGGCGATGTCCTGCCAGTCGACGAGCAGCTCGTCGAGCGCCTCCTGCCACGCCTGCTGGATGGCGGCGGGGTCCATGCCGGAGGTGTCCTCGTCGAGGGTGAGCTGCCGCCTGGTGCCCTCCTCGGCAGTGGCGGCGCGCGGTTGGCGGGCGCGTGGCCGGCGCCGGGCCCGGGCCGCAGGGGGCTCCGGCGCCGGGTCTGGTGCGGGCGGCGGCGTGGTGGGTCGCGAGGTGGGGGCGTCCGGGTCGCGTTCGGGAAGCTTCCAGGTCTTGCGGACGTAGGCTTCAAGCTCGGGGTCGGGGTCAATCGCACCCGACCGGATGAGCAGGTCGAGCGCTTCGGCGGTGACCTCGGGTCGGGCGCCGACGTCCTGCACGACGATCTTGGGGGCTGGCTCGTCGTCGCCCCAGTTGTAGTCGACGAGCTGGGTGACGATGCCGTCGATGCCAGGCTGGCCTGAGGTGGCGGCGTCGGCGATCTCGTCGGCCACGCTCTGGAGCGACAGGAGGAACAGGTCGAGGAAGCTCTGGCCGAGCGCCCTCGATCCGTTCGAGGTGTCGCCGAGATCCATCAGCCCCGCCAGGGCGCTGCGGCTCATCTGCTGATCGAGGTAGTGGATCATCGCCATGGCGTCCGGCGCCGACCCGGTCATGCCCGTGATCGCGAGCTGGAAGCCCGCAGGAAGGCCTACGCCGGCCTGGTCGCCTACGCGCATCGAGCTGGCCAGCCGCTGGGCCTCGGCCACCTGCGCCGGGGTGGCGCCTGTCGGAGCGGTGACGGATGGGACGCCCATGCCGAAGCGGCGGATCGCGGTGGCGTTGACGCGCCACATCTCGTGCTTGAGCAGCCAAGGCCCGTACGAGGCGCGCATGATGGAGCGTCCGGCCCAGTTGGCGCCTTCGCGCTCGTGCACGTACCAGGCCAGGCGATCGGCGGGGATCGGGTTGCTGGCGGGGGCGATGTCTTGCTGGATGGAGCGGATGGTGCCGTCGCGGTGGAGGTTGATGGCGCCGATGGTGTGCGGGAGCCGCTCGCCGAGATTGATCAGGCGGGCGAGGCCGTTGCGGATCTCGTACCGCCGCTCGAACACCGAGAATCCGTACGTGAGGCTGAGCAGGGCCAGCCTGAGGTGGTCGGCCCAGGAGACGCCGCGCCGCCTCGCTGGGCCGGGCTCCACGTCCGCGCCGAGGATCGGCAGGCCGAGGTCGTCGGCGACGAGCTGGACGACCTCGTCGCGGCACCCGGCCGGGTCGATCATCCACGTCGCGCGGCGGATGGGCAGGGTGTAGGCGGCGAGGACGCCGGTGAGCTGGGGGTCGTGCCGCATGCGGGCGTAGGTCTGGACGCTGTTGGGCCAGATGAGGTCGGGGATCTGTTCGAGCCAGTCGCCGAGCCAGAGGCCGGCGTAGTAGGTGTCGAGGTGGCCGATCTCTCGGGTCGGGGCGCTGGCCATGGTGTTCACCCCGTTCAGTAGGTCATCGTCATGAGGTCGAGGCCGCCGCCTGTACCGGTCGCCGCGGCGTACGCCTGGCCGATCACGTCATCCACCGGCGCCGCAGCCCGACGCGCATCCACCTGCGCGGCGTTCTCCGACGGCAACCAATGCGCGCTCACGACCCGGGCCGCGTACGAGAGCGTGTCGACCTGGTCGTCATGCGCCGCCGACGGGAACGAGGCCAGCTCGTCACACCAGACGTCCAACCAGTCCGCCCCAGCGGGGAACCACACCCGGCCGGCCTTCACCCGGTTCGTCGCCGGAATCGCCCGCGTGATCTTGTCCGTCTCGGCGACCAGTGGCTGCACCGGGATGCCTGCCGCCGTCGCGTCCACCGCGAGCGTCGTGCTGATGAAGGACTGCTCGATGAAGACGGTGTCCGCGTGCCAGCGCTGCTGGAGCGGCCGGACGTGGTCCCAGTGCTCCCCCTCTTCGAGCCGGCCGCGGTTCCGGCCGAGCAGGATGAGGTCGCCGTCCGGGGAGATGGCCCAGGCGGCGGCCACCGTGAAGTCCGCCGAGGTGCGCTTCGACGCAGCGAGGTCGACTGTGATGAACCGCCAGCAGTCGTCGAGCTGGACGGCCCGGCCGCCGAGGTCGACGCGCTGGCCGCCCAGCACGCCGTGCCACGCCGCGTCCGCAGGCATCTGCCGCCAGTAGCGGAAGTCGCTGCGCTTGAAGAGGTTGCCGTCGGCCGCGACCGGGTTCTGCTGGAAGATGCTGTTGAACACGTACGCCGACCGCTTGACCTGGAGGTCGTGGAAGTATCCGGGCTTGCGCCGCTGCACCGACTCCAGCTCCTGGCCCGGCCGCCGGCCGAGCGGATCGTTCGGGCCCGCGATGGCCGGGATGCGCACGATCCGCCAGTCCCCGGGCTCGCGCGTTTCGAGGCGGCCGGCGAGGTCGTCCTCGTGCCACCGCGTCATCATCACGATCACCCTGGCTCGGGAGGAGAGCCGGGTGGAGCCGTTGGACTCCCACCAGTCCCAGTCCCGATCCCGATAGGTCGCCGACTCCGCCTCGGCCCGGCCCTCGACCGGGTCGTCCACGATGAGCACGTCCACCGGCTCGCCGGTAATGCCGCCCGCGATGCCGACGCACACGAGCTGGCCGCCCTGCTCGGTCTCCCACCGGCCGGCCGCCCGAGAGTCCTGCCGGAGCGTGATGCCGAGTTCCGGGTGGGCGAGAATGTCGCGCCGGATCTGCCGGCCCCACCGTTCGGCCTTGTTCGCCGCATAGCTGACGATGGCGATGCGCAGGGTCGGGTCGTGGGAGAGCAGCCAGGCCGGGGTGCGGCGGCTGATCTTCTGGCTCTTGCCCTCCTGAGGTGGGCAGAACACCATCAGCCGGTCGTGAGCGTTGCCGTCGAACAGTTCGACAAGCTCGCGGTCGATGAGGTCCAGCATCGCGGTCTGCCGATGCCCGGCCGGGTCGAGCGCGGCGGACATCGCGCCGGGCGTCGGCCACTTGCGGGTCTTGGTCTGGAAGTGCTGGGCCGCGTACTCCCACGGGCTGAGCACGGTCACGGGGTGCCGACCGTGAGCGTCCCGGACCGGCGCACCGGCCGCTGCGACGCCGCCTCCAGCCGCGTCCACACCACGTACTCACCCGCCACCAGCTCGACATCACTGCCTTGGCCGATCAGGAGCACCGCGTCCTCCCCATCCCAGCTCGCGGCGTGGTAGTCGTCCTCGGCCGGCTCGTCGGCGGTCTCGAGCACGACCGCGATGCCGACCGGGAAGCCGTCCAGGCCGGGCCCCCAGGGCACGCGCAGCTCCTCGCGCGAGGAAGCCGGCATGTACGGCATGCTCACTCCCCTCCAAGGACGGGCGGTCCCACCGACCAGGACAGGCTCGCGACCCCGACCGGCCAGCCCAGCCGCGGTGAGCCGACCCGGACGGGCACGTCCAGCTCAGCCACCTCGGAGACCGCGGCAAGCCCGGCCGCGAGCGGCGGCAGGCCGGCCGTGACCGGACCGCCCGGGACGAACACGGCCGCGCCGGCGGCGGCAGATAGCGGCGGCAGGCCCGCCGCCGCTTGCCCCTGCACAAGCGTCTGGCCCGCGGCCGACGCCGACAGGCTGGGCAGCCCACCGGCGACCGGACCGCGCACGAGGAGTCCGCCGTCGCCGCCGGCCGCGAGGCCGGGCAACGTGGCGGCCACCGCGCCGGGCACCCTCACGCTGGCCCCGGCGGCGGCACCGAGCGGCGGGAGCGCGGCGGCCAGCGTGCCGGTAATGGCGTCCTCGAGCGTCGAGGACGAGTTGCCAGGCGTGCCGTCCCATGCCGCCGAGGGCGAGTCGCCGTCGAAGTAGTCGCCGAGCACGCTGCCGGCCTCGATGAGGCACATGGTGGCGTGCACGGTGGTGACGGTGTAGTTAGTGCCGTCGAGGATGATCTGCGCGGTCGCCGCGCCAGCCGGCGCGGTCGCGGTGACGCTGGCCCGGGTCACTACGTTCGCGGTCAGGCTGTAGGAGCCGTTGCTGTAGGAGATGACGCCGTCGCTGGCGTTGCGCCACTCCACGTAGATGTTGCCGCCCGCGCTGAACGCGTTGTTGGGCCGGACGTAGACGCTGAGCGTGTACTCCTGCCCGGCCACCGCGGCGCCGCCGGCGGTGCGGATGAAGGTCCCGGCCGTGTACTCGGCCGCGTTGGGCCGGTCGAATCCGGTGACGGCGGCCCGGGCCGGGGTGGCCTCTCCGCCCCACCCGGTCGCGTTGTTGGTGAGGCAGGGGTTGACGCACAGGTTGTGGCGGGTGGCCATCGTCTACGGCTTCAGGGCGAGGTGGAGCCGCCGCGGACAATGTACCCGGACAGCGGCGGCAGCGAGCTGCAGGTGTAGGTGACCGTGTGCGTGGACGGCTCGTCGGCGCCCTCCGGCCAGATCCATTCGCCCTGCTCGTCGAGGTCCATCACGTCGAGCTCGGCGCGGACCGGGCTCTCGTCGTAGACGCGCAGCGTCCAGCCCGTCTCCAACGGGATGCCGTTGGCCGAGCACCAGTTGATGAGCATCTGGTACGGCGGGCTGGCCCAGTGCGCCGGGTCGTGGCGGACCTCGACGGTGAGATACAGCGACATCGCACGTTCTCCGTTCAGCCTGCGGGCATGGTGATCGTGCCGGCCGTGATCTGCACGGTCGCGCCGATGCTGATGGTGGTGGTGTTGAGGATCAGCTCCGTGCCGGACGTACCGGCCGAGCCATCCAGCACCGTGTTGGCGTCGCGGTCCACGATCCGGAACCACCCAGCCGTGCCAGCGGCAACGCCCGTAGTCGAGAGCGGAGTGCCGAGCAGCGTGGCGACGCCGGCGCTCGACGCGCTGAAGGCCGGATTCGCCAGGGACACCTCGGCGAGCAGCGTCCCGGACGGAGCGGTGTTCGCCGACGCGGGCTGCGTCCCGGTGTAGATCCGCAGCCTGCCTTGGGCGTTGGTGGAGCCGGTGTCGATCCGGTCGACGACCGCGTCGGCCGCGGCGTTGCGGACGGCGTCGGGGATGCGGGTGGCCAACGGAGCCTCCTCAGGTGATGTTCAGGTCGAATGGGCCGAGGAGGGGTGCCTCCGGACCGGACGTGATGCGGACCCAGATCCCGTAGGTGATGCCTTTGACCAGCGGCCAGTCGGTGCCGGGGCCGATCAGCGCCGCCGCGCTCTGGCCAAGCCACACCGCGGTCTCCCAGTCGCCGGTGGCAGGGTCCTGGCCCTCGGGCAGGAACGCCATCGACACCGGGAGGTCAGTCAGCTCCGGCGGGCCCTTGAGGATGGGGACCTTGATGTACTCCACCGACAAGTGCGAGATCCGCAGCATCGCGACGCCCCCTCCGGGTCAGGTGGTCGGTCTGCCAGCGGTCCAGCCGCGCACCGCCCCGTCGGCGGCGACCGCGCGCTCCGGCTCGCCCGCGGCCCAGCCGCGCTCGGCTCCGGGGGTGGTGACGGTAATGTCGTAGATGATGTCCGTGGGCACCTCGGCCACCAGGCCCGGCAGCGTCGCGCCCAGCGCGCCGGACACGACGACCGCGCCGACGGCGGACGCCGACAGGGCGGGCAGGTCGTGGTCGACGATGCCGAGGAAGACGGTCCCGTCCAGACCGGCCGAGATGCCGGGCAGCGTAGCCGCGATCTCGCCCGGCGGCTGCACATGACCTGTCGCCGCGGCTCCGAGCGACGGCAGCCCGACCGCCAGCTCACCCGGGGACTCCGCGGTCCCTGCTGCGCTGGCGGACAGCGACGGCAGCCCGAGCGCGGCCGAGCCTGCGACGACTGCCGCGCCGGTCGCGGAGGCCGAGAGACCGGGCAGCGTGTGGGTGGCGGAGCCCGAGACGCGGACGGCGCCGGTCGAGGCCGCCCCGAGGGGAGGTAGGCCGGCGGCCACGCTGCCGGTGGGGGGCGTGGAGGAGGTCGGGATCGCGAGGCGGTGGCGGCCGGTCGACCACGAGATCGGCGGCCCGTCGGGGTCGAGGCTCGCGCCCGTGCCGCCGGACAAGGTGTTGGCGTTGCCGCTGAAGTCGGTGGCTTCGAGCCGGTCGAACGGGTACCAGCACCTGAGGTTGCTGGTGCGCTGCGGTTGGTAGGTGTACGCCTCCTGCAGCAGCTCGTCCGTGGTCAGGCGCACGCCGGACCAGACTTTGACGGCGGCGATGCTGCCGTTGAGCCAGCTGGTGGACAGGCCGCCGACGCCGAGCAGGAGGAACCCGGCGTTGAACGTGGTCGCGCCGTAGTTCGGGGTGCTCGTGGTCAGGGTGCCGCCGGCGTCGCCGATGACGCGGCTGACGTCGCCGTTGGTTTCGGCGCCGATGCCGACGTACGTCCAGGTGCCGACGGTGAGCGTGTGGCTAAGGAGGGCGTTCCATTCGCCGTCGGTTTCGATGGCGAGTGCGCTGCCGTCCCAGGCGCGGACGGTGAGCCAGTCGGAGGAGCCGTTGTCGATCTGCCAGAGGATCGTGGAGACGAGGCGGTTGGCGGCGAGCTTGACCCACATGGAGACGGTCCACGCGGACTGTGCGCCGAGGGCCAACGCTCGGTTGTAGGACTCGCCGGAGGCGTCGAACCGGACGGCCACGCCGCCTCCTACGTGTCGGAGTAGCTCAGCCTCACGGAGGTGAGGATGGCGTCGCCGGTGAGGTCGTCGTTGGCGTCGCTGACCAGGCGCGTCACCTTGATCCACACTTCGTCGTCGGCCGCGATGCTGTCGAGGTTGCTGATGGTGACCGTGGTCTTCATCAGCTTCTGTGCGTTCGTGCTGCCGAGGTCTGTGGATGCCTGCTGCGCCGTGGCGAACGCTTTGGTCTCGACGTTCTGGGTGTCGGTGCCGGGGGTGATCGCGGCGATGGCGACCTGCCAGGTGACGCCGTGCGTCGAGGTGGTGGAGGTGTCGGCGTACCAGATGACGTCCGCGGTGACGTTGCCCGAGCCGTAGCCGGCGGGGTTGAACTTCCAGTAGGCGACCTCGGCGGCGCTGGCGTCGTAGGCGAGGCCGCTGACCGTGAACGAGGTGCCGTAGTTGCGGACGTACTGCGGGAACGCGGACGCGCCGAAGGTCGCCTCTTCGGGGGCGAGGTACTGGCGGAGGGTGGCCATCAGGCGGCCCACCGGGTGCGCAGCTGCTCGCGGAGCTGGTCGCGCTCGTCCGGGGTGGCGGGTACGGGTTCGCCGCGTCGGATGCAGCCGTCGATGGTGGCGAGGTCGTTGTAGTCGTACAGCGTGACCTGATCGTTGGCCCATCGGCGCACGTTGTAGCGGGTGGCCCAGGAGTAGATGGTGCCGACGGCGCGCGGCTGGCCGGGGCGCTTGGTCAGCTCGGCGGCGGCCTGGGCGGCGGTGACGGGGCGGGGACGCATGGCACCCCCTGGATATGCGAAACGCCCTCGCCGATGAACCGGTCGAGGGCGTAGATCACGTGACGTTACTGTGGCTAGCTTGCCCGCAGGTCAGGGGGTTGCGCAAGTGGTGGGTACGCCGAGCCACTCGCGGACTGTCAGTGTCAGGGCGTGTTCGGGGATGTGGATGGGGAGGACGGCGGGGATGACGAGCACGTCGCCGGGGGGCGTGGTCGTGGGGGTCATGGTGGTCATTATCCCAACGCGGCCAGGTCATCACTCGCCACGGTCACGCAACTCCATCTGCCACTCGTACGCCGCGCGTGACTCTTGCTCCAGCTCGCGCAGCCGCTCCTCCATGCTGTCGTCCGGGGTGGGCGGCGTTGTGACGCGGTCGCGGACCTCCTTCGGGATGGGGAAGTCGGTGGCCGCGTGCCACTGCTCGTGGGCCCACGTCTGATCGCCGTACGTGCCGCTGACTTGGACCATGGCGTGGCAGCGTGGGCAGATGGCGTACGAGAGCCACCCGTCCGCGCCCTTGATGGCGGTCTCCAGCCACCCTTGCAGGTGGGGGCGTCCGGCGTTGTCTCCGGTCTCGATCACGAACCAGTGGGTCATCTGGTGCTCAGCTCCTCGTCGGCGAGGGCCGCCAGCAGTGTCGCGGCGGCCGAGATCTCCTGTAGCTGCTCCGGCTGCATGCCGGCCAGCGCCTTGCGGGTCTGGTCGAGGTCGCCCCGGTAGGCCCAGCCCATCGCGCCCTGGGCGGCGAAGACGCGGCTGGCCTGCTCGAAGCCCTTGCCGATCTCGGCGATGCCCTGTTGGAAGGCGGCGGCCCAGTCCGGCTGCTGGGGTTGGCCGGTTGTGTCGAGGCCAGCGAGTCGTAAGCCTTCGGCGAGATCGATGTCGAGGGTGTCGCACAGCTTCTTGACGGTGCGGACGATTGGTGGGTTCTTCTGGCTGGCGAGCCGGTCGTAGGTGACGCGGCCGATGCCGGCGCGCTGGCAGAGGTCAATCTTGGACCAGCCGCGTTGGGCGCGCTCGAGTTCGGTCCGCTGGAAGAACTGAGCGCCGGGTGGGGTGCTGGGGTCAACCATCCTGTTTTCCCTTCTTGGCGGGCTCGATGCCGTTGTCGCGGGCCAGCTTGCGCACGTACGCGGCGGTGAACGGCGAGTGCTCGACGACGTCGGTCGGCCGCTCCTTGGCGCGGAGTGCGTTGAGGGCGGCGTCGATGACGGCCTCGCGAGCTTTCTCGTGGGCCTGCTCGGTTTCGCGGTAGCGGCGAGTGGCCTCGTCGAGGACGGCGATGGGGTCCTGCTCGGTCATGCGCAACAGAGTAGCGCAATCCTCTTGCGCTGCACAGCAGTGTTGCGCTAGCGTGAAGCGCAACAGAGAAGCGCAATCAAGGAGCGAGACGTGGCCGCCACCCTCACCACCGCCGAAATCGCCGCCGCGCACCGCGTCTCCGTACGCACCGCACAGCGCTGGGCGCAGCAGGGCAAGGTGCAGGCGACCAAGCAGGCTGGCCGCTGGGTTATCTCGGTCCCCGCCCAGCTCGACGACTACAAGCCCCACCAGATCGACAACGCCCGCGACGCCATCGAACAGGGCGCGATCCTCCCCACCAGCCGCCCCGGCATCTACACCGCCGTGTCCAGCGACGGCACCACCCACTACCTCGTCGCGGAGGAGTCCTGCACCTGCCCGGCCGGGACGAAGGGCCGCTACCGCTGCTACCACCGCGCGGCGGTGGCTCTGCTCGAAGCCGCCCGCACCCGCCGCGCCGCCTAACCCAGGAAGGGCCACCCCGTGAAGATCAGCCCGCGTCACGCCGACATCCTCGCCCACGCCGATCTGACCGACCAGGACATCGCCGACTACGCCTCGTTCGCCTCGGACGACGAGGCGGAGCAGGCCGCGATCGTCCAGCAGATCCGCGACGCACGCACCGCCTGACCTACCCTTCACCCACGACACAAGGAGCCACGATGCACGCGGAGCACCCCGAATCCGTAGGCGTGATCATCGAGTACAGCTTGGACGGCGGTCACGTGTGGCATCACGGCCGAACCCTTGCAGGTTGGATCGCCGAACCGGCGTACGCCGACGCCCTTCGCAAGCAGAGGCAGATCGTTCGCGACTCCGCCCGCCAGGAGCACGGCGACGTGGACCGCATCATCACCCGAGTCCTCCGCGAGGACGACGAACGGGCCGAGGTTAATCGTCCTCGCTCGTAGATCCCTCAGCGTCAGGCGGTCTGCCCCGTTGCGGGGTAGGCCGCCTTCCGCATGCCGCCAGCCACCTACCCCCACACCAGCCACGCCACCGCGACCGCGATCACCAGCCCGTACACCGTCAACTGCACCGCCAAGCGCAGGCGCAGCGCGCGGAGTGCGTTCCGCCGCATCTCGTCTGGGGTGCTCATGACGCGGCCACCTCCCGCTCGTGGTCGTGCTCCTCCGCCTGCTTCGCGTACTCGTCCCCGTACTCGTCCTCGTTCATCAACCGGCCACACGACTTGCACTGCCAGTAGCCGTCATCGGTCTTGCCGATTTGGCGCTCCCGACAGCGCGGACACTCGATCGGGCTGCGGTTCGACGTCGGATCCGACTTTGTCATCCCCCGCAGGCGACGCTGCCACCTGAGGATGTCGAGCCCAACCTCGACCGACCACGGGTCCAACAACATGTCGTCCATCTGGCCGAGCAGCCAGCCAACGCTGACGGCGCGGGCGTGCGCGCCGCGGGCCCGGCGCGGCCGTTCGGGGTAGCCGCGCGCCGCCCGCCATTGGTCCTCCACCTCGGTCAGGAACCCGAACAGCTCGTCGAGCTCGTCCACGATCTGCCGGTGGTCGAGCGGCTTGACGCCGTTCGGGCCGGACATGGCGGCGCCGCGGTGGCCGTCCACGCCGGCGGCGAGCACCGCGGCGGTGTCGTCGAGTTCGGCCAGGGCGTGGCGGATGATGCGCGGGCATCGCGAGCACCAGACCGGCTGCCCGATGGGGACGGGGATGGTGGGCGGTTCGGGCCGGGCCGACGGCTGGGGCTCAACCGGCAGGATGAGAGGGACACGCCAGGCGGCGAGCGCGTGACGGTGGTGTTCGAGGGCGTCGAGGTGGAGGAGCATTTCGTAGTCGTGGCGGGTGACGGCCTGGTCGTACGCCTCCCATGCCTTGCGGGCGGCATTCGCGCACGGTCCGGGGCATGCGTCTTCGCGGATGGGCAATGGTCAGTCCCCCTGGAAGTGGTCGGGCAGGTCCCACGGCACGGGCTGGCGGTGGCCTCGCCCGGCACGAGTGCAAGCCGGGCAGATGCCGAGGTGGCCGTAGACGCTGGCAGGGTTCGGGATGAGCGAGGTCTTGCCGTCGATGTCGCGCCACTCGTGCCCGCCGAACGGGCGCTCGCAGAGCGGGCAGGGCTGCCAGGCGTACTGGGCGAGCCAGGCGAATGCCTTGTGTGCCCACCGCCAGCGTTCCGGTACGAGGCGAGTGAACGGGTGCGTGTGGTTCACGGCCGCTCCCCGATCTCGTGCGTGCCCGCCGGGTCGGTGGCGACCACGAGCTGCCCGGCAGGCACGTACGGACTGGCCACGACTCGCACGTCGGGCAGCAGGACGAGCGCGACGGCGACCTGCTCGCGGTCGTCCGGGTGGCAGAAGACGTGGGCAGGCTCGGGGCGGCTCTCGCGTAGGGCGCGCAGGATATGGCCGATCGTGGTGGTCATCTATCCCCCTTGAGGTCGCGGGTGGCGAAGCGGTAGAGCAGCGCGAGTGGTACGACGGCGATGGCGACGAGCGGCCACATGATGGCGAGCATCACGTCTTCGCCTTCGCCCATGCGGAGCTGGGGCCAGCGCCGGTCGAGGAGGTTGACGGCTCGGGCGGTGGCGGTGAACCCGGCGGCGTAGATGATCGCGGCGAGGGCGATCCAGAGGGCGGTCATGGGCGGTTCCGTTCGTTGGGCGAGAATCAGCAGCTCAGGATCGTTTTCGGCACGTCCCGAAAACGATCCGGCCAGGGGGCGCTCATCGGCGCCGCCGGTAGTAGGCGCGCTTCACCCGCGACGCGTTCGGGTGCGTGATGCCGATCAGGTCCCGGTACGCCCGCCACCAGCCGAACGAGGGGCTGACGGCGGTGAGAGTGATGGTGACGGGCCACTGGAACGGCGGCCCGGCCGGGGGGAGGTCGTCGATGATGACGAGCCCGTCGTCGAAGGGTCGGCCGATCTCGGTCCAGCCGGGCCCGTCGGGGTCGGTGCCGAGCGGGGCGACCCAGACGCGGTTCATGGGCACTCGCTCTCGCGCCACACCATGGCGGTGTCCGGCACGTAGGCCCCGGCGTTCTCGGCCTTCGGGCCGCCGGTGTGCTGGCCGCAGACGGGCAGCCAGCAGCCTGTCTCATTGCTCCAGCGCCAGCCGATCGAGGGGCTGTTGTCCCCGCCCCAGTCGCAGGAGCGGCCGTTCGCCGGGTCGGGTGGGAGCGGGCGGTTGAGATGGGCCATGGGTCAGTCCTCCACTTCGTCGAGGTCGAAGCTCATGCAACTGGCGGCGGTCAGCTCGTACGGCATCTGCGATCTGTTCACGGCGGCGAGCACGTGCTCCAGGACGACGGCACCAGCGGCGGGGGTGCGGAAGGTGAGGGTGATGCTCACGTGCGGGTCAGGCACGTTGTGCTCCTTCGAGGGCGTCGCGTACGCGCTGCGCGGCGGCCGGGTAGTCCGCGATGTGGGCGGGGTCGCCGGCGTGGTTCATGACGAGGTCGAGGTCCCGGGCCGACACGGTCACTTCTCGGAGGTCGGGGCCGTCGAGGGCGGCGAGGATCTTCTCCGCGAGGAGCCACAGGCCCGGGGCGTCCTGGTCGGTCTTCGCCTCCTCGCAGAGCTGGCGGACGGCGGCGATGGCGGTTCGGGCGGCGTGGAGTTCGTCGTCGCGCACCGCCTCAATGATGTCGAGGTAAGCGGCGATGGGGGCGCGGGTGGCGAGGGCCATGCCGAGGCGCACACGGTAGCTGTCCTGGTCAGCCACGATCGGTGTCCTCTCCGTCGAGGGCGCGGATGGTCGGGCACGGGCACGGGTTGCCGCAGTAGCAGGTGCCGGGCTTGTACGGGATCTCGGCGTGGAGCTGGCGCACGCGGGCGTTGCCGGCCTCGGCGGTGGAGGCGCGTTCGGCCCGGGCTCGTGCTGCCTCCAGGCGCTTGGCGAGCACGCCGTTCTCCGCAGGTGGCGGAACCATGCGGTAGTGCGCGGCCACCTGCGACGGCTTCGCCGCCTCGATCCGGCAGCCCCTGCACGTTTCGCGGGACGACCACTGGCCGTGGTTCAGCGTCCCGCACACGCACTCCCACGCGGGCGGGCACGCCAGCAGGTCGCCTTCGAGGGCGGTGGCGAGCTTGTCGGCGATCTCCCACACGTAGCCGCCGATCTGGCCTTCGCTGGTGGGGGTGGGCCGGTCGGTGCCCCAGAGGAGTTCGATGAGGTGGGCGCGTAGGCCGTGATCGGCGGTGGCGCGGTGGAGGGCGTCGGGGTTGCAGGCGGTGCGGTCGGCGATGGGGATGGTCCAGGTGTGGCCGGCCATGGTGGTGACGTCGATTTCAGGCATGGTCGGTCTCCTTGAGTGCGGTGGTGACGTGGTCGGCGCACGCCTGTTAGCCGCGCTGGTAGTCGGTCAGCGGCTGGTCCGTGGGGGTGACTCCGGAGACGTGGGCGGTGGTGTTGAGGAACAGGGTGGAGTGGACGCGGGTGATCGCGGCCCGGGCGGTGCGGAGTTGGCGTTCGAGGGCGGTGCGCTGCCGCTCGTGCTCGCGTTGGAGGTCGGTGAAGCGGGTGCGCCAGTGGTCGCGTTCCTGCTCGGCGGTGGCGATGCGCTCGTCGGCGTCTTGCTCGGTGGCGGTGATGCGCGGGTTTGCGATCTCGCGGGCGCGCTGCTCGATGTACGCGTCGAGATTGGTGATCGAACGTTCGAGGCGGAGGACGAGGGGGCCGAGCGGATCGAGCTGGGTCACAGGTCCTCCCCGGGGTCGCACTGGCAGATCTGGTGCGGGTGGCAGCCGCACGGCTGTGTCTCGGGGGCCCACTCGATGGGCGGGGTGGCGGCGAGGTAGTCCTCATCGACGTGCATGGTCGGTGTCCTCGTTTCGGTGTCGGGGGTCGGGCGCGGGATGGGTTGCGGGCGGGGCTGTGGCGGTCGCTGGCGGGCGTTGGGTGCGGTCCTGATGTCCTGGCGTCTGGACGACGCGAGAAGCGCTCACAGCCGCTCGTGCCGCGTCCCGAGTCGCCTTGAGGACGGCTCGGACGCACGTCCGCTCGATGTCTGCCAGGACGTACTTGACGTACCGCTTCCCGGCCGGGGTGAGCGGGATCGTGGTCTTGATGCCGGTGACACCGTCGAGGCCGGTCCATTCGTCGTCGCCGGGGTGGATGCGGATGTCCACCCGGATGTGCGCGGCGCGGCCCTCCGCGCCGAGGGCGCGGTAGTCGCGGCGGGCCTGCCGCCACTCGCGGAGCTGTCGGACAGCGTGACGAAGGCGGATCATGCGTCTGCTCCCGTCCAGATCGTGAACCTGTGCTCGCCCTCGTGATCCACGTCCAGACCGCAGCGGACACCGCCGCCGGGCTTGGGCTCCCAGCAGGCTGGCCCGTCGTCCTCGGCCGGGCAGGTGCAGAACACCGACCAGTCGGGCTCGCCGCAGTCGCCGCGCGGGCAGTAGCAGGAGCCGATGCCGTCGCCGGCGCCGTTGTACGGGTCGGGCAGACTGCACACGTCGCAGACGTCGGCCGTCACGGCTGCTCCTCGGGCTGCTCGACAGGCTGGTACATGGACTCGAAGGCGTCCGGCTTGATCGGGTAGAAGTCGCCCAAGACGGAGCGGATGACCCAGTCGCCGAAGTCGGCCTTCCTCCGGCCGTTGAGCGTCCAGATCGTCAGGCCGTCGATCTGCCGGTCGGGGCCGAACCAGGGCTTGGAGTCGGCCCACTCGTAGACGTCCCACAGGTTCTCGCGGGTGAGCTGGACGGCTTCGACCTCGCCGTGCTCGTGCCGGAAGGTGCTGGTCTGGGGTAGCGGAGGGTGAGTTTCGACCATGTTGATCATCCTTTTATCTGCGGGAACAGCTATTCCCGAAAGTTACTGAGCGTGATATTTTCCGGCGCTTCACGACGTCGCCTCCGAGAACAGATCGGCGGTCGCCAGGCGCTCAGCGGCGCGCTCGGCGTACTCCTCGTTCAGCTCGATGCCAACCGCGCGGCGACCGAGTAACCGGGCGGCGAGCAGCGTGGAGCCGGAACCCGCGAACGGGTCCAGCACCAGGCCGCCCTCGGGCGTGCACTCGCGAACGAGCGCCTCGACGACGGCCAGCGGTTTCTCGTCCGGGTGGCGCTTCTGGAACCGCACCGAAGGAGCCTCGATCAGGTAGGTGACCGAGCGGGGCTGACGGGTGCCGTCGTCGGTCCATGCGTTCTGGCGGCCGTCACGTTGATGCTCGGCGGCGCGGGCCAGCTTGCGGACAGTGCCCTTGTTGGCGTCGACGCGCTCCCGCTCCCACTCGTGGTGCAGGTCCGACCAGCGGCCCCGATACCAGTGGTAGGCCCACTCGTGAAGCTTCACCAGCCGGTCACGGGAGGTCGGGCCGGTGCCGTTGCGTTTCACCCACAGCGCCTCCTGGGCGAACTTCCAGCTGCGGAAGTCGTCGCGCTGGTCGAGGAACATGCGGGCGGAGCCGAAACACCACAGCGACGCCGACTGCGGCAGCACGGTCGACACGGCGTCGACCCAGCCATTGGGCCACGTGTCCCACTCGTTCGCGGTCTCGCCGTACGGAGGGTCCGCGACGCAGGCCACCGGTGCGATGTCGAGCAGCGGCAGCACGTCGCGGCAGTCGCCGAGGTACAGCTGCACGGTGTCGTCGGCGAAGTATGGCTCAAGCACGATCGCCCGCCTCTCCGGCGATCTCCAGCAGCACGCCGGGCACGACCTCGGGCACCCGCGCCCGTTGCGCGGCCGTCAGCTCCAGCGCGTCCAAGATGCGGGAGATCGCGCCTGCGATCAGCGCGCCCTGCTGCTCGGCAAGCCGGATCTCCCGGTCGGCGATCCCCATGTCATGCGCCGTCTTCGCGAACCGGACGCACCGGTCGCGTTCCTTCTCCTCGAGGAGGGTGAGGCCGCGGGCGGCTTCGCCGGTGGCGAAGATGCCGATGTCCTTCACGCCGCTCCTCGTGTGGCCGATGAGGCCGGCGCCGGGGCCGAGGTCCGGGTCGTCTGAACCCCCCAGGCCGCCGCCGTCGTTCTGGGCGTCGGCCACCTGCTGCTCCAGCAGCGACGCGTACAGGTTCACGCGCGCCCAGGACATCTGCAGCATGGCCAGGACCGCTTCCGAGGGGGTGACGTCCTGCCGGCCGGGAACCGCCCGCCAGGCCGAGAGGGCGGCGCCTTTCGCCTTCAGCACCTCGGTCTTCTGGCCACCGTGGGTCCGGCACGCGTTCGTCCCGCGGATCGCCGAGGCGTGGCAGTCGTCGCCCGGGCGGCGCTTCGATCGCTTGGTGCATTCGTAGCGTTTGTGCTGCTCGCACCAGCGGGCGCCTGCTTCGTTCATGAGGTCTCTTGACTTCAAGAGGCCACCTCCGGGGCGATGACGTAGGGGTGTCCGCATTGGCCGATGCGGTAGGCGCGGCAGCGGACGGGGCGGTGCCAGTTGGTGCGTTGGCAGTGGGGGCAGGTGGCGAGTAGCCATCGGCGGCCGGGGACGGGGCGTGCGGGTGCGGCCTGGGTGAGGAGGCACACCTCCACCGGGCCGGTGCGGTCTGGTTTGCCGCAGACGGTGGCGCAGCCGCCTGCGCAGGCGCCGAGCTCTTCGGGTCGCCGGCAGACGAGGCACACCGCGGCACATGGGAGGTGCTCGCTCCAGGGGCGTGGGAGGTCGAGGGTGTGGCGGCGGTTGCGTCGCGTCTGGGTCTTCTTCGTGGGTGCGGGCGGTGGCGGTGGCGCGGTTGGTTCGGGGTCGAAGAGTGATGGCTGCGCGGGGTCGATCGTGGGGGTTCGGCGGGCCATGTTCATGCACCGCCGGACGGGTTTTTGATCTTGGTTTGGGGGTGGCTGTTCCCGGGGCTTGTTCCCTGTTCCCTCCCTATAGAGGGAGGGAACAGGGAACAGGTCAGCCGGGGCACAGTGGGAACAGTCAAGGGAACGGCTGTGACCTGGGGGTTTGTGGGGTGTGGGAACAGTTGGGAACAGTCAAGGGAACAGGTCAACAGGCGAGTGTGACGGGTACAGGTTTTTCGAGACAAAACGGTCATCATTCGAACGCTCCTGATCATGATTTCTGAGCCACCTTCAACGCCGTCACGACCTCCTGAAGAGCCGCCGTCTTACCCGGCAACGGAACGTTGTTCTGCTTCGCCCAGACCCTCAACGCATCCCGCCCGAGCCCCGCCGGAACCCCGCGCATCATCAACTCGTCCACGAACGTCTGGATCTTCAACCGGTGCGCGTCCGCCTCCGTGGCGTCCGTCAGCTCATGCCGCGTACGGCCCGCCAGCCACGCCCCGCCCCGCTCCTTCTCGCCCCGCCGCGTCAGGTGGAACACGTCGTCGCCCAGGCCCGTCCGGGTGTGCGTGCGCAGCATCTTCAACCTGGTCGTGACCGCCTCGACGTTCTCGCTGTACGTCCGCATCTCGTCATAGGCGGTCAGCTCCCACACGTGATCCACGTCCTGCGTCTTCGCGCTGGACCCGCGGGAGCCCTTCTCCATGTCCTTGCCGAAGTGGTCCAGCCGGATCGACGCGATGCCCTGGCCCTTCAGCGGCTCGTGGATGCGCCGGTACAGGTCCAGCCAGGTGTCGCTGTCGTTTTCCTTGCCGGCGATGAACCGGCTCACGGTGTCGAGGACGACCACGTCGGGCCGGGTGTCGGCCACGATGGCGAGCATCTCCCGCGCCGCGGTGTCGGATGCGTTCAGCGCCCCGGAGAACGGCGGGAACAGCCGGTAGTCCACCCGGTCCTGCAGGACCTCGAAGTCGTCGGCGGTGGCGCCGAGCGCGCCGAGCCGGGTCGCGATGTCCCGCTGGCTGTTCTCGCGGTCGAAGTAGAGCACGCGGATGGGTTCGCGGCGGATGTCGCCGAGGGCGGGCCGGCCGGTGATGGCTCGCCAGATCCAGTCGAGCACGAACAGGGACTTGCCGACCTTGCCGTCGCCGACGAGGGCGACCTGCTGGCCGCGTTCGAGCCAGCGGCCGGGCAGCCAGTCGATGTCGGAGTAGTCGGCGGTGAGGGCGTCGAGCCAGTCGACGCGGGGGAACCGTTCGGCGAGCTGGTTGCCGGGGGTGCCGGTGGTGAGGTCGTCGGCGGTTTTGATGAGGTGTTCGCCGAGGTCGCGCAGCCGGTCGGGGCTGTCGTCGGGGTCCTGGCCGTGGATTTCGCGGATGGCGCGTTGGAGCCGTGCGATGCTTTCGCGGTTGCGCCAGTGGCGGGCGACGATGCCGGCGTGGTGGGTGATGTCGCCGGCGTAGATGCCGCGGGTCATGAGGTCGTGCAGGTAGGCGGGGTTGCCCTCGATGACCTTGTGGAAGGTGCCTGCGCGTTGGAGGTAGTCCTTGACGGCGACGGGGTCGGTGGGGTGGCCGTTCTGGTCGAGGTCGAGGATGGCGGCGTAGATGGTTTGGTGGTGGCCGCGGAGGAAAGCTCGGGGTTCGGGGAGTACGGCGCGGACGTGCTGGACGATGTAGGGGGTCGTCATGCACGTGCCGAGGATGGCCTCCTCGGCGTCGAGGTCCCAGAGCGGGTCTTGCGGAGGGTCCTGCTCGTGGTTGGTCAACCGGGTCCCCTTGGTGCTGGTGCTGCTCGGTGGGTGGTCAGGGTGTCGGGGGCAGGCCCTGTCTTCGCTGCCTGCGCGCGGCACGCTGGGCCTCGACCGTTGCGGCATACTCCTTAGGCGTGGACCACGGGCTGGTCTTGACGGCCGTCAGAGGGACGCCCTGCTCGACGAGGTGAGCAGCGATGAAGTCGGCGTCGTCGCGGTCGGTGTACGGGCCGATCTGGATGACCTGGCCGCCGAGGGTCGTGGTGAGGATCTGCACCTGGCCGCTGGTGTCGAAGCGGTGACGGTAGGGCAGCCACCAGTTCATAGCGTTCGGAGCGGCGTGGTAGAGGCGTACCTCGTTGAGCTGCACGCCCCAGACCGTCGGCGGCTTGCGCGGCGCGGGAGTGAAGAGGGCGAGCTGGCGGGTCATACGTGCCACTCCTTCACGGGGATGCCAGCGGCGCGGGCCCGGCGGGCGCAGTCGGTCGCGCCGCGGGAGCGGTTCTTGATGAAGGCCAGGCACACGTCCGCGCCGAGGTTGACCATCGCCTGGTTGCGGGCGTGTCCGGCGTAGCGGCAGTAGGTGGTGCCGTGGCGGCCGGGGCGGCGGTGGGAGTCCCGGCAGTTGGGTCCGCAGCTGGCCCAGGCGGCGGGGTGGCGTTCGACGGCCAGGGCCTGGCCCATGTTGTCGCGCCAGCCGGCCTGGTCCTCGCAGTAGAAGTCGGCGATGGCGTCGGCACCGCGCGGGCAGTGGCCGTGGACGACGACGAATTCGCGCTCGCCGCGGGCGGCGGCCTGGTCGATGGCGTCGGTGATGGCGTCCCAGATTGCGCTTTCGTCCGACCAGGTGCGGCTGCCGGTGATGAGGATGCGGTACGTCACCCGGTCACCTCGCGCGCCGTCACCACGAACGAGTGTGTCCCCGCCGTCGAGGGGCGCCGGTCCCAGCTGATCGCCTCGTACTGGCGGCCCGCGACCTCGAACCGCTCGCACGTGAACGAGACGACCATCTCGAACGGGATGAGCCAGCCGCGGCCGTACACGCTCTTGACGTAGGTGTGCGGCAGCGTGTCGCCGAGCTTCTTGCGCAGGTTGTAGATCAGCTGCCGGACCGCGGTGTCCTCGCTGTCGAGGTGGCGGGCGAGGGCGTCGGGGGTGACGATCTCGCCGGCGTTGGCTGCGAGGCAGGCGAGGGCGGCGTACTCGAGCGGCCCGAGCTGGAGGGGCTGGTCGCCGAGGTAGGCCCGGCGGGCGAGCGCGTCGATGCGCACGGGCGGCGGGGTCATGTGGATCTCCTGAGTCGGGTTTCGCGGGCTTGCTGGTCGGCCACGGTCTGCTTGGCGGCGGCCTGAACGCTGGGGCTGGCGCGGCGCTTGCCGGAGGCGATGGCGCGGGCGTCGGTCGTCCACGACTCGACGGCGATGGCGGTGTAGGTGGTGTCCGGCGTCCACCAGGGGTGCTCTCCGCAGTAGCAGCGGGCCGGAGCGCAGTACGCGCTCTGGCCTGGCTCGGGCTGCCCGGCGAGCGCGGCTGGCGTGTGCGCCGCGCACCGCCAGCCGGGGAGGTAGTGGCGCGCTGGGGTGGCGCCGCAGTGGGTGGCTGCGGCGCCGTTCCATTGCCCGCAGGGCTGCGTCATCGGAGGGGCACGTCCTGGGCGATGCTGCGCTGGGTGATCTCGTCCAGCCGCGCGGCCAGCGACGCGGCGTGCCGCTGAGCGTCCTGTAGCTGCTGGTACAGCGGGCTGGTCTTGAGCTCGGCGAGTTCGGCCCTCAGACGGGCGAGCTCCGGCCGGGCTTCGGCGAGCTCGGCGCGGTGCTCGTCGGCCTCCTCCTTGACCGCCATCGCCTCGATGCGGGCGTCGATGAGTTGCCGCTTGAGGCTGTGGTTCTCGTCGGCGAGGTCGTCGAGTTCGAGGTCGGCCTGGGCGTTGCGTGCGCGGGCGGTGTTCAGCTCGGCGAGGAGGTCGCGCCGGGTGCGGAGCCAGTCGAGCAGCATCACGCACCCGCCGGGGTGCCGCGCAGGACCTGCGTCTTCAGCGCGTCCTCGACCTGCTTGACGACGGCGAGCACGGCGTCGCGCAGCACCGGCGCCGGGTCGTTGAGCAGGTAGCCGATGTTCAGGCCGCCGCCGCGCTCGATCCGGTACCGGAACCGGGCCTCGATGCCGTACACCACCTGCTCGTCGCCCTCGACGACGGGCAGGTCGAGGCAGGGGATCGCGAGCTTGAACGTGGCCGGGATCTTGATCTGGCCCTTCGCGCCGGCCGTGGCGTCGGTCGTCTCCTCCCAGGTGAGGTTCATGTCGCCGGACGCGAGGCGGGTCCCCGAGTTGAACTTCACGGTCGTCTTGGCCTGGAACGACTGGGCCAGCTCCAGCATCTCGGCGGCGGCCGGCTCGCGGATGTCCTCGAGCCGCTCCTCGATGTGCTCGGCGAACTCGCGCTGCTGGAGCCAGCGGCCGTCGTGTGTGGTCCATGCCTGCCAGGCGCGGGTGGTGCGGAGCTGGAGGGTGAGGCGGTGGTCGCCCCAGCGGGGGCCGTCGGCGCTGTGGGCGTTGAGGATGGCGGTGATGCGGAGCTGGTTGACGTTGACGTAGGTCTCGGTGGAGTCGTCGGCGTGCTTGCGGTAGTAGGCGAGGAAGGAGGCGACGTCCTCGACGGTGGTGGTGCCGCGCTTGCGCTGCGGGGTGTGGAGGCGGTCGAGGTAGGCGTCGGTGCCGAGGTCGAGGAGCTTGGGGCCGGCGGTGGTGGGGAAGGCGTAGATGTTGCCGGGCTCGAGGAGGACGCCGTCGGATTCGGCGCGGGCGGCTTCCTGCGCGATCTGGATGACGGCGTCGTTCTCGGTGCGGGTGGAGTCGCTGGTGGGCACGGGTCAGACCGTCCTGACGTTGTCGTAGTTGGGCTTTCCGACTTCGCGCAGGCCGGGGATGGTGGCCTGGCGGGGGTTGTCGCGCATGAGGTTGCCGCTGGTGTCGAAGAAGAAGACCCCGGCGGCGGGCTCGGGGCGGGGCGCCTTGAGGACGACCTCGCCGGCGACGTTGAGGGCGCTGGCGTTGCCCTTGAGGGGTTGCACGGTGATGGTGAGAACCAGGTGGCCCTTCTTGCCGATGTCGGTGACGGCGGTGACGAGCTGCTGGAGGAGGTCGGCTGCTTCGTCGGCGACGGCGCCGCCTTGGATTTCCTGGAGCATGGCGGCGAAGGGCCGGACCTGGCCGGGCTCGTCGGGGGTGTCGGTCACGTGGTTCCTTCCGGTGGAGTGGTGGAGGTCTGGCAGCAGGGGATGCCGTCGGCGGGGCAGCCGTTCAGGCAGTAGGCGCAGCCGGCGGTGATGCAGTGGTCGCCGGTGTCGTCGGCGGCGCGGGTGGCCGGGACGCACCGGCAGCAGGCGGTCATTCGTCCGCCTCGGCGGCGATCACCACGCGCTCGTCCGCGCGGATCACCGACTCCCAGCACTGGCCGCACGCCGTCTGCCCGATCCGCCGGCGCGTGGTGTGCTCGCGCGCCTGGCACAGCCGCGCGGCCTTCTTCGCCAGCGGGTGGGTCTTGGTCAGGTAGTCCGGCTCCCACGACCACGCCTGCACCGCCGACCCGGCGGCGCGCGCCTCGCGGGCCTTCTTCCGCAGCCGGCGCACCGCGTTGATCGCGTCCGTCGCGGACAGCTCGCCGGAGCGGACCCGTTCCTTGCTCGCGTCGTCCAGCTCGAGCAGCGCCAGCGACGCCGACACCGACCCCTGCGGGATGCCGGTGCGGGCGGAGATGAGCGCCCCGGAGTAACCCTGATCGCGGAGGCGGCCGAGGGCCTCTGCCTTCTCCATCGGGTTCAGGTCGCGGCGTTGGATGTTCTCGACCAGCATGACCTCGACCGCTGCGGCGTCGTCCACGTCGTGGCGGATCACGGCAGGCAGAGAGGTGAGGCCCGCGCGCGCGGCGGCGGCGCGGCGGCGGTGGCCGGCGAGGAGTTCGTACTCGTCGGGCTTGCCGGGTAGGGGGCGGACGGTGACGGGCTGCAGCAGTCCCTGCGCGGCGATGCTGGCGGCGAGTTCGGTGAGGTCGCCGAGGTCGTCGCGGATGTTGCCGGGGTGGTCGTGGATGCGGTTGAGGGGCAGGTCGGTGACGAGGGTGCCGTCGATGGCGGACCGGCCGGTCACGGGCGGGGCCTTGGCTGGGGCGGCCGGGGCGGGTCGCGGCGCCGCTGTCTTGGGCGTGGGCGGGGTGGTGGGTGGGGCGGGTTCCTGGAACTGGATGGTGCGGGGCGCTTCGGCTTCTGCGAGCAGGCCGCGGGCCCAGTCGAGCAGCTCGGCGGGGACGCCGTCGGGCAGCTGCGCCCGGTACTTGGGGCGGCCGGGGTGGTAGACGCGGCCGTTCTTGTCGATCATCCAGCCGGGCTGTTGGCTGATGGTCTTGCGCACGGCGCCGATGGGCCAGCCCGACCGGGTGGCGACGGCTTGCATGGTGTGGCCAGCGACGAGGAGCGCGAGGACGCGGGCGGTCTGATCGGGCATCGTGGTCGTGGTTGTGGCGGTGGTGGTCATGCCGCCTCCGTTCGCGGCTGCGGGGGTTGGTTGGTGGCCTGCTGGGCGCGGGAAGCGGCGGCGTAGCGCTCGACGCTGCGCACGCTGACGCCCAGTTCAAGAGCGATGGTCCGCTTGCTGAGCGGCGGACGGACAGCGGCGAGGGCCTGGTAGCGGGCCGGCATGCGCCGACCGTGCCTGCTGGTGGGCTGCCATGGGTTGTTGGGGGTGACCTTGGGGAACAGCTGCATGGAGCCGTTGCGCTGGCGGCGGGTGTAGCACGAGGCGATGAGGCGGCGGCCGTGGTGGCGGCCGGTGCGGTTGCAGCAGGCGCAGGTGATGATGGGGCGCTCGCTCATGCCGCACGCTCCGCCCGCTCGGCGGGCACCAGGGCCATGCTGAGGTTGAAGCCGAGGAGGTATCCCTCGAGGGTGGTGAGCAGGATGCTGTCGCCGGCGTGGATGCGCACCTCGAGGCTGCTCACGGCGCTCTTGGTGGTCCGGAGGTGGTGGCTCAGCATCTGCTGGCTGAGGCCTCGCTGGCGTCGCATGGCGGGGAGCTTTGGCATCAGGTCGATGAGGTTGCCGACGATGGTGCCGGTGGGGTCGATGGCGACGAGGTGGTGGTGGACGGCGCGGGCGTAGGCGTGGGCGTGGTGGGTGAAGGGGGCTTTGCGTCCGGTGTCCCAGGAGCTGATGGTGTTGTAGTAGACGCCGATCTGGGCTGCGAGGTCTTTCCGGCGGAGGCGCATTTCGCGGCGGAGGGCGCGGAGTTGGAGGTGGATGGGCTGGGTCACGGCGTCGTCACCGCCTTGGGCCAGGCCACCTTGTCGAGGGCGGCGCGCTGGTCCTTGGGCAGCGTGAACAGCGGATGTCCGAGGATGTCGAGGCCGGCCGCGCGCAGCCACCAGGCGTCGCACTGGTCGCCGCCCTTGTCTCCGGGGAACTCGCGGCTGGCGCGCTTGTACGCGGCCATCGCCATGGCCGTCTTGTCCGCGCCGCCGCTGCCGGTCGCGTATTTCTTCAGCGTGGACGGGATCACCCGGGCGTACGGGACTCCAGCCTCGGCGAGGAGTTCTCGGACCACGCCGTGGACCATGCCGGTGATCCCGGCCGACTTGGCGTGCATGGGGAGGTCCTCGATGACGACCAGGGCGGCTGGCGTTGCGTTGGGGTTGTCCATGAACTGGGGGCCGCCGACGGCGAGGGCGACGAAGCGGCGGATGTGCGTGAGCCGGTGGTCGCCGTCGCTGTCTTTGGTCTTGAGGGTGGTGGTGGAGCCGTCGCTGAAGGCGATGCCGGGTGAGGTGAGCGATAGGTCGAGGCCGATCACTCGCGGTGTTGGGGCCGGGGCCCCAGCCCCGATGGCGGGGGCCCCGGACGTCTGGGTGTGCATCACGCCTCCCATGGGCGCGTTGAGATGGTCTTGGGGGCGGCCGGGGGCTGCTCCTGGCCCCACGTCAGGAGCAGCAGCCCAGCCAGGATCAGCAGCGCGCCGATCGTCGCGGTGAGCGCGAGCAGCCACGCCTCACGACGGCGCGCGCCGGTCAGGATCTGCGGCAGCACGTAGCGCGGCTCGACGTCGGCGACCTCCTCGTGGAAGGCCCGGCGGGCGGCGTCCTCGTAGTACGGGTGCATCACGCACCCCCGCGCAGCACGTCGTCCAGCTGGTGCTCGGTCCACCAGCGCTCCCACAGGTCCGGGTCGCGCGCGAGCTGGCCGGCGACGGTCATCCGGTGCGCGGACAGCCGGGCCCAGCGGCGGCGCTGCGCGCGCCGGGAGCGCATGGTCGGGCTGGCGAGGTGGCCGATGTAGGCGGCGAGGGCGGCGGCAGCGCACGCCCCCGCGCACAGCAGGTACGGGGCGTTCACGACACACCTGCCAGAGGCCCACCATCGGACTCGCCACCCGCCGCCTTCCAGCGGCGCTCCTCAACGATCGCGATCACCTCGCGCAGCTCGTCAGCCCTCGCGCGGGCGGCGACCGCCTGCTCGTCGTACCGGGCCGCCGCCTCCATGTGCCGGGCGGCCGTCTCCCGCTCCTGCCCGCCGCGCTTGGCCAGCTCGTCAGCGGTCGCGTCGGCGGTGACGGTCCAGCGGCGGAGCTTGACGAGCAGGTCGTCGGACTCCGCCAGCGGGACGAGGTCGGCCTGGGCCTGGGGGTCGAAGACGTTCACCGAGCCGCCTCGCTTCCCGCCTGGTGGCAGTCGTGCTCGCAGGGGCCGCCGACGCAGGATCCGCACTTGCCGTCCCGGCAGTCCGGGTCAATGAGCGGCTCCTCGTCGGGGTCGTCCTGGCCGATGTCGAGCAGCCCGAGGAGGATCTCGTCGCCGTCCTCCCCGAGGTCGATGACGACAGTGCCCTCGGGGCCGCCGATCGTCAGCTCGACCTGGCCTGTGACGTTGTCCCGGCTGGCGTGGTACTCCTGGGCGGTGACGCGCGCGATCTCCGTCTGCGTCAGGTCCGGTCCGCCGTGGGCGGCCAGCAGCTTGAGCGCGGCCCTGCCGCCGTTGTGCCGCCTGACCTGGCGGAGGATCTGCTCGGACACGCCCATGTGCTCGCACAGGGCCATGCGGTTACCGGCCAGCAGGTTGACGATGCGGGAAACGTCGTGGGTGCCGGTGACGACCAGGACAACGACCGGGTCCCCGTGCTCGTTGTCATAGGCGCGGGATTCGTACGTCATCGGGCAGCCTCCGCCCTCTCATCAGCGAACGGGGTAACGGGCCACGCCGTCGAGATCACGGCGTTCGGGTCCTGCTGCTCCTTGGCCTTCGGGCTGCGGAGATACTCCTGGTAGGACAGCGCCTGCTCAGCCGCCCACTGCTTCTGCCGGGCGAACAGCTCCGGCAGGTCCACCGCGAGCGCGTCGAACCGCCAGCGTTCGTCCTTCCACCCCGACAGGCGAGGCCGCTTGTCCGGGTGGAACGCGTAGAAGCCGATCTTGTACGCGACCCGCGCCGAGATCAGCGCGTCGTACCGGGCACCATGCGCGTCGTCGTCGGACCACTCCACCTTGAACACCTCGGCGCACGTCTTCAGCGCGTGCGCGCCCTGCTCCTCCGAGACGCGGCGCCGCCACGGATCGACCTGTTTCGACAGGAGCTTCGTGTCGATGACCGGCCCGATCACGCCGCCCGTGCACTCCTCGACCGTCGGGTAGCCGTGGCGGCGGCACTCGCGGTCCAGGACGGTGAGGTCGTAGACGATGTTGTGGCCGACGAGCGGCACCCGCTGGTTGATGGCCTCGGCGACCCGTACGGCGGTGTGCTCGACGACGACTTCGGCGGGCTGGCCGTGCTCGGCCAGGTACGCCGACGTGTAGCCGTGGATCTTCGACGCTTCCTCGGGGCACTCGACGGCGGCGAGGAGCGGTTTGTGGTCGATGGTCGCGAGGCCGCCGCCGATGTACCCGAGGTACGCCTCGACGATCAGCGCCTCCTCGGGGTCCGTGCCGGTTGTCTCTAGGTCGAAGGCCGAGAGTCTGGAGAGGGGCCAGGGTGTCATCGGCCACCGTCCATCCGGGGAAGCGCCACGTTGGTGCGCCAGGCGAGCAGCTCGGAGGCGGCGGTGCACAGAGGCTCCACGAACGCCGGGTCCACCTCAGCCGTCATGAACGCGGCGAACTTGTTGGCCTCCTCCTCGTCGGTGAAGGGGCCGTAGCAGGCGTGGTGGTTGTCGTTGACCGGCAGGCGCACGATCCAGGCGTCCATCACTCGCCGCCGCCCTGCTGGCGCTGCTCCTGCGCCGCCTGAAGGGCCGCGTCCCACGCCGCCGTCTGGCCCTGGCAGTCCGCCAGGATCGCGGCCACCTCGGACAGCTCCTGGTCCGACAGGTCCGCCGGGCCGCTGATCGTCCGGTCCAGCAGCAGCGACAGGTCGCGCAGCCGGTCCGCTCCGCTCATGGGCTTGTCCATGCCGTCGAACAGCCTGCCGATCTGCTTCTCCAGCTCGGCGCGCTGCTGGGCGATCTCGAGCTGGCGGGCCCGCAGCTCGGCGAGCACGCGGTCGGCCTCATCGGTGGTGAGGGTCTTCGTGGTGCCCTCGATAGGCCGGGCGAGGAAGTCGCTGAGCCACTCGAAGCGGGCCTTCTCGTTCAGCGCGGTCGAGCCCTTGCCGGTGTGGGCGGTGATGCCGCACGCGGTCATCAGCATGCTGATCTCGCGGAGCTGCGCCGTGGCGGCCGGTGCCGGCGCGGTGGCCGCTTGCGCTTCGCCGGGCGGGGGCGAGGTCTCGCGGCGGATGATGTCGGCGGCGGTGGCCCGGCCGTTCACCGTCACCTCGGCGCTGTACTGCGTCTCGGTGTCGAGCTCCTCCGACGCGTACGGCATCGCGTACAGCACGTCGGCGGCGATGAGGCGGCAGATCTCGCCGGTGGCGCGGGCGACGAGCATCGTGCGCGGCTGCCGCTTCCACTCGCTCTTGCCGGTGAGTCCCAGGAGCGTGGCTCGTTCGAGGTCCCATTCGACCTGCTGCCACTCGGTCTCGCCCTTGCGCTTGCCACGCATCACGCAGCGGGTGTCGGAGGACTCGACGACCTGCACCGTGTGGCCGTGCGACTGGACCAGGCCGCGCATGGCGTGGGCGCGCAGGCCCGGCGTGCCCTGGATGATGTCGATGCTGCGCAGGGTGGCCATCGGCGGCAGACCGAGCTCCTGCCCGGCGAGGATGGCGGCGGTGATCTCCTGCGGCTTCCCGCGCAGGGTGGCCGGGATGAAGCTGGAGCGGGCGAGCACGTTGGCGATCTGCTCGGCCTGCTGTGCTTCCATGGCGAACTGCACGAGCGGGCTCGGCTGGGCGACGGCCAGCTCGTGGCCGCGCTGCTGGTTGGGGATGGCGAGTTCGGTCACTGGATTTCCTCGGTGATGACGTCGGTGGCGGACCATGCGTCGGTGGTCCAGCGGGGCAGGATGATGGGGGCGATCTCGTCGCCGTAGCCAGGCCAGATGCCGGTGGCGGCGCATGTCGCGTAGAGGTCGAGGGCGCGCCGGTTGCGTTCGCGGCCGGTCTCGACGTCGCTGGGGTCGAGCGCGACGACGTTGATCAGGTACGGCGGGGTCTTCTCCTGGAAGCAGAAGGCGAACAGCGGGTCGTCGTCGAGGCCGGCCGCGGTGACGGCGTCGCGGTACCAGGGGTCTTGCATGAAGTAGCCGTGGTTCGCGATGGCCTTGGCGGCGGCGTGCGGCGACGCGTCGGTGGTGGTCTTGTAGTCGGCTACCACGAACCGTCCAGCGGTGCGGTACGGGACCCAGTCGAGCCGGGAGCGCCGCCACACCCCGGTGTCGGGGTCCTGCCAGATGAACGTTTTCTCCGGCTCGCCGTTGGCGGGGTCGAACAGGGGGCCGGCGAGGGGGTGGCGTCGGATGGCGTTGGCCATGCCGTGGATCTGGTCCCAGTCGGCGGGCTTGAGCGGGATGGCTCCGCGCTCGCGCACTTCGGCGACCTCGGCCTTGATCTTGTTGGTGCGCCACTCGTCCGCGTCGATGCGTACCAGTTCTGGGCCCGCGCCGAGCACCAGTTTGTGCGCGGCGCTGCCCAGCTCGAACACCTTCTTGGGGCCGGGCGGGTTGTCGGCCTGCCACCGGTACTTGGCCGGGCCGCCCGGCTGGAGGAGCAGCCGGGCGCCGGAGGAGGACAGCGACCCGCCGGGGACGGGGTCGCTGTGGTAGGTGTCCTCGTCGATGTGGTCGTAGACGCCGGCGCCGAGCCGGTCGAGGGTGGCGGTCACTGGTCGTCCTGTTCGTCGAGGTAGTCGCGCTCTTCGGCGTGGGACAGGCGGGGCCCGCCCCGCCAGGACGGGCGGCGGGGCCGGCGGCTGGTGGGGAACGGGTCGTACGGGTCGTCGCATCCGGCGGTGGCGAGGTATTCGGAGATCTCGTCCTCGGATGGCAGGCCCGGCCATTCGGGTTCGAAGGTGCTCATCGGCAGCTCCCGCAGGTGGTGGTGGAGCGGGGGTTGATGTGGCCTCGGGGGCAGATCCAGGTGGACGGGGTGCCGGGCGGCAGCCAGGGCAGCGACGGCGTCTTCTTCTTGGCCATCACGCGGCCCCGTTCCTGCGCCGGAGCACCTCGCGCAGCCGCTCCGCCGTCACCGGCACGATCAGCCCTTCCTGGCCGAGCTGGTCGAGGAGGGCGAGCGCGTCGTCGATGCGGACGAGGTCGGGGGTGGTGAAGGTGACGCCGATGGCCTTGGCCCAGTCGGTGACCTGCTGGTCGTCGCCGATGAGCGGCAGCGCGGCAGCCAGGGCGGTCGCTGCGGCGTCGGCGGCGGCGAAGTGCGCCTGTGCCTGCTGCGCACGGGCCATGACCCACTCAGGAGCTTCCTCGGTTTGAGACTCCTGCAGGAGTCGCTCGCCCTCGTGGTAGTGCTCGGGGCCGGTCATTGGGCACCGTCCCTGGGCAGGATGCGGACGATCTGGTACGGCCCCACCGCGATCTCCCAGCGGCCGGAGCACGCCGTCCGCGCGCCCGACGCCAGCGGCAGGCCGCCCTTGTACGGCTCGAACCGGGTGATGCGCCGCGTCTCGAAGTCGCGGTGCAGGTGCACCAGGAAGTCGCCGATGCGTAGGTCCTTGCCGTAGATCGGCACACCCCAGGCGGGGTTGCCGACCGGCGGCAGCGGCTCAGCCGCAGCGGCGGCGGTCGCGGGCTTGCGCGGCCGGCCGCGCCGCTTGGGCTCCTTGAACTGGCCGCCGTACCAGTCGGCCTGGGTCTGGGAGTCGAACCCGTCGGGCGTGTGGCGGCTCACCGGGCACACTCGCAGTCCGCGTCGCACCCAGCGTGGTCGCCATGGTGGTCGCAGCCGCAGTGGCGGGTTCCCTCACTGATCGCCAGGGCCCCCCGCCAGTCCTCCATCTGGTCTTTCATCTGGCTGGTGAGGTCGTGGGCAGCGAACATCATCGGGCAGCCGCCGACCCCGCCACAGTCGCTGCGGTTCGGATGGATCAGGTCGTGCTGGTCTTCGAGGACGCGCCAGCGGTCGGCGAGGCGGTCGAGCTCGGCGCCGTAGCGGCTGACCTCGTCGGGCACCTGGTCCTCGACGGGCTCGGCGTGTGCCAGCAGGGCGCGGACGGCGGCCGAGAGCTGGCCGAGCCAGTACGCCATCGTGGGGCGGGTCATGTCGCCAACGCGGTGGAGGTCGAACTCCTCCAACGTCTCGCGGGAGATCGCCACGGCGGTGTCCCGGGGCATGTCGGTCGGGTTCATCGGCTACCGCCCTCGGGGACGGCCGCGAGGACCGGCTGGGGCGCAGGCCGGCGGAGGCAGCCTCCGGAGATGAGGTCCACGTGCATGCCCTGCTCGACCCAGTCGGCGTGGATCGCGCCGCAGCAGCGGGCGTCCTGCCAGCGCACGGCGACCTTCCCCGCGTGGACGTGGGCGGCCTGGATGCGGACGGGCTCGCCGTCGTTCCAGCTGGGCACGGAGACGACCTGGCAGGCGATCAGGTCCACGGCCATCACAGGTCCTCCCCGAGGTGGATCGCGCCGGGCGTCTGCAGCACCGCGCGGCCGGTCGCCCGGAGCGACTCCAGCGTCTGCACGGACTCCTGATGCGGTGTGCCGAGGTGGGCCCGGAGCCGTCCGACGGTGCAGCCGCAGATGGTCCAGGTCTGGAAGACCGCGCCGCCGTCGGGCTGCATCTCGGCGAGGGTGAGGTGGACGTCGGGGTGGCCGGGGCCGGTGTGGTCGATGGGCGCCATCAGCACTCACCCCTCTGCACGGGCACGATCTGCGGGCGGGACGTCCAGTCGAACGGCGTGACATCGGCGGCGTCGGCCGCCGCCCGCATCAACCGGGCGAAGTCGTCGCGCGGACGCAGTTGCGCATGGCGGTTCAACCACTGGGGGTCGTCCCCGTGCGCGGCCATGTGCGTGGCGAGGGCGTTCAGCGCGGCGTCGGCCACGTTGAAGTCCTGCTCGGCTGCCTGGCGGAGGGCGGCGTGCACTTCGTTCCGGGACACGCGGTAATGGGTGAGTCCGGCGACCCAGTCGGCGGCGGTCCGGAGGACGGGGCCGATGGTGGCGGCGGTGATCGTCGTGGCCATCAGTACGGCGCCTCCATCTCGTCTTCCGACGGGTACCGCTGGGCCAGCAGGCGGCGCAGCTCCGGCAGCAGCTCCATCAAGGCGTCCACGTCGCGGGTCTCGGTGAACTCCAGCGCCACCGCGTTCACGTGGTCAGTCATGCCGTCCGGCAGCACCAGCAGCGCACGAGAAACCAGAGGTCCACCCGGGTAGGGGACGTCGGCTTCGATGGCGCTGATATACGGAGCGAGCGGGTCGTTGTAGCGGCGGCTGACGCTGAGCCTGATGGCCAGGGGCTGCCTGCCGCGGTCACCGATGCGGGCGTTCAGGACGGGTCCGGCCATCACGCGCTCACCCCGAGCAGCTCGACCGCCAGCGCGTCGACCGGCTCCACGTACTCCGCCCCCACCCGGGCGGCCACCCGGCGGGCGTACCCCGGCATCTCGGCCAGCGCGATCCACCCCTCCGTGCCGTGCGACACGACCGGCCAGCCCGGACGGTGCTCGGCGATGTGCAGACGGGGCGGGGTGTCCCAGATGGAGGTGTAGTGCTCGGGGTCGTCGGCCGTGACGGGCTCGATGGTCACGAAGTGCATGGCGTCCTCGGCCGCGGCGGGGCGCACGGCGGCCCGGTTCGGGAAGGAGAGGACGGTCACCGCGCACCGCCGGCGGGCTGCTCGCGGCGGGCGTGCTCGGGGATTTCGATGGTCAGCTTGTGCGTCTCCGTCGTGACCACCACGAGGTCGGAGACGTAGGCGGCGTGCGTGTAGACCTGCATGGGCGCGGCGCCGAAGTACAGCGTCACCCCGCCGAGGCCGTGCTCCTCGTACGGCTCGACCAGCGCGCCAGCGTCGATCGCGTGGAGCATCCAGGTCGTGATGGTCTCCCGAGCGTCCTTCGAGTGGACGAGGAAGAGGGAGACGCTGCCCGAGTCGTGGACTGTGAGGGCGTCCAGGTAGGGCAGGTCCGGCGTGGTCCGCAGGAACGCCGCGATGCGCTTGAGCCCATCGACGTGGGCCTCGATCGTGGACAGCGCGCGCTCGCTGGGGGCGGGCTGGTCTGGGATGATGGAGGTCATCTCCATCTGCTCCTCTCGTTGAGTCTCTAGAGCGGGTGGGGGTACTGGGCCCTCGTCCGGCTGCATCCGGGTCGGGGGCCCGCTGAATCAGCGGGACAGCGGCAGCAGCGCGCGCCGGGCGCGCGCCTCCCGGGTCCTCGCGCGGGCGGCCGACCGGAACGCGCGTCGGCCCGCGGCGCACGCGTCCTGGTGCCGCGCCTTCCGGCGGAGCCGACGCGCCTGGCGCGGCGTCAGGTCCGCGCGGCCGGTCTGGGCCAGGTAGCTGGCGGCGCGCTGAGCGGTGGTGAGCATGCGGAACTCCTCCGGGGGATCAGGTCTGGGCAGTGCGCTTGGCGAGGAACGCCTGGATCGCGGAGTCGGGCACGCGCGTCATCGGCTTCTTGCTTCCGGTCGGCGACACGTCCGTGGTGTACAAGTCGCCCTTGCTGATCAGCCGGTAGACCGTGGACCTGGACACCCGCAGCGCCTCGCCGGCCTCGTTGATCGTGTGAACCATCTCTCCCTCCTCTCTGCTGGTGGAAGATTCTTCTGCCAGTGGATTCGAAAAAAGGGTGTCCTCCTGGCATCCGAGAGCGGCCGCGATCCGCTCTGCGGTGGCGGCGCTGCATGAGGTGCGAGCGCCGGAGGTCAGGTAGGAGATGAGCTGCTTGGGGACGCCGATCTGGTGTGCGAGGGTGACGGTGTTGTGGCGCCCCGCCGCCATCAGTTCGCGCAGCAGGGTGCGGCTGCGGAGGACTCGCTCGGGACGCCCTGGCACTTGCTGGTACCTCCTGAGACGTTGGAAGAATTTTCCAACAGCTTAGGCATGGCAGGTCTTGTTGTCTAGCGGGGTGGCCGTATCCGGCCACCTATCCGGGTGGATCTGGTTTCATTACTACGATCTTGTTGTCTGGGCAGACTCATGGATACTGCTGTCGGCGCGCGTTGACAGAAGAATCCAACAGGCGTGACTGGCAGCAGGGTGCAGCAGTAAAGGCGAGGGCTAACGAGAGGCGCCACGATGCCGCCGCGAGACATCGAGGACACCGCAAGTGAGCACCCCCTCAGCGACTACGTCCAGGCGTACCTGGCGCGGTCAGGGCTGAGCAGGCGCGCGTTCGCTGCGCAGTGTCGCGACCCAGAGACGCAACAGGTCCTGAACCACACCTACATCGGCGATCTAGTGACTCACCGGGTGCCTCGCGCGCCGGAGATGTGGAGGCTACGCGCCCTAGCTGCGGGAATGCCGGGCGAGACCATCACCGAGAGCCTGGAGGATTACCGCCGGCGGTTGGCGGAGATGCAGCGCATGGCCGCTATCCAGTGGCTCGACCTGGGGGAAGTCCTCAAGGTGGACACCGGAGGAGGGACGTTCGTGACTTTGAGTGTCCCGGCCGAGTGGTCGGACCGGCGACGTGCGCGGTTCATCAGGATGGCGCAGCAGCTCGCGCGCGATCTCGACGAGGAGGACTGAAATCCCGAAATGTAGCGTAACGGATACTATGCGCTAACGCGGCTGAAGATTTTTCAACCATACCGTTGTCTGACGGGTCACACTTATCCGGCACGAATGCAAGCCCGGAAAGTCAACGGTGATGATCCTCATGGCACTTGCACCACCCGAACGACCCCAGCTCCTCGCTCCTGGAACGGTCCGGTTCCGTGCACTACCCGGCGAACGCCTCTGCTGGCAGCCGGTGGTCTTCCACTTCACCCGCCGCGGCACCATGCTGTGGGCCGTCGACGAAGACCTCATCGACCCCCTGTTAGTCCCGCAACTCACCACGCTCGGCAACCTCGCCTTCAACGCCATCCAGTCCCCGGCCATCTCACCAGACCGAGTACGGATCCACCGGGATCCCTCGCTCACCGGCAGCGACCTGCTCGCCGCCGACTTCTCCGGGCCCTTCATCGACGTCCTCATGCCGCGTGAACTGATCAAGCCCGAGATGGCCCGCCACCTCGAGGCGCACGCCACCCTCGTCCTGGGCGAAGTGCAGAGCAGACTGCCGCTCCTTCGCCGGCGACACCCACGGCACGTCGCGTAGCCCCCCGCTGGAAGGAGAACCATGGCATCGATCCGTCGTACCCGCGCCGGCCGCTGGCGCGTCACCGTGCGCCTGCCCGACGGCAAGCACCGCTCGGCCACCCTCAACACCCGCACCGAGGCCCAGAACTGGGGCGACGCCACCGAAGCAGCGCCAGGCGCACGCTTCGACTGGAGCCCGGATGGGCTGACCATCTTCGTCCCTGAGGAGCTCATCACGATGGACATGGCGCACAAGCTCGAGGGCGTGCTGCGCGAGGCACTTGGGGCGGAGCCGTGATGGCGTCCTACAGGAAGCTGCCGTCCGGGAAGTGGCAGGCGAGTGTGCGCGGGCCCGGCGGCAAGCGCCACACCAAGACCGACCGCCTCAAGAGCGTCGTGAAGGTCTGGGCGGAGGACAAGGAAGCCGAACTCCGCCGCGGTGAGTGGCGCGACCCGCGCATCGGCCGGATCACCGTGGGGGAGTGGCACGACCGCTGGTGGGAGGCGCGCGTGGTGGCCGACACCACTGCCGAGCGCGACCGGAAGAACCTCGACCGCTACGTCCTGCCGCACTGGGGCCACTGGCCCCTCGACTCCATCACCAGGATGGAGGTCGAAGGCTGGGTGAAGCTCCTGTCGAAGGAGGGCGGCCGCGCGCGGGACGGCACCAAGAAGCCACTCGGGGCGCCGACGGTGCACCTGGCCTACAGGGTGTTCTCCGCGATGCTTCGCGCGGCCACCGAGGAGAAGCCCCCGGTGATCCTCAACAACCCGTGCCACGGCGTACGCCTGCCTGCCCTGCCGGCGAAGAAGCGGCGCTACTTCACCGACGACGAGCAGGAGCGCATCCTGCAGCACCTGGCGGAGCCGTACCGGACGCTGGTGGAGCTGGCGCAGTGGTCGGGCCTGCGGTGGGAGGAACTGGCCGGCCTGCACGGCAGCGACGTGGACTGGTTCCGCGAGCTGATCGAGGTTCGGTGGGTTCTGACTCCGAAGGGGCTGCGGCCGTACCCGAAGTCGGATGATTCGGAGCGGGTGATCCCGGTGCCGGGGCACATCATGCAGGCGATGGCGGTGCTGCTGGAGGGGCGTGATCGCGGCGGTCTGGTGTTCCGGCCGCGTACGGGCCCGGAGAGGCCGGTGCACTACCAGACCTTCTACTGGCATTGGCGCAGGGCTCTGGAGGCCGCGGGGGTGCCGTACGCGCGGCCGCACACGAACCGGCACACTGCTGCGTCGCGGCTGGTGCAGATGGGCGTGCCGATCATTCAGGTGCAGCACATCCTGGGGCATGACTCGATCAAGACGACGGAGCAGTATTCCCATCATGATCCGTCGGCGCACGCGGATATCAAGCGGGCGTGGAGTGAGCGTCTTCGGGGTCGGGGGCGCATGGGTGACGCACGATCATCGGGGGAGCGGGGGTGATGTGGGCGTGGCCTGGGCGGATGCGGGGAGTCGGAAGACATCATCCCGGTCTTCTGACCCACACCACGCCCTGCGGGCCCCGGCCCTCCACACGTACGCAGCCCACCACCGCCACCCGCAGGGCCCGCCCCCCCTCGCCTCCCGCCCCTCACCCAGAAGAACCCCACACCAGCCCCACCAACCCCGGAGGCCCGAAGCCCGAACCACAACCAATAGCCGCCGCGAACGCGACCATGTCCCCGCAGCCATGTCCCGCGACCGAGCACCCCTTCGACCGCGTACTCGTCAACCGCCCGCCCCTTCGATCGCGACCGCGCGTCCCTTCGACCGCGCGTCCCTTCGGCCTCGCGCTTTTGAGGGCGCGTCCCTTCGGCCTCGCGTTCCCCTTGATGGCGCGTCCCTTTGGCCTCGCGTCCCTCCGACCTCGCGCTCTTG
Source organism: Actinomadura luzonensis (assembly GCF_022664455.2). Classification (NCBI taxonomy): domain Bacteria; kingdom Bacillati; phylum Actinomycetota; class Actinomycetes; order Streptosporangiales; family Thermomonosporaceae; genus Actinomadura; species Actinomadura luzonensis. The sequence continues at coordinate 1,852,786 of NZ_JAKRKC020000002.1, forward strand.
AGGGCGCGTCTCCCCCAGGGCGCGTCCCTTCGATGCCGCGCCCTTTTGAGCGCCCGCCCCTTCAACCACGCAGCCCTACTCGCGAGCCTCTCTAGTTGGCGCACCCCCTACGCCGTCACCTCATGCCCCGCACCCCACCGCGGTCGCCTGCCTCCTGCCCGCGGCCTGCTGGCGGCGTAACCTCGAGAGCCTTCCCCGCTGGTTGCCCACGGCCGCGCGCAGTCCAGGTGTCGCTCACCTACGACTTGCCACTGGCGTAATCGTGGCTCGCCAGCCCTCCCCGGCCGGCTTGCCCGCCGCCCCGCGCGACCCGCTGACTGACCCGAACCCACACGGTCGGCGTCACCACCCACCCCGCAACTGCCGCCCAATCGCGCTCGGCTTTCGCGCCCGGCTCTCGCGCCCGTGTCGAACCCCTTCAACCCCGTCCAGGCCCTCCAGCCCGAGCCCAACCCTGCCTAACCCCTGCCTAACCGCCGCCCAAAACCCCTCCAACACCGCCCGCCCTACCGCGGCTCAACCAGCGAGCGGCGCGGCCAGTCCTCCTGCGGCGAAACATAGACCCCACCCTCCACCCCCGCGAAAACCCACCCGCACTCCCGCAAATGCGCAACAGCCCTCCGCACCGTGACCTTCGCCACCCCATGCCGCCGCATCAACGAAGCCTCACTCGGGATTGCCCTATACGGCCGAAGCTCACCCCGCCGGATCCTGGCGACGATCTCATCAGCGATCCGGACATACATCCCTCTCGACCGCTTCAGCAACGGCACCCCGACCGGCCCCACAAAGGTCCCTTCCCCCTGAATGGTGTGAACCAGCCGGCGCCGACGAAGCTCCCGCGCCACATTGCGCGCCGTGGCGCGCGCGATCTCGAACTCCACCTCGAGGTCCGCCTCGCTCGGCACGGCCTCGCCGGGCTGCAACTGCCCGCTGTTGATCTGCTCCTCGATCACCTCCGCGAGCTGGACGTACAGCGGCACAGGCCCTTCACGATCGAGCATGTCCACATCGTAGACGTCGGCATACAAGCAGAGGAGCGGGTTCAAGCCTGGGGCCACGACTCTTCCGGTGAGACGTAGCTGCCGCGCTGCGCGACGGTGTAAATCCATCCCTGCTCGCGAAGAAGCGCCATCGCTCTCCGTACGGTCTCGCGCGCCACGCCGTACTGATCGACCAGTGCGGCCTCACCCGGTATAGCCCGACGCGGCAGAAATTCTCCCGTCTTGATCTGTTCCGCGAGGTCCGAGGCGATCTGCTGGTAGAGCGGCACTTTTCGCTTCTTGCGAGGGGCTTCTTCGGGCATGCCGACAAAGGCACCTTCACCCTGAACCGTGTAGACAAGTCCCTCTTCGCGCAGAACATGGATCGCCCGCCGAGCGGTCGTCCTCGCAACGCCGAACTCCTGCTGGATGTCGGCCTCGCTGGGCACCGGATGCCCGGACGCGAGCCCGGCGACCCGCCGCCGGATGATGTCGGCGATCTGAATGTAGATGTGGGTGTCCCCGTCGTAGTCGAGCACAACGGCAACATAGACCAAGAGGGACAAGAACGGGCATACTAACCTGTCTAAATAGACAGAACCGCCTCACCAAGCGGGCGACGAGATACAACTAGACCTAGGGTTAAGACATGCTCGTCGAGAACCCTCCAGCACCGGCCGACCTCTGCCTCACCGCCCACGTCCTCGATCCTCGCCCCCGCTGCACGCCCCTGCACTGGATCACCCCACGCTCATCCAGCCAGCGAGTACGCGTGCACTCCTACACGTGCTCCTGCCGGCCGACGTACTACGAGCTGTGCCAAACAGGCGGCCTCTTCTTCATCCGCCGAACCCGCAGCGTCAACGGCCACTCGGTGATCGACGAATGCGCACACTCCAGGTACGCCGAATCCGTGAGGATCTGGCAGAGATTGCTGGATGGCCAGGTCCGCTGACTCGCCCTCCCTGCAGCGTCACCATGCCAGCCCGCCTTCGCATCGTTCCCGCTGAATCGCGGCGCCTCCAAATGACACGACCCCCTCCCCGCACCGGCCCGCCTTCGCCACTCCGTGGGACGTGACCTCCGCACCACCGAAGCACACGACCCTCTCACCGTGCCGGCTCGCCTCACATTCGCCGTCCCCCGCTGAATTCCGGTGCCACCCACCCGCATGTCCCCTCCCCAGGTGAGGATCGCAAAGACCTCACCTCCTCAGACGATCCGGGGGCCACACCCCTCCGTCCTGCGGACGGTCCCCGGATCCGCAACGGAACCCGCAGAATCCCGGCTCCTCGCCGCCGCCGAGCCGGGCTCCACACGGCACTCGTACTCAGGGATCTTGAGGTGCTCACGAAGCCGTGTTCCACGGTCGCGGCCCGCTGCCGCGCCCATCACCTCGGACAGCCGGTACCTGCGCCCCTGTCCGATCACACCGCGGCAGGTGTCCCCCTCAAGCACCCCACCTGCCGCCGGTCGTCCGCGAACACGCACTCTCACATCGGCACGCACGAGTTCCGACACACCACCCACGGCACAATTCGTCGCGTCGTTGAACACACACCTTGAACCCCGATGCACACGCACTTCGAACATCGTCCGCCGGCGTCGTGCACGTCTTGCAGCGGCTTCTTCCACCGCAGTCCCCTGCTCACACCGCCGACCGCACCTGCTCACGCTGCCGACCGACCGCACCGTCATCCACAGACGCTCGCCCGCGCGGCATCCGATCACGTTCACGACCCACAGCGCCCGCGAACCCGAGTTCTCGCCCATTCCCACGACGCCTGGCCGGGCTTCCTCCTGATCGCCTTCGATGAGCGATCCAACGCCGAGTCGTCCCACCCATAGTCGCAAGACGATTGCCGCGATCGAGCGCCATTGCCACCACCGCGTACCGAGCAGCCGCTGCCGCATCCCGCTCGCCGAGCAGCCACTGCCGCCACCGCGTGACAGCTGCCATCTCCAGGCAACCGCTGTCGCCACCGCGAGAGGGTTCTCACCACCGGGCAACTGCCATCGCGACCGTGATACGACGGCCACCGCCTGCGGTTTGTCCAGCCCGACTACGCCACGATCAACCCGATGGTTGGCAGAGGGCCCGAACTCAGGTCGAAGCTCTCGACCAGCTGAGTGCGAGCACCTCTGCCGGTGCGCACGTAAAGTCGACCATCCCTCACGTGCTGCGCGCCTTCGCGCCGCACCCCCAGGAGGAACGCCCCGATCAGAAAACCATCGACGCGACCGGGAACGCTCCGCCTGGGACTGGCGCGGAAGCATGGACGTGGCCCCTTGCCAACCAGGAGGCGCAGGACCACACCCACGGCGGGTACCGGCCGGCTGACGTCCATAACGGCCTTCCCGCGGCATTAGATTCTCATGGGCAGTGCTTGGAAAACCGCCGTTCGACGCTATAGACAAGATGATTCCCTTTGCTGTTCGGTGGGCGGGTGACAGGGGTTTACGTGGGGATTCGCCTCCAGGCGGTGTCCGTGATGATGAGGTGGTCCAGCAACCGCAATCCGACCGTTTCGGCGGCCTCGACGAGCCGCGCGGTGGCCTCAAGATCGGCTGTGCTGGGGTCGAGAGAGCCGCTCGGATGGTTGTGGGCGAGTCCGAACATCGCGCCGCCCGCGGTGAGCACCTCGATGATCACTTCGCGGACCGGCATGGCGGTGTGATCGGCGCCGCCTTCGGTGACGACCGAGCGTTTCAGCACGCGGCCGCCGGTGTCGCACACGACCAGCACCAGGCGTTCCTGGGTGTGCCCGTGCAGGAGAGGAGCACAGTGGCCGGCCAGATCGGCGGTGCCGGTGATGCGTTCGCGCTCCGGCCCGGCCCCCGCTCGACGGACAAGGTGAAAAGCCGCCGCCACTCTCGCCGCCTTGGCAGGACCGACGCCCCGTACGGTGAGCAGCCGATGCGGGTCCGAGCGGCCAAGCCCGTCGAGGTCGCCGCAGTGTTCGATGACTTGTGTGGCCAGGTCCAGAGCGCTGGAGCCGCGGAAACCCGAGCCGAGGAGCACGGCCAGCAACTCCCGGTCCGCCAGGGCGCTCGCCCCTCTGGACATGAGCCGCTCGCGCGGCCGGTCTTGCTTGGAAAGGTCTTTGAGACGCATCGGCAACCTCCAAGACCGTTCTATCAACGCTCACCGACAATTCCGCCGCGCACATTGGCCCGCTTCATTCGTGCGTTTAGTGAGCTTTGTGCGCCTCAACAGCAAGAACCTGCCAGAAAAGGCAAGCCGCACCGGTGGACAGTGTGGCAGGTATCGGACGTCCCCCGAATGAACGTGCTGTCTAGCAGGAACGATGCCGAACCTCCACATCGGTGAGAGCACGGCGTGGTGGGTGCCCGATCTCTCTTGACAGGAGTGTGGGCTGGACCTTTATGCGAACCTGGAGTCCTTTGCGGCATAGCTGAGTCATGCGATGTGCGCACATAGTCGGAATGACGGCCATGTTCAAGAGGTCTGCATAAACTATTTTCGCTGCGACTCGCTCTTCATCCGTCCAGCCCACCCGCTCATAGCCGGAGACGCAGTACGTACCACGGCGTCGCCGGACAACCTGTGGGTAACAAGATGTGCTCGGCTGTGCCGCCATACGGCATGCGTGCCAAGAGCGTGGCGCACCACCAGTCCGCGTCCGCAGCCGGGACGATCTCGCGGTCCCCGCGGCAACGAGCAGGCTGGGGCTACTGCGCGACGCTCTCCTCGCTACCGTCGCTCGCCACCCACGAGACACGGCAAACTCGGTCACTCGCCGCAACGGGGTGACCGATGCGGTTCGGGCTACTCTGCGCCGTCGAGGCGGCTCCGCTGACGTACTGTCGAGCCCCGGCCTCAGAAGCGCCTCTGCACGGAAGGCAGCCTCAGCTCAAGAGTTCCGCCGGGCGCATAGAAGGTTGACGCCCCACCCCACGCCCCTGCCCTACCTGGACAGGAGACCGTCTCCGGTCCTCAACGTCCGCTCGGGATGTGGCCGTGTGGCCGTGACCGAGTAGCTGAAAATCGTCGGCTGGGTGGCTGAGGACGGCCTCGCGCCAAGGCGGGGCCTGAGCCGACGATCGACTGGCTGCACCCCGGACGATCATCAGGAGGTGTGTCCGTCATTCCCGCGCCGGTGCTCGACCGGCCGTCGTAGGCATGGGACGCCGGCTTGAACTGCGCCAGGAGGCAGGCGTCAGAGGCCGGTCCCTTCGCGCGTGTCGAAAGCGTCGCGGGCGTGTTCGATGGTGGGCATGTGCTCGCGGGCCCAGGTCAGCAATACGTCAATGGGCTGCCGCAAGGTCTTGCCGAGCGGTGTGATCCGGTACATGATCGCCACCGGCCGTGTGGAGACGACCTCACGTTCGATCACTCCGTTGCGCTCAAGACGGCGAAGCGTCGCGGTCAGCGATTTCTGTGTGACCGCGGGCATGGCCCGACGTAGCTCGTTGAAGCGGCAGGGGCGTTCGCAGAGTTCGTTGAGCACGCTGAGGGACCACTTGTCGAGCACCTGATCAAGGAGCTCGCGGTGCGGCGCGTCGATGCGGATCTCGCTGCCGGTATCCATGGCGAAACCTGGTCTCGTTGAAGTGTCCTTCTCCTACTAAGTAGCTTACAGATACTTACGTTGGCAAGGAGAACAGCTATGACCGTCAAGTACTTCACCCCGGAAGGCCTGCTGCAGCCCACCCCGTACCACCACGTCGCCGTCGGCACGGGGACGACTCATGTCCATGTCAGCGGGCAGGTCGCGCGGCAGGCCGACGGGACCCCGGTGGCCCCCGGCGATCTCGCCGGACAGCTCGCGCACGCGCTGCGCAACGTCGCCCTCGGCCTGGCAGGCGCAGGAGCCTCGTTCGCGGACGTCGTGCGCCTCACGTTCTATGTGACCCGGTGGAGCCCGGAGAGAATCGGTGACTTCATGGCCGGAGTCGAGGCCGTCGCCGAGGAGATCGGCCTTCAGCTCCCCATGCCGCCGGCCTCCCTCATCGGCGTCGACCACCTCTTCGAGCCGGACGTGCTCGTCGAGGTCGAGGCGACCGCGCTGCTCTCCTGAGTCGACACCCGCAGCCGGGCTCGGCCGGTGCGGGACTGCGCACAAGCGATCGGCGACTTCGTCGGTCTGTCCCCGCTCCGGCTTCGGTACGGCCGGTCGGCGACGTTCAGGAGAACGATCGTCCTGGATCGCCCACGAACCGGCCAAACGCAGATAAGCGCTACACCGGCCAGGCGAGCTGCCTCGCGGCCACGCACAGGAGTAACAACCGCACCGCAGCTCAAGAGTCGCCGCAGGAGAGAACGAGGCGCGGGGTGATGTCAGCCTTCCCTTCCTTGGGCCGTGGCCGACGGATGCGGAGTATGGACGGTGGGAGGCTCCGGGCGAGGATGTGGTGGGGCTCGCCCGGAGCCTTTCCGGGTCACCTGCGGATGCCTAGGCGGGCATGTCTAGGCGGGCATGTCTAGGCGGGCATGCTGTAGGTCACGCGGAAACGGTCGCCGGGAATGACGATGTCGCTCGTCTCCACAGGGCGGTCGCCGGCCCAGTGGGTGCGTTCGACGTGCAGGACGTTGACGCCCGCCGACAGGTCGAGCGCGTCGCTCTCGGCCGGGCGGGGCACGCGGGTGCTGACGCTCTCCACGACCTCGGTGATTTTTATGCCGTGCGCGTACAGTCGGGCCACCAGGCTGCGCCGTTCCTCCTCTGTGTGCGGAGCGAAGTCCATCGGCTCGTACGAGGTGGCGAGTTGGAGCGGTCTTCCGTCGCCTCGGAAGACGTAGTGGGTCTTGGTGAGCGTGGTCGTCTCCTTGACCCGGAGCCTGCGGGCGATCTCGGGGCCCGCTTCGGCCGGCTCGCTGTGCCAGTCCCAGGTCACGCGCCTGCCCTGGGACTGCAGGTCGGCGGCGATCGGGGCTGGATGGTCGAGGTAACGCCACCGGTGGAGAGGGGTCAGGACGGGGCGTTCCCTGACGTAATGGCCTGAGCCGACGCGGCCGATGATGAGGCCCTCGCCCGCGAGCACGCGGAGAGCATGACGAGCGGCAGTCTCGCCCACCTGGTATTTGCGGGTCAGTTGCGCCCGTGACGGAATGGGTGCACCCGGGGGAAGGGTGCCGTCGGTGATCTGTCGCCGGATGTCTTCGACGACACGCAGGTAGACCGGATCTGAGGTGGCCACTAGTCCATCCCTGGGGGTTCGTGTGAGGCGTTGCCCCATGTTGCCGTATTCGGCAGGTAACCGACCGTCATCGATGGCTGCTGGAGCCCCAACTTTGCGATGGCGGAAAATTATCGGAGAAACCCTGTAACGCAGCCGTAAGGGGCTCCGATTCTCCGGTAGAGGTCGTCGATGTGTGTACCCCCGAGCACATATCGGCGACCTCTTCCATTGCCTGGCCCTGCCTGGAGAGTCAGCCCGGCCTTCCGTGACCTGGCGCGACGAGGTGACGGATCGGTGCGCGGGCGGTTGATGCCGGGAGGCGCCCGCCTGGCTGGAGGCGCCATTTCGGTCCAGCATGCCGTCTCCGAGCGGTACGTGGGAGGGAAAGTGGTCATCTCGTCTTGGGACGGAGTGGCCGTGCCCGAGAAGCCACTTACGTCCTAGGTTGTGCCATCTAGACCTATTTGACGCTCTGTGAGATCGGGGACATCGATGATCGGCATTGGCCGCCTTCTTCCTGGTGACCGTGATGCTTGGGAAGAGCTGTTCCGGGCGTACATCGACTTCTATGAGCGCAGCGAGCCGGACGAGATGTACGAGAGGGCCTGGGAGGAATTCCAGGCGGACACCCGTTTGCATGCCTTCGGAGCGAGACGGGACGACGACGGGAGGCTCGTGGGGCTCGTCCATTTCCTCACCCACGCGAGCACGTCCGCTCCCGACACCGATGTCTGCTACCTCCAGGACCTGTTCACCGCGCCCGACGCCCGCGGCGAGGGCGTGGGACGCGCCCTGATCGAAGCGGTGACCAGGTGGGCGCGGGAGCGAGGCTGCTCGCGGGTGTACTGGAACACGCACGAGTCCAACAGCACCGCCAGGCGCCTGTACGACAAGGTCGCCGAGAACCGGGGCTTCATCCGGTACCAGATCGATCTGCCGGCGTAGCGCCGTTCGGAAGGGCTTCGGCATGGACCGCGCGAACCCGAAGGTTTGTACGGTCCCCGTCAGGGGATCAACCTCTGAAATGCCCGCGAAGGGGGATGAAGAGCGGTTCCAGGCAGGCAAAGCGGGGTGGCGGCGTCCAATGGATTTCCGAATCCGGGTAGCGTTCGCACTATGGCATCGCCAACTGGAACCACCGACGCACCCTTCGGCCGCATGTTGACCGCCATGGTCACGCCGTTCACTCCGGACGGCGACGTCGACTACGGCGCCGTGCGGCGGCTCGCCACCTACCTGGTGCACGAGCAGCACAACGACGGTCTGATCGTCAACGGGACGACCGGCGAGTCTCCCACCACCACCGACGAGGAGAAGCAGCGCATCCTCAGCGCCGTCCTCGAAGCGGTCGGTGACCGGGCGACCGTGGTCGCGGGGGCGGGCACGAACGACACCCGCCACAGCGTGGAACTCGCCAGGCAGGCCGCCCGCGCCGGTGCGCACGGGCTGCTTGTGGTGACGCCTTACTACAACAAACCCCCGCAGGAGGGGCTCTACCGGCACTTCACCGCCGTCGCCGACGCGACCGACCTTCCCGTGATGCTCTATGACATCCCGGGACGAAGCGGTGTGCCGATCAAGACTGAAACGCTCATCCGGCTCGCGCAGCACGAGCGCATCGTGGCCGTCAAGGACGCCAAGGGTGACCTTTTCGCCGGCAGCCAGGTGATGACGGCGACCGATCTCGCCTTCTACTCCGGCGACGACCTGCTCAACCTCGCCTGGCTCTCGCTCGGCGCGGCCGGGTTCGTCAGCGTGGTGGGACACGTCGTGGGCGCCGAGCTGGCGCGGATGATCCGCCTGCACAAGAGCGGCGACGTCGCCGGCGCGCTGGCCGTTCACACGCAGGTCGCGCCCGTCGTGGACGGCATCATGCTGCGTGCGGGTGGCGCGATCATGGCGAAGGCGGCGCTGAGCATGGTCGGCGTTCCGGCGGGCCCGGTGCGGCTGCCGCTCGTGGACGCCACAGAACAGCAGATCGCCGAGCTGCGTGCCTGCCTGGTAGCCGGCGGGGTGAAGTTGACAGACGTATAGGAACGGGGAGGAACCAGCAGTTTTGTACACACGATTTGACTGTGGGGGCCAAGCATGAGCCATCCACATCCTGAGCTTGGCCCCCCGCCGGCGCTGCCCGAAGGCGGCCTGCGCATCGTCGCGCTCGGCGGGCTGGGAGAGATCGGCAGGAACATGGCCGTCTTCGAGTACGACGGCCGCTTGCTGATCGTCGACTGCGGGGTGTTGTTCCCCGAGCCCGACCAGCCGGGCGTCGACCTCATCCTGCCCGACTTCGAATACATCAGGGACCGCCTCGACGACGTCGAGGCCATAGTGCTCACACACGCCCACGAGGACCACATCGGGGCGGTGCCGTACCTGTTGCGCGAACGGCGTGACATCCGGCTGATCGGGTCCAAGCTCACCTTGGCCCTGATCGAGGCCAAACTTAGCGAACACCGGATCCAGCCGAACAAGCTCGAGGTGGTCGAGGGCGAGCGGCACGTCTTCGGGCCGTTCGACTGCGAGTTCCTCGCGGTCAACCACTCGATCCCTGACGCGCTCGCCGTGGCGATCAGGACACCGGCCGGCATCGTCCTGCACACCGGCGACTTCCGCATGGACCAGTTGCCGAGCGACGGCCGGCTCACCGACCTCGGCGGCTTCGCCAGGCTCGGCAGCGAGGGCGTCGACCTGCTGATGTCCGACTCCACGAACGCCGAGGTGCCGGGATTCGTCACCAGCGAGCGGGAGATCGCGCCGGTCATCGATGAGGTGATCCGCACGTCCGAGCAGCGGGTCATCGTCGCCAGTTTCGCCTCCCACGTCCATCGCATCCAGCAGGTCATGGACGCCGCCGCCAGGCACCGCCGCAAGGTCGCCCTGGTCGGCCGGTCGATGATCCGCAACATGGGCGTGGCTCGCGACCTGGGCTACCTCAAGGTGCCGCCGGACCTGATCGTCGACTCGCGCGACATCGAGGAATGGCCGCCGCAGGACGTGGTGCTCATCTGCACCGGCTCCCAGGGCGAGCCCATGGCGGCGCTGTCCAGGATGGCCAACCGCGATCACCCGATCCGCATCGCCGAAGGCGACACCGTGCTGCTGGCCTCGTCGCTGGTGCCAGGGAACGAGGCGGCGGTCAACAAGGTGATCAACGGGCTGACCAGGTGGGGCGCCAGGGTCGTCCACAAGGGCAACGCCAAGGTGCACGTCTCCGGCCACGCGGCCGCCGGCGAGCTCCTGTACGTCCTGAACCTGACCCGGCCCTCCAACTTCATGCCCGTGCACGGCGAGTGGCGGCACCTGCGCGCGCACGCCAAGCTCGCCGCCCTCACCGGCGTGCCCGATGACCACATCGTCATCGCCGAGGACGGAGTCGTGGTCGACCTGGTCGACGGCCGGGCGAAGATCGTCGGGGCCGTGCACGCCGGCTACGTGTACGTGGACGGCACGTCCGTAGGCGAGATCACCGACACCTCGCTCAAGGACCGCAGGATCCTGGGTGACGAGGGCTTCATCTCGGTGGTCGTGGTCGTCGACTCGAACACGGGCAAGCTCACCGCCGGTCCCGAGATCCACGCCCGTGGCTCGGGTATCGATCCGGCGCAGTTCGACGAGTTCATCCCGCAGATCCAGCGCGCGCTCGAGGAGAAGGCCGCTGACGGCGTGGTGGACATGCAGGAGATCCGCCGTGTGGTCCGCCGCACGGTGGGGCGCTGGGTGAGCGACACCTATCGCCGGCGGCCGATGATCATCCCTGTGGTGCTCGAGGTCTGACATTCCGGGTGGTACGGCAGACGCCGCTCTCGTCTGCCGTACCGATGGCAGCCGCCCTGGCAACGGTGCGCCCCTGCCGCCTGGTACCGAGGGACTGGCTGTGCGATGTCGAACTGATGCCGTGGCCGAGACCTGGAGAGCTGGCGGCAGTGCGCTGTGAACCGGCGGTGGCGCCATGTGAACCGGTGGTCGCTCGCTGAAAAGCGGTGGCGGAGTGCTGCCGGCAGGCGGCCGTACGCTGCGGGTCGGTGGCGGGTGGCGAAGCGGCGGCAACGCAGTGCGAGCTGGTGGCAGCCCACTGCTGAGCACGCCTGACGCGTCGTGCCGCCTGTGCACCGCCAGAATCACTCTGCGTCGGCCACCTGTAGCCACTCGCTCGCGTTCACTGAGCGCAACGGCCTCCCCTTGTTCGCTGTGTGCAGCGGTCCGTGGGCCTGTGAAGGGCGACGCCGTTCGGGCGCGTCCTCCCGGTGCGGCCGCTTGCCCAGCCCTGTTGTACGACGCCGTCCAAGAGCCTCCGCTGAGAGCCGCCGTTCGTGCGCCTGTGCCGGGTGCCGCCGTTCGTACGTCTCTGCCGTCCGCTTTTGCCGGTTGCTCGGGTCCACGCGGCGAGGCGAGTGACATGGCTTTGTTGTCCGCAGCTGAGGGTCGGGTCACGCCGGACGGCATATACGGAGGCGAGGCCGGCCGTCCGGACGGGAGGGCGCGGTGCCAAGCATGACGCAGGTGGCGCGCTGCTTGATGGAGCCCGCGCTCAAGGAGCAGCCGGACCCTGGGCCTCAGCTGACGCATGTCAGGGGATCCTTCGGAGCATCAGACATCCCTTCGGCGCATCGTCCACACGGCCGCGAGGAGAGGGAGGGCCGCGTAGGCGACGAGGACGGCGGTGGCGGCCGCGGGTGACAAAAGCGAGCCGTACACCGAGGAGGCGTTGCCATCGCCGATGATCTGGTGCGGCAGGGCACCGATCATGATCGAGCCGAGGCGCTCGCTCCATGGCTCGGGGATGTTGCCGATGATGATGGGAACCACGTAGACGAGGCCGGCGATGGCGGCGATCGCACCGGCCGCTGAGCGAAGCAGTGCGCCCAATCCCAGGCCGAGCAGTGCGAAGACCGGGACCGTGAGACTGATGACCGTCAAGATCGGCAGCTTGTCCAGGAACGCGACCGTGTAGGCGCCGGAGAACCGGTCGCCCAGCACCACCCGGGAGACCGCGTAGGCTCCGAAGACGGTGACCAGGCCGACGACCAGGCCCAGCGTCCCGATGATGGCGGCCTTGGCAGCGAGGACGGGCCAGCGCCGAGGGACGATCGTGAGGCTCGTCCTGATGAGGCCCGTCACGTATTCGGAGGTCACGGCCAGCGTGCCGAGGATGCCCAGACAGAGCTGCGGCACGATCACCAGGACTTCTTCCAGGTCCGCGATACGGGCGTCGGGGCGCTTGTCCACCGGAGCGCTGTCGTAGGCGCCGGCGGCACCCACGGCGAGTGCGAGGCCCAGCAGGATCGTGCACATGCTGATGCCGAGGATGACGTAGGTCGAGCGGACCGAGCGGACCTTGAGCCATTCCGCCGCGAGCACGCTCATGACGCCGCGCTCCGGTCGGCGGCGGCGGGGGAACGCCCCTGCTGCCGGCTGCAAATGGTCGTGCGGCACGCTGCGCGGGCCTTCGCTGGCGTGGTCATACGTCTCTTCTCCTGAGCAGGTGGTGGCCGATGGCGAGGGCGATCAACGGGTAGGCGACGAGTGCGGCGAGAGCGGCCCAGAGCGGAAGCAGACCGTCGCCGAGGCGGCTGGAAAGGCGTTGACCGGCTATCTGAGGGACGAGGTTGGGCAGCAGGAACGTGGCGATGCGGTTGTTCCATGGCTCGGGGAGGTAGTTGACGACGCCGGGCAGGACGAACAGAACCGCCACGACGGACCCGATCGCGGCCGCCGTCGAGCGGACCGCCGTGCCGAGACCCAGGCCGACCAGAGCGAGAGCGGTGACGGACAGGCCCGAGGCCAGCAGCATCGGAAGGTCGTCGGGTAACGAGGTCGAGTTGAAACCCAGGGAACGGCCGTTCGCGATCAGGCGACTCAGCGAGTAGGTGACCAGGAGGACGACATTGGCCGCGACGAACGTGACCAGGCCGATGAGGGCGGTCTTGGCCAGGAGGAACCTGCTGCGGTTCGGGGCCGTGATGAGGTGGGTGCGGATCATGCCGGTGGCGTACTCGCTGGTGACGGCCAGCACGCCCAGAGTCGCCAGGCTGATCTGGACGAGCGGCAGGAAGCCCTCCTCGGGCGCCGCCGCGCGGAGGGAGCCACGCTGGTCGGCCAGGCCGCTCACATAGAACGTCCACACCACGCCCAAGACGATCATGAGGGCGGCCGCCCCCAGCGCCTGATAGGTGGAGGGCAGGGAGCGCAGCTTGAGCCACTCGGAGGCTATGGCCGCCCTCATCGGACCGACCCGTATTGGACGCTGTCGGCCGTCAGAGCCAGGTAGGCGTCTTCGAGCGACGGATAGCGGCTGGTCAGCTCGGTGACGGTCGCCTCGGCGACCAGCCGCCCCCGGCCGATGATGACGATGCGCTCGGCGGTGAGGGCCATCTCGCTCATCAGATGGCTGGAGAGCAGGATCGTCCGGCCCTCGGCGGCCAAGGAGCGCATCAGGCCGCGGATCCAGCGCACGCCGTCGGGATCGAGACCGTTCACCGGCTCGTCGAACATCAGCACCCCGGGATCGCCGAGCAGGGCGGCGGCGATGCCCAGGCGCTGTTTCATGCCGAGGGAGAAACCGCCCACGCGTTTGCGGGCCACACCCGCCAGGCCGACCTGCTCCAGCACCTCGGCCACGCGCATCGGACCGATGTCGTTGGTGCGGGCCAGCGCGAGGAGATGGTTGTAGGCGCTCCGGCCTCCGTGCACCGCGCCGGCGTCCAGCAGGGCGCCGACCTCGCGCATCGGCTTGCGGAACGTGGTGTAACGCCGGCCGTTGACGAGGGCCTGCCCGGAGGTGGGGGCGTCGAGGCCCAGGATCAGGCGCATCGTGGTCGACTTGCCCGCGCCGTTGGGGCCCAGGAACCCGGTCACGTGACCGGGCTCGACAGTGAAGGACAGGTCATCCACGGCGAGCGTGTCGCCGTAACGCTTGGTGAGGTGCTGTAGTTCGATCACGGCGTAAAGCCTGGCCCGACGAGGGCGGGCGGCGCGTCGGACCAGGGTCCGAACTTCAAGGTCAGACCCTGGGTTGACGTGCGGACACCGTGGCAGCGGCTACGGTTCCTTGCGTGGACGAGACCATCGACAGGGTGAGCAGGGCGGACAAGCACCCCTTCTTCGCCAGACGGCTGAGTCACGGGCAGCTGATCATGCTCGACCTGGCGGCTGGGTTCGTCCTCGCCTTCGTGTTCTTCACCTCGGCGGCGGCCGCGACGCAGCTGCCGCCGTGGGCGAGGATCAGCTTGCCGCTCGCTCTGGGGCTGCCCCTGGCGCTACGGAGGTTGTGGCCGATGCCGGTCTTCCTCTTCACGCTGGTGCTCGCGGTCGTGGGCCAGGTGCTGGGCGCCGTCGCGTTCCCCTACTTAGCGCCTGCGTACGCGCTCTACGTGGTCGCCTTGGGCAACCGCGCCGGCAGCGTGGTGCCCGTCTCGGCCATCGGGACCTTGAGCCTGCTCACGCTGGCGGGGCTCGTGGTGGCGGGCACGCCACAGCAATCCGTCCCCTCCTGGGTCCTGAATCTCGACGAACCCCTGATGGCGATCGCGGCGCTGGGGGGCGCCTGGACGATCGGGCGAGCGGTGTACGAGCGGCGACTGTACGCGGCGCGGAACGCCGAGCGACTGGCGGCACAGGCGGTGACGCGAGAACGCTTCCGGATCGCGCGGGAGCTGCACGACGTCGTCACGCACAACGTCGGCTTGATCGCGGTCAAGGCGGGCGTGGCGAATCACGTGATCACGACCAGGCCCGAGGAGGCGCAGGACGCTCTTCGCGTGATCGAGACGGCCAGCCGGAGTGCCCTGGTCGAGATGCGACACCTTCTCGGGATGCTGCGCTCCACGTCAGAGGCGCCTGACCGGGCGCCGGCGCCGGGGCTTGCCGGCCTGGAAAGCCTGGCGCGCCAGGCGCGATCGGCCGGGGTCGAGGTGCAGTTGGAAACCCGGCTACGCGGCGGGAGCCCAGGGCCATGGAACGTGGGAGACGGAAGCGACGGCGCAACCGTTGCATGTGGCGCGGAAGGGGGGAGTGGCGGCGACCGCGGGGTAGCCGGTTCCGCTGCGGTGGGCCGGTTGCCGGAGGGAGTCGAGCTGGCGGTCTATCGGATTGTCCAGGAGGCGCTGACCAATGTGATCAAGCATGCCTCGCCTGCGCGCTGCCGGGTTTCGGTGGTGGGTGACGGGAAGGACGTGCGGGTCGAAGTGGTCGATGACGGGCCTGGGAGACGTACCTTGCCTTCTCCCGGGGTCGGTCACGGGCTGATCGGTATGCGTGAGCGGGTGATGATGTACGGCGGTGTGTTCGAGGCGGAGAGCCTGCCTGGACGGGGGTTCCGGGTCTTCGCGCGGTTGCCGTACGAGGAGGTCACGTGATCCGGGTGGTGATCGCCGACGATCAGGCGTTGCTCCGGGGAAGCTTCAAGGTGTTGGTCGACTCCGAGCCCGACCTGGTCGTGGTGGGGGAGGCGGCCACGGGTACGGAGGCGGTCGCGGTCGTTCACGAGCAGCGGCCGGACGTGGTGCTGATGGATGTGCGCATGCCGGAGATGGACGGGATCGAGGCCACGCGGCGGATCAAGGACGTTGCCCGGGTTCTGGTCGTGACCATGTTCGACCTGGATGCTCACGTCTATGACGCCCTGCGTGCCGGGGCCAGCGGCTTCCTGCTGAAGGACACGCCTCCGGCCGAGTTGCTGAGCGCTGTCCGGGTGGTGGCCGGAGGTGAAGCCTTGCTTGCTCCCACGGTGACGCGTCGGTTGATCGAGCAGTTCACCAGGAGTCCGGTGGTGCCGCAGGTCAAAGGGCTGGAAGGGGTTACGGAGCGGGAGCGTGAGGTGCTGTTGCTGATCGCGCGGGGACTGTCGAACGGGGAGATCGCGCGCC
Organism: Actinomadura luzonensis; assembly: GCF_022664455.2. Lineage (NCBI taxonomy): Bacteria > Bacillati > Actinomycetota > Actinomycetes > Streptosporangiales > Thermomonosporaceae > Actinomadura > Actinomadura luzonensis. Next base: position 1,868,777 of record NZ_JAKRKC020000002.1, read on the forward strand.
ATCTGCAGGTGAGCTTGGCGACGGTGAAGACGCACATCACGCGGTTGCTGGCCAAGTTGGAAGCGCGTGACCGGGCGCAGCTCGTGATTGCCGCCTATGAGAGCGGGCTTGTCTCCGCGGCGCCTTGAGGGGGTGATGACGTGGTGGCTTTGGTCGGATTTGCGAACGATGGGTGGGCTGTATGGGAGCGGGTGGGTGCCCCCGACCGGGGTCGGGGGCGCGGGTGGTGTGGCTAGGCGCCGTCCTTCTCTACCAGGCGGTCGAGTCTGATTCCTAGGTCGATCATTTCGCAGCGTATGGTGTCAAGCGCCCTCACCAGGTCGGAGCGGGAAGCCTTGAAGGAGTCGTTGAAGTGGCGGCGGACACCGGCCAGCTCGTCGCCCCACGCCTTGAAGTCCTCGGCGATGTCGGCCCGGAGTTCGGCGAGGTCCGTTCGCAGGGCGGTGATGAGGCTCAGGGTTGCCGTGCGGTCCAGGGCGGAGACCATTTTCGCCTCCAGGGCCTCGACGCGGAGCTTCAAATCGAGGATCTCCGTCTGCACGTCCACGCATTCCTACCTTTGCGGTAGTCGGGAGAGACACCGGCCCCGTGACCGGGTCTCACTTGCTGTTACCCATGGTGACAAGCAGTTTGGAGTTGTGTGACACGCCGATCGGGCGACGGGTAGGGGTTTGTACTCCCGCGGATTGAGCCGTTCATACCGGGGTTTCAGCACGTCCCATTTGCAGGCGTTTCCGGAGGAGAAAAACTGCCCCGGCGTGTGAGGCGTTTGGGGGCTATGTCGGGCTTTGTGGATTAAAGTCCGGATGTCCAGGTCTGTGATGATCATGTCGGTTGACGTGGGAGTGTGGACGGCGTGGGCGGGCGATGGCCGGGCGGAGTGGAAGCGAGGTGTGCGGTGGCCGGGCTGAGTGCGAGGCGTTGTGTGGCATGGCCGGGTGGAGTGGAAGTGCAAGTGTGAGGGTCGGGTGGAATGGAAGCGCGGTGTGCGGTGGCCGGGCGGAACGGGAAGCGTTGTGTGGCATGGTCGGGTGGAGTGGAAGTGCGGGTGCCCGATGGTCTAAGGGAAGAGATAGGGCGGCTTTTCTGATTGCTGGCTATGTCGGATATCGCGATCGATCGTCAGATTATGGCCTTGAGTTAACGTATCTGTTGGTTCGATAGCGGAGGGCGGATGGAGTGGGCTTTTGGTAGGTGAACATGCAGCTCGCTTTGTAGTTGGTCAGTCGTTGGTGATTAGGGGCTAGGAGGTTGTGTAGGTGAGTCGTTGGGCTGCGTGAGCGGCAGGTGTGGGTGGTTGGCCGCATTCTGTCTATGGGTGTGTCGATTCCTGCGCGCTGCGCTGAGCTTGCGATGGTGGCATTGGTTGATTGGCGGCCGGCGGTGAGCTCGGGTGCATGGTGAGGGGCTTTGCGGGGATCGGGTGGGTGGTTGGGGCGGTGCTTGAGTTCTGCTGTGGGGGGCAGGGGCGGGAGCTATGGCTATGTCGATGAGGAAAGCGCTGCTCCGGACCGGAGCGGCTACTGCGGCTGCGGCGGTAGCGGGATCATTGGTGACTGATCCTCGTACTCACTGGTACAGGCGGTTGCGGAAGCCGGCCTGGCAGCCGCCGGCGCAGGTGTTCCCGCTCGTGTGGACGCCGCTCTACGGGCTCATCGCGTACGGAGGCGCGCGGGCACTCGCGCGCGGGGAGGAAGGGCAGCGGAAGGCGCTCGGGTGGGCGCTGGGCGGGAATCTGGCGCTCAATGCCGGCTGGCCCGCGCTCTTCTTCCGGGCGCGGTCACCGCGGTGGGCTCTGGCCGAGATCGCGGCCCTCAATCTCTCGAACGCGGTGCTGGTTCGGCAGGCCATGAGGGCGGATCGGGTGGCGGGGGCTGCTCTGCTGCCGTATGCGGCGTGGACGTTGTTCGCGACTGCGTTGAATGCTTCTATTGTGCGGCGTAATCGGGAATAGGTTCGTGGGTTGTGTGCATCGCCGTGCTATTGCCCAGGCGTAGGGCTTTGTGCGGGGTGGGTGCTGTCATGCGTGGATGTGGGTTTTTGTGAGTGTTGCTCGTTAGTGGGAGCTTGGGTAATCGGGCGACGGGGGCGATCTCTGTTGCCTCGGAGCCCCCAGGGGATTTCGGGGGTTGCGGCCAAGTGCAGCAACTTTCGGCAGTGGGGGCGGCCATGTCGGGACCGTGTGGGCGTCGCTCGTGGCGTTTTGGCCATGGAACTGCGCAGTTGGTCGCCGGTGCCGGGTGACCTGCTGGATCCGCCTCGGGCGGCTGGGTCGCCGTGAGGGTGGACACTGAGCCGTTTTCATCCCCATGCGGCGAGTGTTGATCACAGCATGATCGCAAGGTTGACGTTCACCTGAGGACATGGCGAAACCCCTGGTAGACGGGTTGATCACCACAATCACGTCCGCCACCACCAGGGGCCTCGAATGCTTTTCTATCGTGCTGCCGTCGATTTGTCGCGCCGAACTCTGAACTACGTCGCGGGCCTCATCCGCCGGCACCGCCAGGCCATCGGCTCAACCTGGCGGCTGCTCAACCCGGGACAGCAGGCCCTGCTCGTACTGGTCTACCTGCGCAAGGGAGAGACCTTCCCTGAGCTCGGGGCCGGTTTCGGCGTCTCGACGGCGACGGCGTGGCGGTACGTGGAGGAGACCGTGATGCTGCTGTCGGCGCGCTCGCCCAAGCTCGGCCAGGCGCTGCGCAAGGCTAAGCGGGATGGGCTGCACTACCTGGTGCTGGACGGCACGCTGATCCGCATCGACCGGATCGCCGCCGACCGGCTGTACTTCTCCGGCAAGCACCGCGTCCATGGCATGAACATCCAGGTCATCGCGACACCGGACGGAACGATCCTGTGGACCTCGGGCGCGTTGCCGGGTAAGACCCACGACCTGAGCGCCGCCCGCATCTGGGGCATCCTGCGCGCACTGGAGCAGGCCGGCATCGTCACCCTGGCCGACAATGCCTACCAGGGAGCCGAAGGCCCGGTCCGCACCCCGTACAAGGGCAGGCACAAGCCCGAATCCCAGAAGCAGGCCAACCGCGCCCACGCCAGGCTCCGAGGCCCCGGTGAGCGCGCGAACGCCCAGCTGAAGAGCTGGAAGGTGTTTCGGAAGCTACGCTGCAGCCCGTCCAAGGCCGGCCACCTGTGCAAGGCCATCGCCGTCCTGCAGAATCACCGAGTTGCGCAGGCGGTGTGAGGATGAAAAGCGTTCACTGGTGGGCGATGGTTGGTTCCGATGCGAGCCAGCACGTCGGCTGACTTGGCGTCCTCCGCTACAAACCGTCGCCAGCTCGATGCGCGGGACATTTCGGGAATGTGGGTGGGTGGTCGCGGGCTGACTGGGGAGATTGTCCGGCTGATGCTGGGCTTCACGTCGTGATGTCCATCGGGGCGGGCGGCTGCGACGACCGACGTCCGAAGCGCAGCCGCGTCCAGATAGCGGGGCCCTGCTCGGCGAGTTGATGGGCCAGTGCTCACGACGTGTGAGTCCATCGGCGATCATGCGCTGGTGACAGTCTCTGGGGCTGCTCAAGAGTGAGGTGAGGGCGGTGTTGGCTGGTCAGGGGCCACCGCCGCCGGAACTGCCTCAGGAACTTCCGTCAGGTGAGGTGGGTGAGGGCTTCGGTCAAGGCTGTCAGGCGTTGGGGGGAGGCGAGGCCGGCGTGGTACAGGTGGAAGTCCGTGGCGCCCGCCTTGGCGTAGGTGCTGAGGTGGTTGGCCAGGACCGAAGGGTCGGCTGGGCGGGGCGGGAGGGCCAGGACGTAGGCGCCTACCCGCTGGTTCGGGGTGGACAGCGTGGTCAGGTGGGTGAGGCGGGCGGCGTCCTGGGCCGGGTCGCTCCAGCAGTTGGCAACCAGGACGTCTGCGGCAGGGTCGCCGTCAGGGAGGGCGGCGAAGGCGCCCGTGGCCCAGGGGTCGGGGTTCGCGTGCAGGGTGATGGGGACGTCCGGGGCGATATCGCGGGCGGTGGTGAGCAGGCGTCGGCGCAGGGACGCGGAGAGGGCGACGCGGGTGGCGCGCACTTCGTCCGCCAGTGATTCAAGGGCCTCTTCGATCGTGGTGAAGCCGGGGGTGGTGGGGAGGGTGCGGTCGAGGGCGGCGCGGACCCTTGCTCGGGTGGGCTCCGGATAGCGGGGGGCGCAGGTGGCGCAGAAGCACAGGGAGAGCAGGTCGGAGTCGACAGCGGTCCAGTCGGCGCCGGACGTCTTCTCGTGGACGCTCTGGTGGCCGAAGCCCATCGGGCCGCAGGCCTCCAGAATGAGGCCGTCAGGGGAGGCCACCGTGAGGATCTCCCTGACGAGGCGGTCGCAGTAGTCGAGGACGTCCTCGTGGGCGGGGCAGAGCGCGTACGGGTACGGGTCGCCGAAGGCGTTGCGGACCACCAGGTCCGGGTTGGCGGCGCCGAGGTGGGAGTTGTGGGTCAGGACCGTCCAGGCGTGGACCTGGAGGCCGGCCGTCTTCAGGGCGTCCCTGGCCTGCAGGTACGCATCCGCCGGGGTCCAGGTCGGAGCAGCCGGCACCAGGCGGGACCAGGCGGAGGGGCGTACCGGGAGGTAGAGGGCGGGGTACGGGACGTCCAGGACGCGGTGTGACGGATGGTACGGGGTGGCGGCGCGGGTCGAGTGGTAGCTCGCGGCCAGTGCGATCGCGTCCACGCCTAGAGCGGCCAGGCGGTCGGGTGCGGACGGGTCGCCGACCACGTCCCAGGGGTAGACGTAGGCGACGTTCATGGGACGACTCGGCTCCTGAGGCTGGGTACGGCGGGGGTTGGGATGGGTGACATTGGCGGGTCGTCGATGTCGATGTCGATGTCGATGCCGATGTCGGGCTGGGGCATCGGGTCGGGGCGTCGGGTTGGGGCGGGGTGTGCTGGGTTGAGCTGGGGTGTGTCGGGTTGAGGTGGGGGCGTCGGATTGGGGCGGTTGGGCTTAGGGATGGGCTTCAGGGGACGCGGTGTGAAGGCTGGGGCTGGTGGCGGTCAGAACCTGGGCGCCAAGGGCGGGGTGGGTCTGGATTGAGGGCGGCCTGGGGCGGCCTGGATTGAGGGCGGCCTGGGGCGGCCCTGCATTGTGGGTGGGGCGGCCTGAATGGATGGGTGGGTGGGGCGTCCTGAATGGATGGGGCGGGTCTGCGTGGCTGGGGCGAGGCTGATCGGGTGGGTGCGGCGGGTCTGAATGGGTGGGTGCGGCGGGCCTGAATGGGGGGCGGGGTGACGTGATGAGAGCTGGAGGTGGAAGGGCGCTGGCCGAGTGAGCTGGCGTCGTGGATGGCAGGCGGTGTGGATGACACGACGGCACGGGTGTTATCGGGAAGGTGGGGTTGCGGGGAGGTGAGGGTCACCGGCGGGGTGGTTGGTGGAGAAGGCGGGTTGCGGGGAGGTGGGGGTTACCAGCGGGGGCGGTTGGCGGAGAAGGTGGGGGTGAAGCGTTGCATGTACGTCGTGTCGTCCCGTGCCACGATGCCGCACCTCTCGTACTGCTCGTGCATGCGGGCCAGCGCGTCCCGGTCGAGTTCGACGCCGAGGCCCGGGCCGGTGGGGACGGGGACCGCGCCGTCGACGAAGCGGAGCGCGCCGGGGGCGACCACGTCCTGGCCGTCCTGCCAGGGGGTGTGGGTGTCGCAGGCGAACGTGAGGTTCGGGGTGGCGGCGGCCAGGTGGGTCATGGCGGCGAGGCTGATGCCCTGGTGGGAGTTGGAGTGCATGGACAGCGACAGGCCGAACGTGCCGCACAGGCTGGCCACGTGCGAGGAGCGGACGAGGCCGCCCCAGTAGTGGTGGTCCAGCAGGAGCACGCCGATCGCCCGTGCGGCGATGGCGGGGGGCAGGTGGTCGGGGGTGACGACGCACATGTTCGTGGCTAGGGGCATGGGGACCGAGGCGGCGACCTCGGCCATGCCGTCGATGCCGGAGGTGGGGTCCTCCAGGTACTGGAGGCGGCCTTCGAGCTCGCGCCCGACGCGGATGGAGGTCGCGACGGTCCAGGCGGCGTTCGGGTCGAGGCGCAGCGGCACGCCGGGGAACGCCTCGTGCAGGGCGTTGATGGCGGCGATCTCCTCATCCGGCGGGTACACGCCGCCCTTGAGCTTGATCGACCGGAAGCCGTACTCCTTGATCAGGAGGGCGGCCTGCTCGACGACGCCGGCCGGGTCGAGCGCCGCGCCGAAGCGGTCCGGCTCGTCGCCGGGGTGGCCGGCCCACTTGTAGAACAGGTACGCGCTGTACTCGACGGCGTCGCGGACGCGGCCCCCGAGCAGGTCGACGACGGGCACGCCGGCGGCCTTGCCGCGGATGTCCAGGCAGGCGACCTCGAAGGCGGCGAAGACGCGGTCGACGCTCTTCTCCTTGGTCGCGACGCCGGTGAGGCCGTGCAGGTCGGTGACGGCGTCGCCGACGGCGGCGGCGATGCGGGCGTACATCTCGTTGGTGGCGTGCACGTCCAGCCCGATCAGGATCTGGGCGCACTCGCGTACTTTGCCGAGATGTCCCAGGTCGCCGTACGTCTCACCGAGCCCGGTCAGTCCCTCGTCCGTGACGACCTCGACAATGGTACGGAGGGCCCACGGCTCGTGGACCCCGGCGGCGTTGAGGAGGGGCGGATCCCGGAAGGCGATCGGTGTTACGCGGATCTCCCTGATGATCATCTCAACCGCCGTCCATATATGTGAACAATAGCCAGATTTGTGGACAAGTATCCAGAACTGTAAGAATCAGGCTGAAGAAGTGTCAAGACTCCGAAGGGCCATTCGATGATCTACGGACACGACCCCAGGACCGGCCAGACCGTGGGCGACGCCCTGCCAGAGACCGACGCGGCCGGAGTCGACCTGGTCGTTTCCGCCGCGGCGGCGGCCGGGCAGGCGTGGCGGGCCACCCCGGCGGCCGAGCGGGCGCAGGCGCTGGAGGCGGTCGCCGACGCCCTCGCGGCGCACGTGGACGAGTTGTGGCAGCTCGCCGACCAGGAGACCGCCCTCGGCGAGGTGCGCCTGCGCGGCGAGGTGGCACGGACGGCCGGGCAGTTCCGGCTCTTCGCCGAGGTGATCAGGGATGGCGGCTACCTGGAAGCCATCATCGACCACGCCGACGCCTCGCTGACGCCGCCCCGGCCGGACGTGCGGCGGATGAAGCACGCGCTGCCGGGCGTGGTGGCCGTGTTCGCGGCGAGCAACTTCCCGTTCGCGTTCTCGGTGGCCGGCGGCGACACCGCCTCGGCACTGGCGGCCGGCTGCTCCGTGGTGGTCAAGGCGCACCCCGGGCACCCGAACACCTCCGAGCGCGTGGCGAAGATCGTCCGCGAGGCGCTGCCGTACCCGGACCTGCTGGGACTGGTCCAGGGCATGCAGGCCGGAGCGGACCTGGTCAAGCACCCGCTGGTGGTCGCGGCCGGGTTCACCGGGTCGGTGGCCGGAGGCAAGGCGATCCAGAAGCTCATCGACGAGCGGGAGACGCCGATCCCCTTCTACGGGGAGCTCGGGAGCGTCAACCCCGTGGTCGTGCTGCCGTCCGCGCCGGTGGACGCGGTGGCCGCCGGGTTCGCCGGGTCGCTGACGCTGGGGGTCGGGCAGTTCTGCACCAACCCGGGGCTGATGTTCGTGCCCGAGGGCGACGAGCTGCGCAAGGCGCTCGTGGCGGCGGTCGAGGGCACCAGCGGCGGGCCGATGCTGGCCGAGCGCATCAGGGACGGCTACCTCGGCGGCGTCGAACGGCTCGGCGAGCTGCGGCTGCTGGCCGAGGGCAAGGCGGGCGAGGGGAGCTGGGCGGTGACGCCCAAGGTGTTCACCACCGACCTCGACACCTTCGCCGGGAAGCTGCCGGAGATCGGTGAGGAATGCTTCGGGCCGGCGTCGATCGTGGTGACCTACCGGGAGATCGGGGAGCTGCGGGCGGTGCTCGAACGGCTCGACGGCTCGCTGACGGCCACCGTCCACGGCACCGACCCGGACGAGGCCGGCGACGTCACCGAGGTGCTCGCGCGCAAGGCAGGACGGCTCATCTGGAACGGGTGGCCCACCGGCGTGGCCGTGTGCTGGGCCATGCACCACGGCGGGCCCTGGCCGTCCGCCACCACGTCGTCCACCTCCGTGGGGGCCACGGCCATCGAGCGGTGGCTGGCGCCCACGGCGTACCAGGACTGGCCGGAGGGGCTGCTGCCGGACGAGCTCAAGGACGGCAACCCGCTCGGGATCCCGCGGCGGGTGGACGGGCGGTTGCAGCTCGGCGGGTGAACTCGCCGGGGTGGCGGGGTTGCTCCCGTCCCGTCCCGTCCCATCCCGTCTCGTCCCGTCTCGTCCCGTGCACTCGCATCGCGAGGGCGATCGACAACGGCCAGGCATCCTGCGGGTGCCTGGCCGTTGGCATCGGTGCCGGTGCCGGCGTCGGTGCTGGTGTCGGGGGCCGTCGCGTCACGCGGTTACAGGTCCGAGAGGACTCGGGTGCAGGGGGGTGCAGGGGCGAAGGCTCACGGCGCGGAAGGGGCGAGAGCGAAGGTGGAGGCGGCGAGGTGAAGGTGGCGGGGCGAGGGCGGGTGAGGGTGTAGGCGGCGGGGACGAGGATGGGGGTGGCGCGGTGGCGGTGGCGGTGGCGCGGCCATGGCGGTGGCGCGGTGGCGGTGGCGGTGGCGCAGCCATGGCGGTGGCGCGGCCATGGCGGTGGCAGTGGACGGGAGCAGTGGACGGGAGCAGTGGACGGGAGCAGTGGACGGTAAGGGTGGCGGTGGGGGTGGGGATGGCGGTGGGGGTAGGGATGGCGGTGGGGGTGGGTCAGCGGATGCCTTCTCTGCGCAGTGTGGCGGCGAGCTTGCGGGTGTGCTTGATCACCGCGTCCGTCGCCCGTTCGACGTCCGCGGGCGGCAGCCCCGCGGGCATCGAGCAGCTGATCGCGTCCGTGGCGGGGATGCGGTAGTCGACGGCCACCGCCACGCAGGCGACCCCGGGCGTGCCCTGCTCGCGCTCGTAGGACCAACCCCTGGTGCGCACCTGGTCCAGCTCGCCGGTGAGCTTGGCGAGGTCGGTGATCGAGTGCTCGGTCAGCCCCTGCAGCGGGTCGGGGAGCAGGGCCACGACCTCGTCGTCGGTGAGCTGGGCGAGCAGGACCTGGCCGAGCGCGGTCACGTGGGCGGGCAGCCGCCGGCCCACCCGCGGGATGACGTGCGCGGCCTCGCGCGACTCTCGGGTGGCGAGGTAGAGCACGTGCGCGCCGTCCCTGCGGGCGAAGTGCACGGTCTGCCCGATCTCGTCCCGCAGGTCCTCCAGGGTCTCCTGGGCGAACGGCAGCGCCGGGTCCTTGTCAAGGTACGCCGTCCCGGTCAGCAGCGCGTGCGGCCCGATGCCGAACGCCGACCGGCCCGAGTCGGTCTCGACCCAGTTGAGCTCGACCAGGGTCCGCATGAGGGCGTGCAGGCTGCTGCGCGGGAAACCCGTGCGCTGCTGGAGCTCCGACAGTGTCAGGTTCTCGTGCGACTCGGCCAGCGCTTCGAGGATGCGTACGGTCCGTTCCGCGGACTTGACCAGCTGGGGCTCCATGCTCATCCCATCTCGATGACCCGATATCACATCCAGCATACGGGACGACGTCCATATACGTGGACGTCTAACCCTTCACCGCCCCGCTGGTGAGCCCGCGCATGAACTGACGCTGGAACGCCAGGAACGCGATGATCGACGGCAGCAGCGCCAGCAGCGAGGCCGCGAGCAGCACGCCGATGCCCACCTCCTCGTCCGAGCGCAGCGAGCGCAGCGCGATCGGCAGCGTCCACATGGTGGACTCGGTCGCGACGATCAGCGGCAGCAGGTACTGGTCCCAGATCATGGTGAACCCGAACACGCCGATCACGCCGAGCGCCGGCCGGCACAGCGGCACGATGATCGTGGCGAAGATGCGCAGCTCGCCGGCCCCGTCGATGCGCGCGGCCTCCTCCAGCTCGACCGGCACCTCCTTCATGAACTCGGTCATGACCAGGATGGAGAAGCCCCAGGCGCCCACCGGCAGGATCATCCCGGCGTAGGTGCCGATGAGGTTGAGGTGCAGCACCGGCATGTCGGCCAGGACGAGCGACAGCGGGATCGCGATGATCTCCTCCGGCAGCATCATCGTGGCCAGCATCAGCAGCATGACGACCGTCATGCCGCGGAACTTCTTGCGCGCCAGCGCGTACGCCGCGAACACGCTCACCAGCATCTGCAGCAGCAGCCCGAAACCCACCACCACGAACGAGTTCAGCAGGTAGAGGTAGACGTTCTTGTCCTTGGCCTGGACGAAGTTCTCCAGCGTGAACTCGTCCGGCCACAACGTGAACGACGTCGGGTCGAGGGTCTTGCTGAACGCGCTGACGAGCAGCCCGACGAGCGGCCCGGTGAAGACCACGACCATGAGCCCGTAGACGACGAACCGCGCGGCCACGGCCAGCGGCCCCTTGCGCGACTCGAGCCCCAGAGCGCTGTCGAACCTCATGCCGGCTGCCTCCTGCGCATCATCTGCACGATCACCGTGAGCACGAGCGTGGCCAGGAACAGCACGATCCCGCCCGCGGACGCCACGCCCAGCTCGTTCTTCTGGAAGCCGAGCTTGTAGATGAGCGTCATCAGCACCTCCGAGGAGCCGTTCGGGCCGCCGTTGGTGAGCACGTAGACCTCGACGAAGACGCGCAGCCCGCGGATGGCCGCGAGCGTGAACAGGATCCAGAACACCGGCCGCAGCGCGGGCAGCGTGATGTGCCGCAGCCGCCGCCAGGTGGAGGCCCCGTCCACGGCCGCCGCCTCGTAGAGCGTGCGGTCCACGCCGACCAGCCCGGCCAGGAAGATCATCATGTCGTACGGGGTGCCGCGCCAGACGCTCATCAGCATGATCGACCACAGCGAGGAGTGCTCGCTGGCCAGCCAGGGCTGGGGATCGATGCCGGCCCAGCCGATGATGACGTTCAGCATCCCGCTGTCGGCCGGGTGGAACATGATCCGCCACACCTCGGCCACCGCCGCCATCGTGGTCACGACCGGCAGGAACGCCGCCGTCCGGACGAACCACAGGTAGCGGGCCGGGCCCTCGATGAGCAGCGCGAAGCCGAGACCCAGCACGATCGAGCCGACCGTGGTGCCGAGCGCCAGCACCACGGAGTGCCAGATCGCTCCGGCGAACTCGTCGTCGGTGATGATCGTGGCGTAGTTGTCGACGCCGACCCACTCGTCGCCGAGGAACGTCTGGACCTTGAAGAAGCTCTTCCACAGGCCCACGAACATCGGGATGAACTTGAAGTACAGGAACAGCAGCAGCGCGGGCGCCAGGAACAGCCAGGCGACCAGCGGCCCCCGCCACCGCGCCTGCTTGGCGCGGCGACGAGGGGGCGCGGTGGGGGCTCCCGCCCGGGTGACGGTCGTGGTCATGACGCTTTCTGGTTCTGCAGTTCCTGGGTGAGCTTGGTGTTCAGCCCGTCCATGGCCGTCTTGACGTCGGCCGAGCAGTCGGCCCACACGGCGTTGATGGCGTCGGCGGAGGTCTGCCGGATCGGCGCCCAGTTCGGCACCGGCGGCGCGTAGACGGCGAAGTCGTAGGACTCCTGGAACACCTTCCAGCGCGGGTCCTGCCGCTCGGCGGCCATGTCCACGCCCTTGTTGACCGGCAGCCGGACGATGGCGCCGTTGGCGTCCTTGTTCATGCCGATCCGCTGGCCCTCGGGGGAGATGGCGAACTCGGCGAACTTCTTCTGCGCGTCCTGCATCCGCGAGCCGGCCATGAGGTAGACGTTCTCGCCCTCGCCGAGCGTGCCGGGGCCGCCGGAGGGGCCCTTGGGCACCGGCAGGACCTCGATCTTGTCGGTGCCGATGCTCTTGACGAAGCGGGCCAGCACGTACGGGCCGACCAGGTAGATGCCGCCCTGGCCCTTCTCGAACACCTCGTGCGTGACGGTCGTGTCGTTGCTGACCGCGCCCGGGTTGACCGTCTTGGCCTTGCAGAACTGGTCCTGGAGGTACTGGACGGCCTCGACGAACCTCGGGTCGTTCGCGGTGGCGACGTACTTGCCGGGGCCGTTGGCCTTGAGGAAGTCGCCGCCGTTGGCGTAGATGAGGGAGGAGGCGTACCAGGAGGCGTAGCCGCGCTTGGTGCCGGCGGGGGCGACGAAGCCGCTGGTGTCCTTCTGGCCGTTGCCGTCGGGGTCCTTCTCGGTGAAGGCGGCGGCCAGCTTGGCGAGGTCCTCCCAGGTCTTCGGCGGCTCCATGCCGACCTTCTCGCGCCAGTCCTTGCGCACGATCAGGGCGAACGCCTGCGCGGAGAAGGGCGCGCCGTAGTACTTGCCGTCGCTGCCGGCGGCGGCCTGCCAGGCCCGGTCGGCGAGCTGGTCGGCGCCGGCCAGGGACGATTTGTTCACCTCCTGGAGCCAGCCCTGCGAGTGCATGTTGCCGAGCTGGGCGGTGTCGTTGATGACGATGTCGGGGAGCTGCCGCTGGGCGGCCTGCTGGTTCAGCTTGGTCTCGAAGTCGTCGAAGAGCGCGACGACCTTGGTCTTGACGCCGCTCGCCTTGGTGAAGGCGTCGGCGAGTTTCTGCGCGGTCTTGGCGGAGTCGGAATCGGGCGCCTGCCTGATCCAGATCTCCAGGGTGTTGTCCGTGGAACCCGTTCCTCCGGAACCGCAGCCGGTCACCGTTGCGGCGAGGGTCGCGACGAGCGCCACCCCCAGCAGACGACGTGACATCAGACCGCCTCCCGTTCACATACGTGGACATGAGTCAAAGAGATGAACTCGTGGCTGTGAACGTAACTACGCCATGCATCACGGTCAATATTCAAGGATGTGAATTTCGGACAGAATCGTGTACACCATGGAGTCATGCGCATTCTCATGACCGGCGCCGCCGGGAAGGTCGGCACCCTGCTCCGCCCGCGGCTCGCCCGCGAGGGCCGCACGCTGCGGCTCTCCGACCTCCAGGCCGTCGAGACCGGCCCGGGGGAGGAGCAGGTGACCGCCGACCTCGCCGACCCGGCCGCCGTGGCCGAGGCCATGAAAGGCGTGGACGCGGTGATCCACCTGGGCGGCCAGAGCCGCGAGCACCCCTGGGCCGACATCGTGCACGCCAACATCAACGGCACCCAGGTGCTGCTGGAGGCGGCGCGCGAGGCGGGCGTGCGGCAGCTCGTGCTCATGGGCAGCCATCACGCGGCGGGCTTCCACACCAGGCCGGCGGGCGGCGAGGACCTGCCGGACTACGCCTTCCCGCGCCCCGACACCTTCTACGGCGTCAGCAAGGTCGTCATGGAGGCGCTCGGCAGCCTCTACCACGACCGGTTCGGCATGAACATCACCGTCGTCCGGCTCGGCACCTGCAACGAGGGCTCGCTCGACACCCGCGGCCTGGCCACCTGGATCTCGCCCGACGACCTGGCCCGCCTGATCGAGGCCGCGCTGGTCGCGCCCGGCTTCCACGTGGTGTGGGGCGTCTCGGACAACGCCCGCCGCTGGTGGTCGCTGAAGGAGGCCGAGGCCATCGGCTACGTCTCGCGGGACGACTCGGAGCCGCGGGCGGCGGCGCTGATCGCCGAGCAGGGCGAGCCCGACCTGTCGGACCCCGTCCACGACCGCGCCGGCGGCGTGTTCACGCTGAAGGAGCTCGGCGGGCGCTGGTGAGCCCGCAGTACGGCAACCGGTTGCACGAACCTTGACGAGTACAGCGGCGAAGGTCAAGGTTTAGTCTGGCAACCGTTTGCAAGGGAGGACGGCGATGGCGGCGACGATCAAGGACGTGGCGCGCGCCTGCGGCGTGCACGTGTCCACAGTCTCCCGCACCTTCTCCGCACCGCACCTGGTCAATCCTGCCACCAGGAGCCGGGTGCTCGCCGCGGCCGACGACCTCGGCTACCGCCCCAACCGGGCGGCCCGGGCCCTCACCACCGGCCGCACCTTCAACATGGGCCTCATCGTGGCCGACATCGCCAACCCGTTCTTCCCGCCGATCATCAAGGCGGCCCAGGCGCAGGCCAGAGGCCGCGACTACCACGTGTTCGTGGCCGACACCGACGAGGACCCGCGGGTGGAGGAGGAGCTGATCAGGACGTTCACCAAACAGGTGGACGGCGTCCTGCTGTGCAGCCCCCGCCTGTCCAGCAAGATGATCGAGCGGCTGGCCGAGGACGTGCCCTTCGTCCTGGTCAACCGCCGCATCAAGGGCATGCCCGCGGTGCTCATGAACGTCGCCCAGGGCGCCAGGCTCGCCCTGGAGCACCTGGCCGGGCTCGGCCACCGCAGGATCGCGCTCGTGTCCGGCCCCCTCGGGTCGTGGACCAGCAACGAGATGCAGGGCGTCGCCGCCGAGACGCCGGGGCTCGACCTCGTCTTCTTCGGCCCCAACCAGCCGACCGAGGGAGGCGGCCTGGCCGTGGCCGCCGACGTCGCGGCCTGCGGGGCGAGCGCCGTGCTGGCCTACAACGATCTCGTCGCGCTCGGCCTCATCGAGGGGCTGGCCGCGATGGACATCGGGGTACCAGACCAGATAAGTGTCATCGGGTTCGACGACATCCTGCCCGGCCGGCTCAACCGGCCGAAGCTGACCACGGTGGCCATGCCCGCCGCGGCGGCGGGCCGGATGGCCGTCGACCTGTTGCTGCAGTCGGGGGGCGAGGGCGCGACGGTGACCCTCGACACCGCCCTCATAGTCCGCGAGTCCACGGGAAGGGCACAGAAATGATCTTTGGAACGCTGCCGTCCGGCGAGCAGGTCGAACAGGTGGAGCTGTCCTCCGGGCGGCTCCGCGCCGAGGTGCTGACCCTCGGCGCCGTCGTACGCTCCCTGGAGGTGTCGGGCCGCAACGTGGTGCTCGGGCTGGACACCCTGGAGGACTACCTCACCCGCAGCCGCTACTTCGGCGCGGTCGTCGGCCGCTACGGCAACCGCATCGCCGGCGCCCGCTTCACCCTCGACGGCGTCGAGCACGCCCTGCCGGTCAACAACGGCCCCAACAGCCTGCACGGCGGCACCGAGGGCTTCGACTCCAAGGTGTGGGACCTCGTCGAGAGCACCCCCTCGTCCGTCACGCTGCGGCTGGTCAGCCCCGACGGCGACCAGGGCTACCCGGGCACGCTCACCGCGACGGTGACGTACACGCTGGAGGACGACGCCCTGCGCATCGACTACGCCTGCGAGAGCGACAAGCCGACGGTCGTCAACCTCACCAACCACTCCTACTTCAACCTCAAGGGCCAGGGCGTCGGCGACGTGCGCGACCACGTCGTGCGGCTCGCGGCCGAGCACTACCTGCCGGTCGACGACGACAAGATCCCGACCGGCGAGCTGGCCCCGGTCAAGGGCACCCCGTTCGACTTCACCGAGCCGCACGCCCTCGGCGAGCGCATCGACGGCGCCTACGACCACTGCTTCGTGCTCGACGGCCCCATGAGCGTCACCGCCGGCGGCCTGACCATGGAGGTCACCACCACCGAGCCGGGCGTGCAGTTCTACTCCGGCAGCATGCTGGACGGCGAGGCCACCCCGTTCGGGCCGTTCGCCGGCATGTGCCTGGAGACCCAGCACTTCCCCGACTCGCCGAACCAGCCGCAGTTCCCCTCCACCGTGCTGCGCCCAGGCGAGCTGCGCACCTCCACCACCACCTACCGGTTCACCACTACCTGACCTTGCGCAACGCGGCCGCGGCCTTGATCACCAGCAGCGCCATGTCGTCGTGCGACGGCTCCTTGGCGAAGGTCTCGACCGCGTGCCGCACCCGCTCGGCGACCGCGTGCGCGCTCAGGCCCGTGCAGCCCGACAGCAGCCGGGCCAGGCCGTCGCCGTCGTCGAGCAGGCGGTCGCCGTTGCGCCGCTCGGTCACGCCGTCGGTGACGCACAGCAGCAGGTCGTCCGGGGCCAGCGTGAAGCTCTCGACGTAGAAGCGGGCGTCGGCCTCGACGCCGAGCAGGAGCTGCGGCGTCGCCACCGGGCGCACCGCGCCGTCGGCCCCCAGCAGCAGCGGCGAGGGGTGACCGGCCGAGGCGATCGTGCACAGCGCGCCGCCCTGCGGGAGCGGGGTCAGCTCGCCGCACAGCAGGCTCAGGAACCGGCCGTCCTCGCCCTCCTCCAGCAGCGCCTGGTTGAGCCGGTCGAAGATGTCGGCCACCGTGTAGTGCTCCTTGGCCAGCAGCCGCACCGCGTGCCGGGCCAGGCCGGTGACCGCCGCCGCCTCGGGGCCGCTGCCGCACACGTCGCCGAGGGCGAAGCACCAGTGGTCGGCCACGGTGAACAGGTCGTAGAAGTCGCCGCCGACGTCGGCGCCCTCCTCGGCGGGCTCGTACACGACGGCCGACTCCAGGCCCGGCATCGGCGTCGCCACCCGCATCGGCAGCAGGCTGCGCTGCAGCACCCGAGAGGTGGTGGCCTGGCGGGCGTACAGCATGGCCGTGTGCAGGTTGAGGGCCACCAGCCGGCACAGGTCGCCCAGCAGGTCGGCCAGCTCCAGCGGCAGGGCCGGCTCGGCCCGGCCGATCACCAGCGCGCCGTGCGACCTGCCCTGCGTGAGCAGCGGGAACGACAGCACGCTCTCCTGGCCGGCGGGCCAGGTCACCTCGTTGAGCGCGGTGCGCGGGATGGCCGGCAACGACTTGCGCAGGTCGGCGTTGTGCCGCTCCTCGCTGTGCCAGACGTGCGCCAGCCGGGTCATGCCGGCCAGGTCGGTGAGGTAGACCGCGGCCCAGGTGGCGATCTTCGGCACCACGAGCTGCGCGGTCAGCGCCGCGATCAGCTCCTCGTCGTGCACCCCGGCCAGCAGCTCGCCCGCCTCCGCCAGGAACGACAGCCGCCCCCGGTGCGCGCGGTCCTGCTCGGCGAGCCGCTCGCGCTGCACCGGAACCGCCACCTGGTCGGCGATGTGCTGCAGGCTCACCGTCAGCTCCTCGTCGAAGCAGCCGGGCTCCGCCGCCGTCACCACGAGATAGCCCGTCACCTCGCCGGACACCAGCAGCGGCGCGCACGCCAGCGACCGCGCCCGCAGCCGCCCGGCCAGCTCCACGTCGCCCGCCAGCAGGTCCTCCACCAGCGTCGGGGCCCGGCGGCCGGGCCGGAACACCCCGGTCGCCAGCACCCCGACCAGACCCGCCGTCGTCCCCGCGGCCGCCGCCACCCCGAAGCGGCAGCCGCCGTCGGCGGCCAGCAGCACGTACGCCGCGTCGCCCCCGCTGGAGACCTGCACGATCCGCGCGATCGTCTCCAGCAGCTCCGAGAACGGCATGTCCTGGTCGAGCAGGTCCTTGATGCGGGTGCCCGCCTCCCTGCGCAGCGGCGTGGGCGGCGCCGCCAGCACGAAGCGGTGGTCGGCGGCCACCACCATCCACACCGCCGAGCGCTGCCCCTTGGGCCGCAGGTGGGAGACGTAGACCGGCACCAGGCTGCCGTCGTAGTGCCGCATGCGGGCCTCGCCCCGCCAGCGGCCGAGGCTCAGCGTGTCGGCCAGGGCCGGCGCGTACGGGCCGTGCCCCCGCCAGGCCACCAGCTCGTGCAGCGGCATGCCCACCACCTGGTCGGCGCGCCAGCCGAGCAGGTTCTCCGCCTCGGAGTTCCAGGCCTGCACGACGCCGTCGCGGTCGCACCACAGGACGGCCAGGTGCAGCGACTCGACCGGGGCGGGCACCGGGGCGGGCGCGGGCGTGCCCGCGAGGTCCTGCGGCTCGCAGGTGTCGGTCAGCTCGATGCGCACCCAGACCCGTTTGGCGGTGCGGGTGTAGGTGACGCCCCAGGCGTCGGCCAGCATGCCCGCCAGCGCCAGCCCGCGCCCCGAGGCGCGCATGGCCTCCATGGGCGCCGGGTCGGCGGTGTCGATGAACTTGGCCGGGTGGTGGTCGTCTACCTCGATCTCCAGCCGCGCCGGGCTGGACTCCACGTCCAGGCGGCACGTCAGCTCGATGCCGGTGCCCGCGTGGACCACGGCGTTCGTGACGAGCTCGCTGGTCAGGAGCACGGCGTCCTCGGCGAGGTGGCCGAGGCGCCACTCACCGAGCACCTGGCGCACGAACTTGCGCGCGTGCGCCGGGGCATGGGGGGTCCCGTCGAAGGCGGTGCTCGACACCCGGGTCGTGTCCACTCTGCGTCCTAGAACCTCACTCGATGTGGCAGTTCGGTCACTCTCAGAGTGGCAGAATGGCGCCGTTGATACGTCCAGTTGTGAAGAAGGCCGCCATGGTCGCGCAGTTGGAACCCCCGTACGCGGGTGGAGCGCTCCATCCCGCGGAGCTCCGCCCCCTGCTCACGGCGCTTCAGGGCATGCGCGACGGCAACTTCCGGCACCGCCTCGACGTGCCCGGCGACCCGGTGCTGGCGGAGCTGGCGACGGTGTTCAACCAGGTGGCCGAGCGCAACGAGCACCTGACGGCCGAGCTGACCCGGGTGCGCGGCGAGGTGGCCAGGCGCGGCCGGCTCGACGAGCGGCTCAACGCGAGCCCGGGCACCGGCAGCTGGGCGGTCAACGTCACCGCCGTCAACTCCCTGATCGACGCCCTGGTCATCCCGGCGGCCCGGGCCACCCGGGTGCTCAACGCGGTGGCCGACGGCGACCTGACGCAGCGGGTCGACCTCCAGGACGACAACCGGCCGCTGTGCGGCGGGCTGCGCCTGATGGGCAAGGCCGTCAACCGCATGGTCGACCAGCTCGCGCTGTTCACCAGCGAGGTGACCAGGGTGGCCCGCGAGGTCGGCACCGAGGGCCGGCTGGGCGGCCGGGCCAAGGCACAGGGCATGTCGGGGAGCTGGCGCGACGTCACCGAGGCGGTCAACGCCATGGCGGCGCGGCTCACCGCCCAGGTGCGCGACATCGCCGTGGTCACCACCGCCGTGGCGCGCGGCGACCTCACCCGGCAGGTGACGGTCGAGGCCACCGGCGAGCTGCTGGAGCTCAAGCTGACCGTCAACACCATGGTCGACCAGCTCTCGGCGTTCTCCAGCGAGGTGACCAGGGTGGCCCGCGAGGTCGGCACCGAGGGGCAGCTCGGCGGCCGGGCCGAGGTCAAGGGCGTGCTCGGCACCTGGAAGGACCTCACCGACAACGTCAACTTCATGGCCTCCAACCTCACCACGCAGGTGCGCTCGATCGCCCAGGTGACGACCGCGGTGGCCAACGGCGACCTGTCGAAGAAGATCACCGTCGACGCCCGCGGCGAGATCCTGCAGCTCAAGGACACCATCAACACGATGGTGGGGCAGCTGTCGGCGTTCGCCGACGAGGTGACGCGGGTGGCGCGGGAGGTCGGCACGGAGGGGCGGCTCGGCGGCCAGGCGCAGGTGCGCGGCGTGCGCGGCGTGTGGAAGGACCTCACCGACAACGTCAACTTCATGGCGGCCAACCTCACCGAGCAGGTGCGCGACATCGCGCAGGTGGCCACCGCCGTCGCCCAGGGCGACCTCAGCCGCAACATCAGCGTCGACGTCAAGGGCGAGATGCTGCAGCTCAAGGACACCGTCAACACGATGGTGGGGCAGCTGTCGGCGTTCGCCGACGAGGTGACGCGGGTGGCGCGGGAGGTCGGCACGGAGGGGCGGCTCGGCGGCCAGGCGCAGGTGCGCGGCGTGCGCGGCGTGTGGAAGGACCTCACCGACAACGTCAACTTCATGGCGGCCAACCTCACCGAGCAGGTGCGCGACATCGCGCAGGTGGCCACCGCCGTCGCCCAGGGCGACCTCAGCCGCAACATCAGCGTCGACGTCAAGGGCGAGATGCTGCAGCTCAAGGACACCGTCAACACGATGGTGGGGCAGCTGTCGGCGTTCGCCGACGAGGTGACGCGGGTGGCGCGGGAGGTCGGCACGGAGGGGCGGCTCGGCGGCCAGGCGCAGGTGCGCGGGTCCAGCGGCGTGTGGAAGGACCTCACAGACAACGTCAACTTCATGGCCTCCAACCTGACCAGCCAGGTCCGCAGCATCGCCATGGTCACCACCGCCATCGCCAACGGCGACCTGTCCAAGAAGATCACCGTGGACGCCCGCGGTGAGATCCTGCAGCTCAAGGACACCATCAACGCCACCGTGGACAAGCTGTCCGCCTTCGCCGACGAGGTGACGCGGGTGGCGCGGGAGGTCGGCACCGAGGGGCGGCTCGGCGGCCAGGCGCAGGTGCGCGGGTCCAGCGGCGTGTGGAAGGACCTCACCGACAACGTCAACTTCATGGCCTCCAACCTCACCAGCCAGGTCCGCAACATCGCCCAGGTCGCCACCGCCGTGGCCAACGGCGACCTGTCCAAGAAGATCGACGTGGACGCGCGCGGCGAGATCCTGGAGCTGAAGACCACGATCAACACCATGGTCGACACGCTGTCGTCGTTCTCCTCCGAGGTCACCCGGGTGGCCCGCGAGGTCGGCTCCGAGGGCAGGCTCGGCGGGCAGGCCGAGGTCGAGGGCGTCTACGGCACCTGGGAACGCCTCACCAGGAACGTCAACGAGCTGGCCGGCAACCTCACCACCCAGGTCCGCGCCATCGCCGAGGTGGCCAGCGCCGTCGCCCAGGGCGACCTCAGCCGCTCGATCAGCGTCGAGGCCAAGGGCGAGGTCGCCGAGCTGAAGAACAACGTCAACCTCATGGTCGCCAACCTGCGCGAGACCACCCGCGCCAAGGACTGGCTGGAGAGCAACCTCGCCCGCATCGCCGGGCTCATGCAGGGCCACCGCGACCTCGTCGAGGTCGCCGACCTCATCCTGCGCGAGCTGACGCCGCTGGTCAGCGCCCAGTACGGCGCGTTCTTCCTGGCCGAGTCCGACTCACCCGACGGCGCGCTGGCCTTCATCGCCGGCTACGGCGCCGCCCACGACATGTTGCCCGGCCCCGGCCGGCCCGGCCCCGGGCTGATCCGGCAGGCGGCGCTGGAGCGCCAGCGCATCCTGCTGGAGGACGTGCCGCCCGGCTACATCAAGGTCCACACCGGGCTCGGGGAGGCCGCGCCGGCCAGCGTCGTGGTGCTGCCCATCGTCTTCGAGGACAAGGTGCTCGGCGTCATCGAGCTGGCCTCCTTCAGCCGTTTCAGCGACGTGCACCTGGCCTTCTTCGACCAGTTCGTGGTCACCATCGGGGTGGCCATCAACACGATCATCGCCAACGCCCGCACCGAGGCGCTGCTGTCGGAGTCGCAGCGGCTGGCCCAGCAGCTCCAGGGCCGCTCCGACGAGCTGCAGCGCCAGCAGGCCGAGCTGCGCAAGTCGAACGCGGCGCTGGAGGAGAAGGCCCACCTGCTGGCCACCTCCTCGCGCTACAAGTCGCAGTTCCTCGCCAACATGTCCCACGAGCTGCGCACCCCGCTCAACAGCCTGCTCATCCTGGCCAGGCTGCTGGCCGACAACCCGGAGAGCAACCTGTCGGAGCAGGAGGTCGAGTTCGCCACCACGATCCACAACGCCGGCAGCGACCTGCTGCAGCTCATCAACGACATCCTCGACCTGTCCAAGATCGAGGCGGGCAGGATGGACGTGCGGCCCGAGAAGCTGCCGCTCAGCAAGCTGCTCGACTACGTCGACGCGACCTTCCGGCCGTTGACCGTCGACCGCGGGCTGACCTTCGAGATCGAGGTGCGGCCCGGCACGCCGCGCGAGCTGTTCAACGACGAGCGGCGGCTCCAGCAGATCCTGCGCAACCTGCTGTCCAACGCCGTCAAGTTCACCGCCTGCGGCGAGGTGCGGCTGGAGGTGTCGCTCGACCCGGGCCGCCGCACGCCGGAGGGCGAGGTGCTGGCCTTCGCCGTCAGCGACACCGGCATCGGCATCGCCGCCGACAAGCTGCCGCTCATCTTCGGCGCCTTCCAGCAGGCCGACGGCACCACCAGCCGCAAGTACGGCGGCACCGGCCTCGGCCTGTCGATCAGCAGCGAGATCGCCCGGCTGCTCGGCGGCGAGATCCACGCCACCAGCACGCCGGGCGCGGGCAGCACGTTCACGCTGTACGTGCCCGCCCGCTGCCCGTCGTCCCCGGCCACCGGCGAGCCCGAGTGGCAGCCGCCGCCGAGGCCGCCCGAGCTGCGCCTCGGCGCCCCGCCGCAGCCCGAGTGGGCGGCCGTCGAGCCCGTCGACGACGCCTGGCCGTCGGCGGCCAAGCTCACCAAACTCAAGGACGGCCCGCTGGGAGAGGCGTTCGCCGGCCGCCGGGTGCTCATCGTGGACGACGACATCCGCAACGTCTACGCGCTGACCCACGTGCTGGGCCGGCTCGGCATGGAGATCGTCTACGCCGAGAACGGCCGCGAGGGCGTCGAGGCCCTGGAACGCGAGGAGGGCATCGACCTCGTGCTGATGGACGTCATGATGCCGGAGATGGACGGCTACGAGACGCTGGCCGCCGTCCGCGCCATGCCGCGCCTGGCCGGCCTGCCGATCATCGCGCTGACCGCCAAGGCCATGCCGGGCGACCGGGAGAAGACGATCTCCTGCGGGGCCTCCGACTACGTGCCCAAGCCGGTGGACCTCGATCACCTGCTGGATGTGATGCGGAGGTGGATCGAGCGGTGAACCGCCAGGTCAAGATCCTGCTCGTCGACGACAACGAGGAGAGCCTGGTCGCGCTGGAGGCCATCCTGCGCCCGTTGCAGCAGCGGCTGTTCAAGGCCAGGTCCGGCCAGGAGGCGATGAAGCTGATGCTCCGGCACGACTTCGCGGTCGTGCTGCTCGACGTGCTCATGCCCGGCATGGACGGCTTCGAGACCGCCGCCCACATCAAGCGGCTCGACCAGACCCGCGACGTGCCGATCATCTTCCTGACCGGCACCGAGCCCAGCGCCGGGGGGGCCTTCCGCGGCTACGCGGTCGGCGCGGTCGACTACCTCACCAAGCCGTTCGACCCGTGGGTGCTGCGCTCCAAGGTCGCGGTCTTCATCGAGCTGTCCCGCAAGACCTCCGTGCTGGTCGAGCAGACCGCGCTGCTCACCCAGCTCGTGCACGACCAGGAGGCGCTGTCGGGGTTCGCCCGGCGGCTCGGCGCGGTCGAGGCGGGGCTGAGCGGGCTCGCCGGGCTCACCGCGGGCGACGAGGGGCTGCGGGAGGCGGTCAAGGACCTCGCCGACCGGGTGGCGGCCATGCAGGCGGCCTTCGACGCGGTGTCCGCACAGCCGGTGGAGGGACGCTTCACGGACTGAAAGGGCGTTCCCGGGGTCTTTGTGCGGGCTGCGCGGCGAGCCTCCGCGCGTGGCGCGGTGTCTCCGACGTACCTTTGGCATCATGGCCACCCGTACGCCGAAAAGCGCACCCAAGGGGCCGGCGAAGCGCTCGACCTCGGCCCGTTCGGCCTCCGCGAAGCGGACCGGAGCGTCGGCGGGGCGTCCGAGGCCGAGGGCGACCTCCTCCGGCCGCAAGTCCTCCGTCGCCCACCCCGACCCGATCAGCTGGGTCTTCACCATGATCGGGAAACTGATCGTCGGGCTGTGGATGTTGTTCGCGGGCGGCGTCGGCAGCATGGCGCGGGCCTTCGGCAGGAACGCCCGCGAGCTGGACCCGGCGCACCGGCGGGACGGCCTCGGGCTGGCCTGGCTCGCCGCCGCGATCGTGCTGGCCTCGATGACCTGGCGCAACGCCGACGGGGCCGTCTCCGGGGTGGTCAACGCGACGGTGCACGGCGTGTTCGGCTCGCTGGCCTGGGCGCTGCCGCTGCTGCTCGGCCTGCTGGCCTGGCGCTACATGCGCCACCCCGACCAGAACGCCGACACCGGCCGCATGGTGATCGGCTGGGCGGCGCTGCTGGTCGGCGTGCTC
This sequence comes from Actinomadura luzonensis, assembly GCF_022664455.2. Classification (NCBI taxonomy): domain Bacteria; kingdom Bacillati; phylum Actinomycetota; class Actinomycetes; order Streptosporangiales; family Thermomonosporaceae; genus Actinomadura; species Actinomadura luzonensis. Next base: position 1,892,461 of record NZ_JAKRKC020000002.1, read on the forward strand.
GGCGTGATCCACGTGGCCAACGGCACGCCGTACCCGGCGGGCGAGGGCCAGGGCATGGACAAGGTGTCGGCGGCCGGCGGCATGGTCGGGTTCATCGTCTCGGCGCCGCCGATGAGCATCCTGCCGTCGTGGATCACGATCCCGCTGCTGCTGCTCCTGTCGGCGTTCGGCGTGCTGGTGATCACCGCGACGCCGGTGCACCGCATCCCCGAGCGGCTGGCCGAGCTGCGGCACCTGCTGTTCGAGCGGCAGGCCGAGGCGCTGCCGCGCGAGCCGGCCAGGCGGCGCACCCGGGTCAAGAAGACCGAAGAGGGCGGCGACACGGTCAAGCCGTACGACACGCCGGTGTTGTCGGAGAAGGACAAGGAACGCGCCGAGCACTCGCCGGAGATCGTCCCCGGGCTCACCGACGACGAGGAGGCGGCGCCGCCCGTCCCGGTGGCGGAGGCCGAGGCCGAGCGGCGGGCGCCGGAGCCGCCGCTGCCGACGCCCGCGCCGCGCAAGGTCGAGCAGCTCGTGCTGTCGCCGCAGGCGGGGCCGTACGCGCTGCCGGACCTGCAGTACCTCAAGCCGGGCACCCCGCCCAAGCCGCAGACCAAGGCCAACACCACCGTCGTCAACGCGCTGACCAGCGTGCTGGAGCAGTTCAGCATCGACGCGCAGGTGATCGGCTTCACCCGCGGCCCGACCGTCACCCGCTACGAGATCGAGCTGGGCCCGGCGGTGAAGGTCGAGAAGGTGACGGCGCTCACCAAGAACATCGCCTACGCGGTCAAGTCCGCCGACGTGCGCATCCTTTCCCCCATCCCCGGCAAGTCGGCCATCGGGGTGGAGATCCCGAACGCCGACAAGGACCTGGTGGCGCTCGGCGACGTGCTGCGCTCGCAGGTGGCGCAGGCCGACCACCACCCGATGATCGTCGGCCTGGGCAAGGACGTCGAGGGCCGCACCATCGTCGCGAACCTGGCCAAGATGCCCCACCTGCTCATCGCCGGCGCCACCGGCGCGGGCAAGTCGGTCTGCGTCAACGGCCTGATCACCTCGATCCTCATGCGCGCCACCCCCGACGAGGTGCGCATGGTGCTGGTGGACCCCAAACGGGTCGAGCTGTCCGTGTACGAGGGCATCCCCCACCTCATCACCCCGATCATCACGAACCCGAAGAAGGCCGCCGAGGCCCTGGAATGGGTCGTGGGCGAGATGGACCGGCGCTACGACGACCTGGCGGCGTCGGGGTTCCGGCACGTGGACGAGTTCAACAAGGCCGTGCGGGCGGGCAAGCTGCAGCCGCCGCCCGGCAGCGAGCGGGTCTACCAGCCGTACCCGTACCTGCTGGTGATCGTGGACGAGCTGGCCGACCTCATGATGGTCGCGCCGCGCGACGTCGAGGACTCCATCGTGCGCATCACCCAGCTGGCCCGCGCGGCGGGCATCCACCTGGTGATCGCCACGCAGCGGCCGTCGGTGGACGTCGTCACCGGCCTGATCAAGGCGAACGTGCCCTCCAGGCTCGCCTTCGCCGTCTCCTCGCTGACCGACTCGCGGGTCATCCTCGACCAGCCCGGCGCCGACAAGCTGGTCGGCCAGGGTGACGCGCTGTTCCTGCCGATGGGCGCGAGCAAGCCCATCCGCATCCAGAACGCGTTCGTCTCGGAGAAGGAGATCGCCGAGATCGTCGGGCACTGCAAGGGGCAGATGCAGGCCGAGTACCGCGAGGACGTGGCGGCGGCGCCGGTCAAGCGGGAGATCGACGAGGAGATCGGCGACGACCTCGACCTGCTGATCCAGGCGGCCGAGCTGATCGTCACCACCCAGTTCGGCTCGACCTCGATGTTGCAGCGCAAGCTGCGGGTCGGCTTCGCCAAGGCCGGGCGGCTGATGGACCTGCTGGAGAGCCGCAACGTGGTCGGCCCGAGCGAGGGCTCCAAGGCGCGCGAGGTGCTGGTGAAGCCCGACGATCTGCCGGGTTTGCTGGCCGACCTGCGTGGCGAATGACCCCAATGCGGGTTTGAGCGGCTTCAACTGGTTGAATATGAACCACTACGCAGAGTCGTGGTGGGGGAACCAGACGCCATCGGGGAGGCGTACGCCGTGCAGGAGCAGCAGAGCATCGGGGCCATGCTGGCGGCAGCCAGGCAGTCGGCCGGAATGTCGGTCGCGCAGATCAGCGCGGCCACACGCATCCGCGAGTCCATCGTCCATTGCATCGAGCAGGACGACTACGAGCAGTGTGGAGGCCCGTTCTACGCCCGGGGGCACATCAAGTCGCTGGCCGCGGCCGTGGGGCTGGATCCCGAGGCCGTCGTCCACCAGTACGACCAGGAGCACGGCGGGGCGCCGGAGCCGGTGCGGGCCGCCGCGGTGTTCCAGGCCGACAAGAAGATCAACCTGCCGGAGCGGCGGGGGCCCAACTGGACCATGGCGCTGGGGGTGGCGCTGGCCATCGTGGTCGTCTTCGGCATGATGCGGATGCTGGGCGGCTCCGGCGACCAGGTGCAGGTCGCCGGGGTGCGGCAGGCGTCGGCGCGGCCCAGCGTGCCGCCGAACACGCCCATCACCGAGGCGCCGAAGCCGTCACCGACCTCGGCCAAGGAGATGGTGACGCTGCGCATCAAGGCGAAGCGGTCGTCGTACGTCGGGGTGCACGACGGCGAGGGCCGCCGGTTGTTCGCCGGCACGCTGAAGGCGGGCAAGACCTCCGAGTGGCGCGCGCCGGGCAAGGTCAACCTGATGCTGAGCGACGCCACGGCGGTGACGCTGCAGGTCAACGGCAAGAAAGTGAAGAAGCTGGGACGCCGTGGCGAGATGGTGCGGACCTCGTTCGAGGCGCCCAAGGCACCCGTCAAGCAGAAGGCCCGGTAGCCGTCCGGGGCGGGCCAGTGCATCGGGTGGTGGCCAACTCCCGATACCGTAGTGTTCACCATGTCATCCCGCCGAACCGCATCGCTGATCACTCTGGGCTGCGCGCGCAACGAGGTCGACTCCGAGGAGCTCGCCGCGCGACTTGAGGCTGCCGGCTGGCAGCTCGGCGACGACGACCCCGACGTCGTCGTCGTCAACACCTGTGGCTTCATCGACTCGGCCAAGAAGGACTCCATCGACACGCTCCTGGCCGCCTCCGACTCCGGCGCGAAGGTCGTCGCCGCGGGTTGCATGGCCGAGCGCTACGGCGGTGAGCTGGCCGACGCGCTGCCCGAGGCCAGCGCGGTCATCTCCTTCGACGACTACGCCGAGATCGGCGACCGGCTCGACGACGTGCTCGCCGGCCGGCCGCTCAAGCCCCACACGCCGCGCGACCGCCGCACACTGCTGCCCATCTCGCCGGTCGAGCGCGCCGCCGTGCCGAAGTCGGGCATCCCGGGCCACGGCGACCTGCCGGCCGGGGTGGCGCCCGCCAGCGGGCCGCGCGTGCTGCGCAAGCGGCTCGACGAGAGCCCGGTGGCCTCGCTCAAGCTCGCCTCCGGCTGCGACCGGCGCTGCACGTTCTGCGCCATTCCGTCCTTCCGCGGCTCCTACGTCTCGCGCGTCCCCGACGAGCTGCTCGCCGAGGCCGACTGGCTGGCCCACCGCGGGGTCCGCGAGCTGGTCCTGGTGAGCGAGAACTCCACCTCCTACGGCAAGGACCTCGGCGACCTGCGGGCGCTGGAGAAGCTGCTGCCGCAGCTCGCCGCCGTCGAGGGCGTGGAGCGGGTGCGGGTCAGCTACCTGCAGCCGGCCGAGCTGCGTCCCGGGCTGATCGACGTGATCTGCGGCACCGAGGGCGTCGCGCCCTACTTCGACCTGTCCTTCCAGCACGCCAGCAACGGCGTGCTGCGCCGCATGCGCCGCTTCGGCGACCCCGAGCGCTTCCTCGGGCTCCTGGAGACCGTGCGCGAGCGCGCCCCTGAGGCGGGCGTGCGCTCCAACTTCATCGTGGGCTTCCCCGGGGAGACCGAGGAGGAGTTCGGCGAGCTGGTGGCCTTCCTGGAGGCCGCGAGGCTCGACGTCATCGGCGTGTTCGGCTACTCCGACGAGGACGGCACCGAGGCGGCCGGCCTGCCGGGCAAGCTCGGCCAGGACGTCATCGACGAGCGGGTGCGGGTGCTCACCGAGCTGGCCGAGGAGCTGACCGCCCAGCGGGCGGAGGAACGCATCGGCACCGAGGTCGACGTGCTGATCGAGGACGACCTGGGTGACGGCGGCTACGAGGGCCGGGCCGCCCACCAGGGTCCCGAGGTCGACGGCTCGGTCACCGTGCAGGGCATCGGCCTGGTCACCGGCCAGGTCGTGCGCGCGGTCGTGGTCGACGCCGAAGGGGTCGACCTGATCGCGCGCATCAAGGCCGGCCCATGAAGAGGGACGAGCGCCGTGCGGTGAGCCCGTGGAACATCGCCAACGTCCTCACGGTCCTCCGGTTGGTGCTCGTCCCCTTCTTCGTCGTCTGTCTCTTCCTGCCCGGCACCGGCTGGCGGATCGCGGCGCTGGCGGTGTTCGCGGTGGCCTCCATCACCGACCACCTGGACGGCGAGCTGGCCCGCCGCTACGGGCTCATCACCGACTTCGGCAAGATCGCCGACCCGATCGCCGACAAGGCGTTGACGGGCGCGGCGCTGGTGTGCCTGTCGGTGCTGGAGGAGCTGCCGTGGTGGGTCACGCTGGTGATCCTGGGGCGGGAGCTCGGCATCACGGCGTTGCGGTTCGTGCTGCTGCGGCACGCGGTCATCCCGGCCAGCTACGGCGGCAAGGTCAAGACCGTGCTGCAGATCGCCGCGATCGTCCTCTACCTGCTGCCCGGGGTGCCGGACATGCTGCGCTGGGTGGTGATGGGCGCGGCGGTGGTGGTGACCGTGCTCACCGGCGCCGACTACGTGCTGCGGGCGGTGAAGCTGCGTAAGGTGGCCAGGCAGGCACGGGGGGAGTGAGCCGAACTGTGGACGTGGCCGGGGTGCTCGACCTGCTGGCGCAGCGGGGCGCGACGGTGGCGGTGGCCGAGTCGCTGACCGGGGGGCTGATCGGGGCGACCGTCACGGGGGTCTCCGGGGCGTCGCGGGTCTTCCGCGGCGGGATCATCTCCTACGCCACCGATCTCAAGCGCGACCTGCTGGGCGTGCCGGGCGAGCTGCTGGAGCGCGAGGGCGCGGTGCACCCGGAGGTGGCGGCGGCCATGGCGCGGGGGGTCGCGCGGGTGTGCGGGGCCGCGTACGGGGTGGCCGTGACCGGGGTGGCGGGGCCCGAGCCGCAGGACGGCAAGCCCGTGGGCACCGTGTTCGTCGCGGTCGCCGGGCCCGGCGGACAGGTTTGGGGCCGGGAATTGAGACTTGAGGGGTCACGCGAACGTATCCGGGTAGAGACCGTGCACGAGGCTGTTGATCTCCTGTCAGGTGTGCTGAAGGCGAACATAGGGGAACATTCCGGATGATTACCGTGTTACGTCCCGAGCGAACATGCCTTGCACGGTCTGACGCGGTGTCGGTGGATACGGGTACGGTGGAGCTGTGAGTGAGGTCCGTGAGCCAACTGCAAGCACCGAGCGCCCGGCAGGCGGGCCTGATGAGTCGCGCGGCGAGGCACGAGCGGCGGTCAAGGGGCGGCGACGCCCGATGATGACGGCGAGGAGTATGTACGAAGCGAAGAAGACCAATGTGCGGCACGATCCGATCGCGCGGGGCGTGGTGAAGACATCCGCGCCGGGGAGGGAGCGACAGATGATTCTGCTGCGTCAGCTGCTCGGCGACGTGCTGAGGCGGTTGCGCGTGCGCCAGGGACGCACACTGCGCGAGGTTTCCACGCTGGCCCGTGTCTCGCTCGGCTACCTGTCCGAGGTGGAGCGGGGGCAGAAGGAGGCTTCGTCGGAGCTGCTCGCGTCCATCTGTGGCGCGCTCGGGGTGCCGCTCTCGCAGGTCCTGCGTGAGGTGTCCGACCAGTTCGCGCTGGCCGAGCTCCAGGCCGCTCCCGTGCTCGCCGACGTTCCTGAGCACGAGCGTCTGCCGCTCTCGGAGACCGTTCCCGGATCGATCTCCGACTCCGTGTTCCCTGAGGTCAAGGACATGGTGGCTGCCTAGCGCGGCTGGCAGCCGGCACACCACAGGATCAGCCGTTCCTGTGGCTGCGCACCCATCTCCCCTCGGCTGATGCGGGTGCCGCATCGGCGACAGGGTCTTCCTGCCCTGCCGTAGACCCACGTCGCGTTCGACGGGCGGCGATCACCTGTGGTCACCGTGCCCGCATACTCCTTGTTGGCCGCCAGCAGGCGCTGCGCCAGCGTCACGAGCCCGTCCAGGTCCGCGACCTCCCCGACCCTCCGCCACGGCCAGACGCCCCTCAGGAACAGGGTCTCGGCGCGATAGATCGTGCCGATCCCGGCCAGGTTGCGCTGATCGAGCAGCGCCTCCCCGATCGTCCTGCCGGGCGCCGCTCGCAGCCTCCGCACGGCCTCGTCCAGGTCCCAGTCCGGCCCCAGCAGGTCCGGCCCCAGATGACCCACCACCCGCTCCTCGTCGCCGGTCCTGACGAGGTCGACCATGCCGAGCTTGCGGCCCACCGCCGTGCACTCCGCGTTGGCGAGGATCAGCCGCACCTGGTCGCCGGGCGGCACACGGGCCCCCGGCGCGACGATGCGCCAGCTCCCGTCCATCCGCAGGTGCGTGTGGACGGTCAGACCGCCCTCCACCCGGGTGAGCAGATGCTTGCCGCGCGAGAGCGTGGTCAGGACGGCGCGGCCGGTCAGATCGGCGGTGGCGTGCCGCGGCACGCGGAAGTCGGACCTGGTGAGCACGCGGCCGTCCAGGGCGGCGCGCAGGCGGGCCGCCGTGCGGTAGACGGCGTCTCCCTCGGGCATCCCTCCAGTCTAGGAAGCGTTCCCCACCGGAGAGGACCGAGCGGTGTCCGCCGGGGCGCGGCGCTGATCAGGACCGGCGCTGATGGTCGCCGGGCGCCGGGGTGGGGTGCGGGGCGGCGGAGGCGGCGACGGGCTGGGCGAGGATCAGGGTCAGGTCGTCGGTGACGGGGACGGGGCCGCCGCCCGCGCGCTCGCGCAGCAGGTCGAGCAGGTCGCGCAGGGCCGCCTCCGGCGTGGCGGCGGTCAGCGCGGTGTGCATGGCCGCGTCCAGCGGCAGCTCGGCCCCTCCCCGGTCGCGGACCTCGGTGAAGCCGTCGGTGTAGAGCAGCAAACGGTCGGCGGGCTGGAGGCGGACCCGCCACACGTACGGCTCCGGCGACAGGCCGAGCGGCCGGCACGCCCGGGGCGGCTCCAGCACCCGCAGCCGCGCGTCGACGCGCAGCGGCGCCGGGTGCCCGCAGTTGACCAGCAGCACCGCGCCCGGCACGAACTCGGCGAGCAGCACGGTCACGAAGTCCTCGGGGCCCAGCTCGGGCGCGATGCGGGCGTCGAGGTGGCGGGCGAGCGCGGCCAGGTCGGGGGCGGTGGCGGCGGTGCGGCGGAAGGCGTCGAGCACCGCGGCGCTCAGGTGGGCGGCGTCGAGCCCGTGGCCGCGCACGTCGCCGATGATCAGGCGGACGCCGGCGGCGGTGGCGACGGCCTCGTGCAGGTCGCCGCCGATGCGCGCGCCGGCGGCCGCCGAGCGGTGTGCGCGGCCAGCCGGACGCCGCCCAGCTCGGCGGGCAGGGACGGGATCATCGCCCGTTCGGCGATGCGGGTGATCCGCCCGAGGTCGGCGCGCTGCCGGTCGTGGACGCCGGCCACCACCACACAGCCCAGCCCGCCGAGCGCGATGACGAGCACCCGGGCCGCCTGCAGCGCCAGGCCGGCGCCGGCGGCCGGCAGCAGGGCGATGAGGGCCAGCGCGGCGATGGCCACCCCGGCGGTCTGCCGGACGCCGAGGAAGTGCGCGGCGGCCAGCGGCCCGATCATCAGCAGGACGGGCAGCGCGAACGGCGCGTGGGCGGCGTCGACCGCGGCCGCGAGCCCTTCGGCGGTCAGCAGCCCCGGCAGGAGCCAGCGCCGGCTCGTGGTGGGTGGTGTGCGCCGCGCGATGGCTTCCTCCTTGCGGGGACTTGGGAGGTGAGTAACCAGCTTCTCACTTTTAGTGATGGTGCGTCGGTGATTCCGGCAAACTGGTGGGGCAACGGAGGCCCCAGCGAGGTGACGAGCATGCGAGCAGGCTCAGGGCAGGACGACGGGCAGAGCAGGCAGCCGGGCGGAGAGCAGGGCGGGGAGCCGGGCAGCGGGACGGGTGGGCAGCCGGGCAGCGGGCCGGGCAGCGGGCCGGGCGGGGAGCCGGGCAGCGGGCCGGGCAACCTGCCGGGTGAGACGACGCGGCTGATCGGGCGCGGTGCGGAGGTGGCCCGGCTGCGCGCCCTCCTCACCCGTTCGCGGCTGGTGACGGTCACGGGGGTGGCCGGGGTCGGCAAGACCCGGCTCGCCCTGCGGGCGGCGGCCGAGCTGCGGCCTGGCCTCGCCGACGGGGCGTGGCTGGTGCCGCTCTCGCCGCTGGCGGAGGAGAGCGCGCTGCCGTACGCGATCGCCGAGGCGCTGCCGCTGGCCGACCAGAGCGCCGCGCCGGTGACCGAGGTGCTGGCCGGCTACCTGGCCGGGCGTGAGCTGCTGCTGGTGCTCGACACCTGCGAGCATCTGGCCGAGGCGTGCGCGCGGGTCGTCACGGCGCTGCTGGCCGCCGCGCCCGGCCTGCGCGTCCTCGCGACCGGGCGGCGCGCGCTCGGCCTGCCGGAGGAGCAGGTGATGACGCTGGAGCCGCTGCCGGTCCCGGCCGCCCCGCCGGACGGCGGCGCTTCCGGCGCGGCCGGTGGGAGCGGCGCGGCCGGTGGGATCGGAGGGGGCGCGGTGGCGCTGCTGGCCGACCGGGCCGCCGCGGCGGTCCCCGGCTTCGCGGTCACCGAGCACAACCGGGACGCCGTGGTGCGGGTGTGCCGCCGGCTGGAGGGCCTGCCGCTGGCGATCGAGCTGGCCGCGGCCCGGCTGCGCGAGGAGAGCGTGGAGGAGCTGGCCGCGCGGCTGGAGGACCGCTACGCGGTGCTGGGAGTCACCGACCGGCCCGTGTACGACGCCGACCCGCCCTGGCACCAGGCGCTGCGTACCGCGGTGGGCTGGAGCCACCAGCTCTGCACCCCGGCGGAGCGGCTGTTGTGGGCGCGGGCGTCGGTGTTCGCGGGCGGCATCGACCCGGCGGCGGTCAAGCAGGTGTGCGCCGACGACGCGCTGCCGTCCTGGCGGATCCCGCAGCTTCTGGAGTCGCTGGTGGACAAGTCGATCCTGCTCTGGGAGCCGACCGGCGACGGCGACCGCTACCGGATGCTCGACACGATCCGCGAGTTCGGCGCGTCCTGGCTGCGCGACCTCGGCGAGGAGGAGGCGATGCGCCGCCGGCACTGTGACCACTACCTGGAGCTGGCCGCGGCGGGCGACGCCGCCTGGCTCGGCGCCGACCAGTACGCCTGGTACGACCGGATGACGGCCGAGCACGGCAACCTGCGCGCCGCGCTGGAGTACGGCCTGGCCCGCCCGGAGGGCGACCTCGCGCTGCGGCTGGCCGGCTCGCTGTGGTTCTTCTGGTACCCGTGCGGCTACAACAAGGAGGGCCAGCACTACCTGGAGCGCGCGCTCGATCTGCATCCTGAGCCGGGCCCGGCCCGCGACAAGGCGTTGTGGGCGTGCGCCTTCGTGCACCTGTGCCAGGGCGAGCCGGTCGTCGCGGAGAAGCGGGCCGCCGAGTGCCTGGCCGACGCCGAGCGGCGCGGCGCGGAGGAGACGGCGGCCACCGCGCGGGCGGCCCTCATGGTGGCCGCGCTCATCCTCGGCGACCAGCAGCGCGCGGTGGAGCTGGCGCGCTCGCTCCTCGCCGGGGGCGACGGCGTGCTCACCCTGGGCGCGTCGCTGGCCTGCACGAGCCTCGGCCTGCTGTACACCAGCCAGGGCCGGCTCGACGAGGCGATCGCGGTGCTGCGGCGCGGGCGGGCGCTGTCGGACCGGCACGGGGAGCGCTGGCTGCGGGCCTTCGGCGACACCCTGCGGGCCCAGGCGGAGCTGTCCTGCGGCGAGGCGGGGCAGGCGTGGTCGTACGCGCAGGCGGCGCTGGAGGCGAAGTGGCGGCTGCACGACCGGGTCGGGGTGGCGATGGCGCTCGACGTGCTCGCCCAGGCCGCGGTGGCGGCGGGCCAGGGGGAGCGGGCGGCGCGCATCCTGGGCGTGGCCGGGCAGGTGTGGGACGCTCTCGGCAAGCAGCAGGCGGGGCAGCCGGAGCTGGTGGCGGTGCGGCGGGCGTGCGAGGAGCGGGTGCGGCTGACGCTCGGCGACCGCGCCTACGAGCACGCCTTCCGCGCCGGGCGCGCGGCCGATCTGGACACGAGCATCACGTACGCGCTGAGCCGCCCGTGAACGGCTGGCCGGTCAGTCCCAGGCGGCGGGGTCGGCGGCGAGCTGGCGGACGCGCTCGGGCAGCGCGCCGGAGGCGACCTGTTCGAGCGTGACCTCCTCCAGGATCGCCCGCTCGGTGGCGCGCAGCGCGATCCACACCTGCTGCAACGACTCGGCCGGCCCCCGGTAGCCGACGTGCTCGGGCCGCTCGCCGCGCACGTTGGCGAGCGGGCCGTCCACGGCGCGGATCACGTCGGCGAGGGAGATCTCCCCGGCGGGGCGGGCCAGCACGTAGCCGCCCTCGGGCCCCCGCTGCCCGCGCACCAGGCCGGCGCGGCGCATCTGGAGCAGGATGTTCTCCAGGTATTTGGGTGGCATGTCCTGCTCCTTGGCGAGCTCGCCCACCGTGGTCGGGCCGGCTCCCGCGGCGGCGAGTTCGGCGGCGGCACGGAGGGCGTAGTCGACACGAGCGGAAAGGCGCATGTTCTCGATTATCCCTCCTGGTCAACACTGGTTAGGCGCAAGGTCGTCAGAACGGGCAGGAGATCCGAACTCTCCCAGGCAGGAGCGCTAAACTTCCAACATTCTTTTCGATTCCGAAGCAGAACGACGGTGGGGATTCAGCGTGGTGGAGCGACGCCCTGGTGTGCCCAGACTGCTGAGGGAGATCAACGACCGGGCCGCGCTGGAGCTGCTGCTGGCCACCGGTCCGATGACGCGCGGCCAGATCGGCGACCTGACCGGCCTGTCCAAGGTGACGGCCTCGCAGACGCTGTCCAGGCTGGAGGAGCGCGGCCTGGTCGAGGTGGTCGGCACGCAGGCCGGCGGGCGGGGGCCCAACGCCGCCCTCTACTCCGTGATCGCCTCCAGCGCGTACGTCGCCGGCCTGGAGGTCGGCCCCGAGCGCATCTCCTCGGCCGTCGCCGACATCCACGGCCGCACGATCGCCGAGATCACCGTCGACCCGAAGGGCCACGACGATCCGGTGGCCGCCGTGCACGAGGCCATCGTCAAGGCCTGCCGCGGCGCCAAGGTGGGCCTCGGCAAGCTGCGCGGCGTGGTGATCGGCACTCCCGGCGTGGTCGATCCGCGCAGCGGCGACGTGCGTTTCTCCTTCGACCTGCCCGGCTGGCACGAGGGCATCCACGAGGCCCTGGCCGGCGACCTGCGGCGCGAGGTGACGATCGAGAACGACGTCAACCTCGCCGCCATCGCCGAGCGGGCCGACGGGGTCGCCCAGGGCGTCGACGACTTCGTGC